>QIAB01000060.1:20879-26068 GCA_003225455.1 Acidobacteriota bacterium
CCTTGCGTGCTTTGCGAGTCCTTTGTGAGCTTTGCGATTAAAGCTCTTAACCGCCAAGGCCGCGGAGCATACGCCAAGAGCGCAAGGCAACCCACCGCAAACCGCCGCGAAGCACGTAGTCAACGACCTCGGTTAACATCCTGCCGCGAATACGGTGTTAACGGGATAGGGCTCCCCACCGCATCTGGCCCAAACTAATAGAGAATTGTCGGAGAATCTATATGGCAAAAAGATGGCTTAGCAATTTGCTGTTCATTCTACTGTCAACCGGCCTTGCAGTTGCGCAATCCGATCTGGCCGCAAAGGCGGTTCCGGATCAAGATAACGGCAAGGATTATGCGGGCCGGCCGGTGGCGAATCCGTCAGTTCCACAAGCGGCTATGCCCAATCCAACCCAGCAGCAGACAGTCGAGCAGGGCGTTCGCGACATTCATTTTGCTTTCGACCGTTCGGACATCACTCCGGAGCAGAGAGCGGTGCTCCAGGCTGACGCCGAGTGGCTGAAAGCCCATCCCAATAATTTCATCGTAATCGAGGGCAACGCGGATGAGCGCGGAGAGATTGCATACAATGTCGCGCTCTCGGATCGGCGCGCAATCGCGGTTCGCGATGCTCTGCTCGGCATGGGAGTTCCGGCGAATCAAATCGTATTTGCCGAAGGGTGGGGCAAGCTATACCCGGTCTGCAACCAGTCCGATGAGGCGTGCTGGCAACAGAATCGAAGAGCGCACCTCTCGCCCTGGTAAAGCGCTGAGGCGTGGCGGGCATTTACACTGGTAGTGATCGTGCCCAGTTCAATTGCCCGCGAACAAGACATCCTTAAACTGCCGGTGCCGAAGCGGCCGCCCCGCCGCACCTCGCGACGGATCGGCATTCACACATCTATAGCTGGAGGGATTCAGAACGCAGCCGAACGGGCCTATCGTCTGGGTTGCAGTACATTGCAGATCTTTTCCTCCAGCCCGCGCCAGTGGGCGCCATACGATCTAAGCCGGCCGCAGTGCGCGGAGATGCGCCGTCTGCGAGAGAGGTATGACCTGAAGCCGCTGGTCATTCATACCAATTATTTGATTAATCTGGCGAGCACCAACGAGTTGTTCCTCAAAAAATCAGTCGAGGCATTTCGCGGCGAGGTCGAAAGGGCGCTGGATTTATGTGCGGACTACCTTGTACTTCATCCCGGATCGTTTCGTGGGGCGAATCGCGAAGAAGGGTTGCTGCGGACATCTGCAGCGATCGCCGCTGCAACTCAGGGGCTCGACCTGGCGAAGGGAGGACTTACCATCCTTATCGAAAACACCGCAGGCGCGGAATACTCACTCGGCGGTAGCTTCGAGCAAGTGGCGGAAGTTCTGCAGCGGCTACGCGGGCTGGTTCCTATTGCCGCTTGCATCGATACTTGCCACACTCATGTTTCCGGGTATGACATTGTGAGTGAAAAAGGCATGCGAGAAATTTTGGTGCAGTTGGACGCAACGATTGGCTTGAAGAATGTTCCAGTGTGGCACTGCAACGACGCTAAAGCTGCCCGCGGCTCCAGGCTTGATCGCCATCAACACGTCGGAAAGGGAAGCATCGGGCCGGAGTCGTTTCGGCGCTTGCTGAACGACCCTCGTTTGGCGCACGCCGCTTTTATCGCAGAAACTCCAATTGATGAGCCGGGAGACGACCGCAGGAACGTGGCTACACTCAAGAAGCTGGTCGCGCCAGCTAGTTAAATTTGTCAGACCCGCGTAACCAGCCGCCGACATTTCAGCAAAGCCCAAATATCAAATCACAATGAAGGCTCTTCTGAAACTGAACTATACTCTGCAACAAGGATGGTTCTGTCGTTGATGCGTGCATTGTTTTTTAGCCTTCTTCCCGCTGCAAAACTGCTTTGGTCGCACGCTGCCACGTTCTTAATTGCGAAACGCGCCGGAGTCCCGGTGCCACACGATTACGATTCGCTGTCCAGAATCGTTGATCATCCAGTGGTTTGGGTCATCACGCGCCGCTGGTCTGGGCGGTGATGGGCGTTATTTTCGGTCCGTATGGCTTCTTTCTCGGGTGGCGGGCGCTAAGAATCAAGCGGCTTATCAAGAACATTCCTCGATCGACCATCCGGGCGGCGGCGCTCGGTCCGGTAGAAATTGTGGGCAAAGCATCGGGGCCGTATACCCTGGTTTCACCGCTTGCCAATAACGAGTGCCTGTACTACCGGCTGGTGGTTCTTCTGGGTGAACGAGGGTCGCACAGGATCGTGGATGAGATGTGCTCGCCCGTTTTCATTGACGATGGTACCGGCAAAGTCATGATGGACCCGCGCGGAGCAGAGCTCGAAATGGATCCGCATGAGGGCACTCACTCTGACTATCTTGGCCACGTTGCGGCCCGGCATGGATTCCCTAAGGGCGATGTCGTGTCAGCGCAGGAATTTTGTATCAAGGCGGATGATACGATTTTCGTTCTCGGCACGTTGCGCGAGAATCCCTGGGCCGCCAAGAACGCGGATGTACATGCCACCGCGCTGAGCCACATCGGTCCAGGATTCGTCAGCGAGGCCGAGGCGGACATCCAGAGACGTTCGGTGTATGAGTTCTTAGATCCCAACGCGCCATCAGGCTGTCTGCAGGTCTCTGCTGCTGAGTTCGACTTGCACCCGCCGGTGATCTTGATGAAGGGCTCGCCCTTTATAATTTCCAATCGCAGCCAGCGTGAGGTTATTTCGGATCTAAGCTGGAAATCCATCGTCTATATTTGGGGCGGTCCCATTGCAACGCTTCTAGGCGTGTGGGGGATTTTGAAGCATCTTCAATGGTGGGGAGTGCTGCCGTAAGCCTCAGAGCATCGGCTGCTGAAAACACCCAAGAACACTATCAACGGTGATCGCGGGCGGGGGCGCCCGCGCCACATAAAGATCTCGTTGTAAAATCACACTTACCTAATAGTTTAGCCAGTTTTTATGCCGCAGAAAGAAAAGACGACCGTGACCCGCGATCGCGAAAGCGGAAGAGACGAGCGCTACAACGCTCATGAGGTGGAAGAAAAGTGGTTTGAGCGCTGGCAAAGCGATCCGTCGCTATACGCCGCGGAAGTGAATTCGACCAAACCAAAATATTACGTGCTGGAGATGTTGCCCTATCCTTCTGGCGCTTTGCACATGGGGCATGTTCGCAACTACGCCATTGGCGATTCGCTTGCCCGCTACATGTGGATGAATGGTTACAACGTGCTTCATCCTATGGGATGGGATTCGTTCGGCTTGCCGGCGGAAAATGCGGCCATCTCTGCGAATGTGCCTCCGCGCGAGTGGACGCTGCGCAACATCGCCAACATGAAAGCGCAGATGAAGCGTCTCGGCTTCGCCTACGATTGGTCACGCGAGGTTACAACTTGCTTCCCGGAATATTACAAGTGGAACCAGTGGTTTTTTCTGAAGCTCTACGAGCAGGGCCTTGCCTATCGTAAGAAGAGCAAAGTCAATTGGTGTCCGAAGTGCGCGACCGTGTTGGCGAATGAGCAGGTGGTTGATGGTTGCTGCTGGCGCCACGAAGATACGCCTGTCGAGCAGCGCGAACTGGAACAATGGTTTCTGAAAATCACCAAGTACGCGGATGAATTGCTTCGCGATCTCGACAAGCTGAGCGGCTGGCCGGAAAAAGTGCGCACCATGCAGCGCAACTGGATTGGGCGCAGCGAAGGCGCGTTGGTTGATTTTAAGCTGGATGGTCACTCTGGTCCTGCGGGTTCGACCATCACCGTCTTTACCACCCGAGTCGATACTATCTTTGGAGCCACTTCAGTCCAGCTTGCGCCGGAGCACCCATTGGTCGCGGATTTGACGGCGAATAAGCCTGAACTGCGCGCGAAAGTGGATCAGTTGATCTCCGAGCAGCGCCGAGCACGCGAAGTGGGCGATATTGGCGAGATCGAAAAACACGGCGTCAACACTGGACGCTACGCCATTAATCCGTACAACCGCGAGAAAATTCCCATCTGGGTCGCGAACTACATCCTTATGGATTACGGCACCGGCGCGATCATGAGCGTTCCGGCCCACGATGAGCGCGACTACGAGTTTGCCAAAAAATACCACATCGAGATTCGCCTGGTGATCGTGCCACGGCCGGATGATCCGGAGGAAACAGTCGTCGAGCCGCCACTTCCGTTCACCACGATGAACGGCACGCTGGTGAACTCCGGTCCGTTCAGCGGACTCGATTGCGAAGAAGCGATCAAGAAGATGTCTGCGTACGCCGAGAAGAACGGCTTGGGCAAGGCTACGGTCACGTATCGGATAAAAGACTGGGGCATCTCGCGCCAGCGTTACTGGGGTACGCCGATTCCCATGCTTTATTGCGAGAAAGACGGAATCGTTCCCGTTGCAGAAAAGGATTTGCCGGTTATTTTGCCCGAGAACGTCGATATCACATTGACCGGCGGGTCGCCGTTGTCGCGCGTGCCGGAATTTCTCAATACCACGTGTCCCAGGTGTGGCGGTCCGGCGCGGCGTGAGACCGACACCATGGATACGTTTGTCGACTCATCCTGGTACTTTTACCGCTACACTGACGCGCACAACGATCGCGCTCCGTTCGACAGCAAAACGGTTGACTACTGGTTTCCTATCGATCAATACATCGGCGGCGTCGAGCACGCGATTCTTCATTTGATCTATTCGCGCTTCTGGACCAAGTTCATGCGCGATATGGGACTGGTCAAAAATGACGAACCGGTCGAACGCCTGTTCACGCAAGGCATGGTGATCAAGGGCGGGGCCAAGATGTCGAAGAGTTTAGGAAATGTGGTTACACCCGATCAGATGATCGCGCGCTTCGGCGCGGATGCTGCGCGCCTCTACAGCTTATTTGCCGCGCCACCAGATCGCGACCTCGATTGGCAGGACACAGGAATCGAAGGCATTCAGCGGTTTTTGGGCCGCGTGTACCGCTTCATCACGCACGATCCGGTCGTGCGCGGAAGCTACGAACCGCATTACGCGCCCGATGATCTCACCCCGGACGCGAGACAGGTTCTGCGTAAGCTTCATCAGACGATCAGGAGAATCACAGAGGACTTCAAAGGACGCTGGCACTTCAACACTTCCGTTGCAGCGCTAATGGAGCTGCTCAATTCATGCAATGCTGCGCAGGAGATGTTTGCATCTCATGGCGACGGGCCCGCGCCGCGAGCCTTTCGAGCCGATG
>QIAB01000060.1:26113-37683 GCA_003225455.1 Acidobacteriota bacterium
CTTTGGGAAACTCTAGGCGAGAATGAGAACCTCCTCCGTGCCCGCTGGCCAAAATATGTGCCCGAGTTGGCAAAGGAAGAGGAAATAGAAATTCCGGTGCAGGTCAACGGTAAATTGCGCAGCCGCATTGTGGTGCCAGCGGATGCATCCGAAGAGGCCATCCTCGAAAAGGCTTTTGCCGATGAGAAAATCAAGGGCGCTATAGCTGGGAAGAAAATCCTCAAAAAAATCGTCGTGCCCGGAAGGTTGGTCAACATCGTTGTTCGATAGACAAACATGAAGCAACGCTCGCCCACTCTGGAAGGCTTTCGCGCAATCTTCCGCATTCCATCGTTGGGATTAGCCGAGATTGCCTGGCGCTGGAGTTTTGCCGTAGCAGTGCGCGCATTTCTCGTCTTCGGCGCGCTGCAATTTCTGGACACACTGCCGGTGACGTCGAGTGAAATTGCGTTGCTGCGAACCCGGCAGCCGGCGTTGGTTGCACGGGCGATATCGCACATTGTTCACGGAAGCGCGCCTAGAGCAGTGGCGGCCGCCGTCGTGATCGCCCTTTGTGTTGGCATTGCCTGGATTTGTGTTGGCTCCTTGGGGCGCGCAGCAGGGATCAGGGCTATGCTGGATTATTTCCGCGTTGCATCGAATTCTTCTCAAACCGCAGTTTGGCGGCTCAGTTCCATGATGGGGTTGAATTTCTTTCGGCTTGCTGCAACTCTCGCTGCGGCTGTCGCCTGCCTGGGTGCATTGTTTCTCGCGAGCCCTTCTTCACCTGAGGCGGGCACTTCTCCCGGAATCGTCGCGTTGATTTTCTTCGCCTCTGTCGCACTTATAGTCTCCGTCTGGTCGATGTTGAACTGGTTTCTCTCACTCGCCTCTATCTTCGCGATTGGGGAGGGCCGCGATACATTCGGCGCGCTGGCTTCGGCGGTAGATTTGTTTCGCTCGCGCAGCGGGCCAATACTCGCGGTCGGTACCTGGTTTGGTCTGGCTCATGCCGGAGCATTTTTTCTGTTTAGCGTGCTGGCGATGGTTCCGATCGCGCTCACGAAAGTGCTGCCGGGAAGAGCAGTTTTATCCGGATTGCTGGTTGTGGTACTTCTATATTTCGCGGTTGTGGACTTTTTACGAGTGGGGCGATTTGCCGGATATGTTTATGTTTCATGCGGTCCAGAGCCGGTGCCAATGGTTCCAGCGCCGCAGTTGTTCGGTAGCCCACCTTCGCTTACTCCAAGTGCGCGGGTAGACCAGGACGAGCCGATTCTCAGCGACCTGAGCACCAACCCGATCTGAGAATTGACCTATAGGGTTCGCAAGTCGATGGAGGGACGGGCGTCTCGCCCGTCCAGCCGGGCGGGGACGCCCCGGCCTCCATTAGCAAGATGGTCGGCACGCGGTCGCGTCGCAGCTATTTGCTTAAGAAAATCAGTTCTCAGTTTGTAATCGAGCTTTGTTGCCCGGCAGCCTTCCTGCTTTACGTTTGCACGTCAATTTGAGAGACTCGTGTGTGGAAAGCCAATCCATCGTTGTCCTGGATTTCGGCGCGCAGTATTCACAGCTCATCGCGCGCCGCATCCGTGAATTGAACGTTTTTTCTGTCGTCCTACCTTGTACTACGTCGCTGGATGAGATTGGCAGCCACTCTCCCGCAGGAATCGTCCTGTCCGGTGGGCCGTGTTCTGTCTATGACGCTGATGCTCCGAACGCTGACCCCGGCGTTTTCGAACTTGGAGTGCCGGTGCTAGGCATTTGTTACGGCTTGCAATTGATGGTTCATGTGCTCGGCGGAAAAGTTAACCCTGCGAAAAAACGTGAGTACGGACATGCGGAGGTTGAGATCGTCGGCGACTCTGAGCTATTCCGCGGGTTACCGAAATCGCTCGAAGTCTGGATGTCGCATGGTGATGAAGCCGTGGAGCTGCCTCCAGGATTCTCGCTGACAGCGCAGTCGCCCAATTCTCTTGCTGCCATCCAGAATCCCGCGAAACAAATGTTCGCCGTGCAGTTCCATCCGGAAGTGCAGCATACGCGCATGGGAACGGAAATTCTGCGCAACTTCGTTCTAAACATCTGCAAAGCCAAACGGGATTGGACGCCGCAACATTTCATCGACGGCACCGTCGCCTCGGTTGGCCAGACTGTCGGCGACAGCCGTGCCTTATGCGCGCTCTCCGGCGGTGTGGACTCCGCGGTAGCCGCGACGTTAGTTGATCGCGCGCTGCGCGACGGCGACGGTTCGTCCCGTCTGACCTGCGTTTTTGTGAATAACGGCGTGCTGCGCAAGAACGAATTCGAAAAAGTTCAGCAGAACCTGCGCGACAAGCTTGGCCTGCATGTCCTGGCTGTAGACGCAACCGATCGCTTTCTCGGCAAGCTGGCTGGCGTGACCGATCCTGAGAAAAAACGCAAAATCATTGGCAACGAATTTATCGCTGTGTTCGAGGAAGAAGCTCATCGCATCGAAAAAAAAGAGGGCAAAGTCGAATGGCTGGTGCAGGGCACGTTGTATCCGGACGTAATTGAATCGCAGTCAGTGCGCGGGCCGTCACAAGTCATCAAGTCGCATCACAACGTTGGCGGGCTTCCGGAAAAGATGAGGCTCAAACTGATCGAGCCACTGAAAGATCTATTTAAAGATGAAGTCCGCAAGATCGGACGCGATTTGGGTATGCCGGAGGAGATCCTGCAGCGCCAGCCGTTTCCCGGGCCGGGTCTCGCGGTGCGCATTCTTGGTGAAGTTACACCCGAACGGCTGGCTATCCTGCGCGAGTGCGATGACATTGTTGTGAACGAAATTAAGAAAGCCGGACTCTACACGAAGATCTGGCAGTCGTTCGCGGTGTTGCTGCCAGTGATGTCAGTCGGGGTAATGGGCGATCAGCGGACTTATGCTTATACCTGCGCAATTCGCGCGGTACATTCCGAAGACGGTATGACCGCAGACTGGGTGCCACTACCCCACGAAGTGTTGAAGACAATCTCCAGCCGGATCGTGAACGAGGTGAAAGGCGTAAACCGCGTGGTGTACGACGTTACCTCGAAACCGCCGGGGACGATTGAGTGGGAGTAACCCCAGCGGAAGCCGTGTCGAGAAAAATACAGCGAGCTGAGTACAGCACCGTTCTCGGCTCGCTCGTGCTCTCTACCGCTTACGAGAAGAAAACTCCGTTCCGTTCGTGTGCCAGCAGCGAGAATTCATTCACAGAAGTCTCCGCCGGATCTGACACAAATGTAGCGGTGTCGGTTTTGCCAGTCCAGGCAAGCTGCGCAACATTCTGCACGAAGTCGCCTGCGAAGTTGTTCTCTACGTCGCGAATCTTCGTCCGGCCTAACGGATGGCTCCAGCGAATATTCCAGGAGACTTCCGCATCCACTTCCGGACCATCCATCAGCGCGTTGACCACGTCGTGGTAGTCTTCGACGTCCACGTCGCTGACTTGGAATGTCGCCTTGCCGGCGGCAAAGTTTACTTTGATTGTGTCTTCGGAAATCGGGATCGTCCAGAACAGTCCGCTTTCGGTGATCCCAGGATTGAAATCGTGAATTTGCACGTCCTCCACGGGACTTGTGAAGACGTCAAGTCATATGAAGGTAAACGCGCCGTGATGGTTGCGCCCATCATCACCCACGTATTCGCCCAGCATGAAGCGCACGTCCGCTTCAAAAGGAAGGTGTTCGGGAGCCTCTCCGGTTACGGTGTGCGTTCCGGCGCCACCTACTGCAGCCCACCCCACGAAGCCGTTGAAATCGGTGATGGTGGAGGGTTCGACTCCTGGCGCCGGCAGGAAGACATGGAACAGGGGACCGTCGGGACCGAGGAGTTGCAAACCTCCAGGTATCGGCGAAGGGGTGGCTGTTGTGGTGCTATGGCGTCCGCGATTAGCGGTTGAAGCTGCGCGCAAGGGTCCAGTTAGCAATCCGGATGCGGCTAGCGCACCTACTGTCAGGCCGGTTTTCTCAAGAAATCCCCTGCGGTTGAGCAAGCGTTGCGTGAAATGTCGATGACCACGATACGGAAATAAAGTTGGTGAAACTTGCGGTAGTCTCATGCTCTCCTCCATGGGATGGGGTCTCATCGCCTTACAGAGATGTACAGCGCCGAGGAGAGGCGATGCAGCAAGGAATTATCCACCCGACCGAGCGGATGTCAAGCGAATAAAGCCGAAGCCGAATTATGCCTCTTACAAGCCCACCAGCTTGACAGACGGAGTTTTAAGGGCAACAATGCCTCCCGCTCGGGTTCAGGCATCCAGCGCGGACTTCAGCCAGAAGTCGCAGTCAGCGCCCCGCTGACTCCTCGTCATCGCCGATTTGTCCGAGCGGTTGTCTCCTCGCGCGTCTTCAAAATCCAACCACAGGAGCGCGAACATGTCCCTCGGAACTCGATTTTTGGCAGTAACACTCGTTGTACTTAGCCTCGCTTTCGGGGTTCAGGCGCAAGATAAAGAAAGTTGCTCCAATGCCACGCTGCACGGTAGCTACGGTTTCCACGCTACCGGAAAAAGCTTCGTTGCGATCGGTCGCTTCGTCTTTGATGGAAATGGTGGTCTCACCGGAAAACTCTTCATAAGAGTGCCCGGTACGAATATTGGGCCTGTCGAATTTCCTGGAACGTATTCGGTAAACCCTGACTGCACAGTCACGGACACCTGGGGCCCACCCATCAACAGCACGCACGTGTCGGCGATCGTTGATCATGGTAAGGGATATTTCATCATGAACGTTAGCCCATCAACTCCAGAGGAGGATGGCCTTAACAATGGAGAGGCCAGAAGGCAGTAGTCTGAAAAGAAGTCGAGAGGGCCGTTATGGTCGGCCCTCTATTCTTCCATCATCGGCGCTTCCTGCCGCCGGAATGAAGCCTGCAAAGCGACGTCGGGACTAGCCCGCGGCGGTTACGCAACATCCAGAATTTTTCTTGATATCGCTGTTACCAGTTTTCTCGGGCTAACGCGCAGAGATTCGGCCAGCAGCCAGTTCCTGAATCCTGAGATCACGAGCGGCTTGCCTTTCATCATCGCTTGGTAGCCATCGCGAGCCACAGCACTTGCATCCATCGGACGCATCGTGCGGAACAAGCGCGTTTCTTCGGTTCCCGCACGCTTCTGAAACTCGGTATCGGTTGCGCCGGGGCAAAGGCAGGTTACGGTCACTCCCGTCCCTTGCAGTTCATTCGCCAGAGCTTCTGAGAACGACATAAGCCTTAGTCGCGTAATAGACGGCCATCAGCGGCCCGGGCTGAAATCCGGCAGTCGAAGCAACGTTCAGAATTTTGCCCGATCTTCGTTCGAGCATTGGGCCAAGAAAGAGCTTCGTGAGATGCGTCAAAGCTGTGATATTGAGCTGGATCTGGCCAAGACTCTCTTCCAAAGGAATCTCAGCGAAGGCGCCGAGTTTGCCATAACCAGCGTTGTTGACAAGGACGTCAATTATGACTCCCTCGCGCTGCAACTGATCGAAGAGAAACTGCGGGGCCGATTCGGCTGCCAAATCCAGCGGAAAGGATTTCGCCGTGATTCCAAACTGCCGCTGAAGCTCATCCGCGGATTGTGACAGACGAGACCCGTCTCGCGCGACCAGCAAAAGGTAGTAGTCATCTTGCGCTAACAATTTCGCGAGTTCGCGGCCGATTCCGGCAGAGGCGCCGGTGATGAGTGCAGTGTGGTGTTTGCCATCCATAATCACACCGATTCTAATCAATAAACCACGAAGGGCACGAAGTATCACGAAGGGTGTGGTCAACATTCACCTTCGTGTACCCTCGTGCCCTTTGTGGTTCTAGCCCTTACGCTCCGACCAGCGCCGGTTCTACTCCGTAGATCGGATGCCATGATGTGGCTGCCTTCAGCCGGTCATTCACGTTATTGATGTTCTTCACGCCCTCGCTCTGCAACCACTTGCGAAAGGCTTCGGCGCCCTGCTTAGCATAAACCGGAATGCCGTCTTTCCAGGTTGCTCGACCGCACAGTACGCCATTGAATTTCACTCCTGCTTCGGCGGCCAGTTCGAGTGATTCAGTGAACTCCGCGTTGCTCACTCCCGCAGATAGATAAATAAAAGGTTTGCTCGCGACTCCAGCGGCTCTGCGGAACAGGTCCATGGCTTCCTGCTTGCTGTAGGCTTTTTGTCCAGCATAGATCTTCGCGCCTTCCACGAATTTCATATTTACCGGCACTTCTACCTTAAGCACATCCACGCCGTAGCGATCTTTGCTGAATTCTTTCATGCTCTCGATTACTATCTGCGGCTTCTTCTTGGCGTAGTCGAAGCCCTTTTCGTCCGCGCCCTCTTCGTACCCGACGAATTCCAAAAAGAAGGGGATGTCGTTGGCACGGCATTCGTCCCCGATGCGCTCTACCCAGGCGTGCTTCTTATCATTTACATCCTTCGGATCAAAGGGCGTGTAGTAGAGCAGAATCTTCACGCAATCCGCACCAGCCTCTTTCAGGCGGCGCGCGGACCAGTGGTCGAGCAAGTCGGGCAGCCGGCCCGGGCCAGTCTTGTCGTAGCCGGTTTTTTCATAAGCCAGCAGCAGCCCGGCATTCTTCGCGCGGCGTTTGGACGCGGGCAGTCCCCACTCCGGATCGAGCAGGATGGCGCTGGCGTGAGGTGTAAGAACTTCCGTTACCAGCGACTTGAATTCCTCCATCATCGCGTCATTAACCTCGCCGCCTTTTTCTTTGGCAAGCGCTTTTTGCAACGAACCGCGTTGATCCATCGCGGCGGCAGCGATCACGCCGCGATCGTTAGAAACATGCTTAAGTCCGGTCAATTTGCCAGGAGTGAGCTTCATAAGGACCTCCAGATGAGTGCTCGAAAAACATTTAATTGTAAACCATTACGAAACGCTGACGATCGCCGAGGACGAGCACCAAAACGTCCTCCAACGGCAGGTGGCACGCGAATCCCCGGTCAACAGGCTTCCCCCGAGCCGTGCAATACTATTTTAGCTTTGGGTCACGTGCTTCAGAATGCGTTGAAGGCATAAAGAAAACGGACGTGGTAAACAGCGCACTTGCGAATTCGGCCAAGCTTGCATACCACCTCTGGCCTTTTTTGCGAGCGTTCTTGCTGACGTTAATCTTTAACGACCCAAGGTGTATCGCACGCTTATATGCGCAGAGCTCACAGCCTGTTCCGATCGAGTTCACAAATGTTACCGCTGCCGCCGGCATCAAGTTCGTCCACTTCAAAGGTAACAACGGCATCTCGATCAACCGCGAAGAATTTGGTCCCGGAGTCTGCGTGGCCGATTTCGATGGCGACGGCTGGCAGGACATTTATTTTGTCAATGGACGCGATCTCTACAATCGCGGTATCTCGGTTCGAAATGCCCTATATCACAACAACGGCGATGGCACTTTCACCGATGTGACCGAAAAAGCCGGCGTGCCGGGAACCGGCTACGGCTTGGGATGCGTCTGGGGAGACTACGACAACGACGGCTTTCCCGACCTGTTTGTGACCCAGTATGGGCGCAACGTTCTTTATCACAACAACGGGAATGGTACTTTCACCGATGTAACCGACAAGGCCGGCGTAGCGGGCACGGAATCCGGTGCATTTCATTCCGGGGCCACATTCTTCGATTACGACCGGAATGGCCGCCTGGATCTTTACGTCGGCAGCTACGTCGCCCTGGGCGATAAGCGTTATTGCAAGTTGGGCGAGGTACTCAGCAGTTGTGCTCCCAGCGAATATCGCGGCAGTCTGGATGCGCTGTATCACAATAATGGCGACGGGACGTTCACCAATGTGACGGCTGCGGCAAAAGTTTACCAGCCGAATGGAAAGAATCTTTCGGTGGGTGCAGCGGATTACGATAACGACGGCTGGCCCGATCTGTTTGTGGCTAACGACGGGATCGAAGCCTACCTCTACCACAACGAGCACAACGGCACTTTCAAGGAGATCGGGGTTCCTAGCGGCATGGCACTTACATCCCAGGGGCGAACCATGGCGGCAATGTGCATATCCCTCGGCGATTATGACAACGACGGCTGGCTCGATCTCTACATCTCTGATTTCCAGCGATCCTCCGATCACCTCTGGCACAACGATGGCAAAGAATTTTTCGACGAGGTCAGTGACGAGGCCGGCATCACCCGTCCCACGCACGATGTGCTCAGTTTTGGGGGAGGATTTTTTGATTATGACAACGATGGGTGGCTGGATCTGTTCATCGCCAATGGTCATGTATATCCCGAGGTGGAGCAGGCCACTCCTGAAATTCACTACAAGCAGACGAACTCGCTGTTCCACAACCAAGGCAACGGTAAATTCGTGGAAACTACCAAGCTGGCCGGCAGCGGCTTGCAAACACCCCATGTCGGCCGCGGCGTTGCTTTTGCCGATTTCGATAATGACGGCTTTACAGATGTAGTGGTCGCAAATAATGGAGACCCGCCGCTGCTGCTGCACAATAGCGCTAGCAACGGGAATCATTTTCTGAACTTCAAACTCGTGGGAACGAAAAGCAATCGGGACGCGATGGGGGCGCGCATCCGCATTGTGGCTGGCGGGTTGTCGCAAATCCGCGAGATCGCGGGCGGAGGCAGTTATCTTTCCCAAAGCGATCTTCGCGCCAACTTCGGTCTCGCCAAAGCTACCCGTGCAGAGAGCGTGGAGATCACCTGGCCGAGCGGACAGCGGCAAGCTTTCCACAATGTTGAAGCCGACAAGTTTTACCTGATCGAGGAAGGCAAGGATCAGTTGCAGATACAGAAGATCGCTCGCAAGGTAACGGCAAGCATCTCCAAGACCGCTCTTCTGGAGGATTTGAACTGAGGTTTTCCGCAAGCCTGCTAAGTCGTCACCGCACTCCGCAACACCTCGCGCAGGCGCTTCGCGACGATCACATCTTCGCCGGATTGCAACATCCAGACGCCCACCACGATTGTGTTGGGACCTCCCGGCAGACCCGCGCTGGCGGGAGCGCCTCCTGTGGAGGGATTCAGTTCAATGCGCGGCTTTCCTTCGCGCATCTTTTGCATGACTTCAGCTCCCGTAATTTTGATTTGGTTCTGGTCATACGTGATGAGCAGATGCGGTACATGATTCGCAGCCACTGCGGGAATAAAAACTTGTGTCTTCACCGTCGGGATATTCTTTAGTTGCGCGGCAATCCGCTCCGCCCGTTTGCGGTACTCGGCTTCCATGGCTGCGTCATCCTGGCTCAGGAACCAATCCACGGCGGCAACCAGACCGACGACTTCTTCTTTCGCAACCTTCATTCCGCGCCCAATCGTATTGGAATTCGGCGAATTATTCTTTTTGGCGGCCTCGATCAAGTCTTTCTTGCCCAGCAGCAAGCCCGTACACTGTGGTCCCCGCAGGCCCTTGCCTCCCGAGAAGGTCACCAGGTCGAATCCCATTTGGGTGTAATTCCACAAATTCGAAATCGGAGGGACATCGGCAGCCGCGTCATTGAAGCAGGGGACTCCATGCTGGTGCGCAACACGCACCCAGTCTTCGCGGCTGATCTGACCCTCGCCAGCATTAAAAAAGTGAGTCATGACGGTGCGCTCGTTGAAAGCCTGCTCGTATTGTTCAAGGGTTTCTACTTCGACGAAGCGAATGCCGCAATTGCGCAGAGCATGATCGTATCCATAGCGATGCGTTTTCTGAATGAGAACCTCGTTTTTAAGTGTGCTCATGTCGGTCGGAATGCTGAGAATGGCAGAATCATTTCCGTGGGTGACGCATGCCGCCGTTCCAACCACCAGCGCGGCAGCAGCGCCAGACGTGACCAGTGCCGCCTGGCAACGCAAGCGTTTTGCCAAATACTCGCCAGAGGCATCGAGCAGTTCATTTAGGTTAACGGGTTGTTTGGCAGCCAGCGCGATCGCCGCCTGCACCTCGTCCGGCATGGTCGAAGCCGAAAGCACGGTGTAGGTCCCAGCGGCGTTAATGAAAGGAGTCACGCCAAGCTTCTGGTAGTAATCGACTGCTCTTACCGCGGAATGTGATTGACGTGTCCCGAACGACGGCGTCGCATAAGCCGTCACACTTGCCGCGAGAATGGCCTGTCCTCCGTCGCCCAACAGCTTGCGCCGGCTGATGCTTGCTGACATCGCTCCCCCTTTATTTATTATTCCCTTGGAAAATCATCCGCCCTGGCTGGCTTAGAATTACCCAGTCCCGGCGTGGTGAAATACTGGGGACGAGCTTTCTCCCACTCAACCATACTCAGGCCGGACGGGTCATAGAGAATCCGTCCCGCGCGCACCGTCATGCGCGCCACCAGCTTCAGATTTCCCTCCATTCGAGCGACGCCGCAATCGCTGTAGCCAAACTCGCCATGCTGCTCTTCCAGCACCGCAATATCCGCATCCTTGCCGACTGAGAGCGTTCCCAGTTCTGGCCGCCGAATCTCACGTGCGGGGTTCACCGTCGAGCGGCGGATGATGTCCTCCAGCGACACTCCCATCGCCAGGAACTTGGACATCACATTATTCATGGAGAGAACCGTGTATGCAAGTCCGTGGACATGGAGTCTGGTACAAAACCCTGTTTGGCTGCTGGCACGGCATTGCGGAACCAGAAACTGCCCGCCCCGTGGCCGACGTCGAAAATCACTCCACGCGCGCGTGCCTCTGCCATGATCGGGTTGAGCTTGCCATCAGGAAGGATGATCGGAAATTGCTGCGCGAAGACGTGAGTGTGAATGTCACCAGGCCGCATTTTTTTGAGGATCAGGTCTGCGTAAGTCCTTTCCGGACGTGGCCAGAAATCGAACATCACCGGCACATTGGCCAGATTGCCGCACTCGATCGCCCGGTCCACTGCGGCCCAAGGGACATGCTCCGCATCCCAAGGCTCCTCCGTCCAAAAATGGGCGGTCTTCACGCCGACGATGATGTCCGGATACTTCTTGATCGTTTCAGCACAGAGCTTCACATCCATTTGATCAACGGCTTGCTCCAGCCCCCCGTTCATGCCATTCGCCACAATGTTCAGAAAGGCCAGCACCCGCACCTTGGCATGATCGATGACTTCTTCCTTCTCTTGAAGAAATGTTTCGGTTCGCATCGACCAACGTGGTCACGCCTGACTGCAACGCCAGATCAGGCGGAATTCCTAGCGGCCCAATGTGCGCGCGGGCCTCCGGCGCGAACCAGTTGAGCGGCGCGCCTCCATGACCGATGTGGAAGTGGATATCGATCAGGCCCGGAGTGACGTACAGGCCCGAAACATTGACCACTTTTCCCGCCTGGCTGGCAGGAATATCTTTTTCGACCGCGGCGATCTTGTCTTTCGACACCGCGACATCCATAACTGCATCGAGGTGGTTAGCGGGATCGATGACGTGACCGCCCTTCAGCAGTAGGTCATAGTGAGGCGTTTGTGCCAGGGCTCCCCCAGCTAAGAGTGCGATTCCTGCCACTTCCGCAATCGACTTCCGCAGAGTGAAAATCGATTCAATTCTGTGCAAGTGGATCATTGTGTCACCGTGGAAAGTCCAAAGTGTACGCAGTTCGATGAAAGTTGTCATCATGATCGAGTCAGGACAACACTGAAGGGAACACCCGCTTGAAAACGTCCAAAGCCTAGCGTAGCCTGAGCGATACTTTTTG
>QIAB01000060.1:37740-58908 GCA_003225455.1 Acidobacteriota bacterium
AGCGATGCTTCAGCTCCAGCACTACCTCCGATCGAGACTCATGGTCTGCAGCGTACCAAGCCTTCTCCTTTGGGGATGCCGGGACTGTTTCCTGGCCGGGTGGTAGAAGTCTCGAATCCCGACTCTATCCTGCGCAATCGCGTCGCGCAGGCCGAAATCAAAAGCATGTTTGAACAGGGCCTGAGGGAACTCACGGGTGAGAGCTCGATCCCTGCGGCATGGGCCAAGTTCGTTGAGCCTGCCGACGTAGTGGGAATCAAGATCAATCCTTCGGGTGCTCCGGCCTGCTGCTCTTCTCCCGAGATCGTGCGCGAGCTCGTCGGTGGAGTGCAATCCGTTGGCGTCCCCGCGAACAACATTGTCGTCTACGACCGATACGCATATGAGATTGATGTTGGCAGCTACCAGGCGCTGGTTCCTCCGGGAGTTCGTGTTGTAGGCATTCAGGACGCGTTCACCGGTCTGGCGGGCTACGACATGAATATCTATTGCCAGGCGAACTTCTTCGGGGAGTGGGAAACCCGTTCTTACATGGCCAGCATCGTCGCGCATGGGGTCACGAAGATCATCAACGTGCCCACGATGAAGGATCACTCGGCCTCAGGTGTGACCGGCTGCCTCAAGAATCTGGCTTACGGCACGTTCAACAACGTGGCTCGTTCCCATCGCGCACCCTACTCGTTCACAGACCCGTTAATCTCCGTCATGTGCTCGGTTGAGCCGCTGCGCTCGAAAGCCGTGTTGCACATCATGGACGGCATGCGCCAGGTGTGGCATGGAGGTCCGCTAACTCAGGTGCAGGATTTTATTTATCCGGCCGGAACGCTTTACTTCGGAACCGACCCAGTGGCGATCGACACGCTGGAGCTGGAGGCGATTGAGCTGAAGAGACGGCAGGAAGGAGCGCCGTCAGTGTGGCAGCACGATCCCGCGAGCATCACTTTAAACTATCTAGAGTTCTTTCATAACCCAACTAAGAACCTGTTCTATCGCCGCCCGGGGCACATCGCAGCAGCGGGGAAATTGGGCTTGGGGGTTGCAGATCTCAAGCAGATCGACCATCGCCGGATTACCTAAAAAAATGAACCAGGCACCCGGGACAACGAAGCCTCCGACAAGTGAAACCGACTGGCCTGCACTCCTTAAGGACTCCTCCCGAACCGGTGGACAAGGAATTCGCGCCGCACGTGCTCCGAACAATGCGCGCTGGCAGACTCGCCTGGGAAGTTCCATCCGCTCGGCCCCGGTGCTGCGTAACGGAATCCTCTATATAACCGCAGTGGGAGGCGCTCTCCACGCCATCGATACCCAGAATGGCCGGCCGAGGTGGAAATTTCAGCTTGCCAGCCAGATTCATTCCACTCCTTCTCTGTGCGGGAACCAAGTCTTCTTCGGTTGCGATGACGGAAAAGTGTACGCTGTGAATTGCGATTCTGGGGCCAAAGTTTGGGAAGTGTTAGCCTCGGGGGAAGTCTGGACGTCCCCCGTAATCCGCAACGCAGTGGTTTTCTTTGGCAGCGCTGATGCCCGGCTGTATGCCGTGAATGCAGAGACTGGAAGCAAGCGCTGGACTCAGGAATTCGGCGGCCGGATCTATTCGACGCCATTCGTCACTGAGAGCCAAGTTTATTTCGGCTGCGGCGATGGCAACGTGTATAGCATTGATTCCGCATCCGGCAAGGTCGCATGGCGTACTGAGACGGGAAACGGCATTGATTCCTCGCCCGCGGTCGCCGCTGAAACGGTTCTGATCGGTTCTGAAGATTTCTTCTTTTACGCACTTGATGCAAACACCGGGATTGTGCGGTGGAAGTATGAAACCGGACTGGGTATTGCATCTTCTCCCGCGGTCACGGGCGATTTGGCGATAATCGGCAGCAAGGATGGTTATCTCTATGCGCTGGAAATCCAGACTGGTCGATTGCGATGGAAGACGCAGGTTAGTGAAGTGGTGACTGCGCCTCCGGTTATTGGAGATGGCGTGATTTGCATCCAGGCAGGCGGTCTTGTGGCTCTGGAGATCGCTTCCGGCCGTGTGACCTGGAGGGCTGGCTTAGGCGGCGCTGTCCAGTCGGCCCCCGTGCTCACCGGAGATGCGATTTATCTGACAAGTCTTGACGGGGAGGTTTATGCGCTGGAGTAGGTGGCTTGCGCTGAGCTTGATTCTAGGTTTCAGCGCATCGTCGGTATGCGCGGGCGATCGTCCGGCATTCGTGCACAAAAAGAAGTTTGTCATGGGCACGGTTTTCGAGATCGTTGCCTATGACGCTTCTCCTGCGCGCGCCTCGGCCGCCATCGACGATGCTTTTCGGGAGATTGTTCAGCTCGACGGCATCATGAGCAATTACAAACCTGACAGTGCCCTGAGCCGCCTGAACCGCACCGCGCATTTTCATGCGGAAACGGTGCCTCCCGATTTATATAACGTGATCGCAGAGTCATTACGGTATTCGAGGCTTTCCGGAGGCAAGTTCGATATTACAGTGGGACCATTAGTGAGTTTCTGGAAAGCAGTCAACCGTGGCGATGCCCCTTCTTCCGCAGACGAAAAAATGCTTCAAAGCTGCGTTGGCTATCAAAAGATAGTGCTGACCCCTCCGGATAGAGTTGAGTTCCGCTCCCCTTGTCTGCAAATTGATCTCGGAGCTATCGGCAAAGGTTATGCGGTGGATCGTGCGGTTGAAGTTCTACGCTCACGCGGTATTGTGCGTGCTCTGGTAAACGCTGGTGGAAGCACCATGTATGGGATGGGTTCCCCTCCGGGCCAGTCTGCGTGGCGTGTACGCTTGAGAGACCCTTCTAACAAAATCCATCCTGAGGTCATGCTGCTTGAAAATAGCGTTTCGACTTCTGAGCAAACAGCGCCAAGCGTGCTTGGCAACGATCCAATGGGGCACATTATTGATCCTGACAGCGGTTCGCCGGCGAAAACGACCTTTGCCGTGACCGCCGTGGCAAAGACCGCGACCGCTTCTGACGCGCTTTCAACCACTCTGTTGCTGTTGGGCTCCGATAAGGGAAGGGAATTAGTCAACGCTATACCGGGAACGGCCGCCATCTGGATTTCGCCGGATGCGCAGGTGGAAACGGTTTCCAGTGGACCGCAGATTGTGATGGCATCTGAAAATTCAAAGAATGGCTCGTATTGATAAAGCGAACCTGACGGGAACCGGGCAGGGTTTTCATTTTCATAGCCACTTCAGGGGACTTAGATGGAGCGCAGACGTCCTCACCCGCGCCACCATTGCGCTGGGAAATAAAGTAATGAGCAATACTTGAATCAATGCCGATGAGCAAAACGGCTATTCCAGTGTTTGTCGTCCTGTTTGCTGTTCCTGTATGGAGCAAGGTTTTCGTGCGCTGGACCCAACCAGTACCGCCTCCGGCGAAACGCCTGGGTGTGAATGAGATCGTCATTCCATGGAATGCAGCTGCGCCCTCCTCGGTTCAGAGCGCTGCCGAACGGGGCTATCGCGTCTATGCCGAGGTGGCGATGAGCGAAGCTTCTTCTGTCGCAAAAGCGGCGGCTAGGAGCGGACTTGCCGGAATCATTGTGAATCCAGGCGATGCGCATCCGGACCAGATAGATCAATCTCTTCGGAAGCTAAGGTCGGCTTACCCGAAACTTATATTCCTGGTTGTCAATCCGAACGGAAAACAGCCGCAGGTGAGAGGGACGCTCATTGTAAAGAGAAATGGCGTTCTTGAAGCGACCAGCCCCACAGCTCAGCCCTGGCTCGATACGAACCTGGCGCTCGTGAGATTGGAGCAGGCGTTCCGGCCGGCACAGGTCCCGCTTTACAGCTTCGCCTGGGACCTGACTGATGCTTTGCAGCAGCAGCACGGTCCTGACGCGCCGGACTATGCATTGGCTGTGGCGGAGGCAGGCGCGTTTGATGCGGACCTAGTCTTGTCTCTTCATGAGAGGCTGGAAACGGGCCTGGCGCAGAACAACCCCAGCGCTTGGGCTCTGTGGGATCAGGTGAAACCCTATTTACGTTTCTTCTCTCAGCATCCAAAACGGCATCTCGGTTCCGAGGCAAGTGTAGCGGTCGTCGCAGAGGACAACACAGCATCTTACGAGCCCATCAATCTACTGGCTCGGCACAACATTGGTCTGCGCGTTGTGCGTCCAGCCGACTTGAGTCCTCGCAGTCTTGAAGCCGTGGATGTCGTCGTCGTATTTTCTGCTTTCGACAAGCAAAAAGCCGAGATACTCACCGATTTCGCAAAAAAAGGCGGCGTCACAGTTCTCGTGGACTCGCACGGCTCCTATCCTTGGCAGTTGGCTCGGCCGATTCGATTGAGCGAACAATCGGTATCGTATGCGGTAGGCAAAGGGCGCATCATCGAGATCTCAGAACCAATCGCCGATCCCGAAATGTTCGCTCAGGACATCCGCCGACTTATCGATAATCACAAAATGCGGATCAGTCTCTGGAATGCTTTAACCACTGTTGCGGTACTCTATCGCCCGGCTGGCGCCCGGGGCAGAATTGTCGAGCTGCTCAACTACGCCCAGGAACCACTGCAGGTGCAAGTACAGGTCAAAGGATCTTATCGCTCCATTCGTTTCGAGACTCCCGAGCACGGTTGTTGCGACTCCCTCAAGCCCGTCGCACACGATGGATTCACTGAGTTCGTCGTGCCCTGGCTGAATATTGCCGGGCGTGTGTACCTGGAGCCAGAGCCCGCAGTGCCGCAATCCAGCCAGAGGTGAAATGAATGACACGACGTTCGATTGCAATTGCCATTGCGGTGCTCGCGCTTCTATTCACAGCGATTTCTGTCTGGGGGGCGCCCAAGACCAATGCGAAGGGTTCCTACCTCGTTTATGTGGGCACCTACACAGGACCGACGAGCAAGGGAATCTACGCATATCGCTTCAATGCCGCGACAGGGCAATCTAACTCGCTGGGGTTGGTTGCCGAGACCACCAACCCGTCATTCCTGGTCGTCGACCGCACACGCCGCTTTCTCTATGCAGTGAATGAGGTTTCTGATTACCAGGGACAGAAAAGTGGTGGCGTAAGCGCGTTTGCCATCGATCGCAAGACGGGAAGACTTACGCTGTTGAATGAGGTGGCATCCCGCGGCGCCGATCCTTGCTACGTGACTTTAGACAAGACCGGAAAATACGTCCTGGTAGCAAATTATGGCGGCGGCTCTGTGGCGGCATTTCCCGTTCGCAAAGACGGGCGCCTGGGTGAGCCGTCAGCCTTCGTGCAACACACGGGTCGCGGCCACGATCCTGAGCGCCAGGAAGCGCCTCACGCACACGAGATCGAAGTTTCCAAGGATAACCGCTTCGCTCTCGCTGCTGACCTTGGATTGGACGAATTGCTCGTCTACCACTTCGATGCGGCGCACGGCACGCTTTCGTCGAATACTCCACCGTTCGCCCAAGTCAAGCCTGGTTCCGGCCCCCGCCACTTCGCTTTTCATCCCAGCGGCAAATTTGTATATGTGATCAATGAAATGGGATCGACAGTCACAGCGCTTTCGTACGATTCGGCCAATGGAGTACTACAGGAAAAGCAAACGATCTCAACGTTGCCGCAGGATTTCAAAGGTAAGAATGACACCGCTGAAATAGAAGTACATCCAAACGGCAAGTTTCTGTATGGCTCTAATCGCGGGCATGACAGCATCGCGGTATTTGCAATCGACGCGCAAGGCATGCTGAAAGCTGTCGAGTACGTTTCAACCGAGGGCAAGACGCCGCGTAGCTTTGCAATTGACCCTACTGGATCCTTTCTGTTTGTGGCTGACCAAGGCTCGAACAAAATCGCTGTTTTCCGAATCGATTCAAGCACAGGGCGGCTAACGTCAACCGGGCATGTCCTTGACGCACCTTCGCCGGTTTGCATTAAGTTCCTGGCGATGGAGTGATTCTTACCGTGTCAATCCCTTACACCAGTCGCGGCATCCGTTAACTTCCTTAATCAGATTGATGGTTAACAGCAACCGTTCGACGTGAGCAAACGGTCAATCACTGCCTCGGAACTGCGCTGGCAGCGTGGTTTCGCTATACTAATAAGCAATGCCGGTCCTGAAAAACATTGCCGCCATCGCGAAGGGCATGAGCATCACCTTTCGGGAGATGCTTGCCCCCACGGTGGTGGAGAATTATCCGGATGGGCCGGGGCCGCTGAAGGGAGCAAAGGTTCAGGAGCGATACCGCGGCGTTCACGTTTTGCAGCGCGACGAAAATGGGCTGGAGAAGTGCGTGGCCTGCTTTCTTTGCGCCGCCGCTTGTCCTTCGAATTGCATTTACATCGAGGCTGCGGAAAATACGGCTGAACACCGGGTAAGCGGCGCTGAGCGTTACGCCAAGGTTTACAACATCGACTACAACCGCTGCATTTTTTGTGGATATTGCGTTGAGGCATGTCCCACCGACGCCATCACACATGGCCACGGCTTTGAGGTTGCGGCGTTTAGTGCCAGCAATCTGGTGTATCGCAAGGAGCAGATGCTGGCGCCCATGCCAGCGCACATGGGAGCAAATGCCGTTTTCAATCAAGAAGAAGTTGAGGCCGGCGCCCCGGCCATGGTCGCGCCAGGAGAGTAAGAAGTTCAACAAGATTCTGCGAACTGATGACGCCGGTCCTGATGGGGCCGGCGTTTGTGCATGGAATTTGGTTGTTGGTCATTCGTCGTTCATCGTTGGCCGACACTATCACTTAACGGCAGTGATTTCAGCTAATGACTAACGACCAACGACGCTTTTTCTAAACGCTGAGTGCTGATGCCTGACTTTCTCCAAACCGTGCGTGAGCGCGTCGTGATCTACGACGGCGCGATGGGAACGAACATCCAGTTCCGCAATCCCAGTGTCGACGATTTCTGGGGCAAGGAAGGATGCAATGAGCTTCTCGTTCTCAGCCGGCCGGACATCATCAAAGACATTCATTCAGCATTTTTCTCCGTCGGGTGTGACGTCGTCGAAACCAACACATTTGGCGCAACTCGCGTCGTGCTGGCTGAGTACGACTTGCAGGATAAAGTTGGGGAACTGAATATTGCGGCTGCTAAGATCGCCAAAGAAGTTGCGCAACAGTTCGCTACGAAAGATAAGCCGCGATTTGTTGCCGGCTCCATCGGACCTACTACCAAACTCCCGTCGCTCGGACACATTAAATTCGATCACATGGTTGCAGCTTATGAAGAGCAGGCGAGCGCCTTGATCGAGGGCGGCGTGGATGTGCTTCTAATTGAAACTTCGCAAGACCTGCTTCAAGCGAAGGCCGCTGTGGTTGGGGTGTTCGAAGCGATGCAGAAAGCTGCAAAGCGGCTTCCGGTCACAGTTCAAGTAACCCTTGAGGCTACGGGCACGATGCTGCTGGGAACCGAAATTGGGGCCGCGCTGACTGCGCTCGAACCATTCGATGTAGACATCATCGGTCTGAACTGCGCCACCGGACCGGTCGAGATGAATGATGCAATTCGCTTCCTTGGCGCGAACTCAAGCAAGGATGTTTCGGTTCTGCCCAACGCCGGACTCCCGCAGAACGACGGTGGTCGCGCAGTTTACAAACTGACACCGGAAGAACTGGCAACGTATCACAAACACTTCGTTCAGGACTACGGCGTCCGCATCGTTGGCGGTTGCTGCGGGACGACTCCTGAGCATTTGAAGGCTGTGGTAAGCACAGTCGCCGGAATCGAGCCTGCTAAGCGGGAAGTGAAGCCAACCGCCGCTGCATCCAGCGCCTACACCTCCGTTCCTCTTGATCTCGATCCCAAGCCCCTGATCGTCGCGGAAGAAATGAACACGACTACGCGCGTCGAGCACTTCCGCAACCTGGTACGCGGCCAAAAGTACGATGACATCCTGACCCTCGCGAAGAGACTGGTGAACGACGGCTCCCACATGCTCGATCTTTGCTGCGCGATTGTCGGCGAGGATGAGAAGGGCTACATCACTTCGATCCTGGAAAAAATCGCAACCCGTGTGCCCGCGCCGATTCTGGTGGATTCCACGGAAGCGGATGTTGTCGAAGAGGCACTGAAACGGATCCCGGGCAAGGCCATCATCAATTCCATCAATCTTGAAGATGGTGAGAAGCGCACCTCCAAAGTATTGCCGATGGCGAAGCGCTACGGCGCGGGGGTGATCGCATTAACTATCGATGAAGACGGCATGGCGCTTAGCGCCGACAAGAAAGTTGCCATTGCAAAACGCATCTTCGATCTCGCCACGAAGAAGTACGGGATCCGTCCGATTGATCTCATTTTCGACGCGCTTACCTTGCCCATCACAACCGGTCAGGAAGAATATCGCACGGCAGGAATCGAGACACTTAACGCCATTGAACGGATCAAGAAAGAACTGCCGGAAGTTAAGACGATTCTCGGCGTCAGCAATATTTCCTTCGGCCTCGATATTTATCCGCGACGCGTCCTCAATAGCGTTTTCATGCACGAAGCGGTAGATCATGGTCTCGACATGGCCATTGTGAACTACACCAAGATCTACCCGTTGTACAAAATTCCTCATGAAGAAGTTGAGCTTGCGCGCAGACTAATCTATCGCGACGAATCTGCCGGCGATCCGCTGCAAATTTATATGCAGCATTTTGCTGGAACGAAGGGCAAAATTCAGGCTACGACCACTGCTCACGTCGAGACGCTGTCGGTTGAGGACAAATTAAAGTTCGCGATCATCAATGGCGAGAAGTCCGTCGGTGAAGGCGCGCACAAAAAATCTCTTGAAGTATTACTCGAAGAAGCGCTTGGGCAATATACGCCGTTGGATTTGATAAATACGGTCCTTTTGGACGGAATGAAGACTGTCGGTGACCTGTTCGGCGCGCGAAAGATGCAGCTTCCCTCGGTGCTTGATGCTGCCGGCGTCATGAAGCAGGCGGTAGCTTACCTCCAGCCGAAGATGGAAAAGAAAACCGGGTCGCAGAAAGCGACCATCGTGCTGGCGACGGTGAAGGGCGACGTCCACGACATTGGCAAGAATCTTGTCGACATCATCCTCACCAACAACGGTTTTCGCGTTGTGAACCTGGGCATCAAGCAGCCGGCAGACGCGATCATCAAGGCGGCCCAGGAGCACAAAGCCGACGCGATCGGCCTGAGCGGGCTCCTGGTGAAATCCACGCTGGAAATGAAATACGTGATTCAGGATTTGCAACGCCAGAAGCTCGATTTCCCAGTGCTCTGTGGCGGTGCGGC
The DNA here is from genome assembly GCA_003225455.1 of Acidobacteriota bacterium. Taxonomy (GTDB): domain Bacteria; phylum Acidobacteriota; class Terriglobia; order Terriglobales; family Acidobacteriaceae; genus QIAB01. The sequence goes on from QIAB01000060.1 coordinate 46,930, forward strand.
GCTGACACGCAAGTACGTGGAAGACGATCTGCGGCGCGAGTACTCGAACGCCGTGTTTTATTCCGACGACGCCTTCGGCGGGCTGCACATCATGGAAGACCTGGCTTCACTGGACGGGAGGAAACAAACTCGCCTGCAGGAGGGCCGCAAGGTAAAGGAATATGCGAAGGCCGTGGCCGTTGATGAAGAGAGCGGACCCCTTTTCGCAGAGCGCAGCCCGGTAGTCGGCGATGCACCAAATATTCCCGTGCCTCCATTCTGGGGCGTGCGCGTGAAAAAAGATTACGATCTGCGCGAACTGTTTGGCTACATAAACGACACGGCGCTATTCAAAAATCAGTGGCAATTGAAAACTGCGTCGCAAGAAGACTACCTACGGCTGGTGGAGCAGAAATTTCGGCCAATCAAGGAGCAGTTGGAAGAAGAAGTAATCGCGAGCGGGATTTTCCAGCCGCAAGTAGTTTGGGGGTACTTTCCCTGCCAGAGCGAAGGGAATGATGTGATCGTCTATGAACCCGCGGCCCCTGGCAGTAAACACTTAGGGACGGCCGCCCCCGGCCGTCCGGCCGAGCGAAGCTTGGCGGATTCCCCTGGCACGAGCGAGGACGCCCGCGCCTACAAAGAAATCGTGCGCTTTACTTTTCCGCGGCAAAAAGAAGGCCGCAGGCTTTGCATATCAGATTTCTTTGCCTCGAAATCATCTGGCAAGATTGATGTGATCGGGCTTTCTCTTGTGACGATGGGAGCGAAAGCGTCACAAGAAACGCAGCGGCTATTTGAGGGCGGCGAGTACACTCGGTACCTCTACCTTCACGGCTTGAGCGTGGAAACCGCCGAAGCTCTGGCGGAATATCACCACAAGCTAATGCGAGAAGAGTTGGGCATTGCCGCAGACGACTCGCCGCACATCCGCGATCTGTTTCACCAGAAATATCGTGGATCACGTTATTCGTTCGGCTATCCTGCCTGCCCCAACCTGGAAGACCAGACCAAACTCTTTGCCTTGCTCCGTCCCGAAGAAAACGTCGGCGTGCGCCTGACTAGCGCGTTCTTACTGGAGCCGGAGCAATCGACCTCGGCGATTGTCGTTCACCATCCGGCGGCGAAGTATTTTATGGCGTAACTCTCCGCCGATTAAGTCCAAAGTTGTTGTGTGTGTCTTGCGAATATGTTATTAGAACGGGTGCACGTCGAAAGCTGTGAGTATGCGAGTACTCGATCTGGGTTGCGGTGACGGACACGATTTACTTGCCTGGAACGTAGTTTCCACTGATGATGTTACGGGAGTGGATATAAATGGCGCACGGGTCGCTGCCGCGCGAGAGCGCTTTCCCGGCCGCACCTATTGGCAAGCCGCCGGTGAATCCCTGCCATTCGCCGATGGCAGTTTTGACCGCGTAATCTCAAACGCTGGTGTGCCATACATGGACATCGCCAAAGCCTTTACGGAAGCCCATCGCGTGTTACTGCCGGGCGGCAGGCTCTCGATAAGTGTTCATCGCTGGAATTTCACCATGACGGAATTGCGCAATTGTTTTCCAAAACCTATTCCCACGCTGTTTCGGCTGTACGTAATTGCGAACGGAATCATTTTCTATTGTACCGGCCGCACGGTGAGATCATTCACGGGCATGACAGAATCGTTTCAGACGAAACGAGGACTGAGAATTGCGTTGTGCCGCGCTGGCTTCGAAAATATCTCATTTAGCGAATGGGCAGATGGGAGGCTCGTTGTGGAAGCAAGCAAAAGGAAGCGAGCTGGCCAAGTCGCAGGTGTTGCGACAGCAGCGTAATTGGCACTGTCGTTACCCTGACGTTTCACTGTCCGCGACAACATTTGAAGGCGCACTTCAACTCCTGACGCGTCCAAATTGCAACACCATGATTTCTTCATCCACATACTTACCTCCGACCTTTAGCGCGTGCGGTTCACATCCACAGGTCTGAAATCCTAACGATTGGTACAGGTGCTTGGCGGCGGAATTCTCAGTGCCGACTCTGACAAGAATTTGCTTAATTCCAGGCAGGGATTCGGCTTGACGAAGGATTTCGGCAAGCAGGCCTCGCCCTAAACCTTCCTGGCGATGCTCTTTGCTTACATAGACGCCCCAGATAGTTCCGTTGTGGGCCGTCTTGGCATGCTTGTGGCGATAGAAGCCGGCGAGACCTGCCAGGAGCCTGTTGACGAATGCCCCGATAACGAAATTGTCGGTGTCAGACTTGGCGAGATTCCTGGCCGCTTGCTCAATCCCAGCGCGCTTGAACTCCTCCGCGGATTCGGTGAAGGCCTCTGGCTCATGCTCCAAGCCTTGGAGCCGTAGACGGAAAAATGCATCCGCATCTTGTTCGGTAAGACGGCGAATTTGTACGGCATCGGCGGACACGATTGAGAAACAAATACCAGCAGCGTAGAGCCTACTCGCCCGCCGCGCCCGCGTCCTGGCGAAGAGCGCGCAGATCAATCCCAAGCTGCTCGGCTTTCTTGTAAAAGTGGCTGCGCTCCAGGCCGAGTGCCTTCGACGCATTGGTGATGTGGTAGTGATGGCGCTTGAGTTCGGCCAGGATCACGTCGCGCTCGAAGCCCTGGACGCGCTCGGCGAGCGGACCGGAGCCGCCGCTGGCGAAGCGTTCGCCGGAAGCGGGCGGCAGAGCAGATTCGACGGTTTCTGGCGTAACCTCGCCGTCTGACGAGAGCAGGAGCAAACGTTCCACTACGTTGCGCAGTTCGCGGACATTTCCCGGCCACGCATGCTCTTGCAGAGACCGGACTGCCTCAGGCGAGAACGGAATCGGTTTCCAATTATTCTGAGCGCAAACTTGGCGGGCGAAATGTTCGATAAGCGAAGCAATATCTTCGCGGCGCTCGCGCAATGGCGGCAATGCTAATGGAAAGACGTAAACGCGATGAAAAAGGTCCTGGCGAAATTTGCCGTCGCGGACCAGCATTTCGAGATCACGGTGTGTGGCTACGATGACCCGCACATTTACGGGAATCGCTTTATCGCCGCCAATCCGCTCGACTTCACCTTCCTCCAGCACCCGTAGCAATTTCGCCTGCATGGGCAGAGGCATGTCGCCGATTTCATCCAGGAAAATAGTTCCACCTTCTGCTTGTTCGAATTTTCCGACATGCCGACCAGCGGCTCCAGTGAACGATCCTTTTTCGTGACCGAAAAGCTCGGATTCGATCAGCTCCGCCGGAACTGCTGCGCAATTCAGCGTGATGAATGGGCCAGCCGCGCGCGGGCTACGCTCATGGAGCGTGCGGGCGACAAGTTCTTTCCCGGTTCCGGTCTCTCCAAGAATGCAGACGCGCGTTTCACTCGCAGCCACGCGCTCCACTTTCGCCATGATTTTCTTCATGGTTTCGCCGGTCCAAATGATCTCGTGCTTACCAAGGCGCTGGCGGAGGTGGCGGTTCTCGGATTCCAGACGCTGGAGTTTGAGCGCGTTTTCGACCCTGAGAAGAAGCTTGTCGGTGGAGATTGGTTTTTCCAGAAAATCAAGAGCGCCCAGCTTGGTTGCGCGAACCGCCATCTCAATATGCGCTTGGCCGGACATCATCACTACTGGCGTAGCAACCTCCTGCGATTTGAGATCAGCCAAGAGCGAAAGGCCGTCTTTGCCAGGCATGACCACATCGGAGAGAATCAAATCGAAATGCTGCGAGCGGGCCAGGTCGAAAGCTTTGGCCGCGTTATCGCAAACCGTCGCTTCATGACCAGCAAGGCGAAACGCGCGAGCGAGCGAAGCCAGAGTGTTCGCCTCATCGTCGACGATCAGTAGATGTGCTTTTTGCGGCACAGTCACTCTCCTCAAATTGACGCGCTAATCGCGTCGCTTGCCCTCGCAGCAGACAGTCTCTCAAGATTTCTTGGAAGCTCGATCAGAAACGTCGCACCCTTTCCCGGCTCGCTCTGCACGCTGATTCTACCGCCATGGTCGCTGACAATGGATTGCACAATCGCCAGCCCGAGGCCGGTGCCGTGCGCTTTGCTGGTGTAATAAGGCGTAAAAAGGCGTTGGCGTTCTTCCGCGGTCAAACCCGAGCCGGTGTCGGCGACTTCAACGAACACACGGTCGCCATCCTGGCGTGTGCGTAATGTGAGCGTCCCGCCCTTGGGCATCGCATCCATCGCGTTTAGAACCAGATTGGACAGCGCACGATGCAGGAGTTCGGAATCAGCGGCGATCGGGTCCAGGGAGTTCGCCAACTCAAGTTTGGATTCTATCGGAGCATGCTCCCGTGATCGAAGCTGCGCCTGAAACAAGCGAGCGACATTCTGCACCACCTCATTCATCTTTATGGGCTGAAATTGCGGCTGCGGCATTTTGGAAAATTCGCTGAAGCGCGAAATGATCGTTTTCAGATTTGCAATTTCTGCCAGCAGCGTTGCCGAGCTCTCCTGGAACATCTCGTCGAAAACTGCGGGACTTTGATCGCGCGCTCGGACCAGATTTTCGGCCGTCAACTGCAAAGGAAACAATGGATTTTTCAGTTCATGCGCCAAACGCCGAGCCAGCTCGCGCCAGGCGGCGACGCGTTCAGCCTGCAGCAATTGCTCCTTTTGCGAAAGCAACTCGCGAGTCATACGATTGAATGATTCGGCGAGGGCGCCAAGTTCGTCGGCGGACGTGACCGGAACTTGCGCGTTCCAGTTGCCATCCGCAACTTCATGCGCTGCTGCTGCGAGTTGCTCGACGGGGCGGGTCACACGAGCGGCGGCCCATCCGCTAAAAAGAACTGCCAGCAAAATTCCCGCCGCCGCAGAAATAAGCGCGGCGGAACGAATGTGCTGCTGCAGTTCGATATAGGGCTTGCGGGAGTTGCCGACCACAAGAATGCCTAATAGCTGATTGTCCAACCCAAAAAGTGGAATCGCGTTGATGGCCTCTTCGTCGCTGGATTCAGAGGACCACTGAACAAGCTCCGAAGCCTCCTGATGCTGATGCCGAACCTGCTCGATCAGCGGCGCGATCCGCTCAGGTTGCGGAACCGTGGCGGAAGCGCTAATCAAAAGCTGAGGAGAAAAGTTGCCTCCGAGATTCTGATAGAACATCGCGCGCATTCCTGCCGGCAACCCGAGGCTGCCGAGAAAGTTTTTATCAACCCGCCTGCCACCTACGACGTAGAGCGGCTGATCGCCCACCTTGACTTGCCGGACAGCAGACAGCCCCAGCGCTGCGCCTTCCGGCAGTTCTTCCTGGCGGAGAAATGCTTCCTTGGGAACGGAAGATGGCAGAGTGTTTTCTTTGTAGCCGAACTTTGCCGGCCATTGAGCGGAAGAGATGATCGTGCCCTGAGAATTCACAAACTCGAGAAAATCCAGCCGTTGGCTTTCGGCTAGAGATTTTGCCTCATTCAGATAAGCACCGTAGTCCGGCGTGCTGCGAGTGACGGCCAGTGCCATGCGGGTTGCGCTGTCGCTATGTGCGATGGCTTCCAGACGTTGAGCGACCTCTTCTCCCCGCCGGCTAAACTCATCCCGGAATTGCGCTACGAGCGTGGCTGTCCGCTCTCGATCCGCGCGTTCAAAGGCTCGCCGCGTGGAAACGGAAACAATCCAGGTCACGGCCGTAATCGAGAAGCAGACCGTAAAGCCGAAGACAATTAAGAGCCGCCGGCGGAAGCTCATGGCTTCTCCATTGCAAGCCACACATCTTGCGGGCGCCAGTTTCCAGTAGGGCCTACAGTCCAGTTCTTCACAGAGGCAGCCGCCGCTGTTGTGGTTCTCAAGTGTAGAAGTGGAATGACTCGCTTAGTTTCAAGCAGCAAACTCTCCGCCGCATATAGATCGGAAGACGCATCACTCGCAAACTTCGGCTGAGGCAGTTTCAAGATCCCGCCAAGTTTAGTTAATGATAATGCCGGGTCCAGCAATGCAAGCGGGATACGGATCAGCCGCAAATCGGATGTCGCGCCATTCGTAAGCTGCACGGAAAGTCCGGCGTCGCGGGCATTCAACGCGATTCTCTCCGCAACCACGCGCGCCAACGCGTCATTTGCGTCGTAGCCCAAGCTCCACGAGGGCGCGTAGCGGATCTCACCGCGCAGTTGCCGGGCACGTGAGAGGTCAGCCTCGATTGGAAAAAGAAATCCGTAACCCGTCATCCAATCCGGCAGCAGCGCCCCCGTGGGTTCGGCAGCGCCCTGCAAGAGAACGTTATTCATGGAAACGCGATCGATGCTGAGCGCCAACACCTGCCGCTGGCGCGCCTCATCAGGGGTTTGGGGATCGCGAGAAGAGACCAGCGCCATCAGCTCGAATGGCGCGGAGCTTCGCGCTGCGCGTCCCTCCATGGCTGCACGATGCGCCTGCTCGGGAGCGATCTCAATTACGTCTGCTTTGCCCAGATCAAGCTCGATCAACTGTTCGCGAGAATTCCTGCCCATCTCAATCGCAATCGAGTCCAGAAACACGCGCCCGCGCCAGTAGTCATCGCGAGCAGAAAGCTCAAGCTGCTTGCTCGGATCCCAATGGCTGATTGCGAACGGACCGCTGCCCAGCAGCTTACCGCCTTCGCGTTTGGCGATTCCATTTCGTGGCAGCGCTAGTTCGACCGGTAAGTGTGGATTCGGGGAATCGCACTCGACGACTACCGCATTTCCGCTGGAGAAAACCTTCCAGTTTGGATTTACCGTACGCAGAGAAGCGGTCGCTACATCCGAGTTCAATGCCGTCCCGTCGGAGAACGTAATCCCCGGGCGAAGATAGAAATGCCAGCGTTGATTTCCAGGTTCGGGCTCCCAGGACGTCGCAAGCGCCGGCTGAAGGGTTCCACGATTATCCACATTAACGAGAGTATCGAACATTAGGCGCGAAAGATTGCGGCGAGTGAGTGAGTCGGGCTGGGTTGAGTCCGCAGGATCGAGCGACGTTAGTGCGCTCTGCACTGCTATGCGCAAGGTCCCGCCGTAGTGTGGACGCGTAGCGGCCATCGAGCCCGTGGCGATCAGCAGGCTAGTGGCTGCAATCAATGCTGAGGCGGAACGCTTCATATCTTCCTGAATTCTGCACAATAGCAATCGCGGTGGCGCCATTCGATTCCGTCCAGAGTGCGCTAACCGCGCCATCGAAATCGAGCGGCTGGCTTGCCGCAACCGGCTCACGATCGGGAAACTCGTAAGTGCGAATCGAGTCGTTCGATTCGCTGCCGCTGCGAGTTGCTATGATCTGCCAACCCGATCCGCAATTGCTCCGCAGAGCTGCGATGTCGCTGCCCCAACCCAGCTTTCCCGCACTCTGATCCGTGATGCCATCCAACAGATGCACCTGGCCATCCACCGTCGTAAATAGCCACAAGACATACTTGTCACGTGGCACAGGGACGGCTGAATAAAATGCCGGCGTTGCCTTTTGCTTTCCAATACCCGGTGTCAATGCGCCAGTAAAATAATTTCGCGCCGGGGCAAAGAAAGCATTCAGAACGAATTGCTCTGTTCCCAGCGGCCAGGGATCATCACTTTCGTAGCAAGTTAGTGCGAGCGGCGGCTTTGCGGTGCTGCTGCAGAAAAGGCCGGGAACGAAGGCATCGAAAAGATGATCCTTGCGAAGCACCAGCCGGCCTCGCAGATCACGTGGCCACGGGTGTGAATGACTCACAGGCAAGGATTGCTCCGGCTCCCAGCGCGTGTCCTGGAGCTTATATATGTTGACACCGTTGCCGTCTAAGACGGCCATGTGCGCTGGATTGCCGTCAATAACGGCAACATCGAGAATGCGATCTGGCTGCGACCAGAGCAGCACTTTGTGGATGACAAGTGCGGTCGCTTCATGTGTTGTAAGTTGCGTTTCGGGCCGGGGAAGGGAAACCATCACCACGGCAGATTCGTTGGAGCTCTGATGAATTTCCGCAACCCAGATGTAGTTTTGCAGGGCTTCGGAGAACGTGACCTTTACGTTTGCGGCAGCTTGCTCTGCATTTGCAGAGCGCACGCCGCGGTTAGCCAGCGCAGTCAGAAGGCCGCGCCGGATGTCATCAGATTGCACGCGAGTGAGAGAGGAGCGATTGACGAAATCAATGAAGGCGGTTCCGGGTCCGGTTACCGAGGCAATTTTTGCCGCCAGTTGCTCTTCAGCCGAGGCCCAGTTTTCAGCCCCTGTGGCGTTGGCGGCCAACAGAAGCATGAGGGACAAGGAGCACGCAACGCGCGCAAAGCGTGATCTCGACGTTGGCATCTGCGGGATGCGCGCATTATAAATCGCGCTGTGCTTTTCGTTTGCCATAGCGCTCTGTACTGATTGGAGTCATGCTGCGGGTTGCGCTCGTCCTCAAATTGTCAAAAGTAGATTCCTCGCTTTGCTCGAAATGACAAGTTTGTCATGTGCTCGTATGCGTTCGGCCGGGACTCTTCCGCAGGCCGCCCCCAATAGCTCACTTTTCTGGCGGGTCTTGCGCCTCCTCTGCCTGGCTGGTGCGGTTCGCCATGTTCATGCTGCGAAGCACGTCATTGGCGAAGAAGAATTTTCCGTCTGCCGGCACCATCATGATTTGCAATTTATCGGAGAGCTTCTCGGCGACGATTTTGTTGATCAGCAGCGGATTTTGCTTGAGAATCGCCCCCTCTTTGCTCATCCGCTCCGCATCGGCCACGGAGGTCACGCGAATGCGGTCGGCCTCGGCTTCGGCCAGCAGCTTACGGCGCTCATTCTCGGCTTTGCTGTCGATCACTTTGGCTTCAGCCATCGCTTCTGCATTTTTGACCGTAGCTTCCTTGCGAGCCTCGGCCTCGAGTTTCGACTGTTCAATTTGTTTCTGCTTCAGCGGCAAGGTGTACTGCATGGCATCGGCTTCGCCTTTGGCTTCAAGAACGCGAACCTGGGCCTGGCCTTCGGCCTGCTTCACTTGCTGAGCCTTTGCGGCTTCGGCCTCCAGTTCCGATAGCCTCACCTGTTTTTCCTGGATTTCGGTTTGCACGCCCATCTGGTCGTTTTCTTGTTCCTTGAGCAGCAGGTTCTCCAGCCCCTTTGCATATTCTGGCGGAAGCTGAATATCGCGCAGCATGACTTCCTTCACGACGATCCCATCAGCAGCGAGTTTCTGCGTGATGGCTCCGGCAGCCCGCTTGCGCACTTCTTCGCGCTTGGCTGCAAATACATCACGCACGGTGTAATTCGGAACCAGTTCGCGCCATACGCTAGCTACAACCGCGGGAACAATTTCCTTTTCCACCGGCTGCGGCAGGTTCGCCTGAATGTAGTCGAGATGCTTTGGGTCGAGGCGGTAGCGAACGGTGATCGCCAGACCGAGAATGAGTCCTTCTTTGGCTTGAACATTTAGTGGCTCGGTTTTGCGAGCGGCAGCGGCTTTGCCATCTTCCAGTTCGCCCGTTGTGAATAATTGATCGCGAGTATCAAACAACGCGACATTCTCAGCCAGTGGAGTTATGAAGTGCGCGCCGGGATAAAGCGTTCCGGGCAGCGTGCCTTTAGTTTGACTAATCCGAACACCGGCCATTCCGCTGGGGACCACGACAATTCCTGCCGCGATCAACAGTGGTCCCCAGGCAAGAAGCGCCAGAGCCAGACTGGCGCGCCAGCGAATGTGCGGAGCCGGAACTGGCGTCGCTTCCGGTATCGCCTGTGCCTGGCGATGTTTGATCTCGAGATAGAAGTCGTAAACGAGAATTCCAGCAGCGATGACGATCATGGCAATGCCGGTCGAGGTAAGCAAATATTTCAGGAACAGCATAAGTTCTCCTTTTTCACGTTAGCGCGTGCGCCCGGATTTGACCGCGACCGCCTGACGGGCAAAGATCAGGCGGAAGACTTTGCCGAAGATCAGCTCTTCAACCAGTAATGCGACGGCCAGAGAGAAAGCCATTCCGGCGATAATTGCAATAGCTGTGATTGCGAGTTCCATGAGTTCCTCCGATCCACAACCTTTACTGCCCTTCGCCTACACCTGTTGCGGCTGGGGTTTGCTCCTGGGCAATTAATTCTGCTCCACCGAAAATCTGGGCAACTTCGTCATCGCGCTCGGCGCGGATTTGCACCGTGTCACCTACGCTGACCATGCGAAAGAGTTGTTCCATGTCGCGATTGCGAGGCGAATGCAGCCATGCGAGACAGCTTTGCCGACCGAGGTCGGTTCATTGGTTCCGTGAATTCCGTAACCCTTGCGGTTCAACCCAAGCCACCGCGTGCCGATGGGGTTGCTGGCTCCGGCAGGGATCACAAAGCCAGGGTGGTAATAAGTTGGATTGGCGATGCGATTGACGATTTTGAATTCGCCGCGGGGACTTGGGCTAACCGATGCGCCGACCGCAACCGGAAAAGTGCGAATGATTTTTCCGTCTTCAAGAACCGCCAGCTTGCGATCTGGAATGCTGACCACTACTTGCCGGATGGGTCGAACGGCCCCGAGATCCTGAGCCACGAGTGTTGACGAAAGCGTAGCGGCCAGGAGCAAGGTCGCGGTTCGGATTCCGTTCTGGGCTTTCATCGTTCTGCCTCGCTGTGCTGCGCGTATACGAGAAGGCAGACCGAGAGCCAAAGCCTATGCTGTTGATAAAGTGTGGCTTAGAATGACCGGCGGTGGGCGGGTTCGTGGGAGATTAGGGACGTTGTGTCAGTGGGGCCACAGTTAGAGAGACTTAAGGCTCAGATGCCCGGTGTCGCGTCCCAAAACTTGACGCCATAGTTTAGAGGCGATTTGAAAGGGCGCGCCTTCAGGTGCGCCGTAAGTTCCGCCAGAGAAATGACGGCTTTTAGCCGCTGAGGTGAACTGGCCGACCTCACAATTAGCCTAGGAACTTATACCGCGACGGTGCTGATGAAGGACTCGAGCGCGAAGCGGAACGCCGCAGCAGACTGGGGCTTTCCCCAATTCCCGACAGACCCTCGCTGTCCTACTTTCTTATCCTCCTGCTTGTGACCTTACAAGCCATAGCGTGGATTGCCGTTGCAGTCTTTGTCTTGACACCGGTCGCCGGCGGCCATTGACATCCGTCTACGCCCGCACTATCGTGACGCACCAGCCAGCATGAACATCGTCAAAGCAACCCGGCGGTTCGAGGAATGGCTGCGCCGGCGCACGGCTATTGTTGAACCTGATCTGCGGGCCAAGCACAAGCACATGGCCGAAGCTGCATTTCCGTTTCTTCGCGCGACCTTTTATCGCTGGATACAAATCTGGCCCGAGTTTTGTCCGGATCTGGCCAAAGCCCCCAAGGCGCTTGCGGTTGGCGATCTGCACATTGAAAACTTTGGAACCTGGCGTGACGCTGAAGGCCGACTAGTTTGGGGCATAAACGATTTCGATGAAGCCACTGAACTGCCCTATACAGTGGATTTAGTGCGACTGGCGACTAGCGCCATCCTGGCCGCCGACGAAGGGCACCTTGCTCTGAAGCCGAAAGCGGCGTGCGAGGCAATCCTCGATGGCTACGGAAAGTCCCTCGCGGAAGACGGCGGAGCGTTCGTGCTGGAAGAAGAGCACAAGTGGCTGCGGCAACTCGCCATGAACGAGTTGCGCGATCCGGTGCCGTTTTGGAAGAAGATGGATGCATTGCCAGAGGTGAAGTCGGATATTCCTGCGAGCGCGCGCGAAGCTCTCGAACACTTGCTTGGGGAGCAGACTCTCAATTATCGAGTAGTCCGCCGCGTGGCTGGCTTGGGAAGCCTTGGGCATGTTCGGCTGGTCGCACTCACCGAATGCCATGGTGGCAAGATCGCGCGTGAGGCTAGGCCTTGGTGGCGTCTTCTGTTTATTGGGCAAATGAATGCGAGGGGCCGACGGAAATTCTGTATCAGGCGATCATCAGCCATGCAGTACGAGCGCCCGATCCTTTTGTGCAGTTACGGGGACGATGGATTGTGCGGCGGCTCTCGCCGCACTGCTCCCGAATTGAGCTCGATCTCTTGCCAAAGAGTCGGGATGAATGCCGCCTGTTGTTCGCTATGGGATGGGAAACGGCGAACGTCCATCTCGGCACCCGCGGTGCGCTAAAGCAAGTCCGACACCATCTAAAGACGC
>QIAB01000060.1:58982-59522 GCA_003225455.1 Acidobacteriota bacterium
GTCCTCCCGGCACCTCGAGGCCTCTAAACCTCCTGGGGGACGAGAATCTCTTCTTCTTCAGCTTCGATATCCACGCCTGTCGAACCAGCCTCCTGCCGCAAAGCATCCATCAATGCGTCAAGAACGGTCTGCAGAGACTGCGGGTCCTCCCCGAGCACGCGTTCCAGGCTCTCGCGATCTACTGCGAGCTCACCAATCTGGCGCACCCCGGTCAGATCCAGGTCACGGCTTGAACTCCATGGCTGGCGTGACCTCCACCTTGGCCGGGTGCTCGTCCGCGCAAACGGATAATCCAGGCTCCCAGTTGTCATCCAATGGATGACTAACTCCTCGACATGGGTCGGGCCACAGGCCAGCGCCAGAGACTTAGCCAATCGTTCGTTCCACTGCAAGATTTTCAGCTTGTCTTCCCAGTGGTTCTCGGCAAGCAGGAACCAGGAATCGTGATCCGGCTTTTCCTCCCCGCAAATCGCACACGTATAGACTCTTGACTTCTCCATACCAGACCTTTCATCGCCTTAACGCGATCTTCGAACAGAA
>QIAB01000060.1:59547-61477 GCA_003225455.1 Acidobacteriota bacterium
GGCGTTTGGGGGGAGGGCAGGGGCACCGTCACCATTCCGCGACCTTTCTCAAATGTTAGGGTGAGTGAGGAGCAGCATCGGTCGCAAAGCCAGTAGCGCTCCACGCGGCGCGGCGACCTGTTTCTTCGGTTGGCGCACGCAACGAAATCATCCACCTCCATCTGGAAAAGCTTGCCCTGGCTGAGAACACGAAACGGATTCGGGCACATCGGGTTCGCGCACTTCTTGAGCATGGTTGTCTCCCTGGACGCAACGAGTCGGTGATTTTGAAACCAAACACGTGCAGTTCTGGGGAGACGCGTAGGGGCATGTGCACGCGCGTGGCCGAAAGGAGAAAGAGAAGAATTGAGGGGAACTGATTGAAATGGTTCAGCGTTGCATGTGCGTTCTGGTTAGGGACTGCCGAATCTCGTCAGCCGTGCCGACACGTCGTCACCGTTGATGTCTTGCGAGTCTCAAGTGCGGATTCAACGACTTTAGCCGCAAAGAACAGGGAAGTATCGCAAAGGTCGCAAAAAAAGCCTTGGTAAATAAAGCCTTAACTGAGAAGCTGCGGCACACTCACCCAGGTAGCGGTAATAAGGACCAGAGTAGCTATAACCCAAAGAAGAGTAATCCAGCGCAATACCGTATCCAGACGCTCCTGCGACATGAGACCTCCAAATTGTTGGATGCCCGGAGGTGACAAGTCGTTTCTTGCCGCGACGCGGCATCTTTCCGCCCTTCGTGGTTAAATTCCGACAGCACGCCCTACGTGGAAGTTCCCCGTGCGGCCAAGCGAGCGTAAAATATCGATTGATGCGCCGAATCTATTTCGACAACAACGCGACCACGCCCGTCCTCCCCGAAGTTTTGGAGGCCATGCGGCCGTACTTCGGCGAGCATTTCGGGAACGCGTCTTCTATCCATCATCATGGGCAGGAGACGCGGGCCGCCGTCGAACGCGCGCGCGAATCGGTTGCAAGTCTTCTAGCTTGCCGTGCTTCGGAAATTGTCTTTACCAGCGGTGGCACTGAGGCAGACAACCTCGCCATCTTCGGCCTCACCAAGCCCGGCGATCACATTGTCACTTCGACCATCGAACACCACGCCGTGCTGAATTCCTGCAAGCAGCTGGATGCTTCGGGCTGCGAAGTCACCTATGTTCCCGTCGATGGGCGCTGCTTGGTCGATCCCGATGATGTTCGCCGGGCCATCCGTAAGAACACGAAGCTCATCACCATCATGATGGCGAATAACGAAACGGGCGTGCTCCAGCCAGTCGACGAAATCGGAAAAATTGGCGCGGAAGCCGACGTCTACTTCCATACCGACGCGGTGCAAGCGGCAGGGAAGGTGCCGATCAACGCAATGCAGATAGGTTGCGATCTGCTCTCCATCTCCGTACACAAGATGCACGCGACGCAAGGGGTCGGTGCGCTCTATGTCCGCAAGGGAACTATTCTCCAGCCAATGCTTTATGGCGGCCGTCATGAGCGCTCTCGTCGCGCCGGCACGGAGAATGTCCCCGGAATCGTTGCTTTGGGCAAGGCAGCAGAACTGGCCCAAAATGCATTGCGAAATGGCGAACTCGCCGGCATGACAGCAATGCGCGATCAAATTGAAGAGGCGATCCTCGATGGGGTCGAGGCAACTCAAGTAAACGGCAAAGGCGCCCCCCGAGTCCCGAATACCACAAACATTTGCTTCGACTACATCGACGGCGAAGCGCTGGTGATTGCGCTCGATCTCAAGGGGCTGGCCGTCTCCACCGGCGCGGCGTGTTCCTCTGGAGCGATCGAGCCTTCACATGTGTTGACCGCGATGGGACTCTCGCCGGACCGCGCCCGCGCCAGCCTGCGCTTCAGCCTGGGCAAGCAGAATACGAAAGAAGAAGTGGACTTCGCCCTCAGCCTGATTCCCGCAACCCTCGCCCGCCTGCGCGAGCTAT
>QIAB01000060.1:61488-62203 GCA_003225455.1 Acidobacteriota bacterium
TAAAGAAGCGGTTAGCAATTAGCACTTGGCGGGTTAGCCCTTTGGGTATAGGACAAGCGCAGAAGTACACCCTGGCTCCGAACCGAAAGATCAGTTCTACAGCGCGGAAGCGGTCTTTGAAGATCCGTGCGGCAATTGGTTCAGTATGACCCAGCCCAAGAACTACTGAGAAGGGGGACGATTGCTCGGAGGGCGCCCTCAACCGTCTAGGAGTAAAATTTTATTCCGAGACTTCGAGGTAGCGCCGTGAAGTGGATTACTGCCGATGATTTAGCGCGTTGGGCAAAAACACTATCCGCTCAGTCGGACCTTCCAGCACTTATAAAAGACCTTGTCCGTGCCTCGGCGACAGATATCCGCGCATTTCGGTTCCCAGCGGGGGATTCCGCGCAAATACCGGGATGGGATGGTCGTCTAAACTCGCTCAGCAGTTCACTGTACGTGCCGGAGGGCGACTCCGTTTGGGAGATGGGGACTTCGGCCGACTATCTTGGGAAAGCTAACGGAGATTACACCAAGCGCACAGCAAATCCGGGAGCAGTAGATCCCGCAGTAACGACGTTCATATTCGTGACCCCTCACCGTTGGGTGCACACGATTATGAGTATTGATGCATGGAGAAAAGAGAGGCTGGCAGAAGACCTGTGGAAAGACGTACGCGCAATTGATGGTGCAATGCTCGAAGATTGGATTGAACAATGCCCGGCAGTAGGGG
>QIAB01000060.1:62341-74988 GCA_003225455.1 Acidobacteriota bacterium
TTCTTATGTATGGCAGGCTGACTCCGGGGAAGAAGTCGTTGCGTTTGCTGTCGCCGCAATTCGCTCAGGAGAGTCAGAAGTACGCAAATTTCTGGAAGATAGGACGCTGGTTATCGATTCAGAGCAAGCAGTGGGTCAACTGGCGCAGAAAACTGGAATGGTTTTCTTACCCACGGGGAGCGCTCGAAATCATGAAGGGCGTCTAGCCCTACGAAATCCAACACTTGTCTCAATTGGTCGTGATAGCCCCAACCGGGCAGGCGCGGCAGTGCTAAAGAGACCCACGACCAGAGCTCTTGCCGAAAGTCTTAAGACGATGGGCTTATCTTCGGAACGCGCAGACCAGATAGCGCGGTATTCTGGCCGCAGCGTCACTATTCTGGCGAGACGAATTCCTAGTGGTTCTGCACGGAATCCGCAGTGGGCCGGGGAGAAGAAACTGATACCGGCCGTTTTGGTGGGTGGGTGGGACTCTCGGTCGGAGCACGACCGCGAGGCGGTCCGGCTGGCTGCGGGTTCAGTTTACAAAACATATTCAGACTACGAGAACGAGCTTCTTCCGTTCTTGAATACACAGGATCCACCATTTGAAAAGGAGGGGGACGTATGGAAGGTCCGCGCCCCGGTTGATGCGCTCGCCCACCTCGGGCCCCTGGTGGGTGAACGCGATATCCTTCGTCTGCGTGAGGTGATACAGGCTGTCTTCAGCGAAATTGATCCCGCGCTCGAACTTCCCGAAGATCAACGACCGTACGCACAGTTGTCAGGAAAAAGGCTGCAACACTCCGGCTGGCTACGCACAGGGTTGGCCACTACGCTTGTACTCATGGCGGTACTGCATGAGCAACTACGTCTCACGAACACGAACTGTATGCTCGATCATTTCGTGGAACGATTGGTCGCCGACCTACCAGACCTAGCAGCCGACTATCGGAGGATTGCGAGTCTACACGGTGAGTTGACGCTGCTTATGGAGGCAGCCCCCCGCCCTTTGTTGACAGCCCTCGGGCGAATGCTCGAGGGTAATGGTTCGACAATCGCCCCGATCTTCCAAGATAAAGATCCCGTCTTCTCTCAGAGTCCGCACACTGGCCTGCTGTGGGCACTAGAGACTCTGGCTTGGGATCCTCAGTACATTGTCGATGCCACCCTGACGCTCGCGAAATTGGCCAGAGTTGATCCGGGCGGCAAACTGATGAACCGGCCAATCAACAGTCTGCGGGACATTTTGGTCGCATGGCATCCGAACACAAATGCGCCTTTGTCTCAGCGGATCGCTGCATTGGACCAAATCATCAAGCTGGTACCAGAGATAGGATGGCCGTTGGTGCTCAAACTCCTGCCGGGATATCACGAGGTAATCTCCCCAACAGCAGAGCCGAGATATCGAGAGGCTGGAGCCTCGGAACGCGCAGACCAGATAGCGCGGTATTCTGGCCGCAGCGTCACTATTCTGGCGAGACGAATTCCTAGTGGTTCTGCACGGAATCCGCAGTGGGCCGGGGAGAAGAAACTGATACCGGCCGTTTTGGTGGGTGGGTGGGACTCTCGGTCGGAGCACGACCGCGAGGCGGTCCGGCTGGCTGGGTCAGCGCTTCGGGGGGAACTCGCCCGACACCGTGCTTACTCCAGCGCCCAATGGGCAATGAATGAGAATCAGTTGCTACCCTTTGAGGCTCTGCTACGTCGTCTGGAACCATCGGATGCTGTCATACAGGTCGTGTGGTTATTCAACGATTATCATCCGGACATCCCTCAAAATGGGGACGAACATCCAAAACTTGATCTCGTAGAGCAGGTGCGGACAAGAGCAATTCGAGGCCTGATCCAGGTCGGCGGCATGGAAAATCTTCTCCGCTTGGCTGAAACCGCCGCGCTTCCCGACCATGTGGCCGTTTCCGCCGCCTCAGTTATCGATAGGGTCGACGACTTCTCCTTTCTTGTGGAAACCGCGATGGAGAAGGCCGGCAAGCTAAACGTTTTTGCGGCGGTATTATCGGCGCGAGCTGCGCTGAAGCTTCGAGTCCCATGGGAAAGCTTGATCCGCGCATGGGCAACACAGCACCGTTGGGAGCCTGAGCGGTTGGTCACTCTCGTTCTAGGCTGGCAGGATGAGCGCCCGTCCTGGGATTTTGTGGCATCCCTCGGACCTGAAGTCGAGGAGATCTATTGGAGGCGAAAAAGCGTGTGATTCGCCGCTGAGAAATATCTGGGAGCCGGAAGAGCCGTCGCAGCGATCCAAGCTCTGCACTATGAAATTGGCCGCATTCCGGCGGCTATGGTGTTTACGATTCTAGATTCTGCCGTAGCCGAACTGAACGCTATGGAGCCGCAAAACTTGAGTCGGTTCGTCTATGAGCTTGAACGCGTTTTCGAAGCGTTGCAGCAGAGGTCTGAGATTCCGAGGTTTAAAATTGCGATGCGCGAATACGCCTATCTTCCGCTTCTCGGCTATCGCGAGCGGCAACTGACTCTCCACCAGGTCATGGCTGAGGATCCGGGCTTTTACGTCGGGTTGTTGTGCGACGCGTTCAAGGCCAAGAAGGGCGAGCCTCGGGAGCCCACTAAGGAGTTGAGGGCACGAGCAAGAGGGGCTTATCGATTACTAAGCGAATTTCGCACTGTACCAGGTGCACAAGGGAATGAGATTGATGCGCAGACGCTACGAGGTTGGGTTGAAGAAGTCCGGCGTTTAGGGAAACAATCAGATCGCGCCGAAATCACAGACGAGTTTGTGGGCCATGTTCTCGCTTACTCACCGGGCGATGTGCATGGCCGCATCGGGTAGTGCGAGATTTGATCGAGGATATGGCTTCGGGGCACGCCGAGCAAGGAATCGAAATTGAACGCTTTAATATGCAGGGTGTACAAAGCCGCGGTATCTATGAGGGTGGAGGACGAGAGCGCGCGAAAGCTAGTCAGGAGAGAGAGTGGGCAAAGGCAACGCGAGTCTGGCCGCGAACAAGCTCGATGCTCGAGCGAATAGCCCGGTCTTGGGATCGTCATGCCCAGGAAGAGGACGAACGCGCTCGGCATGATGAAATGCGATTCGAGGCTTAGGTTCTGTCTACGCCTCGACCTCTTGGATCTTGACCCCGCTATTCATCCCCGGACAACCAATACCGATCCTCCCTGACAACCCCCATCCCCCATTTACAATATCTACATGTCCTCCCAGACCATCGCCGTCGCTATGTCCGGTGGAGTTGACTCCTCCACCGTCGCGGCCATGCTGCGTGCAGAGGGGCACAATGTCATCGGCCTCACGATGCAGCTTTGGAACCAGCGCCGTCTCGCTGGCCATCCGGGAATGCCGGAGTCCGTGCAGGGCCGCTGCTGCTCGCTCGATGACGTTTACGACGCCCGGCGCGTCGCGGAACAAATCGGTATCCCCTATTACGTTGTTAATCATGAGGACCGGTTCGAGCGCGACGTAGTCCGTCCCTTCGTCGAAGAATACCTTTCAGGACGCACACCCATCCCCTGCAGTTTGTGCAACAATCACTTGAAGTTTGATCAGCTACTCATTGTTGCGCGGCAAATTGGAGCTGATGCGGTTGCTACCGGCCATTACGCCCGTGTTGAGTTCGACGACTTGCTAGGGCGCTGGCTGCTTAAGCGCCCTCACGACCGCGCCAAGGATCAAACTTATTTTCTCTTCGGCCTCACCCAGGAGCAGCTCAGCCGAACGCTCTTTCCGCTGGGAGAGATGACCAAGCCGCAAGTTCGCGAACTGGCTCGCCAGTACGGCCTCGCGCTCGCCGAAAAGCCCGATTCGCAAGAGATCTGCTTCGTCCCCGGCGGCGACTACAAGAATTTTCTTGATGCCTATCTTGCCGAGCGCGGCGATGCTCTGCCTGACACCACTGGCGAACTGGTAACCACGAATGGCGAAGTAATTGGCGAGCATGCCGGCATTCACAACTTCACCGTTGGACAGCGCAAGGGCCTTGGTGTGGCTACTGGCTCGCCGCTGTATGTGATTCAGATCAAGGGGAACTCCCGCCAGGTGGTCGTCGGGAACCAGGACGAGCTCTACTCACGCACGCTGCGGGCCCGTCACGTGAATTTCATTTCTGTCGAGGACATTGATGGACCGATGCGGATCTCCGTCAAGATTCGCCACCGCCACGAGCCCGCCTCGGCGATTGTTGAGAAGTCCAGCGCAGGAGAAGTGCTCGTGACTTTCGATCAGCCGCAGCGCGCAGTCACGCCCGGCCAGGCTGCGGTGTTCTACGACGGCGACATCGTCGTAGGCGGCGGCTGGATCGTCTGAAAAGTTGCCCAGCCCGTATCGCCACAGGCCACGTGGGGACAGCCGCCCCGGCTGTCCGGACCACGCAACGCTGCGCCCACCATCCTGCATCTGACTCTCAGCGTTATCGTTAAAAAGGAATTCACCATGAAGAGATTTCCAGCTTCTTTGTGTGCTACAGCCTTTTTGCTGGGTGCCTGCTTGGCGCAGACACCAAATGATCCCCAAGCTGCTGCGAGCCCTCAGGGCGCTTCTACACCCAACGCGGCTGCCGCGAATCAGCTTCCTGCAGGCACAATCATCCCTGCTGAACTAGCCAAATCGATCGACGCCAAGAAAGCCAAGTCCGGCGATCAAGTCGTCGCGAAGACCACGATCGACTTGCGATCCAAAGACGGCAGCACCGTGATCCCCAAAGGCGCGAAAGTTCTCGGCCACGTCACCGACGCCAAGGCTCGCGGCAAAGATGAGTCTGGATCGATGGTCGCAATCGCTTTCGACAAAGTCGAAATGAAGGGCGGCCGCGATTTGCAGTTCAACGGCGGAATTCAGGCTCTTGCCAAACCCGAGCAGACCGCAGCTGCAGCAACTGGGGGCGGATCGCCTTTGAGTGAAAGTGGAGGCGTGCCCTCCGGCCGCGGGGCTCAAGGCGGCGTGGGAGGAGCCAGAACCGGCAGCACGGGAGCTCCACCGACCGGGGCTGGCTACCCCGGCAACACGCCCACTGATACTCGCACAGCCGCCAGCGCTGGAGTGGGCCCACTAAGTCCATCCAGTCAAGGCGTCGTAGGGATGGCAGGACTCTCGCTCCAGGACTCCGCTCAAGGCTCCGTGATTACCTCCAGCAGCGGTAACGTTCACCTGGACAGCGGAACGCAGTTGATTTTGCGTGCGAAGTAGGCGTGGATGAGGAATGTGGGCTTCGCTTCGGGGTCATCTCGAAGCCTGGCGCTTTTGGCGGCGGGCGAGCTAACTCGCGCCCAGCTGCCGATCAACTAGCGGAACGGACTGCCTTAAAGTTCGTATTGCTTAAATGAACATTTCGTCCTGCTGAACCGACGCTTCGTTGCGCCGCCGCCGGCGTCCGCCCAGAAACGCTTCGACTCCAGCCGACAGGCCGCGGAACAATCCAGAGACCTGGCGCACAGGTGAGACCACAGTTTTGTGAACTGCTTCTGTGGCATCCTCCACGCGATCCATGGTGCGGTTCAGCAATTCATCAGCGCGGATCACTTGCAGACGAGCACGGTCGAGGACATCGTTTACCGTAGCGTCAAGCCGCTCCAATTGCCCACGAATAATGGTTGATGTCTCGCTGGCATTGGTTAGCACAGTCTCAATCTTCGGGCGCAAGTCCACCAGCATGGATTGCACAGTCTCAGCGGTTGGCAGCAGCTTGGTTTTTACCTCCGTTGCTAACGCTTCCATGCGAGCGCTGCTCTTGCGGACCGCGAGATACAGGGCAACCAGAATGCCAGCCTGCAAGGCCACGGCTGCTGCCGTCAGGGCCAGACAGGCGCTCAAAACAGTTTGATTTTCCATTTTTGCCGCTCCGTTCTGCCGATCAATATTCGGCCGAGACGGAGAACCTGCGCTATACGTTCTTCGCGCTGCCGCCTTCGCTGGTCGTTGTCTCGTGATAAGCCTGCCGCCCAGCTTCATAAGCCGAGCGGAATTGTTCCTTCTGCTGGTTCATCACCTCGCGGCCGCGGTCCACCCATTGCCCTGCCTGATCACGCGCCTCGCGGGCGCGATTACGCACATATTCACGGCCCTCTTCTGCCTTCGAGCGCAGCGCCTCGCGAGTCTCGCTTCCCGGCCGTGGCGCATAGAGAACTCCTGCCAGCGTTCCCAGTCCAAGCCCTGCTAGAAACCAAAGCACACTATTGCCATCTCTGTCCGACATAAATCAGCCTCCAGCAATAAACACCTCGGATGGTAGCACCCGCATTGGCTAAATACAATTCGGTGCGGTTGCCATTACGCGTTACACGGTTCGATGAATCAGCACTAGGCCTAGGCCAGAGAAAAAAGCCCGGTCGGAACCGGGCTAGGAGACGAAGCGGCGAAAAGAGACGAAGAGGCGAACTTCAGCTAACAAAACCCGCTGAATTGGTGTGGCTGGCGGCAATCTTGGAGACTTTCTCCGAGTCGTGGATCCGCAGAGCCTTGAAATCCTTTATGGCAAAGAGGCCGTCGCCGATGGCACCCAGGGTTGCGTTGGAGCGAGACAGCACCATCGCGAGGTACTTCTCGGCTACGGGACGGTCGGCAGGGTGGATTAGCATCCACCAGCGGCGCATGGATTCGCGGACCTCGCTTTCAGTCTTCGAACCTTCCACCATGGCGTCGATCAATCTGTAGACCTTGCTCTTAACCGCCTGGTAGGAGATGGAAATCTCCTGTGGCATTGGGCTCCCCCTTGTAATCCATGACTACAGCAATATGCTGGCCAAATGTATCTGCCATTTCTGCTTAGGCTTGAAGGTGCTTGGCTGTGAGTTGTTGGAGGAATTTGTAATCTCAATATGGATTTCCGTAGGCGTCGGTAGATTTAGCGGTGAGAAAGCGAAAACTGAGGATGAGACTGGCGACGGACCTTCTTTAGAGGTTGGCGATGTGTAGGTACGCTGCGGGTCATCGACGATGCCTACGGGAGCGGGAAGCGATGAAGCAGCCAACGGGGCGAAAGATCGGTTTCAGTTATTCAAACCAAGTCCTCTCCCCTTTTACGACTGAATGCTTCAAAAATTTCTTATCATCGTGCGCCGGGAAGTCCGTGCGATAGTGAGCACCGCGGCTTTCCTCTCGAGCCAGCGCCGAACGGGCCACCAGCAGCCCAGCCGTGTGGATGTTCGACGCTTCGTAAGAACGACGCGTCTTAGGGCGCGCTACACGCGGCGCTAGCTGCTCCAAATGCGAAATAGCGTGCTTGAGTTTTGCTCCATCGCGCACTATCCCAACTTTATCCCAGATGAGCTCCTGCATCTCGCGCACAAGCCCTTCGAGTCCGGCGTCGACTGGCCCGTTCGAATAAGCTACGCGCGGCTTAATCCTGGCCTTGGCTGGGCCACGACGAAGTTCGTCACGCATCTTCCTCCCCGCCCGTGCGCCAAAAACGAGACCGTCAAGCAGGGAATTGCTGGCCAGCCGATTGGCGCCGTGCACGCCTGTAGCGGCGGCCTCGCCTGCTGCATACAGCGCAGGCAGGCTGGCGCGGCCTTCAAGGTTCGTACGTACGCCGCCCATGGCGTAGTGCGCGGCCGGGCGGATCGGGATGAGATCAGTAGTGATATCGATGTTGTACTGCAAGCAAGTCGAGTAGATGCGCGGAAAATGCGCCTTCACGTGCGACGCCTTCAGGTGTGTGAGGTCGAGATAGACGACTGGATCCTTCGCCGGGCTGACCTCTAGCTCATGCAGAATAGCCCGCGCCACCACATCGCGCGGCGCAAGTTCGCCCATCGGGTGATACTTGGGCATAAAGCGATGCATCTCGAGATTGCGCAGGTAGGCACCCTCACCGCGTAACGCTTCCGAAAGCAAAAACCGCGGGGCGTTCTTCAGGTAAAGTGCCGTAGGATGAAACTGGATAAACTCCATATCGCTGACTTCTGCGCCAGCGCGAAACGCCATGGCAACGCCATCCCCAGTTGCCACCGAAAGATTCGTGGTGTTGCGGTAAAGCTGCCCCATGCCCCCGCTGGCAAGCAGCACGGACGAAGCCGCGATATGCCCAATCTCACCGCTGCTGTTGATCAGATCTAAGCCACACACGCGACCGTCTTCGATACAGAGATCGGTGGTGAATTCAAATTCGCAGACTGAAACGTGCTTTAACGTTTTCGCCTTGGCGACCAGGGCCCGCAGAATTTCACGTCCCGTCGAGTCGCCGTGGGCGTGCAGAATACGATTGCGGCTGTGCGCCCCTTCGTGTCCGAAAGTAAGCTTGGTGCCCTCGCGGTCAAACTGTGTTCCCCACTCAATGAGTTCTTCAAATCGCTCCGGCGCGTCCTCCACCAGGATTCTGGCGGCTTCCGCATTGCAGAGTCCATCGCCAGCGTTCAACGTGTCTTGCAGATGGAGGCTAATCTCGTCTTCATCGCTCAGTGCGGTGGCAATTCCACCTTGTGCCAACTGCGTTGCAGGATCCTTCACCTCACGTTTGGCCAGCACCACCACGCGTCCGGCATTCGCCAGCTCAATAGCGGCACGCAACCCGGCAATTCCCGCGCCGATGATTACGAAATCAGTTTCGGCTGGAGCGCACTCCATATCGCCAGAAATGTTACCACTTTGCCGGAACGACGGCTGCCGGTGCGATTACGCTATGATGAATGCCCAGTGGAGACTCTGGAATGCGCGTGACTGTCGCGGTTCCTCCGCGGCCGTACCAAGCGGTGATTGAGGACGGCCTGTTGAACAGGGCCGGAGCGCTTCTCCGTGATCTGGGTGTGGCGGGGGGGGCCACGCCCGCGAACCATCGATCCCAGCAGGCATTTGTCATTACCGTCCCTCAAGTCCACCGCCGCTGGGGCAAGAGGCTGCTCCATGCACTCGCGGCCGCAGAATTCAACGCGCAAGTTATCGAAATGCGCGACGGCGAGCCGCACAAGAAGCTCGCGACCGTGGAGGCCCTGGCAGAGAAAATGCTGCGGCTGGGCGCTGATCGCGACGCCATGATCATTGCCTTCGGCGGTGGGGTCGTGGGAGATACGGCAGGGCTGCTCGCCTCGCTCTACATGCGCGGCGTCGATCTGGTGCAGATTCCCACGACCGTGTTGGCGCAAGTTGATGCATCGATCGGCGGCAAGAATGGCGTTAATCTGCGAGGAGGGAAGAACCTACTTGGAACATTTCATCAACCGCGCGCTGTGCTGATCGATCCCTCCGTTCTCAGCACACTGCCGGAACGAGAATTTCGCGCGGGATTGTACGAATCTTTGAAATGCGGCGTAATCGGCAGCCCGGAATTGTTCGAGTACCTGGAAAAAGTCGATGCGAAGCAGCTCCGGCGCAACCGTGAAAAAATCGAATGGGTAATTGCGGAGTCAGTGAAGTTGAAGGCGAAGGTGGTCTCGTCCGATGAGCGCGAAGGCGGGCTGCGGCGCGTGCTGAATTTTGGCCATACGATAGGCCACGCGCTCGAAGCCGAAACAGCTTATCGGCATTTCTTACATGGGGAAGCGGTGGCGTGGGGAATGATTGCGGCGGCACACATCACTGCAACTACCGGGCGAATTGATCAAAGCGATGCAACTCGCATTCGCGAAGCAGTGCTCAATCTCGGCCCGTTACCCAAGATCGAGGTACGTAGCCGAAATATTCTGCGGCTTCTGCTTTCCGACAAGAAAACTCGCGACGGAGTCGTCCACTTTGTCTTGCCCACAGCCATCGGCAAAGTAGAAGTCGCGAACGACGTGCCCGACCGGGTGGTGTGTGAAGCCATTGACGAACTGCGGCGCTTGTCGCAAGCAGAATAGTCACACGCGGGGACAGCCGCCCTCGGCTGTCCGGCCAAGCGAAGCTTGGCGGCATACAACCTAAACTTGAGCAGCCACTCCAAACCCGACGTAATTGGCGCTTCTCCTGAAGGCACTAGGGATACCCAAGCTGCAGCCAGCGCTGTCCGCGAGATGTTCACCGCCATCGCGCCGCGCTACGACCTGCTCAATCATCTCCTGTCCTTCAATGTAGACCGATTGTGGTGGCGCAGGGTGGCGCGGATTTTTACTCATATCCTTGCCCGGCCAGATGCCCGGATTCTGGATCTCTGCTGCGGCACGGGCGACATGGCATTTGCTTTGGATCGCCAAGCCGGGAAGGCGCACCCAAGAATCCTTGGCGTGGACTTTTCTCATGCAATGTTGCAGCGCGCCAGCGCGAAATCAAGAGGCAAGTCCCTGCGCTGGATCGAAGCTGATGCGCTGCGGCTCCCGTTCGCCGGTGCACAATTTGACTTAGTGAGCTCCGCATTCGGATTCCGTAATCTCGCTGATTACGACGCCGGCCTGCGTGAGATCGCCCGCCTGCTGCGCCCAGGTGGCGAGTGCGGAATTCTTGATTTTGGCGAGCCAGGGGGATTCGTTGGAAAGCTGTACCGCGTGTATTTCAAGCATGTGTTGCCCACGGTTGGAACGGTCATCTCCGGTGTGAAGGGACCCTATGCCTACTTGCCCGCTTCAGTTGAGCGTTTTCCCCAGCCGGACGAAATGCTCAAACGGATGCGGAGAGCCGGCTTCCAGCATGTTTCCTGGACGCCCTACACCTTCGGAATTGCAGGATTGTACCGAGGCAGAAAATAGTTCCGCAAACCACGTAGGGACAGCCGCCGGCTGTCCGGTCGAGCGATGCTCGACGGTTCCAACATCAGCCCTACGATTTCGCCGCCGCCTTCAACATCTGCGCCAACTTACTAATATCCTCGCCTGTGGTGTCACTGATTGCGATGTAGCGCAGCCCTCCTTCATTCCAGGTCTGGTAATTGAACGAAACGTGTTTCCGCACGCCGGAACCGGAGCGCAGCGCTGGCGCCGCCTGCTCCTGGAAAATAAAAACAGAAATGTAATGTTTGCGAACTTGAAAGATCAGCTCCGCTCCCGGAGCCTGCTCGAGGTAGGAAATGCGTCCACCCACCAGCGTGAACTCCGTATTCTGCAACTCAGGAAGATTGAATGTGAAGGGAATCTTGCCCTGAAACCACGGCTTCACGGTATGGCGATCGGATGAGGCTACGTCGACCGGATTCGGGCTCGCGAGCGCTGCCACATGAAGGTCTGCGAGCTCGCTGAAGGCCTGCTCCTGCTGCAGGCGCTCGCGTCCGATGTATGAGTTCAACAACCCCGCAATAAGCAAGATGGCCAGAACTGCCGAAACCGTCATCCACGCCCGGCTCACCCACGCGCGCGGCCGGCTTGCGATCTGCCGTTGAATACGTTGCCGAAATTCGGGACTCGGCTGATAACGCTTTCCGGCGGATTGCACAGCATGCTTCATCTGAACGCGGCTGAGCACATCCGCTGCGCACGAGGAGCAACCGCGCACATGAATGTCGATGGACTTCATCTCGCTCGCGGGGAGCTCCCCGTCAAGATATGTGTCTAGTTTGGCGGCGAATTCATCGGCCATTTTCAGCTCCCAAGCTTCTTCTGAAGCACTTCGCGCAGCACTTTCCGCGCGCGCGACAATCGCGACATCACCGTGCCGATTGGGATCGCGAGCGCATCCGCGATCTCCTGGTATGACATCTCTTCCACCTCGCAGAGCAGCAATACTTCGCGAAAGTGAAGCGGAAGTTCTTCGATTGCGCTCTGCAAGAGGTGCCGCTGCGACTTCTCAATAAAGATGCTTTCTGGCGTGCCTGAGCTTGCCGGCATCTCCGGCGCATCCTCGGCGTCCAGCGGAACCGTGGCCGCAGCTTTCAAGCCGGTGCGGGAAGTAAGAAACGTGTTCCGCAGAATGCGGTACATCCAGGCGCGAAAGTTGGTACCGGGTTGAAATGAAGCCAGCCCGCGCAACGCCTTGACATAAGTCTCCTGCACCAGATCTTCCGCTTCAGTCCGCTCTTGCGTGAGCCAGTGAGCGAAGTTGTAGAGCTGGTCGAACAGTGGCATCGCCAGCTCTTCGAACGCCGCCGCCGTCAAACGATCGCTCGACACCTCCATAGGGTAAACCAGGGAAGGCTGGGTTTTATTCCGGCTCTGTGAGAGGGATGAGATACGGCAGACTTGGCGGCTCGGCTGAAGCCGAGCCCTTTCAAGGCCAAGGTGCTGAACAAATAGAACCAGATAAGGGCAGCTCAGAACACCATACCGCTCACAGGAACCTTGATCTCTGGAAACTTCTTATCATCGGTTAGGACGACAATAAATCCGTCTAGCTTTCCAGCCTTGAGTCTCTCGGGAGTGGGTGCCACATCAATGCGGAAGGTCGAACTCTTGCCTTCCTTCGGATCGATTCTCACATCGAGTCCTTCAATAGTTGATCTGACCTGTTTAATGGCAAAGCTGCCCTCACGCTTCTTCACCAGGAAAGTCTGAGTCAACAACTCGCGAACTGCCGGATTCTTCCGCAGCTCATCGGCCGACACCCGGCCAAAATCAGCTACGCCGGGGTTCGCGTAAAGGTCAGGTTTTACGAACAAGTGGACCGGAACGATGACTTGGCTCAGTTTTGGATTATTTGTCGCCAGCGACAATTGTTCGTCATAGTGACCTGGTAAAGCAGTGGGCGTTACTTGCGTAGTGAGTTCATAAACTTTTCCCGGCTCGATTGGCTTTATCGACGCGACGAAATGATTCCCAGGTGCGGCGGCCAGCGCAGTGGCTATCGGCTGCTGTTCGTTGTTGACGATTCGCAGCTTGCGTTCGGCCTTTTCTCCCTGCGATGGGGC
>QIAB01000060.1:75011-79315 GCA_003225455.1 Acidobacteriota bacterium
AAGGGCAGAATTTCCAATGGAGGTTTAACAACTCCCTTCACCGACAGGGTAGCGGGTGACTGAGAGTCCGCACCGAACCGCACCGTCGCTTCTTCCTCCACGACACCGGTAACATGCGAAGTGTCCCACTCGAGAGTGATCTTGCCTTCATCTCCCGGCGCGATCAGTGGGCGAAACCTCGCAGTCACTCCCGGCATTTGCAGTTCGACTCGCTCAATGGTGACAGGCGTGTCGCCGGTGTTCCTGACAGGGAACACATGAGTGACTTTTTGACCTTGCTTCACCGTGCCAAAGTCGTAGGTGGTCTCTCGAAAGACGGCCGTGCCCGCAGCATGCGCTGGAGCGCAGATAACTAGAACCGCCGCGAGTAAATGCATTCGAAACATAGCCAATTCAATCCTGATTCGAGAAAAGAGGGGGCCGACTTTGCGTCAGCCCCAACCGGAACGAGAGTTAAATCAAGTAGAACCGCAGTTGAAGCAGTCTCAGTCCGCTGTTGGCGTATTGCCAGAAGTAGTCCTGCAGGACGGAAGAGAACAGCGCGACTCGCTGATACGTTAGCCCTCCATCGAAACTGACCACGATCGAAGTCAGCTCATTGGTGACATTTGTGAAGGTCTGCTTACCACTCTTTCGAGTAAAAGAGTCTAGAGTGTTCTCAGTAGAACAGACGACATCGAGATACGTGGGATCGGTCGCGCAGGTCGTGACAATCGCGGATCCGCCCGGCTTTCCGAGAGCGCGACCCCAGACCTGATACGATGCTGATACCGTCCCAGCCGCGCAGGTAATATCTGCCGTCAAGTTGGTATTGCAGGGCAACTGAAATACGGCGCCCTGACTCTGGATCAGATTCCCAGAGCAATCAAAAGCGGCATCGAACGCATTGCCGTCGCATACCTGGAAGTCACCCTGAGTGAGATAAATTTTGCTGGTTACGGCCGAATTCTTGTTTCCGAGAGCCACAAAAATGGTGTGCCGGTCGGAACCTGTCATCGGATCGGTTTTCGGATTCTCTACGCCGATAATGTTCAGATTGTAGTGAGCGCCGTTGGGAGCGCCATTGCCAGTTTGCGCAAAGCCAGGTGCGGCGAATGCGAGGATTAGGAGGAGAAGCACGCAAAAACAGGTACGTTGCATTTGTCACCTCGTTTGGGGATCCCACAACTTGCGTGGCTGAGCGATAGTGGCGATGCAAACTTTAGAATGGTAGTCAACGAATAGATACGTCACGGAGGTACAGGTCAGGCCCGAAAAGGGACACTCGGTGCAGATGTCCCAGAACCGGATTGCTCCGTCGCACCAGGGCCCGAAACTTATCGCGCCGCAGTTTGCCCGGTTGCAACCGGAGTGGAAGAGCCAAAGCTATCAGCGAAAGCATCAGCAATCGTGTAACGCATTATCTCTTCGTATTTTGATCCGAGGAAATTGCGCAGGCGATCAGTGTTCATGGTGTACTCGCCGGTCATGTAGGGAGCAGCTTCGGGCGGAATGGAGGAAATTCCGAATTTCCAGAGGAACTTCAACATTGTCCGGAACGCCGATTTGGTAGGCACGCGGAGAAGCCTGGCCTTTGCCATCGCAATGCACTGTTCGAATGTTAAGGCCTCGCCTCGCCCTGTCACGTTCAATATAGTTAGCCGCTGTGCTTCCGGTTCCGTCTTCCGCAAGATGAAAGCAATCAGCCGCGCCATGTCGTCGACATGGACGAACTGGATGCGATTTTCCAAATATTTTCTGCCGTACGGCAGCATGCAGGGAAGCCGCTTGCCTTTTTCTCGCATGCGAGCGGCGCGCTCGCTTCTCCCGTTGGGAGTACCCCGAAACGCGCCAACCAAATAATTCTCCACACTTGCCCCGGCAAAGATATGTGGGCGCAGCATGTAGACGCTGCATCCTCGCAGCGACGGCGCGCGCTGTTGCACCACGCGGTCACACTCCTTCTTGTGGATCGCATACGGCAGGGTGTGAGCGCCCAGAGGAAAATCTTCCGTGACCGGCCCCGAAAGGTCTGATCCATAAGCCGAAACGCTGCTGGGAAAGATGAATTTCGCTACAACAGAAACGTCGCGATTGGCTTCTGTAATAGCTTCCATCACCCGCGCCGTTCCCGCAACGTTGATCTGCCACATGCGATCGACGTCCAGCACTCCGGTACGAACCGGATCGATGACGAACGCCAGATGCACGACCGCTACAGGGCTGTTCTGGCGCAGCAACAGATAGAGTTGGCGGCAGGATTCCTCCTGTCCGAGATCCATCTGTTCGAAGACCACGGCACGATCAGTTTCGGGAGGCTTCAGGTCCACGCCCACGATATTGAATTCCGCCAATTGCGGAAGCAGTCGAAGCCCCAGATTTCCGGAGATCCCCGTGACTAGAACAGTTGGTTTGGTTTCGGCCATTACTGCGGACCAGATTCAGGAGCCTTCGCCGGCGGCTTGTTTCCTGGAGGCGGCGCTGATTTTTCTGGGGGTTCTGCCGCTGAGCCTTCAGCAAAATATTTCTCGTCGAGCACTGGGTTGGCTAACTGCTGGACTGCTTGCATCGAATCCTGCATTTTTTGCTGGCGCAGGGCGTTGTGGATCTCTTCGTGAACTTTGTCGAGCGGCAAGGTATCTTTTTCGCCGATTTTGTAGACAAAATATCCGTTCGGGCTGGAGATGAGTTGCGAAACTTCGCCTGACTTCAGATCAAACACGGCGCCCTGATCGGCCGGCAGGCTGCTTCGCCGCACCTTGCCCAGTTTCGTGCTAGGAGCGTTGGCCTTGAGCCCACCTGCGGTGAACGCTTCCTGCTGCAGCTTGTCGAAATCTTCGCCAGAGGCTGCGCGGGTATGCAAGCTCTCGGCTTCCTTCTTCATTGCCTCGTCAGCTTCATCCTGGCGTTTCTTGGTCTGTTCGTCACTCAGTTTTTCTTTGGGCGGCTCCAACTGCTTGCTGTGAGGAATAAAAAGCCGCTGCAAATCAGCTTCCTGATACGCCGCGTCATTCTTTTTGTAGTAATCCTGAATCTCACTGTCGGGAATCTGCGTGGCCTTCTCCTGCAGGTTTTGCCCGAGCTCCTGCGCCAGCACTTGCAGCCGCCCGATCTTCATCAACTCTTCGTAGTGTGGTCCTTTATCCAGACCCATCTTGCGCGCTTCATGCGCCATGACGAGCAGGTTGGCGTATTTGGTGGCCACTTGCCGGCGGGCATTGGCGGGGATTTGCGGCGCAACCGCGTTCAGCAGTCTTTCGAACTCCGCGCGCGTGACCACGGTTTTGCAATCTGCCGATTTGGCTCCTTCTGCTGTTGGGTTGTCGCACACGCCTTTGATGGTGATCACGGCCGCGTCAGGCGGGACCTTTGCGGCCTCAGCGGCCTTTGCCTGCGCAGCCGGCTCAGGCGCTGCCTTCGGAGCGGTCGGTTTTTGCGGCGCCGGTTTTGGGTTCGCAGCTTGTCCCCAAGCCAAAGCGCCAAATAACAGACATACGAATGCCCGGTGAAGCATAACTTGGAAATCCTCCAGAGATGTATGGAAAGGTGCTCGCAGAATCCTAGCACAGACGCAGAGGTCAGCGTTCTTGGCTTCTGACTACGCAGAGACGATCTCACGGGCCTCGTCGCTGCAAATCGGATCTCTCCTCCCGGCGGCTATAATTCCGCTATGTCCGGTTCCCCGGCCATTTACGGCTCTGAGTCGATGCGCGCGGAAAAACGCGGGGTTGCCGGCAACTCGGTTTTAGCGGCAATCGCAGTTACCGCTCTGAAGATAGCTGTCGGATTAGCCACCGGAAGCTTGGGCATTCTCTCCGAAGCCGCGCATTCAGGACTCGATCTGATCGCAGCGGTCATTACGCTATTTTCGGTGCAAGTTTCAGACAAGCCAGCAGACGCCGATCACCAGTACGGCCACGGCAAGATAGAAAATTTTTCTGCTTTCATCGAAACCGGATTGCTGTTGCTTACCTGCATTTGGATCGTCTACGAAGCCTTTAAACGCCTGTTCTTTCATCATGTAGAAATCGAGCCTAGTCTGGCCGCCTTCCTGGTTATGTTCTTCTCCATGATCGTTGACTACTGGCGCTCGCGCGCGTTGGGGAGAATCGCCGCTAAGTATGACAGCCAGGCCCTGGAAGCCGACGCGCTTCATTTCTCGACCGACATTTGGTCGAGCGGGGTGGTGGTGCTGGGATTGTTGCTGGTTATGCTTGGCCATACCTACAGTATCGGCTGGCTTCGCGATGCCGATCCCGTCGCCGCGCTCTTCGTCGCAGGTGTAGTTGTTTATGTGAGCTGGAGGCTGGCACGACGGACCATCG
>QIAB01000060.1:79349-82296 GCA_003225455.1 Acidobacteriota bacterium
GCAAAATTGTTGCCGCGGTTCGGCGGGTCGACGGATTGCTGGAGATTGATCGCGTGCGCATCCGCAGAGCCGGCAATCGCTACTTTGCCGATCTCTCCATCGGCTTGGCGCGCAACGTCACTTTCCAGCGCTCCGAGCAGGTATCAGACGCGGTAACTGCCGCAGTTCACGACGTGCTGCCCGATGCCGACGTTGTAGTCCACACCACCCCGCGCGCCGTGAATACTGAAAATATTTTCGACCGCGTTCGCGCCGTGGCCACGCGCCACAACGTTAATGTACACGACGTGAGCGTGCAGGACCTCAAGGGCAATCTTCACGTGGAGCAGCACTTGGAGCTTGATGAACGTCTAAGTCTGAAAGAAGCTCACGATCGCGTGAGCTTGCTGGAATCGGAAATCAGGCACGATGTCCCAGAAATTTCCTCAATCCTGACCCACATCGAAAGCGAACCAGCAACGATAGAATCCGGCGATGAGGACGCACGAGATGCCAATCTCGAGAAGCGCCTCAAAGCCATCGCCGCCGAGTTCCAGGAAATCCTCGACATGCATGACGTGCAGATGAAGCATGTGCGCGGACGCTTGTACGTGTCTTGCCATTGCACCATGTCGGACGAGCTGCCGCTGTCACGCGTCCACGACATCCAAACCGAACTGGAAACGCGGTTCAAGCAAGAAGCACCGGAGCTCTTCCGAGTGCTCATTCACCCTGAGCCGCGAACGGATAATCGAAGATAGAACGGAGATAGCTACGATGGTTGAAGCGCGCGCCACCTGGGTAGACCAAGATCGTTTCGTTGGGCAAGCCAGTTCCGGTCACGCCATTGTTGTCGACGCCGCGCAAGTGAAATCCGGCAACAGCCCCATGGAGCTGGTCTTGATCGGCTTGTGCGGATGCACCGCAACCGACGTCGTCAGCATCTTGCGCAAAAAGCGCGAGCCATTCACCAGCGTCGAAGTCCTCGCCCAGGCGGAACGCGCGCCCAGTCCGCCGACTGTCTACACCGAAATCAAGCTGATTTATCGAATAGGCGGCGCGGTTTCGCACAAAGCGATCGAAGACGCCGTTCGTTTATCAGAAGAAAAATATTGCTCGGTGGCTGCGATGCTGAATAAGACCGCAAAGATCAGCTATGAGATCGAGTACGTGGCCAAATCCAGCGAATAAGTAGAACTCATCTCATTAACAACCCGCTCTAAGCCTTCGTGGTGAGTGGCGATGTCACGCCAGCAAGACGTAAGCCCCACTCCGATTTGCCGACTAACTTCCCGCCACACATGTCAAAAGGGCGTTTCGCAGTATAGATGTACTCAAGCTTGAGAGCTTGGATTTGCGACCTGTCAACGAGCTTTGGCGGCAAATCATAAGTGAAGCAGACGAAAGCTAACCGTATCTTAATCTATAATCATTCCCCAGGAGACTCCAATGAACGCGAGCGTCGCACCACCAAAGGCCAGTATGCAGCCGAGCACCGCCAATATTCAACTCATGCAACTCACCACAGCATACTGGACATCGCGCTGCCTGCACGTGGTGGCCGAATTAGGGGTGGCCGATCATGTCGGCGATGAACCACAATCTACCGAATCTCTTGCGAAAGCCACTGGAACCAGCGCGGGGCCGCTTTACCGCGTGCTCCGTTTATTGGCCTCTGTCGGGGTGTTCGAATGGAAGGATGGAACCTGGCATCACACCGAGGCATCACGCTTCCTTAGATCCGATGACCCCGGTTCTCTCCGCGATTACGCCCGCATGCTCGGTTTGGCGGTCTTTTGGAGCGCTTTCGAAGATCTGGATCACTCGTTGCGCACCGGCGAAGCCGCGTTTGCCAAGAGAAACGCTGGCGGCGTTTTTGCGTACCTGGCCAACAACCCGGAAGAGAGCCGCATCTTCGACGCGGCGATGACATCGAAATCGCACCGCGATATCGCCGCCATCCTGCCAGCTTACGATTTCTCGCAATTTGCAACCATCGCGGACATCGCCGGCGGACGAGGCCACCTGCTCCGTGCCATTCTCAAAGGGTCTCCCAATACACAGGGGATCCTGTTCGATCAGCCGCATGTAGTCGCTGAAGTCTCTCCTGGCAAAGGTGAGAAGCTCTCGGTAGTGGGTGGAAATTTCTTCGCCGACCCGATGCCCCAGGCGGATGCGTACCTGTTGATGAACATCATCCACGACTGGGCTGACGCGGAATCCATCAAGATCCTGTCTGCCATCCGGCGTGACATGCCGCGGCACGCCCGTGTGTTGATCATTGAGACCGTCGTTCCACAAACCCCTGGACCGCACCTTTCAAAGGAGCTCGACATTGCTATGATGGCTCTTCCCGGCGGCAAAGAGCGCACCCAAGAGGAGTATGCGGACTTGGCCGCAAAATGTGGCCTAAGATTGAGAGGAATGATGGAGACTAGGAGCCCGTATTCGATCCTGGAGATGGTAGTCCTTTAAGCTGGGGTTCACATCCTCGTGATTCGAGACGTGAAACTTGTTAAGACTTCGCCCATCCAATCAGCGGCCCCGATTATTGACGGATGACGTTAGTGCTTTATCGGATGCGCGCACTCTGCAGAAATGCGCCGGAACGGGTGTTGGCGCGCGTGTTCGATAAAGCCGTCAGAAGGAAGCCGATCGCGTTTGCGGCGGACGCGGAGCTATCTATGGAATTTCAATCGATTGTCGCCCGGAAAGCCTTGCCAGAAGCTGGGTTCAGAAAAAAGGCAGCTATTGATGATCATCGATGTATGGAGAGCCGCCTGCTTCACGACTCGGCTCATCGTAGCCCGAGGCCCGACCATGCTTCAAGCGCGCAATCCCTAAAATCTCTGATGAGGCTTGCATCGGGCACGCGGTAGCGTCCGCCGCGCCAGCGGCTTCGTTCTCACGGGCAAACCGGAGTGCGCCGGGATAAACCGGCATGTTGTAGGGGATGAAAGAGCCCTGC
>QIAB01000061.1:0-57088 GCA_003225455.1 Acidobacteriota bacterium
TGGCCGAAGTAGCTTGGCAGCAGGATGCTTATGAACTTGCCTGCGAGAATTCTGCTGAGCTGGCTGGCTGCTGCATGGCTCATACCCGTTGGTCTGGCATGGCCCCGCCGCTACGCGAGTCCACTTTGGGCTTGGATAAGGATCGTGTCGGGGACAGCAGTATTCTTGTGGTCGGAACTAACGCTGTGGCGGCCGCAAACACTCTACCTAAACTATCTGCTTTACGGTGGAGTGCTTGTGTACTTAGGCAAGTTTTTTGTGAAGCGCAACATTCCAACTCCCTGATTTTTAATTCCTTGCGTAAAGTGCATACTTCCGAGAATCGTAAACTCAAGCGCCAAGCACTTGGCTTCCAAGTTGGTGATTTCGTTCTGAAAATATTTGATGTCGGCGAGGCTCGCTCGGTAGAGACGAAGGAAGAAGAAGGCGAAGATTTCAATAAACACCACGACCGACAGCCTAAGCATGTAGGTCGGCATGTAACCACGCCAGTCGCCACCAGCAAGTTTTGCGGTAAGTGCAATGTACGCCAGTATCGTCGCCGCAGCCCCGGTTGTAATTGTACCGAGTACGAGGTTCAGATTACCGCGCCTC
Source organism: Acidobacteriota bacterium (assembly GCA_003225455.1). GTDB lineage: Bacteria > Acidobacteriota > Terriglobia > Terriglobales > Acidobacteriaceae > QIAB01. The sequence goes on from QIAB01000061.1 coordinate 595, forward strand.
ATCAGGGCTCTGACCTCGGTTTGCAGGCGATCAAGCATGCGGCTTGCCGTTTCTCTTACTCGCGACGCCCGCCCAACCGCCTCCGCGGCAGGAGCGTACTTTTTTTGCAATTCGCTCTCGAAGTCATGTGTTATTTTTCGAGTCGCTTCAGCCGCAATCTCGGAAATCACGTGATCTCGCGTCTCAGTACTTAAGCCGGCTGCTTGTTCTTCGACCTTGGAGATACGCCGTAGTATGGTCTCGATCGTCATACGGTCACGGATAGACCGGGGTTCTTCCCTTGGTTCGGAGTCTGTCCGCAGGTATCGCAACATCAGCCGCATGCTTGCCAAAGCAGTGACTACCGCCCCTAGACTAGCGAGCACAACTTTCGGATCGGGCGCAGCAGAACTCTGTAGCAATTTCCGAATTGTGGTCTCGAGAACCACAGACGCAGCAGCAAGGACTCCGAGGACAAAAGCCAGAGCCACGAGACGCCGTGGGCGACTGATCAGGCTCAGGATGCCTTCACCTACTGCACTGACGGAATCAGCAATGCCGTCGAGAACATAGAATATGCTCACGAGTAATCCTTCCCTTCGGGCGGCGAACCGATCCGTAATGGAGAACATCGTGAATTGTGTTACGAATTCGGAAAATGCCGGGTGGCCCAGCCTAACCGCGCGCTATTCCCGAGGGTACCCAATTTAACGTTTGCTTGGGCGGGGATTTTCGTTCGAGACGGAATTCAAAATCCCCACCCCTTCGACTGCGCTCAGGGCAGGCACTAACGTCGCGGAGGGCGCGATCGTTAGGATGGGGGGACCCGGCTATTTTGTGTGCTGTGAACCTGTCGTATGGTAGAGGCATGCTGGACAAGCGATTTCCTGCGAAATTGCAAAAGAGCCGCAACAAAGGCGACTGGAGGTACGTTGTGTGGCCTGAGTCGGTGATGTTTTTCGGCCACGTTTTTCGCCAATCGGGGTTTGGTGAAGATTCGAGGGACGATGACGGGCATCCGTTTCGCGCCTCATTCATGGCCATGGGACACCCACCCCTTCGACTTCCCCCTTCGGCTTCCCCTTCGACTCCGCTCAGGGCTTCGGGAAAGGCAGGGCAGGCTTGCGAGGGCGCCTGTCCCCACGTGGCATTTTTGGTGACCAGGGGTTGGTAATACCCCGTCAGTGGACCGTCTGCCCCAACGAGACGCGGCCCGATAAACCTGGGCCGCCGGACCCTTCGGCTTCGCTCAGGGCAGGCTTACGAGGGCGCCCGTCCCCACGTGGCCATTCTTGGTGCAGACTAGGGGATTAGCCCTGTCCAAGGAGATGCGGCCCGATAGCCCTGGGCCGCCGGACCCTTCGGCTTGGCTCAGGGCAGACTCTTCGACTCCGCTCAGGGCAAGCTCTCCAGCTGTTCGGAATTCGTAGCAAGCCGTGGTTTCCAAGCCGGTGCGCGAAGAAAACAGCTACAATGCCAACCCATGCCGGCACGATCTAAAGCTAGATTTGTCCCTGATCCGCAGTCAACCGCCAATCAGCGGCCTTTTATCCTGTCTTACCTGGGCATGCGGGAACTTGCCGGTTGGGTAGGAGTCATTCTCCCGCTGGCAGTGGCCTTAGGGAATTGGCCATGTAGCGGCAGACTTGAAGGCTCCATAAGCGCATACTACTTTACCCGCATGGGCGCATGGTTTGCAGGCAGCCTCTGGGTCATCGGTTTCTTTATGGTTTCCTGCCGCGGCTACGACAAGTGGGACGAACTCTCAGGACGACTCTCCGGCTTCTTCGCGCTAGGTGTCGCTCTTATTCCGATGAATATTCGCGAAATAGACCATGGCTGGGTCAAATATCGTGGCTGGCTGCATTGGACGTGCGCCGCTTTGCTCTTCGTCGTGTTCGCTATGACGAGTTTGCTCTTGTTCACAAAATCCGACAGTTCCAACCCAACCCCAAAGAAACGAATGCGAAATACATGCTACAGAGTCTGCGGTTGGTCCATTCTCGCCTGCATCGCTCTAATAGGCATGTACGGGCTCCTGAAACAGTTTGATTGTGAGCTCTATGAGCGGATTGGTTACTACAAACCAGTGTTCTGGCTGGAGGCCGGCGCGGTGGTTTCCTTCGGTGTCGCATGGCTTGTGAAAGGTGAAAGCTTCTCGTTCATACGGGATTAGTCGCTGACTAGTTCCGGTTGTGTTGCCACCCTCGCTTCCGCGCGGTCCACTGCGCCTCAATCTCCCTCAGCCTCGCCAGCTACAATGCTGCGAACGGCCGGTTCGGTAGTCTTGATTGCCGTCATAAGCTGTCATACTATGAAGCCATGGCAATGACTTCATTGAACATCTCTCTCCCTGAGGCGCTGAAGGAATATGTCGAAGGGCAGGTGGCTTCCGGCGATTGGGGCACGCCCAGCGAATACGTCCGCGAACTGATCCGTCAGGACAAAGAACGCCGCCTGGGAAATCTCGAGCAGGAACTGCTGGCAGCCGCCAAAGGCCGAAAGATCGAACTTCCCATCGCGGACATTCGCCGCAAGGGCCTGATTTCCACCCTCCGCGAGCGCGCCCGGCGGTGAAGAGGGCGCGGCTTGTCCCCTCACCTTGAGCGTACAATACCCCGTCTTTTGAGGCCAATAATTTAGAAACCAAAAAAGGAGAGACTCGATGAAATTTATGGTTACGTGGAGGACTCGTCCGGGGTTATATAAGACGGCAGTGCAGCAGTTTTTGAAGGCGGGAGGCCCGGTTCCCCAAGGGCTCAAGACCGTGGCACGCTGGCATGTTCCGGGATCAATTCTGGGTTGGCATTTGATCGAAGGCAACGACGCAGCGCTGGTCGCCGAGCATGTGGCAGAGTGGGCAGACCTAATTGATTTGGAAGTATTTCCTGTGATCGAGGATGGCCAGGCAGCAGCCGCGGCGGCAAAAGTTTTGGGAAAATAGCAGGCAAAAATCCCCACCCTAACGTCGCAAAGAACGCGCCGTTAGGATGGGGCACCCTACGAGATCCAACGGGCCTAAAGCTAGAAATTGTGCAGGGGGTTAATAGCTCAGTCGGAATGGACCGAGTCGTAATGACGATCGAAACTGAAGCGGGCGCTTCACGAGCTCAATGTGCCATTCATCTTTTGCAGTCGTTCTCCGAGGTATTGCTTCCAACTTTCCGGCAGTGCCGCAACTTGCATAGCCCGTCGTACCAAAATCACATCGTCGTCAGCGTATCGCTTTGCGATATACAGGCGAGTGATTTCGGAAACCGGGACGGCGTTTGGGTCTCGGGAAATCGCTTCGATCTCATCACCGGCACCGACCTCGCCTTCGCGGGTGACGGCGAGATAGAAACCCGTCCGCCCGCTTGCGAGAAACCGCTTCACCATATCGTCGGACTGAAATCTCACGCCAAGTTTGTAGCAAGGGAGCCGGGGCTGCGTCACGATCACTTCCGCAGAGCCGACAGAGAAGCTGTCGCCAATATGGACCGAGTCCTCAAGCAAGCCGTCTGTGGTGAAGTTTTCTCCGAACATCGCCATCGACAACTCCCGGCCGGGCAACTCTCTCTTCCAGTAGTCGTAGTGGGTGATCGGGTAACAGTAAACAGCTTTATATTCTCCGCCGTGGACGGTGAGGTCCGCCTGACGGTCGCCGTCCAAATTAAGTTTGCGCGAGGCGACGCGGCCTTCGACCGGTTGCTTGAAGATTCCCGTGCTGACGTTTCTCCCGTGCCACGTCACTTCTCGGGGGAGTCCGGTGTTCACCGAGACCAGCTTCATCTTCCGGTCCTTTCGACGTGTGCTCCTCGCAAATCCATTTTGTTTTGGATGAAAAGCGTAGAAAGAAGATTCGGGGGCCCGCTTTGTCGATTGTTGCAGTTCCGCTGGCGTGCCTTTTCAGGGGCGCAAGCGTGGGGTCTGCCCAAATTCTCGGAAGTGACGCTTTCACGGTCCGCAAGCTTTCCACTTCTTGGAATCCAAGCCAGATACATTAGTATCGAGACTCTGCATGAAGCAGCCGTGCGATGAAGCCGCAATCCGGTCTGGGACTCTTGGTGTTCCACGCAGAGCCGAATGGGGCCCCTGGGTGCTTGCGGCCACAATTCTCGGTTCAAGTATGGCGTTCATTGACGGTACGGTCGTCAATGTGGCCCTGCCGGCGCTTCAATCCAGTCTTCACGCAACCGTCGTGGACGTTCAGTGGGTGGTCGAGTCGTATGGTTTATTTCTTTCTGCCCTGATCCTGGTCGGCGGCGCACTGGGCGATTCCATTGGCCGGCGCGCGATGTTTCTGCTGGGAGTTGGGGTGTTTGCCGCCGCGTCGGTTGGCTGTGGTCTCTCGCCGAGCATTACAAGCTTGGTGATCTGGCGTTGTATCCAGGGAGTCGGCGCTGCGTTTCTGGTTCCCGGCAGTCTCGCGATTATCAGTGCATCGTTTGACGAGAAATCTCGTGGCCAAGCGATCGGGACTTGGTCGGGATTCACGGCAATCACCACCTCTCTTGGTCCGGTTCTTGGAGGCTGGTTGATTGAGCGTGCCTCGTGGCACTGGGTTTTCTTCATTAATGTTCCGCTGGCTGCTGCGGTTATCGCGATTTCGCTGTGGCACGTTCCGGAGTCACGCAGATCCGCTGCGCAAAAGGTTGATTGGCCGGGGGCTCTGATTGCAACTGTCGGGCTGGCTGGACTGGTGTATGGATTTTTGGAATCGGCAACGCTGGGTTGGAGCCACCCTCGCGTAGCGGGAAGTTTGATCGCTGGGTTCGGCGCTCTCATTCTTTTTCTATTTGTTGAGAAATGGGTGGCCGCACCGATGGTTCCGCTGTGGCTGTTTGAGTCGCGAAGCTTCAGTGGCGCCAATCTTTTGACACTGTTCCTTTACGCGGCCCTGGGAATTTTCTTTTTTGTGTTTCCGCTGAACTTGATCCAGATACAAAAATATTCAGCTGCTGCCACGGGTGCCGCAGCTCTACCGATGATTTTGCTCCTCTTCCTGCTTTCACGCTGGTCGGGCGGACTCGTGGCACGCTACGGTCCAAGAACTCCGCTTATGGTGGGTCCGCTGATTGCCGCGGCAGGCTTCCTCTTGTTCGCCAAGCCGTCGGTGGGAGGTAGCTACTGGACTACATTCTTCCCCGCCTTCGTTGTTCTAGGTTTGGGCATGGCGGTCAGCGTTGCCCCTTTGACAACCGTGGTCATGAGCTCAGTTGAACAGGATCGCGCCGGTACCGCCTCGGGTATCAACAATGCGGTGGCCCGCGTTGCCGGGGTACTGGCCATTGCCATTCTCGGAATTGTGATGGTGAGCGCATTCAGTCATAGCTTGCAACAGTCACTGGCGAACCTGGATCTGGCACCTGGCGTTCTTCGCGAGATTCATTCGAACGTGATCAAGCTCGGCGCTCTCGACGTGCCTTCCAATCTGGATGCAAGCACTTCGGCCGCGATCCGTACTGCCATTACCCAGGCATTCGTATTTGGATTTCGCGTAATCATGCTGCTTTGTGCGGGCCTGGCGGTGGCGAGCACCGGGGTTGCGTCGCGCATGATCTCTTCCAGGAGTGTAGGCCGAGCAAGTGGATGATCGCCACCCGCAGGGTGCCGGATCCCCAGCCGTGGAGGAGCCCGTCCAGCCGGGTATTAGCGACCTCCGACGGTATTGCGACGGTGCCGCTAACTCGCACCTCGGGCGCAAATTCCGGACCGCCGTGTTAACATCCTTGTAGCTTTGGTTTTCCGCCCTTTCTGCTGAGGTTGACGCTGCAGATCAACAAAGCCTCTTTCCGCCATGCGGGCCGGTACCGAAAAGGAGTTCTGCATGGCGAGGGACGACACTAAGAAACTAGTCGATGCCGGAAAAGAAAAGGGCTATGTCACTGACAACGAGGTGAATGGCCTGATTCCACAAGACGTGCAAATTCCGCAGGATGTCGACGATTTGCTAACCACCATTCGGACGCAGGGCCTTGACGTGCTCGAAGGCGAGCCTCAGGTTACTTGGTCGACTCTCGACCAGAAGCTTGCGAAGGAAACGGAGGAGGTCGAACTCGACCTAACTCCAGGCGCTCCTGACGCGGTCAGTGATCCGGTGCGCGTCTACCTGCGCGAGATGGGCGCCTCGCCTCTGCTCACGCGCGACGGGGAAGTCGAAATTGCCAAGCGCATCGAGCGCGGACAACTCTCCACGCTGAAAGCACTTTCCCGCTCGCCGATTGTGATCCAACAGGTTCTGGCGATTGGCGAGGATCTGAAACGCGGCCTACGCTCGATTAAAGAAACTATCGTCTTCGATGATGAAGAGATCACCGAGGAGATTTTGCAAGAGCATGTCGAGGACATCACGCGCCGCATCGATGAGCTGCAGAAGCATTACAAAACAGCCCGCCGACTGGCGGGACGGCTGGCAACCATCCCGGCTAAGAAGAAAGCCCGCGAATACCGCCACGGCCGATACCGGCTAGGCCGCGAGATTGTGCAGATTTCGCTCATCATCCGCAACCTCGGTTTTACCCACTCGGAGCGTAAGCGCCTGACGGGCCAGGTGAATAAGACCATGGAGATCATGCGCTCGCATGACCGCCAGCTAAGTAACTTGGAAAAGAAGATTGCGAGCACGCACAGCGGGGAACTAAAGAAAAACTACCGTGCCACACAGCGGCAGCATCGCGCCGACATGAAGGGGCTGGAAAGCGGAGCCGGAATGACGTTCTCGGAACTGCACCGCGTGCAGCGAACAATTATCCAGGGCGAAATGGATGCGGAGCAGGCGAAGCACGAGCTCATCGAAGCCAATCTGCGCCTCGTGGTTTCCATCGCTAAAAAGTACGGCAACCGCGGGCTTCATTTCCTCGACCTGATCCAGGAAGGCAATGTCGGCCTGATGAAGGCGGTGGACAAATTCGACTACCGCCGCGGCTACAAGTTTTCCACGTATGCCACGTGGTGGATTCGCCAGGCAATCAGCCGGGCTATTGCCGATCAGGCGCGCACCATCCGCCTTCCGGTACATATGATCGAGATCGTCAACAAGCTGCTGCGCACTTCGCGGCAGCTGGTCCAGGTGCTGGGGCGCGAACCCACATCGTCAGAGATTGCGCAACAGATGGACATCCCCGAGGCCAAGGTGCGCAGGGTGCTCAAGATCATGCGGGTGCCGATCTCACTGGAAACGCCCCTTGGCGAGGATGGTGATTCTCACCTCAGCGACCTCATCGAAGACCGCGGCGGAGTCTCACCCGCCGAGGCAGTCATAAAGGTGAATCTGCAGGAGCGGACCGAGCACGTGCTGCGCACTCTCAGTCCCCGGGAAGAGAAGATCATCAGGATGCGCTTTGGTCTGGAGGACGGTTCGGAGCATACTCTGGAGGAGGTTGGCCGATCGTTCGATGTCACCCGCGAGCGCATTCGGCAGATCGAAGCCAAGGCCCTTCGCAAACTGAGGCACCCATCGCGCTCCGGCAAGCTCAGATTACTTCTCGACAACGTGCAGGAGTGACAGACGGTCGAAAGAGAGCTGATCTCGCCATTAGGTCGATCTCTCCGCCATTTGTCGCAGAATCATACGCAGCTTAGATCACGCGTTCTTCCGGCATCCGCCCATGCAAACTTCTCGATGGAAGCGCTCTGCGCCGATCCTCCGGGCATGGACACACCACGATCTAGTAATTTTGCCCTCCACCTGACACTGGACAAACGAAAGCAAGCGATATAAAAAGAAAGCGCAATCATAAAGGCCCGATTGCCCTGAAGACAGCACCAGCATTTGAGGAATGGCGTGCTCAACGAAGAACGACGTCGCGAAATTGTAGAGATTCTCGGCCGCGACGGCCGGGTGCTAGTCGCGGACATCGCACGCAAGTTTGCCACGTCCGAAGTGACTATTCGCAAGGACTTGGATGTTCTGCACAGTCATGGACTGGTCCACCGGACGCACGGCGGCGCTCTTCCTGCGCAGGAGGGAGCGCTGGAAGACCCGACGCTGCGCGAAAAGGAAAGGCTACGGCGCAAGGAGAAGCTGCGCATCGCGGCATGCGCCGGGCGGTTGGTCAAGGAAGGCCAAGTCGTGATTCTTGATTCCGGCACGACCACGACTGCGATTGGGCGCGCGCTGCGCAACTTTCGGAAGCTTACGATTATCACCAATGCGGTGAACATTGCCGCGGAGCTGTCAGGAGCTTCGATTGAGGTAATTCTCACCGGCGGCACGCTGCGCAAGAATTCCTTTTCCCTGGTCGGCCCAATCGCTGAAGAAGCACTGCGCAGGCTGAACGCGGATATTCTCTTTCTCGGCGTGGATGGCTTTGATGTGCAATATGGCCTGAGCACGCCAAACATTTTGGAAGCAAAAGTAAATCGAGTCATGGTGGAAGCTGCAAAGAGAACGGTAGCGGTGTGCGATTCGAGCAAGTTCGGCCGCCGCAGCTTGTCTTTGATTGTTCCGACGAGCGCCTTGCACGAAGTGATTACCGATCGCGGAATTCCGAAGACGGAGTTGCGCGCCCTCAAGAAATCCGGCTTAGAGGTGACCCTTGTCTGAAAAAAGAGGTGATGGCGCCTCCTCGCAATCGGTTGTGGCGCCGGGCGCCCATTCGCTGGCGGAAATTCTGTCGCAACCACAATTCTGGGCCCGATGCGTTGAGGCTCTGCAGAGACCAGGATCGCTGGACCTGCAGTGCCAGTATTTGCACGACGCGAAGGAAGTGATGTTCATCGGCTGCGGCTCCAGCTATTACATCGCGCTTGCTGCCGCCGCGTCCTGGAAAATGATTACCGGAAGGCGTGCGCAGGCAATTGCGGCTTCCGAGTTGCTGCTGTATCCCGACTTGGTGTTGGCTGGTTCATCGGGAGTTGCTGCAGTGGCAATTTCTCGCTCGGGCCGCACCTCGGAGACGGTTCGAGCGGCAGAGTTTCTGGAGCGTGACAAGAACATTCGCACGCTTGCGGTGACTGGGACAACGTCGCAGGCGCTCGATCAGGTTAGCAGCAGCACTCTGGGATTACCTACTTGTGAGGAACAGAGCACGGTAATGACACGATCGTTCACGGCGATGCTCTTGGGGCTGCAATATCTGGCGGCTAAACTTGCGGGCGACGATGCGCTTATTGCGGCGCTGACCAGGTTACCCAAGCTGGCCGGAGCTGCCATGGATGCTCTGCATCCTCGGATTCGTGAATTCGTCGGGTCGCGCAAGTTCGACGATTACGTGTGCCTGGGTCAGGGGCCCTTCTACGGTTTGGCTTGCGAGACCGCACTCAAACTGACCGAGATGTCGGTTTCCTACGCGCAAAGCTTTCACACGCTCGAATTCCGGCATGGACCAAAGTCAATTGTTGGTCCTGAGACATTGCTATTCTTTTTGCTTTCCGAACAGGGATACGACGCGGAGTGTGACGTGTTGGAGGAGATGAAATCTTTGGGCGCGACCACACTGACAATTGCGAATCGTGCAGACGAGCGCGCCCGGGAGGCTTCGGATCTGTTAATCGAGCTCAGTTTTGAACTGCCGGAACTGGCACGGCTGGCGGCTTACGTTTTCGCTGGTCAGCTCGCGGGTCTCTATACCGGAATGAAGAAAGGCCTTGATCCGGATAACCCACGCAACTTGAGCCGAGTTGTCATACTGGACGAAGACTGACCTCGTTGTCCTAAATCTATCCATGCCGCGCTTTGATGTCACCGTTGCTGGTGAACTGAACCTCGATCTTATCCTTTATGGCTTGCCTGAAGAGCTTCCGCGAGAGCGGGAATTGCTTGCGGATCGCATGATGCTCACGCTAGGCAGTTCTTCCGCGATTGTCGCTCACAATCTGGCAGCGCTGGGTGCTCGGGTTGGGTTCATTTCTTGCATCGGCGACGATCCGCTGGGTCAGATTGCGCTAGAGCGCCTGGCCGCGAGCGGCGTTGATGTATCTGAGGTGCGCAAGCGAACCGGCAAGCAAACCGGGCTTACAGTTTTGTTACAGCGGGATGGATGGCGGAACATCATCACTTATGCCGGAACAATCTTTGATCTCACTTTCGAAGATTTGGATCTTGACTATCTGGCAGACTCACGACACTTCCATCTGTCTTCGTTTTACCTGCACCGGGGCTTGCGGAATCGGATTGTGGAACTGCTGCAAAAGATGAAGGCGGCTGGTTTGACGATTTCGCTGGACACAAACGACGATCCCGAGGATCTCTGGCGGGGAGGTTTGATGGAAGCGCTGCGTTATGTGGACGTTTTTTTGCCTAATGTGCGCGAGGCGAAGAAGATCACCGGTAGTGAGGATGCCGAGGCTGCACTGGCCTCTTTGGCGAAACGAGTCCCGCTGGTAGTCATGAAAATTGGCGCTGAAGGAGCGGTGGCGCAGCGTGGCGAAGAACGCTTCAGTTCGCCGGCAGTCAAAGTGAACACAGTCGATTCAGTTGGTGCGGGCGACAGCTTTGATGCCGGCTTTCTCTGGCAATACCTTCGCGGCGCAGAATTATCTACTTGTCTGACTGCCGGCAATTTGGCTGGCGCATTTTCGACAACGCGTTCTGGAGGAACTGAAGCTTTCCGTGATCGCGAGTACCGCGAGAAATTCCTCGCTGCGAACACAACAGATTTAAAACTTCGCTGAGCGCGACCTGTTTTATCTGGATACCTCCAGCAGAAGATGCTCTTTGAACGCAGTTGCTAATCGAGGAGCTTTGTCGGCGGTCGCCTGTACGGTGCCCAGGTCTTTGCCTTCAGGATAATCGACGACGCGATAGGTGCCCGGCTCGAGCCCTCGCAATTCCACTTCTCCCTTCCACGCCGCTGAGCTGGGGGCAAAGAAGGCGTAATACATTTTGCCGTCTTTCTCGATGGCGTAGCCCTCAGGGATGTCATATCCCTCGACATAGAGATTGCGGAATACTCCCCTTGAAAGCATTTTCTCGTTGTAAATACCGATCCACTTTTTCCAATGCGCTTCTTTATTTTGCGTGAGCAGGACGTTTTTAAATTTCGGTCCGGGATCAGGCCATACAAATTTCGTGCCAACCACGCCGCCGGTGCCGATAGTAGAGGCAAAATCGTTTCCGTGTTCCAGCCAATCATGGCCTACGCGCATCATGGCGGAAAGTTCGACGTGGTCTCCATACACAGCAGCTTCGGGCCCAAGCAGAGCTTTATACATCTTGATGCGGCGGCGGACTTGCACGGCACCGACAGGATCGGCGGTTACCGCTTGATCCATGTAGGGCAGCCAAGCCAACGATGGCGGTGTGCCGCAAGGACAGCTCTGAGTCACGCTTTCCGGCTTGATCGCGCGCGTAGTTTGAAAAATTGTTTTGTAGACGTCAGCCATGGCATTGACGGAGTCCTCCGGCGATTTGTGGTGGTGCGCCGGGTTGTAACACTTGGGCACGGAGTAGATGTTGTCCAGCTTTGAGCCGTCGAAACCCCAGTCGCGAATGAATTTTTCCGTCAGTTGCTTGTAGTACGCCTGCACCTCGGGCAGCGCGGGACACAGTGCCGCCAAATTGCGGATCATCCGGGCATGCTTGCCGTTCTTGTCGAGGATGAGCCATTCGGGATGTTCTTTAGCCACTTTTGAAAGAACGTATTTATGCGATTCGTATTTGCTCTGGCCGTCTTCAACGCCGAGCGGCAACCACCAAAGCTGCACCAGTTCTCCTTGCTTATGGAAATCATCGACCATCTTCTTAATGGAGTCGCCGGGAAAAGTATCTGTCCGCGGCCTCCAATCTCCGTAAGTGTCAAACCAGCGGTCATCCAACGTAGCCCATTTAATTCCGAGCTCTTTTAATTTAGGGACGGTGCCCAACATCTGTGCCGGAGTCACGTTGAACTCATATCCCCAACCGCACCAGCTCACGTTGTACGCTTCATTCGAAGGCTTGGGAATTTCCCATCCTTCTTTCTGCAACACGCGCGACCACAGATGTAGCGGTTCGTAAAAATCGCCAGAGTAGACGGCCAAGAAGCTGCGAGGAGTTGAGTAAGTGCCGCCTGATTGCAGGATCGTGCGCGCGGGAATGTCAACGGAAGCGCTGACGAGTCCATCGGCTTGAACTTTGACGGGCAATGACAAAGAAAGCGGCAGCGTTTCGACGTGACCAATTGCCTCTCCCACCGATGCGGTCCAAAAGGCCACCACAGGAATGCCGCCACCGTAGCCGCCTTTCACCATTCCTCCCATAGCGTTAGGTTGCGAGAATCCACTGGTGAGTTTGATGATGTCATCTTTTCCCCACTCATAACTGGAGCCTTGAAAAGACCACATCTCGTATGACTTCTTGGGAACGTGAGAATCGAACTGGTGCTGCTGCTCAATGATTTTGTCGATGCGATAGTCGGAGGCGGCGGTATTCGTATAGACAGAGCTAGTCAGCAGGAGATTGGGGAAATCATCATATGCGTCGATGAGTAGTTTTCGTTGAAGACCCGTATCGGAGGCGTCAGTCGACTGGCCTGGAATCTCCACGTGCTTGCCGCGTCCGAGTTTGCCGGCTGCGTCGTTAACTTTCGCCTGACTGAAATCCAACTTGAAATGAATTTCCTTATCGTCACGCACGACATGGTCGCCCGCGGAAGAGCCCGGCTCATCCAAGGTTAGTTTGCTTCCGTCTTTCAACAAAATTGCCTGCACAGAGCCAGATTCCAGGATTCGGAATTCTGCGGCATTTGTCGTTAATATCAGCGGGCCGGCATTATTCACCGCAACGTGGATAGTTGACGGCTCTGCCTGCGGGGCCGGCTTTTCCGTGCTCTTTGTGCATCCGCTACTGAGCAGCAACGACCCGATTATCAGCTTGCCTAAGACATCCGAAAATTGCGCCCACCGATAAAGCTGATTCATTCAGCCCCCTTTTGTAGCTCTGCCCCTTTATTGAACTGCCGAAACATTCGTTCCGCATTTAAGTGATAGATCTTTTCCAGCACTGCATCCGGCAGTTCCATTCCATAAATTTTCCAGCGGCCCTGTGCCGGATATCCCCAGTAATCAAAATACTCATCCGCAGTTTCAAGCCAGCGGAGGTGGTTGCGGTACATGGCTTCGTCCATTCCGTTGTCGGTTCCGAACATGATGCGATCCTGATACTTGATAAAAAAATCCCGAGCGCGTCGTGGCTGCCGGCCCAACTCCGCCTGCCGCGCACCAAATTCGACCATCATGTTGGGATGCTTGTCTAACTCGGCGGCAACGTAGTCCAGATTTTCCGGCCAATTGGCGAGGTGCAATGCGACGAACGTCGTATGCGGATGTCGGGCAATGGCGCGATCGCGCGCTTGCAATATCGAAATCTTACTGGGAAATTGCGGTCCGTAAAAACTCCAATCGGGGTGTTCGATCAGTTCTTCATATCGCTCATTGGTGTTATCGATGGGATGAAAGAATGCTTCGGGATCGGTGACGTGAATGGAGACAGGGATGCCCAGCCGGCCGCATTCCTCCCAGATCGGGTCGAGCCGCGGATCATCGACAGCAATCAGTTTGCCTGTCTTGTCTTTCACCCCGAGGCCGAGATCTTTCAGTACCTTGAGGCCGCGAGCCCCGCGCGAAACCGCGTCATCAAGCTGCGCCACCATTTCCTGACTGAAGTTCGGATCATCAATTTTTGACCAGTCGATCTGCGTGAACACAATGAACCGCCCGGGGTAGGGCTTAACCATTGTGTCGATTACTTTCTGGAGCTTGTCGCCCCACATGCCGGTCAAGATCACGAGGGTTTTGACGTTGGTCTTGTCCATGATCTCGATCACGCGCTGCGGAGGCAGTACGTCACCAATTCCGGCCGCGTCGTTCGTATGGTTATGAACGTCGATTACATAAAATTTTGCGCGATCGATCTGGTGGGCTGGCGCGTGCAGCATGGAAACTGGGTGAAAGTCTTTCAGCAAGAGCATCTTTTTTTGCTCCGCACCCTGGGCAGACTTGTAGCCAATTTGCGCCGACGAGGTTCCCGCGGGATCAGCGCTGGTTTGCGGGTTCCCGGCGAAGACCACTGCTGCTAACGTGAGAAGAAAGCATGCTGGCAAGCCATGCATTCCGACTTGTAGTCTTCGATATTGAGCTTTCGAATGCTTTCTATTCGTTACTTTTGTCGGCTCTGTGTTCCTCATCTGTTCCGAACCTCCGTTAAACTACATGGCACTGTCGCACGTGGCCCATGCGCGCGTGGCGTTCAAGTCTGCCGAAGGAATTTTTGATCTTGACAAACACTCCGGTCCGAAAGTAAAAGTAAGCGTTCGTAACTATACCGCAATTCGTCGATTTGTTAATAAAAAAGCATCAGGCTGTTGATTTCTGCCGTGATCTGCGGAATGCATCTTCACGGCGGCGCCTCACGGGAGGATCGCATGTCGAGCTCGATGAATTCCCGCATCTTGCTGGTGTTTGTCACCGTCCTAGCTTTACCGGTTCTTAGCTTCGCACAAAAAGATACCGGAAGCATCGTGGGCACAGTCAAGGACCGGAGCGGCGCGCTCGTGACCAACGCGAAAGTTACGGTAACAGACGTAGAGCGGGATACCCAATTCGTGACGCACACCACCGAGTCAGGCGAGTTCGTAGCCAGCCCGTTGAAAATTGGCCGCTATACCGTCGCCATCGAGCATTCCGGATTCAAGAGAGCGGTTTCAGTGCCGGTGGATCTTGATGTGCAGCAGCGAATCGCTTTGAACTTCACCTTAAACGTCGGACAAGCCACGGAATCCGTCGAAGTAACGGGAGCTGCTCCCCTGCTTGAGACGGAGACATCCGAACTGGGCCAGGTGGTCAGCGGCCAGCGTGCCGAAACGCTTCCGCTTAACGGCAGGAACTACGCACAATTGGCTCTGCTCGGAGTGGGAGTTTCACCTGCGGAACCGGGGTCCCGGGTCTCCTCCAGCTATGGATTCAGCGCAAATGGCGCGCGCTCTTTGCAGAACAATTTCCTGCTTGATGGCGTCGATAACAACGCAAACCTCGGGGATGTGCTGAACGAGACTGCCTACGTAATTCAGCCGTCGGTTGATGCCATCGCAGAATTCAAAGTGCAGACTAATTCTTACAGCGCGGAATTTGGTCGCGGAAACGGCGCAATTATGAACGCGATCCTCAAATCTGGCACCAACAACCTGCACGGCGATATATATGAATTCCTCAGAAACGACAAGCTCGATGCCCGTAATGCGTTCGACCAGTTCGGCCGCCAACCTTACAAGCAAAATCAGTTTGGATTTACACTCGGTGGGCCGATCATCAAGAATCGCACGTTCTTTTTTGGTGATTATGAGGGGCTGCGCATACGGCAAGCGAGTCCCGCGCTCGCGATTATTCCTACGCCGGCAATGATCGCCGGCGATTTTTCGTCGTTCCTGGACTTAACCAGCCCAGTGAATGCCGTGGACGCAGGAGGCAATCCAACAAATAAGCCGGCGCTTGACTGTAATGGGAACCCAACGTATGTCGGTGAGATTTTCAACACCAGGCTCACAGCGCTATCAAATAAGAACTCCAACGGCCTCTGCGGAGTTCCGATTGGAACCGATGCGTCAGGCAATCCGACTAATATCTTTACAGGAAACGCGGGCTTAAATACACCGATTGACCCGCTGGCAGCCCGGCTGTCTGCGTTGTTCCCGACACCCAACGCAGACATCGCGGGAAACAATTTCCTGTCTGATCCCATACGGCGTGCAAGCCGCAACAACTTCGATATTCGTATTGACCATCGGATCAGCGACAAAGATGATTCCTTCGGCCGCTTTAGTTACGAGGACCAGCCTAGTTTTATCCCTCCACCGTTCAAGAATGTTTTGGACGGCGGTGGATTTTTCGATGGCATCGAAGACAACTCCTACCGCAGTCTGGCCCTGAGTGAAACTCATTTGTTCAGGCCAACGTTGGTGAATGAGTTTCGCGTTGGCTACAACCGGATCAATTCCCACCGCTTCCAAATCAACTACAACAAAAACGTCTCGCAGCAGCTTGGCTTTCCTGGCGTGCCGTTTACCCCGATCAACGGCGGGCTTCCGAACATTGGGTTCAGCGATGGTACGGTGGCGATTGGAAGTTCCACTTTCTTGCCTTCGGTTGAAAAGCAGAACAGCTATGTCTTTACTGACAACCTGACGTGGATCCACGGCCGCCACTCCTGGAAATACGGGACAGAATTGCGCTTCGAGCAATTCACCATTTTCCAGCCGGCGGAATCGCGCGGCGATATGGGTTTTGGGAGCGACTTCACCGACAATCCGGCGTCACCGACTACCGGTAGCGGAGCGTTCACCGGCGGAGCGTTTGCAACTTTCTTGCTTGGCATCCCTGACTTTGGCGATATCAGTAGCCTGCATAACATTGACTACCGGCGGCAAATTTATTCGGGATATGCTGAGGATGACTGGAAAGCAACCGATAGGCTGACACTAAATCTTGGTCTGCGCTATGAATTCTTCAGCACCATCAAAGAACACAACAACGAGCTGGCAACTTTCGACTTCAACTCCCTTTCCCTGGTGGTGCCCAAGGGCCAGAACACGCCGCTGACGCCGTTCCTCGCAAGCCATCTTCCCATCCAGCGCAATGCGTCTCGAGGCCTGATCAGCCCTGATCGGAATAATTTTGCGCCGCGGGTAGGCTTTGCGTACCGGCTCACAAACAACCTGGTCATGCGAGCGGGTTATGGCATCTTCTACGGGGGACAGGAGAACGGACCGTTCTCGAATCCAAGTCCAGGATTCAACCCTCCCTTTTATTTGCAAGAAACGTTCCAGCAGACGAATTGCTTTGACTCCTCTGCCAATCCTGCGCAAGAGGATTGCTCGATTCCCAATTTTAACGTTCTGTCGAACGGGTATCCCGCAAATTCGCTCTCCGATCCCAACAATCCGCAGTTCTATTCGCTCAGTCCCAAGCTGCGCACCCCCTATAACCAACAATGGCATCTCGGGCTGCAGTATCAACTGCCTGCCTTGACGGTTCTGGAAGTTTCTTACGCAGGGTCGCACGGCTTGAAACTGTATGGTTTCTATAACGGCAATCAGGCTGTGCCTACGCCCGACGGCGACGCTGCGACGGCTCCGCGACGTCCGGCCCACGCGGTGTTGCCGGGCCTACCCGCGGGCTCTATCTGCGACCTCGCAAATCCCGATAACTGCAACCCGATTTACGACGTCAGCATTCCAACGTTCCGGTCAGACGTCTTTTCCAACTATAACTCTCTACAAGTTCGTCTGCAGAAGCGCACCTCGCACGGTCTCGAGTTTGAGGCGTCGTACACCTATAGCCATGCTCTCGACGATGCTTCCAGCGCTAGTCTTGGATCGCAAAATCAAGGCGATTTCCGGCTGCAGACTGATCCGCGTTTGGAATACGGAAATGCCGACTTTGACGTCCGGCACCGCTTCGTCTTGAGCTACGCCTACGAGTTACCGTTTGGCAAGGGCCACGCGTTCGGCGGCGGGGCAAGTGGCGCCTGGAACCAAGTTATCGGTGGCTGGGAGGTGGCGGGGATAACTTCAGCTTCCACTGGCCAGTGGTTTACGCCGACCGATATTGTTACGGACCTCTCTAACTCCGACGGCGGTGGGACCGTGGCCACGGTATCCCGGCCCAATGTGGTTGGGAATCCCAATGGGCGCCCTTGCATCCCGGGAACACTTTTCAATACCTGCGCTTTTGCCACGAACACGCTTCGCGGGTTCTACGGCGATGCCGGCCGCAACATCATCCGGGGGCCTGGCTTCCAGAACTGGGACATCTCGCTGCTCAAAGCATTCCCCATCAGCGAGAGCAAGCGGTTTGAGTTTCGCGCCGAATTCTTTAATGCTTTCAATCACCTGAATCCGGAGTTCTCAAGCTACAACGGCTTCGTGGAGAATATCGCCACCGAGAACGGTTCGCCAGGATTCGGTTTCGCACAGGCCGCCCGCGATCCGCGCTTCATTCAGTTCGCGTTGAAACTGTCGTTCTAATCGTTGGCACCGGTGGGAACAAACCGATTTCTTTCGTGAGCTGGTTGCGGTAGCCGTGTCCTGCTGTTTTATTTCAGCTCTACCAATGCTAAGCCATGGGCAGGTACGTCAAGGTTGAGTTCACCATTCTTGAGGTCACGGGTCTGGGAGGCGGTGAGCTCAGAAGCAGAGCGCAACTGCCGAATTTCTGCTTGCGTGGGATAACGAGGCGCTCCCATCTTTTCGTATGCGAGGTGAGTATCTCCATGGTCGCTATCTAATCGCCAAACCCGCGCTTGCTGGGCTTTCGTGTTCTTGAAGCGCACGATGAAAGTTTTCGGCGAACCGGGCTGATCTGGCGGGGCGTAGTTCCACACAGCGAGGACCAGAGCGCCGTCGCTCCTCAAGGTAAGCAGCGCAGAATCTGAGTTGAGCGCAATGTGCCGATCTCCCAGCTTATGCAGAAGCTTGAAAGCCTCATAGGCGGGCTTCGGAATACCGCCAGCGGCAATTAACCCATAACCACCGTAAAACGGTGTCGTCACCACTCCCTGTTCTTCAAACACATCGGAGAAGGTCCAGTAGGCCATGATGTCTACCAGACCATCACACCGGCGAATGGTGTCGGCCAACCAAGGCCCCATATAGATCGAGTCGGTCACCGAAGGCTCGTTCTTGTAGCTGGCATTGAACTCGCTCCAGATCAGAGGAAGCTTCGGCATGGGGGAAGCTTTGATCTGCTCATGAACTTTGTTCACGGCGCGGCAGACCATTTTGTCGCGTGGAATATTTTCATTCGTGCCGAACACATCTTGTGCGCTGTCGTTTCCATAGACGTGGGTTGAAACAAAGTCCAACGGGACATTGTTGCGCGCGCAATGTTCTATGAAGGCATCTACCCATGCCGCTTGGGCCGTCGCAGGGCCGCCTACGCGGAGCCGGCTATTCGCCTTCTTGATTGCGGTCGCTGTGTGATCGTAAAGTTGCCAATAAGTTGGCTGTTTCGGGTCGCCAGCCCAGAAATCGATGTTGGGCTCATTCCAGACTTCGAAGTACCAGTTTGCGACCTCGTCGATGCCATATCGCTCGACCAGATGCCTAGCAAAAGCCGTAATGAACTGGTCCCATTTGTCCCAATCCTTTGGCGGTGAGACATTCGGCTTATACCAAAAGGGGTGCAGGATGTTCTTCGCTGCCAGTTCGCGTGGCATGAAGCTCAACTCGACAAAAGGCCTGACTCCATTCGCCAGCAAACCGTCGTAAACCTGGTCCACGTATGAGAAGTTATAGAGTGCGTGTCCTTCACGATCTTCCTGATACGCTCCGACTTCGTCATGGAAAATGGCATGAAAGCGGACGTACTCGAAATCAGTGGCCTGTTTGACTTCGCGCAGATCGCGCCGGTAACTTTCGCGCAGGCTAAGGATGGCGCGGCCAGAACCAAACATCTTCTCCCAGAAATGCGGAAAGGGTCGCGAAGGAGCATTCGCATCAGCTGTGATGATCTCTGCGCCGGCAGCGGTTTGCCCGTGGCCTGCCGCGGCGCTCAGAAAAAGCGCAATGGCTAAAGCGTAAATTGCCGGGCAATGGTGTCTATGCGGCTTTGGCGTGCGTGGCGGTCTCACTCGGATTCTTTAGGCGGCGGCTCTGCGCGGCATGTCTTTTCGCCGAACATGGGCGACCGGCTTTTCGTGCAGCAATAATTCAGTTGCTTGTACACGTCGATTGCTGTGGAACCACCGCTGCACGACATTTCCCTTCAGGAAATTGGCGAGAGCGAGCAGGCTCATTCCTTGATGGTGTGTCATCCAGCACCGTACCAGCTTAGAAGTCGGGCGCCAAAATCTGCGTCGAGCAGAACTATAATCTGCAGCTTCGTAAAACCCGTAGCTCCCAAACCACCCCAATTTGGCCATTCGGCGTAAATTCTCCAGCGCCCCTGACGGATCGACGGACAAGGTCAGGAATGTGGAATAAGGTGAAATCACTAACCCGTTGAGTTCATCCTTGCGCATCGCCAGATGAGGAAGGCCGAAAGCGTGATATTGGTAATTACCCGTTTCGTCAAGTTTGAAGTAGGCGGATTCTGAAATTCCCCAGGGAACCCCTTTGCGTCTCGCATATGCTTGTTGCGCGCGAACAGCCGCAACGCGGGAGCGCTCCAGAAGAGTATTTGAGTAAGAGCGCATCCACAGGGCAGGCATTAAATATTCGAACAGAGTTCCAGTCCACGAGAGCAGGACCGGACGTCCGGAATCGAGAGTATGGGCACGGCCGAGTAAGAACCAGCTTTCTTGCGGCATATCCTCTTTAGCAATCGCGACAAACACCGCGGTCCGGGATTCGGTGCCCAACAGATCGTAGCAAGCAGGATGAAGCCGTTTTGATTCCACACTGAATCCGACTGACATGAGCTTGCGGCGGCGATTCAGAAGAAACTCAAAGTCCATTTCATCGGCAAGCTTGCCCGCATCAGCCGCAACCATTCGCAGATCGTTGATGAGCCGCACGGTTTTCAATCGCGCTTG
The DNA here is from genome assembly GCA_003225455.1 of Acidobacteriota bacterium. Taxonomy (GTDB): domain Bacteria; phylum Acidobacteriota; class Terriglobia; order Terriglobales; family Acidobacteriaceae; genus QIAB01. Next base: position 21,002 of record QIAB01000061.1, read on the forward strand.
CGGAAGCAAATCGATTAGCCGCTCACATAATGCTCGGTGATCTGAAGAGAACCGATGAGCCGCCACAGTGAGGCGATTGGCCAATTGGTCGATGAAANTACGTTATCCATCCACCGCAAATTGATGAACCGATCATCACGCAAAGCTGCGAATTCCGGCAACAGCCACGGTGCGTAGTCGCGCGCTGCATCCCGAATAGCTCTGACTCGAGTTATCGCTTCTTCCACAAACCAGCGCGTGTCAGCCGTGTCCTTCGAATCGGATCCCAGACTACGAATTCGATCGAAGGCTGCATCCGGCAACTCCAGCAGCAGTTGTAACCAATCATCCTTCTTCAAATCCCGCTCGCAAATGGAAAGCCAATCACCTGGAACGCCTTCGGCAGAGGCAATTACACGAAGATTGTCGATCAAACCATCTGCCAGACAACGCTTCAAGACTGGTTGACGCAACCGCTCCAAGCATCCCTGTTGCAGAGTCCAAAGCGAAGCCAGCAAATTGCCGCTATCTACAGAGGAGACAAAGAATGGAGCAAGTGGCTGAAGCGTGCGCGTATCGTACCAGTTTAATAAATGCCCGCGATGCTTTCGCAGACTCGATATGGTCGCAAGGGTTCTCAGAGTCTGTTCTGCAAATTCGGGGGCCGTGAGATATCCGAACTCACATGCCGCCTGCCTTGCATTCAGAAGCAAACCCAGATTTGTCGGGGAGAAGCGAGCCGCGGCGGCCGGTGGTTCTTCCTGAATGTTGTCCGGTATCAGCCAGTTGTGTTCTTCGGTGCTGAATTCGGCAAAATATCGCCACGTATGAGCGGCGGCATTCCGAAGGAAAGTCATTTCTCCGAACGAGATAAGGGTTCGCGGCGTCGATGGCCGGTTCAGCCATTCGGAGATAAGTCTACCGCTCGCCCACAGCAACAGAATCGGCAAAGCCGCAGAGAGAGCTCTTGGCCGAGCAATCAATAACGACAGACCGATACCCAATGCAAGCGCCGGCATCAAGTTCAGGTAGATGTCTGCGGGCGCGCGTCCTCGTGAGCCAAGCTCCGCTTCTGCGGCGGTTTCCCACTCCAATAGCCGGCGGTGAGTGATCATGCGCCGAACCAAGGCCCGGATCACAGCATCCAGAGAAAGCAGGGCCTGGTGCGCAATGAAGGTCAGGGTGAAAAAGATATTGACGTGAGCCGTGTAGAGCGCGTCAAGACCTTCGCGGGCAATAATCGGATCACCCTCGAATAACGAACGCAGAAGGGTGAGACCACACTGACTTGACTCCATGCCGGAAGAAACAGAATACAGATCGTGAGCAGAGTCCAATACAGCGGCTTGCCTCCCAGCGCAATCCAGCCAAGCACCAGCAGCAAGAACGTTGCAGGTTCCACCAGGCTGCGCCGCAGATTATCGAAGATCTTCCAACGCGAAATGGTTGAAATCGGATTCGGGGCGTGGTTGCCCAACTCATCGCTGACGCTCGGGAAAAGCCACCCTGCGATCTGCCAATCACCACGCAGCCAACGATGTTTGCGTCGATTATAGGCGCTGTAATGAGACGGATAATCCTCAATTACTTCGATATCGCTGACCAAGCCGGCGCGCGCATAGGCGCCCTCTATGAGGTCATGACTCAATAGTGCATTTGCTGGGAACCGACTCTCGAGTACGCGATAGACCGTCTCGACTTCGTAGATGCCCTTGCCAGTAAAGATGCCCTCGGCAAAGAGATCCTGATATCCGTCGGAGACGGCGCGGGTGTAAATATCCAAGCCGGTTTCGCCGGCATAGATCGCTGCTAGGCGTGACAGCGCCGTACTCTGCACGCTGACCCCAACCCGCGGCTGCAAGATGCCATAGCCAGCCACCACGATATTCTTTTCCTGATCGATAATGGCCTGGTTTAAAGGATGCGTGAGAGCGCCGATCATCCGATGCGCGGTTCCTCGCGGCAGCTCAGTGTCGGAATCGAGAGTTATCACGAACCGGACCTGCTGGAGTATCGATAAATCTCCAACTTTGAGCGGAAAGCTATCGGATTTTCCACGCAGCAACTTGTTAAACTCCAGCAATTTTCCACGTTTGCGTTCCCATCCCATCCAGGCCCTTTCTCGTGGGTTATAAACACGGTGCCTATGGAACAGGAAGAACGACCCCATGTCTTGCCCGGCATATCTCTCGTTCAGTTCGCGGATCAAATCAGCGCATAAATCGATTAGCGGGCTGTCCTCGGAAGCGGGTTCCCGCGAATCAGGCAAGTCCGTGAGGAGAGCGAAATGAACATTCGAATCGTGGTTTCCGAGAAACCGAACCTCAAGGTCTTCAACCAAACCACGCACCTGTTTTTCGTTTAAAAGCAGACTCGGAACCGCAACCATCGTGATGCAGTCGTTTGGGATTGCTTCCGAGAAATCGAGCTTGGGAAGAATCTCTGGGGGCAATAATGAAGTGATCAGATAGTTCATCAACTGAACTGCCGCCTGGGAACTGGGCAACAGCAGCACCAAGATTGAAGCAAAGAAAAAGCCGAACGAACTCCTTGGATCCCACAGCAGCAAGCCTGCCGTTGCAGCGATTGCAAACGTGAGTATTCCTATTCCAGTGAGGAAGAATTTATCTGGATGCTGGCGCAACCATGCTTCGATTCGTTGGCTGAATGATGGCCGGAAGCCAATCTCTTCCTGAAGCAGGCTGACTCCCTTATCGACAAGGTAATAGCCAATGTGGGATTCGCGCAGGGCAACGCGCGGATTTTCGTATCTCCGGCGGCGAGCTTTCTCGGCCAGCGCGAGGGCTTTCTCTGCAACTTCCAGTTCGCTTAAGGTGGAGTGAGCCGCCATTCTCGATAACTTGCGGCGATAAAGATCGCGGCTTTCAAAGTCCATCTTTGAATAGCAGTCGGCGGGATCCTGCTGCAGGATATAGTCAAACGTAATCAGCGGCTCCAGAATTTCTTTCCACGAAATTTCGCTGATGCCGCGCAGGCTGCGTACGTAAACACCCACACTGGTTGACTCGTCAAATGGACTACCTGCAACACGGCGTCCGCGTGTGGCGATCTGCTCCAATAGGAGCAGCTTCACCGCTGAAACCAGCGCCCAAAGCTCGCGCATAGTCAGAACGGTGGTTTGTTGAAACGTTTCGATAAAAGCTGTGAACTCAGCCTCGCTGAATTCATAGGAAATACTCTCAAGAAAGCCTTCCGCGACGGCCAAGACTCGCGGCACGGTCCTGCCTTCCTGCGTGCGGACGTGGGCTAGCTCTTTCTCGGCTCTCAGCGCTGTGACGGCACTCTGAAGCTCCGCATATAACATCCGGCTGTTGTCGTAAAGCCAACGAAAATCATCCGAAACGGAAGATGTTGCTGGCACCGATTCCAGGGCCGCGAATAAAGGTTTGAAGTTACTCTTCAGCGAATGGCAGCGGCCGCGAAGCACTGGAGACGAGGTTACCCCTGGCACCGGAGTCAGGCTGCATGCCAAGTCCGCTGCTTTCTGGCGCAGCAGTTCGATGTCGCAGTCTTCGTGCGCAAATTCGGCCAGGCGCTCGGCTTCCGCTCCAATCAACTCTAAATGTGTATTCTGAGGCATTCTAGATATTTTTGGTTCTCATCGATAGCTGGCTGCTTGCATTTCAAACATTTCCGCATAACGACCACCGAGATTGGCCAGCTCCGCATGATTTCCATCCTCGGCAATTCTTCCCTCTTCGAGCACCACGATACGATCCGCCATCCGTACAGTTGAAAATCTGTGCGAGATGAATAGCGCGGTTTTCCCGGCGGTTAATTCGGCAAAGCGGCGAAAGACTTCGTATTCACTGCGCGCATCGAGCGCAGCAGTGGGCTCATCCAGGATCAGCACCTGCGCATCGCGGAGGTACGCCCGCGCCAACGCAACTTTCTGCCACTCGCCACCCGAAAGGTCTACTCCTTCTTCAAAGCGCCTTCCCAGCATTTGCTCGTACTGGCGGGGAAGCCGCCCAATCACTTCATCTGCCATGCTCTTCATCGCAGCCAAGTGCACTCGGCCCAAATTGGCGCGCTCGTCGATTTGGCCGACCGCAATGTTTTCCCGCGCGGTCATCTCGTACCGCATGAAATCCTGAAAAATGACTCCGATTTTTCGATAGAGATCTTCGAGGTTGTATTCGCGAAGGTCCACTCCATCGAGGAGCACTTGCCCTTTTACCGGATCGTAAAGCCGAGTCATCAGCTTAACCAGCGTGGTCTTGCCTTCGCCGTTTTCACCCACAAGCGCAACTCGCTCGCCGGGACACAAGTGAAAATTCAAGTCGCGAAGAATGAGCCGTGAGGTTCCCGGATACCGGAAAGATACATTCCGGAATTCGAATCCGTTCATCATCGGGCTCGGAACCGGCAATGCATTCGGTTTAGACCGGATGGTGGGTTGCATTTCGAAGAATGCAAGCAGGTCCGTCAAAAACAGAGCTTGGTCAGCAATACTGGAAAGAGTGGAAAAAATCTGTTGGATATTGCTGCTCGCTTGAACGATCGCCCCAGTCAGAAAAGTCAGGGTGCCGATGCTCAGCGATCCAATGACGGTACGCCAAATGACATACACGTAAGCGGAGTAATAACCAGCGGTTCCGACCATCGACAAGAAAGATCCGGCGATCAGCCTGCGGCGGGCTAGACTGACGTTCTCTCCGTAAATCTGATCCGACAGCTTCGAGAATCTCTCCACCAGGAAGTCCTTCAATCCAAAAAGCTTGAGTTCCTTGGCAGCTTCTCTACTTCCTCCAAGTACACGCAAATAATCGAGTTGCCGGCGAATTGGGGTTTGGCGAAGACTCAAGGCGTATCCAACAAACGCGAAATGACTCTCGCCCAAAAAGGCGGGCAGAATGCCGGCAATCAACAGCAGGAGCAACCAGGGTGAGAAGAGGAGAATTGAGACCGACAACGAGGCAGCAGTAATCACCTGCTGTATGAGCCGACCCATCGACTGAATCATTCCCAGGCGATCGGTTGCCTGAACGCGTGCCCGCTCAAGCCGGTCATAAAAAATTGGGTTCTCGTACGCCAAAAGGTCAAGACTAGCGGCGTGTTTCATCACGCGAATGCTGACATGGCGGGTGTAGTTGTCAGCCAGCAGAGCGTCCAAGTAGTCAATCGTCCGCCCGAGAATGCTGCCGAATATAGCAAGTGCGAATTCCGCAGCCACTAACCACCAAAGCGATCCGTCCACGGGCCGATGCGTGGTAACCGCACGCACGATGCTGTCAATGATTAGTTTGGTGATCCAAAGAGCGACAACCGGGATGAAGGAAACCAGAAAGCGGAAAACAAGCCCAAGGGTGACGACCAGCGGACCTGACTGCCACACAATTCTGAGGACGGGCGGCACATTGCGGAGGGCCGAAAAACGGTCACGCCATCCCTTCCAAAAGTTTTCCCGCTCAGCCATAACAGAACCCTGGAAACCGCTCCCATCGAACTCATCGGCGACAACCGCCTGCGGGTCCATGGATGCCAGATCTAGATTCCAAGACCTAAAGCGTAGGCAGACCAAAAAAGTGCTTAAAACAGGGTCCGGAGTCCCTTCCTAAGGGTTGCCTGAGAGCCGAAAACTTTCCTCGAGCGGAGCTTGTTCCAACTTAAGTTACTTCACGTTGAATTCCATTCTTGAATCAGCACTCAACGTGGCCTCAGATAGCCTGACGGTGCCGTGCGCTTTCCCTTTATCCCTTTTGTCCTCTGTGTCTTTGGATGGATAGAGCCCTGGGGCGGAGCCAATTAGAAAGCTGGAACCTGAATTCAGCTAAGGGGTTAGCTCGAAATCCGCACGAAAAATTTCCACGTTTTCATGAAAAAAATCCTCTGGGAGGTTTTGAGAGCTTACTGTGATCCTGGAGCGGGCGACCCTTTAAAATCATCACCTCTGGGCTGGTAATAACTCCTGAAGCCAGCACGATCCATTCCCCGGCGGGCTTCTGGACTCTTCATGAATGTCTCCCAGACGAATCCGGTTCGCGTGTTCTCCGCCATGAGCATGGTAATTCCAGTATCAATTCCAATCACGCTGCTGTCATACCAATTGGTGAGGGGATTGAAAGCGTTTACAAATCCGTACTTGGTCCAGGCAGTCCCATAACGATCCTTGATCGTTCGCAGGACGAGCATTATCGGTTGGGGTGAGAAGGGCAGCGAACCCGCGGAGGCACTCGGTACCAGGGTTCCATCAATGGGGCCAACGGCCGGTGGCCCGCCCCAAACTACGTAGCCGGTTTTAGAGTCAGAAGCCGTTATTCCCCACAAGTCCTCCCTGTAGGTCGGGAACTGTTTGGACAACTCCAAACAAAAACGACGGTGTGCCTCAGTAGCAATGGCCGAATTTTGAAAATAATCGGCAAATCGATCCCGCTTCCCGCGAAAGTCAAACCAGGCTTGTGAGTATTGGTGTATGAAGAGCGGAGCAAAGGAGCCGATATAGCGTAGGCCATCGTATTCGAACGTCAAGCGCTTCCAGGCATACCAAGCTTCGGGCCGTAACGGATGAGAAGATGAGCCCAGCCCCAACAGATACATCATCATCAGCTCACTATAGTGATCCCAGCGGTACGGGAGGAAGCCAAATTCGGGTGTCCACCCGTGCGGTAATAAGGTGGTATCTTCCGAGAGCCACGTCCAGTCCACGCGGTTGAAAATGTCATAAGCCAACTGCGAGATTTCCCGATACTGGAAATATTGCTGGCAAGTAATAACCCCGCATAGCAAAATAGCCGTATCGACGGAAGACACCTCCGAATCCCACACTCTCTCGCCGGTATTTATGTTTGCCCAGTGGTAGAAGAATCCTCGGTGGTTGGGCAACTTTTTCCAGAGGAATCGGAGCGTAGTCAGAGCGCGCTCTCGGGCCGCAGGAAGGGAAATCCAGCCATGCTTTTGCCCGAGGCACAGTGCTGTCAGCCCGAAACCAGTGGCCGCAATGCTGGCTACAATGCCTTCATCATTACTTTTGACGTTGCATCTGTCCTTCACCAACCCAGTTTTAGGATTGGCTTGCTCCCAAAAATACTGAAAATTGCGGTTCTCCAGGTCGTCGAGAAATTTATCATCTTCCTGTGACAGAGAAGGGGATGCAGCAGGATGTTCAGGCGGTCGCGATTGCGCAGAGGCGGGCACAAAAGACAGGAATGGCGCACAGGGTATGCAGATACCTGTACCCAGGATTTGCTTCAGCACCTTCCGGCGCGAAAGCTGTTTAGACCTCTGATTTGTCATCCGTCGTATCTTGATATTAACCGATATTTCGGATAGATAAAGACCCTAGAATGGTAAGCATGGAAGTTTGACTATGGCAGCTGCCTCAGAACCCGGCGTAAGTCTCAGGATTGAAAAACGACGATCGACTGCAGCGTGGGTTGTGGCGGCGGTCGTGGCTAGCGTCATTTTAGGCATTGCACTTTTTTTTGCGTTTCATCGAAAACCCGTATCCCTCAGAGGCGCAGTCACCATGCAGGATGCTGATCCGAAAAAAGAATTGCCCATAGCTGACGTCGAGATTACCGCGGCGAACGACTTGAAGACCGTTACTGCCAAATCTGACGCTATGGGATTCTTTCGAATCACGCTACCTGTCGCACTCCGGCGAGGTCATGCGGTCACGCTGCAATTTCGGCGCCCCGGTTACAGGCCGCTCGATTTAAAGGAATTCGCTAGTGACAAACTTTACGTCGCTCGCATGGTGCCACTTCCTCGAGAGACCCGCGTCGACGCTAACCAGCCTCAATTTTTGGTAGGAAATGTACGGATAAGATACTCGATCAAGACCATGGCCGCGGTGAACATAGGCAGTGCGGTGCAAGTATTTCAAATTGAGAATAAAGGCAATGTGCCGTGCAACGGTCACGACCCGTGCTCGCTCGACGGCAAGTGGAAAGCGGCGATCGGTGGCGCATCTCTGGATGCCGGAACAGGAAACGAGTTTCGCGACGCCAGAGTTTCATGCATCGCCGGGCCGTGCCCGTTTACAAAAATCGAATCCGATCAGTTCTCCAAGGGTGGTGAGGCGATCTCAGTGTCGGCTCGCGGGTGGTCCGACACGACGACGTTCCTGTTGGAAGCCGAAGTGTTTCATCCTATGGCCAGCGAGCTGGTTCATCACTCTTATCCCGTGATCTTCGGTCGAGCGCTCAATTTCACTCTGCCGTCGGAATCGGAAGGGGTGAGTATTGAGGCTGACATAGAGCGTTCAACGATCATCTTTCCGCTCGGGCCAGCTCTTCACCTGAGCTGGGCAGACTGCAATGCCAGAGTGAATCCAGACCGGACCAAGGTCTACCGCTGTGAGCTCAAGCCCGGATATCGGTTCTAATCTGACATTAGCCGTATGGAGTCCCTTCTACAAGCCATCTCATATATGCCACAACAGAATTATGCAGCAGCCTAGCTCAGCATGATTGCGCAAGCGCGAAGGCATCCCTATGCCGCCACCTTGATCGCACGAATGTTTTGGTTAATGCGGAAAAAGTTGGTCGGATCATACTTGGCCTTAAGCTGCAGCAAGCGATCATAATTGGAGCCATAAGCGCCCTGCACTCTGTCCTCGCCTTCGTTGTCACTCAGATAGTTCACGTAAACACCAGTGCTCAGGAAGGGCTGCATGGCACTCCAGAACTCGCGCACCCAGCTCATGCCAGTCTCGGCCAGAGCACGCGACTCCCAGCGCCCCAACATCAGAAAGTTGTAACGAGAATCGCGGTGGGCAAAAGCTGTGGCATCGGGCGGGACCCTCCGCACCGCGCCATGTATGACCTCCAAGCCCACTCCCGATCCAGGCGAGGGCTTGCGCAGTGCAAAGTCCGCGATAATGTCCAATGTGGTGTCGTCCATTTCGCGCAGGAAGCTGGATTTCCAGTAGTGGTGCTCGGGTACAGCCCACCAGTCGATCATCTTTTGCACATCCGTGTAGCGCATGGTCTGGAAGAGATCGGCGACTGGCGAACCGAGCGAGCGCAGTGGCCGCAGAACTCTTTCTCCGGTCTCCAGATCACCGCTGTAACAGGCGGCAACGCCCACAACCGTGTTGCCATCCGGCAGCGTGAGCATAGCCGACATCAGGCCAAGTTCGTCAGGACAGGTCGCCGCGTACTCGCGGAAGAAGCGGAGCACCTGCGGCGCTTGCTGGATCGGGTAAGCCACCAGACCGGCCAGCACCGGGCCCAAGGGATGAAGCTGGTACTCAAAGGAAGTGACTACGCCAAAGTTGCCGCTGCCGCCGCGCACACCCCAGAAGAGATCAGGATTCTCCTCGGCGCTGGCGGTGAGTAGGCGGCCGTCTGCGGTGACAATATCGACGGAGAGCAAGTTGTCGCAGGCTAATCCATGCTTGCCCATGAGCCAGCCGAGCCCGCCGCCGAGAGTCAGTCCTGCAATGCCGGTGATGGATAAGGTACCGAGTGTCGTCGCCAGGCCGAACGCCTGGGTTTCGCGATCGAACTCGCCAAGCAGCAGGCCGGGATCCGCGCGCGCCAGACGGCGCACAGGATCGACGCGTATGGTCTTCATTCGAGACAAGTCAATCACCAGACCGTCATCGCAAACGGCGTTGCCGGCGATGCTGTGGCCCCCGCCGCGAACAGAGACAGGCAGATCATGCTCTCGGGCAAAACGTACGCAGGAGATGACATCAGCCGCGCCGACGCAACGCGCAATCAGCGCGGGACGGCGGTCGATCATGGCATTGAAGACTGCGGGCACTGTCGTAGTCGCTCTCGTTGGGAACAATAAGTTGGCCACGCAGCGATGTTTTCAGCTTCTCGATCTCAGAATTCTCCAGCATAGTGTGTCCTCCTGGAAGAGAGGTATCGCTTCCCATTTATCTAATAGCTCCCCTTAGGCTTCTATTGCCGAGGGCGACGTTATTTTTCTCGAGCTACCACAAATTCTGGCGCCCAGAGCAGAGCGCGCTTGATCTCGCTATTAGGAAAACTACAGATTGCGTTTCGCGCCATTTCGGCGAATCGTAGAGCGCGAACATTGGCGGCTTCGAGCGATCCGTATTTCTCCAAAATCTCCAGAACTTCGGCGTGAGTTACGCCATCAAATGTCCGCTCCCGCAGCACAGTTTCAATCTGCTTGCGCTCGATTGGAGCGCATCGTTCAAGCGCATGAATTACTGCCATCGTCACCTTTCCTTCCCGCAGATCGCTGGCTACGGGCTTACCGAGGACATTTTCAGATGCCGTGAGGTCGAGTACGTCATCCGTGATCTGAAATGCCATGCCCAGATCGTGACCATATTGAGCTAGACTGTCTTCTTGCTCACGGGTGGCGCCGCCGAGAATCCCGCCCACGCGCATGCATACCGAAAACAGACATGCCGTTTTGCGATAGATGAGATCGAAATGCTCATCGAGGGAAATCAGCTTGCCAAGCTTTTCCATCTGCAGGAGTTCGCCTTCGACCATTTGCTGAGTCAGATCGATCAGGCTGTCGAGGATGCGAAAATTGCGCTCCTGCACTGCGATCTTGAAGGCCTGCATGTAGAGCCAGTCGCCGGCAAGCACGCACTTGGAATTGCCCCATTGCGTGTTTGCGGCGGGACGGCCGCGGCGGGTCTGTGCTTCATCAATAATGTCGTCGTGAACGAGAGTGGCGGTGTGGATGATTTCGACCACTGCACCCAACCGGATAGCGCCCCTGCCCTGGTAGTTAAACAGTTTTGCAGAGAGCAACAATAATGCTGGCCGGATGCGCTTTCCGCCTCCACCACGCAGGTATTCGCCAATCTCGGTGATGGCCTCGACTCCAGCCACCGTATCGCGGCCGAACTCCCGTTCGATGGCGGCGAGATCGTCGCGTAGAAGCTCGAAGACTTCCTTTCCGTTAATTGTGGCGGGCGTGCTCATGCCGGTTCTTTTTCACGCGTACAAATCAATTTGTCCGGTAATTGGTAAATTGCATATCAATTCCGAAATCCTGTTGGCGGAGTATAGCCATCACCTCTTGCAACGTATCGCGGTCTTTGCCGCTCACACGCACCAGGTCTCCCTGAATCGACGCCTGCACTTTCTTTTTCGAATTCTTGATCAATTTCACGATGTCTCGCGCTTTCTCAATGGGGATGCCTTGTTGCATCGTGATGCGCTGCCGCGCTGTACCGCCGAGCGCCGACTCTACCGCGCCATAGGTTAACCCTTTCAGCGGAACCCCGCGTTTGACCAACTTTTGTTGAAAGACGTCGTTGACTGCTTTCAGCTTGAATTCGTCAATCGATTGCAGAACGATGGCATCTTTGCCCTCGAGCGTGATGCTCGATTTGGAGTCTTTTAGATCGAAGCGGGTGTGAACTTCCTTTAACGCTTGCTGGATCGCGTTCGAGACTTCCTGCAGATCGATCTTGCTCACAATATCGAAAGTATTTTCTGGCATTTCTTGATCGTCTCGAAAACTGTGCAAATCAACCCTTGAGGGTACCAGAAGAAGCAGGTTTAGCGCCCCAGAACTTTGTCTTTGTTCGATTCAGCCAGTTTGAAAAAGTTGTAGAAATTGCTGGCTGTTTGGAATCCGGCTTCTTCGGTAGAAATGCCGCGCAATTCGCCTAGTTGGCGGGCGACTTCCTTCACGAATGCAGGCTCATTTCGTTTTCCGCGATGTGGGACGGGCGCAAGAAACGGCGAATCGGTCTCGATGAGCATGCGATCAAGCGGCGCCTGCGTCGCGGCTTCGCGAATCTGTTGCGCTTTAGGAAAGGTGATGTTACCTGCGAAGGAGACCATGAAGCCGAAGTCTAGAGCACGTTTGGCGTGAGGCCATTTGCCGGTAAAACAGTGCAGAACGCCGCCGAGTCCATTATTCCGCCAATGCTGTTCGAGCAGCGAAAGACAGTCTTGCCACGCATTGTCGCTGTCTTCTGATGGCCGGCAGTGGATTACAACTGGGAGTTTCGCCGCGCGGGCAAGCTCAAGTTGTCTGACGAAAATTTGCTTCTGCACATCACGAGGCGAGTGGTCGTAAAAATAATCGAGCCCTATCTCCCCCCAGGCAATGACTTTGGGTTTGGTAGCGAGCAGGCTGAGTTCCTCGAAATCCCCATCTGTCGCCAGCTTGGCTTCATGGGGATGGATGCCGATGGTCGCGTAAATGAATTCGTATTTGTCAGCGAGCCGAATTCCGCAATCAAGAGATCCCGGACCCGTGCCGCTGCCGATCGCGACGATACTCTCGACGCCAGCCTCCCGTGCCCGCGAGATCACCTGCTCGCGGTCGGCACCGAAGTGCTCCATTTCGAGATGTGCGTGGGAATCTACGAGAATCAGTCGACGGTCCTCAGCCATTGGTCAGCATTGCCACGTGGCGACGGCCGCCCTCGGCCGTCCAGTCCGTGTTCTTTTGTTCGGACTATTTCAGCCTCGTCCCCACCGGCACATCTTCTAAAAAGCTGCACAGCACCGGTTTTCCGCCTTCGGGTGAGGCAGCCACGATCATTCCGTTCGACTCCAGGCCGCGCAGCTTGCGCGGAGCGAGATTCGCGACAATGACCACCTTGCGTCCGATCAGAGACTCTGGCGTATAGGCTTCGGCGATTCCTGCCACTACCTGCCGCATCTCAGTGCCGAGGTCGACTTCGAGCCGCAGCAGCTTGTCCGCACCTTTCACTTTCTCGGCGATTTTTACTTGGCCGACGCGCAATTCCACTTTGGCGAAATCATCAATGCTGATCCTGCCGTCTGGAGTCGTTGCGGATGCAGCCGGAGGACCAACGGCCTGTATTGCAATGGGAGCAACTGACGGCGCGTCTTGCGTTGCAGCCGCGGCTGCGCTGCGTCCCTGGTCCTCCGCGGTCTGCATCTTCTCTATCGCGCTCTTGTCCGCCCGCGGAAACACTGGTTCGATCTTGCCGAGTTTTGTACCCAACCGGAGTTGTCCCCAACGCAGGTCTGCAAGTGGATGCTTCTTGATTTCTCCAAGCCCAAGCTGCCCCCAGATTCTCGCTGTGGCTTCAGGAATCACAGGATGGGCCAGTGCTGTCACAATGCGCAACGCCTCAGCGCACGTATAGAGCACCGTCGCCAGACGCGCGCGGCTGTCTTCGTCTTGCTTTTCCCCCAATGCCCACGGCTCATTCTCGACAATGTATTTATCTACGTTTGCCACTAGGCCCCATGCTGCTTCCAAAGCGCGCGAGAACTGCCGGTCTTCGAAGAGCGAATTGTATTCGTTGATCAACTTTGATGCTGTCTGCGCGATTGCATCGTCAGACGCTTTGCGGCTCGAAGCGCGCGAGGGATACGGCACCTCGCCACGAAAATAGCGCGTAATCATCGTCAGCGTACGGCTGGCTAGATTGCCGAGCCCATTTGCGAGATCGGCGTTGTAGCGTTGGACCAGTGCGTCGAATGAGAACGAGCCATCCTGCCCAAAGACAACCTCACGCAAGAGGAAATAGCGGAGCGCATCGGCGCCCAGCACGTCAACAATGGTTTCTGCGCGCACGATATTGCCGCGCGACTTCGACATCTTGTTTTCTTCGAATAGCAACCACCCGTGCGCCAGGATTCGCTGCGGCAAAGGCAATCCAGCCACCATCAGAAACGCCGGCCAGTAAACACAGTGGAAGCGCACGATCTCCTTGCCGATCATCTGCAAGTTTGCAGGCCAGAACTTATCGAATAGCCCAGTGTTGTCTGATCCGTAGCCGAGCGCGGTGATGTAGTTGGCGAGGGCGTCCAGCCAAACATAGATCACATGCTTGGGATCATCCGGCACCGGAATGCCCCACGAAAAAGTCGAACGGCTGATCGAAAGGTCGCGCAGGCCTGAACGCACGAATGAAATTACTTCATTGCGGCGGGCCTCGGGACGGATGAAATCTGGCTGCTCGGTGTAGAGACGCAGCAGCCGGTCCTGAAATGCAGAGAGCTTGAAGAAATAATTTTCCTCTCTTACCGTCTCAGTCGGCCGGCCGCACTCGGGGCACGGTGCGCCTGGCCCGACGGCATCGACGTAAAGCTCATCGAAAACGCAGTATTGGCCCGTGTAGTGACCCTTATAGATATGGCCATTGTCGCGAATCTTTCGCCAAAGCGCCTGTACTCCTTGCTTGTGGCGCTCTGACGTCGTACGGATGAAGTCGTCATAAGTCAGACCTAGGCGGTCCCAGAGGGCGCGAAATTCTGCCGAGACTTCTGTCGTCAGCTGCTGCGGAGTTTTGCCCGCGGCTTGTGCTGCCCGCTCGATTTTTTGCCCGTGCTCGTCGGTGCCGGTGAGAAAATAAGTATCGAAGCCCATCATGCGCTGCCGGCGGGCAATGGTGTCGCAGGCGATCGTGGTGTACGCGTGACCAATATGCGGCCGCGCATTCACATAATAGATAGGCGTCGTGATATAGAAGGTCTTGCTCATTGTGTGTTCTAAAAGATTACCGGGACGGAACTGCAGATTCCTCTTGCTAACAGTGCTTGGCCCGGCCCACTTATTCCTTAATGACCCCGCGCAAATAACCTTGGACAGCTTCCTGCATTACATCCTTTAGAGGAACACGATGCTCTGCCGCGATGCGCCGGCAGTCTTCGTACTCGGGGGCATAGTTCGTCACGGTCCCGTTCATGCTTGCGATTTTCAGACGCACGTCGCCCCATTTCGTGGTTACAGTTATCCACTTGCGAGCCAGCGTCTGACGGCTCTCATCGCGATGACGCACGCCGAGAGTCGTTGTCTCGGAGAAAATGATCTCGCTGAGCCTGCCCGCGTCTTCTGGTCTTGCTAGAACCGTCAGCAGCATTCCGGGACGATTTTTCTTCATCTGTACCGGCAGGCCGAACGCGTCCAATGCCCCTTCCTGCAGGAGACGATCCATAACATAGCCAAAGACCTGCGGATTGAGATCGTCCAGATTCGCCTCGAGAACTGCGATGGTCTCATGCGAGACGTTCGCTGCCAGCTCAGGTTGCGATTCTCCAATACTCAGGCGAACCACGTTGGCATGACCGGAAAAGTCTCGCGTGCCCGCTCCATAGCCAACTTTCTGAACCTTCATCGCAGGAAACGAACCGAAGCGCGTGGCCAGAGTCTTTACGATCGCGGCCCCGGTTGGCGTAACTAGTTCGACGTCTATTCCTGACGAATATACCGGCGCGTTTTGCAAAAGCTCAAGCGTGGCCGGGGCTGGGATCGGAAAAGTTCCATGCGCGCACTTGACCGTTCCACCACCCACGTTCAACGGCGAGCACACTAACTCATCTAAGCCGAGTGCTGCAGCTCCAATCGCAGCGCAGACGATATCCACCATTGCATCGACGGCGCCGACTTCGTGAAAGTGAACTTCGTCGACGTTAGTGTTATGAATCTTGGCCTCCGCCGCTCCGAGCGCCTCGAATATTTCGGTTGCAGTAGCCTTTGCCCTCTCACTGATCGCGGCTTGGCGAATGATCTCACGAATCTCTTTCAACCCCCGGCTGTGCTCATGTGGCGCGGGCACTCCTGCCCGCGTCTCTGCAGACCGATCATCTACTTCTGCTGTTCTCGAGAAATTGTGCTCGCGCAGCGAGACTGGCTGACGGTCAGGAGAATGATGATGCTCATGCCTGTGCGGATGTTCATGTTTATGGGCATGCTGTTCCCAGTACTCCTCGCGCGGCAGTTCTTTTTCGCCGTGGACGTAGACATCGACCTTGGTCGCTGCAATTCCGCTGCGATTCACGGGCGAAATCTCCAGCCGTGCTCCAATATTCAGCGCCGCGACAGTTTGCTCGAAGAAATGCGCTGGCACTCCGGCGTCCACGAGCGCACCCATGAACATGTCGCCACTCATGCCGGAAAAACAGTCGAGATACGCGATGCGCATAGAAACCGTCTTTAGTCACTAGTCAGTGGTCGTTAGCCGTTGGCCAAGAGTCTTCAGCTAATGACCACTGACTAACGACCGATAACTAATTTTTCATCATAGGGAAGTGCCGCGCGCGCCGTCAAACTTCGATGTGTCTCGCAGATTTTGTTAGAATCGCTCTTTTCTTCAACAGCTTAGAGAACCCGTGTATCGCCATCTGGAACGCCGGCTTGCGGAGCGCGTGCGCGACTTTGTGCGCCGCAGCTACAGCCTCGATTTGCCAAAAATCGTAATTGAACAGCCGCCCAAAGTTGAGCTTGGCGAATACGCTTTGCCGCTGGCATTCGAGCTTGCCAAAAATCTTCGCAAAGCGCCGCGAAATATCGCCCAAGAAATAGTTGCGGGTCTGGGACCAATTGAAGGATTCGAGAAGCTGGAAGCAGCGGGCGCCGGTTACGTCAACGCGCGCGTCAATCGAGCCGAGCTCGCCGCTGCGGTAGCGTCCGACGTTAAGCCCAGATATGAGATTCCCGCCGGCAAAATTCTGGTCGAGCACTCCAGTATCAATCCCAACAAAGCTGCGCACATCGGGCACCTGCGCAATGCCATCCTCGGCGACACGTTTGTGCGCCTGTTGCGATTCGTGGGAAGGGAAGTGGATGTACAGAATTACATCGACAACACAGGCGTCCAGGTGGCGGATGTAGTTGTCGGATTTTTACATCTGGAGAAGAAGTCGAAAAGCGACATCGAGCAACTGGCACGCCAGCCGCGATTTGATTACTACTGCTGGGACCTGTATGCGCGGGCCTCGCAATGGTACGAACAGGACAAACAAAATTTATCTGCCCGCCAACAGGTGTTGCACGCAATCGAAGAGGGCAAAAATCAAACGGCGGCGATAGCTGATGTAATCTCCGTCTCGGTTCTGAGGCGGCATCTTGAGACCATGGACCGGCTGGATATCAAGTACGACTTCCTGCCGCGTGAGAGCGAAATTCTCCATCTGCACTTTTGGGACGCTGCTTTCACCAAACTGAAGGATGCCGGCGTGCTCTACTTCGAGTCCGAAGGCAAAAATAAAGGCTGCTGGGTCATGAGGCGCGCGGGGAAAAAGGCTGAAACCACGGAGGCCGCAGAGAACACAGAGGAAGTCGCTGAGGAGGATCAGAAGGTCATCGTTCGCTCGAACGGCACCGTGGGATATGCCGGGAAAGACATCGCCTACCATCTTTGGAAATTCGGATTGCTGGGCCGCGACTTCGGTTATCGCAAGTTCTACAAATATCCCAACGGGCACGATTGCTGGATTTCGACCACGGTTGGGGCGCTCGACCATCCTCATTTTGGCGATGTCGCTGAAATCTATAACGTGATCGATACGCGGCAATCCGAAGAACAGAACACCGTGATTGAAGCGCTGCGCGCGCTCGGATACGGCCAGCAGGCAGATCACTACACTCACTTCTCCTATGAGATGGTTGCACTCACACCAGCCTGCGCCTCCGAGTTGGGATACGACCTTTCGGAAGAAGATAAAGCGCGTTCTTACATCGAAGTTTCTGGCCGCAAGGGATTCGGCGTAAAAGCCGACGATTTGATCGACACATTAATCTCTTCGGCTGCCAAAGAAGTAGATTCCCGTCATGCTGAGTTGGGGGTAGAAGAACGCCGGAAAATCGCGACCCAGATTGCAATCGGGGCGCTCCGCTATTTCATGCTGAAGTTCACAAAATCTTCAGTCATTGCGTTCGACTTTAAAGAGGCACTGAGTTTCGAGGGAGAGACTGGGCCCTACGCTCAATATGCGGTAGTTCGCGCTACGAATATTTTTCGCAAGGGAGGCATCGATCCCGACGAATTTATGCGCACGATGGAAAGGGAACTTGCAGTTGAAGACTGGAAGAAATATTTAGCGGGGGATGAGGCGAACGAAATCTGGGAACTATGGCTGGCAGCGGCAAAAACGTCCTACGTCATCGACCAGTGCATCGCGACGACTGAGCCGGCCTATTTGGCGAAGCATGCGTTTCAACTGGCGCAGTTATTCAACTACTTCTATCACCGCCACCCGATCCTCGCGGAAGCGAACCAAAGCAGGAAGAAATTTCTCCTGGCCACGACCGCGGTAGTAAGGCGTGAACTGATGCGAGCGTTGGCTGTCATGGGAATCGTGGTACCGCCGGTGATGTGAATCAGCAGCCCTGATGCTTCCCATCCGGCCTGTTACGCTAGCTGGCGCGGAACCGCCCCTCGTGCAATATGCCTGAGTCCTGCGGTCAATCGAGGATCAGAACGGAATATCCTCATCGCTAATCGGTGTGGATGCAGCAGTCGCCGCTGCTGCCTCCGGTTCCGGGGCGCGCTGATCGAAATTATTTCCGCCGGCCGCAGCGCTACGAGAACCTCCCGCGAAATCGCCACCTTCGCCGCGTCCGCCGAGCAAGAGGAGATCGCTGGCCACAACTTCCGTCATGTAGCGCTTTTGGTTGGTTTGCTTGTCCTCCCAGGAGCGGGTTTGCAGGCGTCCTTCGACGTAGACTTTGCCGCCCTTCTTCAGATACTCGCCGGCAATTTCCGCCAGCCGTTGCCAGAGCACGATGTTGTGCCACTCGGTGCGGTCCTGCCACTGGCCATCTTTGTCTTTGTAGCGCTCATTGGTGGCGAGAGTGAGCTTTGCCACAGGGGTGCCGCTGGGCGTGTACTTCACTTCTGGATCTTTGCCGAGGTTTCCGATCAGCATGACTTTATTGAGGCTTTTTGCCATGAGTGCTCCTTCCTCTACTCCCAGCGGGATGGAACTGTGGGCTGGGACGTTTACATATACATACTTGATTTGAGGGCTGGATGGTCACTATACCAGAAACCGGACCTTGCCGATGTGACGCATGAACATTGCGGGCGGTCATCACCACCGAGACTCGGAGGGGCAGCCTCTGAACCCGTAGTAGCCGTCTTCAGTCCATCAAAGTCACGCCTGCGATGGGAGCGGGAATAACTGACCACGTTTGGAGCTTGGACGAAATGTGCACTCTGTTACCAGCACAAGGCTCCGCAACGAAGCGGATTGACAAAGGGCTCATTCTCAAAGCACTCGGAGAGAAGGTCAGCTAGGAGAGCAGGATGCCAAACGAGAATGACCAACGAAGTTGGTGGAAGCGGACGTTCGGGCGAAGTATCCTCAGCGCCCTGATTGGATACTTTTTTGCCGATAAGAATAATGCAGCCTCAATCATCGCGATTATGCTGGTCGCAACCTTGTGTTGTTACATCGTGGCATTTCGCGAGAAGTACGATTACGCGAATGGACTATTAAACATCGTCTTTGTCGTGATTGGCTACTACTTTGGCTCCAAGCGGCAACGCGACCGAGATGAGGATGATGAAAGCCAGTCCCAGTCACGCGGCAAGACCATATCTCAACAGGAGATAGAAGATGAAACATCGCCTTTGTAAAAAAGCGAGATACTGTGGAAATCAAAGTGACCCACTACCTGTGAACCGTAAATTGGGCCGGAGGCGACCTGGTTCGGCTATAATCCAGCTATGTCCACGGAAGCTGCGGCCGTCGGGATGGTGCCCGATGAGCTTAAGCACGAACCCAGATCCAAGGGCCTGACCACTCCTCGAAAGAAGAAACCGAAGGAGTTAGCCGTAATCACCGAGTGCTGTACCGGCTGTGCCGGCTCACCTGCCTGCGTTGAATATTGCCCAGTGGAAGACTGCATGTTCTGGGTTCCAGATGAAGATCATCCGCCGTTTGGACGCATTCAGGTTGACCCAATTCTCTGCATCGGCTGCAAGAAATGCATCAGCAAAGGCCCCGATGGCTGCTTCCTGGATGGCTGCCCCTGGGACGCGATCGTGATGGTTGATACGGTCGAAGTGGAAAAGGAAGTTGGAGTAATGCCGATTTAAGCTGTAAGCCGTTCGCTTTCAGCAACCGTTACCTTGATCTATCCCGAATTGCTCTTTCCGCCGCTACCGCTTGCTCCCGCACGTGCTCCGGAACATCCGGCAGTTCGCGCTCATACGGCTGAATTGCTGGAATGTCTTCCGGTTGCCCGATCAGATGCAGCGCGCGTAAAGCCTCCCAGACTTGATCCGTGCCGGGATCCAGAGTTGCGACCTGGTCGCCGGCGTTCACCATCTGACCCGTTCCGACAAACAGATCGGCCAATCGTCCGGTAATTGGCGAGCGAACCTCAATTGTGTGTCCTTCACTTTCCAGCTTGACGACAATTCCACTGCGATGAATTGGCGTGCCTATCTTGCTGGTATCGATCACCTTTCCCCGTTGCGGAGCAGTAATTTTCGCTGGCTGCAACAGCGCGCGAATCTGAGGCCTTCCGGTTGCGTCCCCAAAGCGCACCAGTGAGAGTGCCGCGTTACCGCGAACCATCAGCGACGGGTCATTTAGTTCAACAAGGTTTCGTGAAAACCGGCGCCAGAGGGGTCTTTACTGGGAGCATCCTGCGCCATGACCCAGGCATCGGTGTTACGAACTTCCTCGACGGGATACGAAGCCAGGCGCACCACGTCGCTGTCCCAGCGTGCAACGGCAGGATCATGGCGCGACATGCGTTCACCGATTTGCACCAGTGCATGCTGGATGTGACGCGGCTTCTTGTCATCATGTAAGTATTCGCTGAGTTGCTTATCTGATAGCTGCCGTCCAAACCATGTATTCCACCAGAAGAGAAACGGCATAAGCACGATCAGCCAGGCGGTCACGAAGAACAGAATGCGCTGACCGGTCGACATGCGGCGGCGAGGTTTAGGGCCGGGCGGCAACGCGATTTCAGAAGGATTTGGAACCGCAGACATTAGGAATCTGAAGGAATCTTACAGGGGCTCCGCAGCAAGACATACGGCCACCCCAGCCCTGCGTTCGGAAGATTGAATTGCAGCTACTGAAGCGTGCTGGCGACAGTGGAGAAGGCGTTGTTCGCGTTGGAACCGACCAGCCGAATTGTCCCCACCACAAGAACCAGAATTACTGCCAGCATTACGGCGTACTCAGCGATGTCCTGACCCTCTTCCGACCACATCCCCCGAATGAGATCACGCATACAGTCCTCCAAGCTCAACCACGTGGTACCCATCATGACGGGATGGCGGATGCTTGTCAAATGTGGAATTGCGGGAATCTGCATGTTTTCTCGCCTCTCCCTGCGTCGCGTTTAGAATAGGCAGAATGGCCGCCGCGCTTGAGTTCGACCAGGTCACCAAGGAATATCGCAGCCTCTCCAGCCGGCGTTCTATTCGTGCGCTGGATGGATTCACTGTGCAAGTCGAGGCGGAAGAAATTTTTGGATTTCTGGGCCCAAACGGCGCAGGAAAAAGCACGGCAATTCATCTGGCGATGGGCTTCATGCTGCCCACAAATGGAAGTGGCCGCATGCTGGGAAAGCCGTTTGGGCATTCTGCCACGCGCCGCCGCGTCGGTTTTCTCGCAGAGAATGTCGCGCTCTATCATCGTCCGGCAGAAAAACTAATCCGTTTCTATGGCGCGCTGAACGCGATGGACGGATCGAATCTTGCCAAGCGAACCCGGGACGT
The DNA here is from genome assembly GCA_003225455.1 of Acidobacteriota bacterium. Classification (GTDB taxonomy): domain Bacteria; phylum Acidobacteriota; class Terriglobia; order Terriglobales; family Acidobacteriaceae; genus QIAB01. The sequence continues at coordinate 42,348 of QIAB01000061.1, forward strand.
TCTGCAAATCGTCGGGCTGGAAGAACACGCGAAGCGCAACATAGGCAAATTCTCCCGCGGGATGCTGCAAAGGGCCGGACTGGCGCAGGCTCTGGTGAATGATCCTGAATTACTGATTTTGGATGAACCCACATCAGCGCTGGATCCACTGGCGCGTGTGATGGTTCGTGAGCTGCTGCTCAGCGCGCGTAATAACGGAAAGACAATTTTCCTGAGTTCCCACCTGCTCTCGGAAGTCGAGCTGGTCTGCGACCGTGTGGCCGTGCTGCATCGCGGCAAGCTGGTTCGCTTCGGTAAGACGGCGGATCTGCTTCAATCGAGCGAGCGCATCGAGATCGTCGCTCGCAGCATTGCGGCTAATGCGTTTGCCGGCGGCGTCGCTCACAACGGAATTGTGAGATTCTCGGTTCCAGCAAGCGATCAGCGTTTGGCGTTGGAGCGCGTCTGGAGCCTTGGTGGTGAGATCGTCAGCGTGAATCCTGTGCGGCGCTCACTGGAAGAAGTATTTCTCGAAGTTACGCGTGATCGCCAGACGCCACTCGCGGAAGGCGTTCAGTGAAGCCTATCCTGCTGATCGCCTTGAATTTTGTGCGCGAACAGCGCTGGCCTATATTCGTCTTGCTGCTGTGGGTTGTTCTACTCGCTATGGTCGGACTATTCGCCGATCTTCCGCGCGAGCGCGACGATCTGCTCTTCATCTTCAAACAAATTGCGATCTACGTCATTGCTTTCAGCGTGTTCTTCGGCGCTTCGGCGATTTACAACGAGCGCAGGTCACGCCGCATTTTGGGCGTTCTCTCGAAGGCAGTGGCACGCGACCAATACCTGGCAGGACTCATTCTGGGTGTGGCGATGGCTTGCGCAATCTACTGTTTCGCACTGGGAGCAACAGCCACTTGGACGCTCGGCAGCGCCGGATTTCCAATTCCGCAAGTCTGGTTTCTGATGCTCTGTCTGGTAGCCGCATGTGTTTTGGCTGGAACTGTGGCTCTGATGTTCTCCACTTTCCTGCATCCCTTTCTCGCTGCCGGTGCCACGGCCATCGTGCTAGGACTCCCGGCCCTGGCCAGTCTGGCATTTTCCGTCCGCTGGGCCTACACCGTTCCCGTATTTGTGCTTGCCGCCAATGTGCTCAAGTCCAGCTTTAAGTCTCCGGGCGGCGTGTTCTGGCTCCCCGTCGGGCTCGCGCTGCTGGAAACTTTCTTTTTCTGGGCTCTGGCGACGGTGATTTTCTCCAGGGTGGATATTGCAGTGGAAGTGGAGTAGGCGATCCGCAACTACTGACGCATTAGTTCCGCTGCCGAGCGCGAGGCGTACTCAAGAACACCTCCCGGCAGAATTCCCAGGTAGATGGTTGCAAACACAGTAAGTGTCAGCGCTGCCCTGAGCCCGATGGGAGCCGCCGGAACCGGAGCTTCTTCGCGCGGTTCGCGCATGTACATCATGACGATTATGCGCAGGTAATAATATGCGCCGATCGCGCTGTTGAGCACGCCGATAATTACTAAGCCGACCAGATTGGCCTGCAGCGCCGCGCTGAACACGTAAAACTTCGCGAAGAACCCCCCGGTAATTGGAATCCCAATCAGTGAGAGTAAAAAGATGGTCAGCGTCGCAGCGAGCAATGGCGAGCGGCGGCCCAGTCCCGAGTAGTCTTCGAGTGTAACGTAACGTTCGCCTGCGCTGGCGAAGTGACTGACAACGGCGAACGCCCCTACATTCATCGCCGCATATGACGCGGTGTAGAACATCGCAGCGGGAATCCCGCCGGACGGAAGAGCTGCAAAAGCCACCAGCAAATATCCGGCATGCGCAATGGAAGAGTACGCCAGCAGGCGCTTTACATTATCCTGCACGAGTGCGCCAATGTTGCCGAGTGTCATCGACAATGCTGCCGTCACCCAAATGAGCCATAGGCGTCCGGGAGCGTTAGCTTCGAACATGATTCTCAGCAACACGGCGAATACCGCGGCTTTGGGCGCCGTGGACATAAACCCGACCACAGGAGACGGCGCGCCTTCATACACGTCAGGAGTCCAGATGTGAAATGGCGCTGCGGCTACCTTGAAGCCCAATCCCACGAACATCAGCGCAATCCCGGCATAGGCCAGCACGGGAATCTGTCCGGAGCGAAGCACCTGGCTGATCACGCTGATGCTGGTCGATCCAGTGGCTCCGAACATCAAAGCCACGCCATACAAGAAAAATGCCGTGGCGAACGAACCAAGCAGGAAATATTTCAATGATGCTTCGCTGCTGATGGCGGCGCGGCGGCGGAATCCGGCCAGGATGTAAGTGGAAATCGATGATATCTCCAGCGCGATAAAGATCAGCACTAGCTCAACCGCTGACGACATCAGACACATGCCCACTGCGCCGAACAAAATCAATCCGTAGTATTCGCCAGCGCGAATCTGCTGAACTTCCATGTAATCGTATGAGGTGAGGATTACGATGGCGGTGACGGTTGTGACCAGAAAATGGAAGAACACGCTAAACGCGTCGACGTTTACCATATTCCAGAATCCCGGGCCGGGATATTGCGATTGATAGAGCGTCGCGATGATCGCGGCCAGTGAACCGAGCAGGGCGATATTTCCCAGCGTTCGCTGATTGCGACGTTCGTCAATCAGCGGATCGAGAACCATTACCGCCATCCCGAAAATCGAGAGCACCAGCTCCGGCAGAATCCGGACGTACTCAACTGCCAGAGGTGTTGCGGAGGCGCTCATCTTCCTACTACCTTCGACGCCATCTGCGTAAGCGGAGCGAGGGTGGATTGCACGGCGGGATCAATAGCATTCAGCCACAGCAGGGGTGCGACTCCCATGACCAACGCGGCCGCGGCGGTAGGCCAGAGCGTGATGCGTTCGCGCAGATCGAGGTCGGGTAACACTTCGTTAATCTCGTGCGTCACTTTTCCGAAGAAAACTCTTTGATACATCCACAGCAGATAGCACGCACTCCAGATCACACCCGTTGCGCCCAGAACCCCGTACAGTGCGCTGGTCCGAAAAGTTCCGCTGAGCACGAGAAATTCTCCGACGAAACCGTTCAGCAGAGGCAATCCGATGGAAGAAAGCACAATGAAGAGAAACAGAGCGGCGTATCTTGGCATTGGCGTGGCAAGGCCGCCGAATTCGGAAATCTCGTACGTGTGCCGTCGCTCATAAAGAATCCCGGCCAGCATAAACAGCGCCCCAGTCGAGACGCCGTGAGCGAGCATCACGAATGTTGCCCCATCCAAGCCTGTCTGCGTAAAACTGAAAATTCCCAGCACCACAAATCCCAGATGGCTGATTGAAGAGTACGCAATCAGCTTCTTCATGTTCGGCTGCACCAAGGCGACCAGTGCGCCGTAGATGATTCCAATCAGCGCCAGCACTGAGATCCACCCAGCATTGGCGCGCGATTGCTCTGGGAAAAGTCCGAGATTGAAGCGCAACATGCCATACGTGCCCATCTTCAGCAGCACGCCCGCCAGCAGAACCGAACCGGCAGTTGGCGCTTCCACGTGCGCATCAGGAAGCCAGGTGTGCAGAGGAAACAGCGGAACTTTAACAGCGAAGGCGACGAAGAACCCTAAGAATAACCAGGGCGCAGCAGTCGCGAAACCTTCCACGCCTCCGCCGCGCACCGCATTTTGAATGGTTACAAAGTCAAAGCTGCCAGTCTTCGCATAGAGCCACAAGATCGCTGCCAGCATAAACATCGACGCAATCATCGTGTATAGGAAAAACTTCACTGCCGCATACACCCGCCGCCCGTGGCCATACATCCCGATCAGCAAAGCCATCGGGATCAGGGTAGCTTCCCAGAAAAAGTAAAAGAGAAACAAATCGAGGGATACAAAAACCCCGATCAGCGCGGTTTCCAGAATCAGCAGCAGGATAAAAAATTCCTTTACCCGCTCGCGAATCGATTTCCACGAAATAAGCACACAAAGTGGAGTCAGAAAGGTGGTCAGAACTACCAGCCATGAGGAAATTCCGTCCACCCCCATGTGGTAATGAATGTTCGGAGTTGGAATCCATGGAATGTTTACTTCATATTGAAATCCACCTTGCGCCCGCTGCAGATGTACGGGCAAGTGCAGCGAAAGCACGAAGGCAAGCAGGGAAATCACGAGCGAGAACACGCGAATGTCGCGCTCTCGCTGTGGCACGAACAATAACAGCAGAGCACCAGCGAGCGGGATGAACGTCACCAACGCCAAAATGATCGAGTTCAATCCCGGACCATTCATCGCGTCCCCATCCAAACCATATAAGCAATGACCACAGCCGCGCCCAACGCGACCCACCCAGCGTAAGAACGAATGTTGCCCGACTGCATCTGTCGCACGGTGTCGGAAACATGACGGGCGCCATCGGCGCTGTCGTTGACCGTGGCGTCAATCACGCCCTCATCGACGCCCTGCCAAAGAATGCGCCTTGAACCATCCACGACCGGATTCACGAACAAAATCGCGTAGAGCTCGTCGACGTAATACTTATTCGCGACTGTTTTGTAGAAACCGCCAAGCGCATGCGCGATTTCCTGCGGCAATTCCGGTCGCAAATAGTAGAGAATCGCCGCAAAAACAAAGCCCAGCAGTGCGGCGAAAACGGAAATTCCGGTGAAGATCAACTCTGTCGCCCGGCTGGTTTGAGGCTCAGGTCCTTCCGTTTGCTTTTCTGGAGGCGCAATTTCACCCGCTGCGACATGCTGCGCATTCAGGGAAGGAGTTGAGGTGCGAAACACCGGTGCCAGGAACTTATCGAAGTGATTTCCGCCGCCCATTGAGCCTGGAATGCCTATCCAACCACCAATGATCGAGAGCACAGCCAGAATGACTAATGGAACCAGCATGACGCTCGGGCTTTCGTGAATGCCGCCATGCCCGCGTGGCGCGGACCTGCCCTGAGCGACAATTGAAGGGCCCGCGCGCGAAGCCGAATGCTGGTCTTCAGTTGCTCCGCGATAGGAACCAGTAAAGGTCATGAACCACAAGCGGAACATGTAAAACGAAGTCAGAAACGCCGTGAAAAGCCCGATGAGCCAGTACGCCCAACTCGCCTGGTAAGCCCGCCACAGAATTTCGTCTTTGCTGAAAAAGCCTGCCAGAGGCGGGATTCCCGCGATCGCCACCGTCCCTGCCGTCATCGTCCAGAATGTCCACGGAATCTTGTCTTTTAGCCCGCCCATCTTGCGCATGTCCTGCTCGCCGCCGATGGCGTGGATCACCGAGCCGGCAGCCAGGAACAGCAAGCCTTTGAAAAATGCATGCGTCATCAGATGAAAGATGGCGGCTGAGAAAGCGGCCACACCACAGGCCATAAACATGTATCCGAGCTGCGAGATCGTAGAGTAGGCCAGAACTTTCTTGATGTCGGTTTGTGCAATTCCTATGGTGGCAGCAAAGAGGGCGGTCAGCGTGCCAATGATTGCGACGACAGTTAATGCGATCGGCGCGCGTTCAAAAATCACATGCGATCGGGCAATCATATAAACGCCGGCGGTGACCATCGTCGCTGCATGAATTAATGCCGACACCGGAGTGGGTCCTTCCATCGCGTCCGGGAGCCAGACATAAAGCGGAAGCTGTGCTGATTTCCCCGCGGCGCCAACCATCAGCAGCAGACCGATTGCAGTCAGCAGGCCGGCTCCGACAGTTTCAGGATTCAGCGACGAGACATGCTGAAAAACCTGCTCGAAATCCAGCGATCCAAAATGTTTAATCAGCAGAAAGAGCGCGATCAGAAATCCGAAGTCGCCAACCCGGTTAACGATGAATGCTTTCTTGCCAGCCGATGCGGCCGAATCGCGGAGGAAGAAAAATCCAATCAACAGATACGACGCCAGTCCGACTCCCTCCCATCCGATAAACATCAGCAGATAGTTGTTGGCAAGAACCAGCGTCAGCATGAAGAACATGAATAGATTCAGATAGGAGAAGTAGCGGTAAAATCCGCCTTCTTCCCACATATAGCCGACGGAATAAATATGGATAAGAAGGCCAACACCGGTCACAACCAGAAGCATGACCAGCGAGAGCTGATCCAAATAGAAGGCGAAGTCCGCGCGGAAATTGCCGGCGCGAATCCACTGAGCCACGATCTCGACGTGTGGAAGATCAAGTAAAGAAAAGCGCGCCGCCACAAACAGAGCCAGACCGAACGTTGCGCCAGAAAAAGCCAGCGCCACTATGGCAACAGCCTCTCGGGTGAGCCGCTTCCCGAAAAAGCCGTTTAGGGCCGCTCCGATCAGTGGCAGGACCGGAATCAGCCAGAGATTGAGGTTCGGCGTCATAGCTTGAGCAGATTTATCTGATCAACGTTTAGAGTTTGACGCGTGCGATAAACCGCGATAATGATTGCCAATCCGACCGCCGATTCCGCCGCGGCGACTACCATCACGAAAAAGACAAACACCTGGCCGCTCAAGGCGTGCCACTGCGCGGCAAACGCAACGAACGACAAATTCACGCCGTTGAGCATCAACTCGATCGACATGAAGATGGTGATGATATTGCGCTTGATGAGAAACCCCAGCACTCCGCAGGCAAACAAAATGCCACTCAGCACCAGGTAATAGGACAGCGGTACCATCAACCCTCCTTCTTTGTATGCTCGATCGCTTCGGGCCGAGCCGCCAACACCACAGCGCCCATAATGGCGATCAGCACCAGTACAGAAGTGACTTCAAAGGGCAGCAGGAAATCATGAAACAGCAGCATCGCGATTTCGCGCGGTGGCCCCGGCAGTGCGCCCACTGGAACAGCCTGCGAGCCAGAGCGCGCGACCAACACCCACGCCAGCAAAATGCTTCCGACAAGCAATCCAGGAATTCCAAACAACACAGCTATCCGGCTGCCGCGTGTTCGCTCTTCTGCACCCGCGTTCAGAAGCATGATGACAAAAACGAACAGCACCATGATCGCGCCGGCATAAACAATCACTTGTATTGCTGCTACAAACTCCGCGCCCAGCAACAGATATTCGCCGGCCAGCGATCCCATCACGACCACTAGCGACAGAGCACTGTTGATGGGATGGCTTTGAACGAGCAGGTTCACCGCGCCCGCCACACAGACCACGCCGAAAATTAGAAACAGAACAAGATGAAGCATAGTTGTAGCGCCGCCGTTCTCAGCGACTGCTGCGTGGGCTTCGGGCCCGAATAACGCCGTCAAGCTGCCGTGCGCTACGCCCTGACCGCCACAATCAGCGCGGTAATTACTAAGTTCGCAATCGCCAGTGGCAACAAAAACTTCCAACCGAAAGCCATCAATTGGTCGTAGCGAAAACGTGGCAGTGTTCCGCGAACCCAGATATAGATAAAGAGAAAGACGAAAACCTTTAACACGAACCAGAACACCGGCAGATCCTGCAACCATGCTGGGCCGAACGGCAGCCCCTTCCATCCACCAAGGAAGAGGACGGACGCCAGGCAAGCCACAGTAATCATGTTCGCGTATTCCGCCATAAAGAACATGGCGAATTTCATGGCGCTGTATTCGGTGTGATACCCAGCCACCAACTCGGTCTCAGCCTCGGGCAAATCAAACGGCACGCGATTCGTCTCCGCGTAAGCAGCCATCAGGTAAATGAAAAACGCAACAATCTGTCCGTGAAATAGGTTCCATCTGGGAATGAAGCCCCAGAACGTTCCGCCCTGAGCATCCACAATCTCGCGCAGACTGAAGCTGCCGGCCATAATCAGAACGCCAATCAACGACAGCCCGAGCGACACCTCATAGCTCACCATCTGTGCGCTGGCGCGCAACCCGCCGAGCAGGGAATATTTACTATTGGAGGACCATCCTGCCAGCGCCACACCATAGACGCCGAGGGAGGTTACGCCCAGAATGACCAGCAGACCAATATTCACATCCGTGATCTGCAGCGGCGTGTGAACTCCACCGATGGTGACCCAATTTCCAATTGGAATCACCGCAATCGAGGTCAGCGCAAATACGACCGCGAGCATCGGCGCTGCGATGTATAGCGGCTTATAGACATGCGGCGGAGTCAGATCTTCTTTGAAAAGAAACTTCATGCCATCCGCCAAGGGTTGTAGCAATCCGAATGGCCCAACCCGTGTGGGTCCCCAGCGATTTTGAATGTGTCCTACAACTTTTCGTTCCAGCCAAACGCAGTAAGCCACAGCCGTAAGCAGCACGAACAACGCAATTACAGTCTTGATGACCGAAACGATGATGTAGGTTTCAATGCTGAGCAAAGGCTTTCCTTGAAAAGGCGTTTTCAGCGTGGATCAATCGGCGGCCACTTCGGCCGGTTGTTGGTTACTGTTTTCAATAACCGAGTTCAATGTCCTGGAGTACCGCCCCAAGGTTCCAGAACTGAAAAGATTATTGTTCGCGGGTACGATCAGCTCAGGATTATGCAGCGCACCCGGTCCACTCTTCGATAACGTTGTGTGTTGATCATTGCCAGCCAGCAGATTCATGCGGGAAACATCGTAGCCGGGAACCAGCCGCTGAGTTTCATCCAAAATTGCCATAGGATCAAACGGGTTCATCTTCGGCTCCAGTCCATGCGCCTCGAGCCACACGCCGTGGCGATCGGCCTCGCCTGACTGCGCTCCACGCGATTGTCCCATATCCGCGGGGGTGCCACGCCCAAACGGGACAAGCTTCCGGACATCAAAACCCATCGCGTCGGCAATGCGCACAATCATCTCGAAGTCAGACTTCGTGGTTGCGACTTCGCCGGCCTTTTTAAGGATCTGCAAATCACCGCAGGTGTTAGTGAATGTTCCAGACTTTTCATAGGCGTTCGCTGCGGGCAAAACAACATCGGCCATGACAGCAGTTTCAGTGAGAAACATATCCTGTAACACGACAAAAGCTTGTGAAAATGCGAATGGATCGATTCCTAGGCGACCAATCGGATTGGCGCCAACAACGTAAAGTGCTTTTAGCCTGCCGCTTGCCCCGCTCTCAATCATTTCCGGAATGGTCAGACCGGGCGTTTGCGGAATTCCGTGCCATTCGTCGTGAAACTTGCTCTTATCTGCAATGCGATAGTACCCAGGCAGCAGATCGGGGTAGAGTCCCATATCTGCCGCGCCACGTGAATTCGCGTAATCGGCAAGGCAGACCACCTTGGCTCCCGGAATTGAGCTGGCAAATTTTAGTAACGAGCCGATGTTTTCGCCGCGCAGCTCAGACCCAAAGATCACAACGAGATTCTGCTCGCTGCGAAGCCTCTCACGGAGGGCCAGCCATTGGTCGCGAGACGTGACGTTCAATGCTGAATCATCACCAGCCAAAAACGCCGCAAAGGCTGCCTCGGTTCCCGTGGGAATCTGCAAAAACGTTGCCGCTTGTCGTCGCAGCTTGATTGATTGCGAATTAACGACGTATAGCCGCGCGCGATGCAGACGCACATTGTTGCGAATCTGCCATGCTAAAAGGGGATGCTGCTCCGTCGGATCATTTCCTATCAGCAGAATTGCCGGCGCATTGTAAACATCCCGCATGCTCGCCGTCATCTCGGGCTTGCCGGATAACGCGGCAGCGAAGGCAGGGAAGTCGGCTGTGCGGTGATGGTCAATATTGTTGGTGCCGAGCACCACGCGCGCAAACTTCTGCAGCAGATAATTTTCCTCGTTCGTCGTGCGAGTCGAGCCGACAACGCCAATTGCTCTTCCGCCCTCTCGTTCGCAAATCCGCCCAAACTCTGTGCCAATCAGCTGGAACGCTTCCTCCCAGCTTGCGGCAGTCAACCTGCCATCTTTGCGGATCAGCGGCTGCGTGAGCCGGTCTTCATGATTAGCGAAATCAAACGCGTAGCGCCCCTTGATGCAGAGGAAATCTCCATTGATGCCGCTCTTGTCGCGATTATCTCCGCGGACAATTTCCATGCCAGTATCGGAGCGGCGAACACCTAATGTCGTTTTGCAGCCGTCGGCACAATGCGTGCAGGTAGTGCCTACGTGCTTCATCTCCCACGGACGAGTCTTGTAACGATATGCTCCCGAGGTCAGCGCCCCCACCGGGCAAATATCAATGCACATACCGCATTCTTCACATTCAAGATGATCTTCTTTGTTGGGAGCGATGATCGAGCTTACTCCCCGGTTCTGCACGCCAAGCGCCCAGACGTCCATTCCTTCGCCACACACGCGCACACAGCGATAGCACAGAATGCACCGAGGCCGATCGAAGTAGACAACCGGCGACCACTGCTGCTCGTCGCGATGCTCTTTCGCCTCCATGTACTTCGATTCAGCGGCGCCGTACGCGAACGTCATATCCTGCAGCTCGCATTCGCCGCCAGCATCACATACCGGACAATCCAGCGGATGATTTCCCAGCAGGAGTTCGACCATGCCCTTGCGAGCCTGATGAATCTCTGGGCTATCAGTCGTTACTGACATGCCTTCGGTTATGACCGTAGTGCACGCAGTTTGCAGCTTGGGCATCTTCTCAATCTTCACCAGGCACATGCGGCACGCGCCCTGAAGCGAGAGATTCGGGTAGTAACAAAAAGACGGCACTTCGATGCCTACACTTTTGCACGCCTCAATGAGCAGCGTCCCCGCAGGGGCGGTGACCTTCTTGCCGTCAACCGTGATGTTTACGTCAGCCATAATTGGTAGCGCTGTCCCGCTGGCTGGAGCATACGTCCTACCCCCGCGCAATTTGCGCTACGCCAGAACCGGCAACTGTTCCACTGCGCCCTGTTCCTCAAACGGGCATGGACGCCCTTCCAGGTGATCCTCGAATTCCTTCCGGAATTTCTTGATGAATGCCATAGTCGGCATCGCCGCCGCGTCGCCGAGTGGACAAAACGTTCTTCCCAGCATGTTTTCCGAAAGGTAATACATATTGTCGATGTCTTTCTTCAGCCCTCCGCCTGCATGGAAGCGAGTCAAGGTTTTCTTAAGCCAATCCGTGCCTTCGCGGCAGGGAATGCACCATCCGCAGCTCTCATGCTGATAAAACTTCATCGTGCGCAGCGCAAACTTCACGATGCAGGTAGTCTCGTCCAGCACCACGACCCCACCCGATCCCAGCATCGAACCGGCTTTCATCAGCGTGTCAAAATCCATTGCTACGTCAATTTCGTCAGCGGTCATGATAGGAGTGCTCGATCCGCCCGGCACTACACCCTTCAGCGTCCGCCCATTCGGGATTCCGCCGCCCACTTCATAGATCATCTTTTTCAGGTTGTATCCCATCGGCAATTCGTAGACTCCCGGCCGCTCTACGTGTCCACTCAAGCAGAACAACCGTGTGCCGCCGTTTTTCGGAGTGCCAAGGCCCGCGTACCACTCCGCCCCTGCGAGAATAATGTGCGGAACGCTGGCCAAGGTTTCGGCATTGTTAATAACTGTTGGCCCGCCCCAAAGGCCGACCACAGCAGGGAAGGGAGGTCGAATTCGCGGAATGCCGCGCTTGCCTTCGAGTGATTCCATCAGCGCAGATTCTTCGCCAACTTCATATGCCCCTGCGCCGCCATGCCAATACACGTCGAAATCGCGGCCACTGCCAAAAATGTTTTTCCCCAGGAACCCGTGCGCGTAGGCATCGGCGATCGCCTTCTGCGTAATCTCCGAGAGATAGCGGTACTCGCCTCGAATGTAGATGTACCCAGTGGTCGATCCAACTGCCAATCCGGCAATGATCACGCCCTCGATCACGGCATGCGGGTCGTGTTCGAAAATGAGCCGATCCTTGCAAGTGCCAGGCTCGCTCTCATCTCCATTGCAAAGAATGTATTTCGGCTTTGGCGACTGCTTGGGCACGAACGACCACTTCAAACCCGTGTTGAATCCTGCCCCACCGCGCCCGCGAAGCCCGGATCTCTTCACCAGGTCCACAATCTCATCCGGTTGCATGGTGAGAGCTTTCTGGACCGCTTTGTAGCCATCAAGCTCGAGATAGCGGTCGAGATTGGTCGCACCTTGCCCGAAGCGGCGGGAGACGACCTTTACTTCATCGGGATGGGAAACGAGAGATGCCATTTGTAATCAGTCAGTCTCTATCCTGTTCCGGTGCGCCTGTACTCCTCGAGGACGCTGTCCATCTTCTCCGGCGTCAGGTTCTCGTGGAAGGCGTAGTTCACCTGAACGGCAGGCGCCCAACTGCATGCGCCTATGCATTCGACTTCCTCAAGCGAGAACAAACCGTCGCGAGCCGTGCCTTTGTGGCCGACTCCCAGCCTCTGCTTGCAATGCTCAAAAAGCTCTTCTCCTCCTCGCAGCATGCAGGCGATATTGGTGCACACCTGCACGTTAAACTTGCCACGCGGCTTCGTGCTCAGCATCGAGTAATAGCTGATCACGTTGCGGACTTCCAATTCAGTGAGATCGAGACGGGCAGCAATTTCGGAGATTACTTCGTCCGTCAGATGCCCTACTTCATCCTGGGCGTAAAGCAACGTGGGAACGAGTGCAGACCTCTTCGTCGGATAATGCGTGAGCATTTCCGTGAAGCGCTGCTCGAATTGATGTGAGAACTGCATGCTTGAGAACTTTGAAACCACAAAGGACACGAAGTTACACGAAGGAAACCCCAGCAATCTCTGGTGTGTGTGAGAACTGTTCTTCCGCCCCCTACGGGGCTTTGCTCATTTTCCAATTTCACCCAGGGCTTGCGCCCTGGGCTGGATTCTGTCGCGGCTTCGCGGCTGGATTCTGTCGCGGCTTCGCGGCTGCATTCTGTCGCCGCTTCGCGGCTGGATTCTGGCGGTTTTGTTCCACCCGGGCAATCCGAAATTGAGTTCTCCCACAGACTCTCTCGTCTCGAAAAACCGTCTCGAAAAACCTCCCTTCGTGTACCTTTGTGTCCATCGTGGTTTCTACTGTTTTTGACTAGCGATCAATTTCTCCCAGCACGATGTCGATGCTGCCAATCGCCGCCACCACATCTGCAATCAGGCGTCCCTCGCACATCATCGGCAGGGCTTGCAGATTTGCCAGGCACGCTGCGCGCATATGCACGCGATACGGCTTCGCGGTTCCATCGCTGACCACGTAATAGCCCATCTCTCCACGTGGCGACTCGACTGCCTGATAAACCTCGCCTGCCGGAACCGCGAAACCCTCCGTGATGATCTTAAAGTGATAGATGAGCGCTTCCATTTGCGTCTTCATCTTTTCGCGATCGGGAAGCACCACCTTGGGAGCGTTCGCCTTGATGGCTCCCTCAGGCATTCCATCGAGCGCCTGCTGCACGATGACAGTCGATTCGCGCAGTTCCTGAACGCGGCACATATATCGAGCGAACACATCGCCATCGGACGAAATCGGCACCTTAAACTTGAATTTTTCGTAACTTGAATACGGCATGTCACGACGAAGGTCGAAATCTATTCCACTTCCTCGCAACGTTGGACCGCTCGCCCCCAAAGCCAGCGCGTCTTCAGCGGTAATTCTCGCCACTCCTTTCGTTCGCATCATCCAAATCGGATTACCTGTCAGCAAATTTTCATATTCATCCACTTTGGATGGGAAGCGATTTGCAAAATCGCGTGCTCGTTCGAAAAATCCGATTGGCGGTTCGAGCGCCAACCCGCCGATCCGAAAATAAGAAGTCATCATGCGCTGGCCACTAACCATTTCGAACAGCCGCAGAATGTCCTCGCGTTCGCGGAAGCAGTACAGAAAAACCGACATCGCGCCGATATCGAGCGCATGCGTTCCCAGCCAGACCAGGTGTGAGTTGATGCGCGTCAGCTCGTTCAGCAAAACACGCATCCATTGTGCTTTTGGCGGAATCTCCAACCCGAGCAGCTTTTCCACCGCCAGGCAGTAGCAAAGATTGTTCGTCAGCGGGCAGAGGTAGTCGATCCGGTCGGTCAGGGGCACTACCTGCTGATAAAACTTCGCCTCGCAGGTCTTTTCGATGCCGGTATGCAGATACCCAATGTCGGGCATTATCCGTACTACCGTTTCGCCGTCAATCTCGAGGATCAAGCGCAACACGCCGTGCGTAGACGGGTGATGCGGACCCATGTTGAGGATCATAGTGCGATCCTCGATGGGCTCGAGCGTCGGCATCGGCGTGAGGTGAGCCATAGCTAACGATAACCTTCCACGGGATAATCTTTGCGGAGAGGGTAGCCCTCCCAGTCTTCAGGCATCAGCAAACGCCGCATGTAAGGATGCCCAGTGAAGCGAATTCCAAACAGGTCGTAAACTTCGCGCTCGAAGTAATTGGCCGCAGGCCACACGAAAGTGACTGAATCGAGCACCGGGTTATCGCTGCCGAGTCGAGCCTTCAGCCGCACACGTTCTTTTTTTGCAATCGAGAGCAAGTGATAAATCACTTCAAACCGCGGCTCTCTTGGCAACCAGTCAACGCAGGTCACGTCGGAAAGAAAATTGAACGGGCACTCGGGAGTATCACGTAACAGAACGCAAGCCTCGCGGATGGAACTCCGGTCGATGTAGATGCTCACCTCATCCCGATCGAACTTGGCTTCCTCGACTGCAGCGGGATTCCACGCCAGCAGTTTGGCAATTGCCGGATGAGACTTGAGCTGCTCCAGATCGGTGATGGCAGGCTGTAACGACATCAGACTTCACCGCGCTTTGCCGAAGGCCCGCTCCAATCCAGAGCGCCCTTTTTCCAGATGTAGAAGAAGCCCACCAGCACGATAGCGATGTAAACCAGCATCTCCCAAAAGCCGAACATCTTCAGATCGCGCAGAATCACAGCCCAGGGGTAAAGAAACACCGCCTCGACGTCGAATAGAATGAAAAGCATTGCCACAAGATAAAATTTC
>QIAB01000061.1:57123-64418 GCA_003225455.1 Acidobacteriota bacterium
TCGCCAATCGGCGTCATTCCGCATTCGTAAGGAGAGAGCTTGGCCCGAGTCGGTTTGCGATAGCCAATCAGCCAGGAGAGCACAACAATCGCGCCCGCCAGAATGCCTGCAATCACGAAGTGAATCAATAGAGGCAGGTAACGTGCGAAGTAATTGTCGGGCATAGGGGGAGCTGGATAAAATTGTGCCAAACAACTAAACAATCTAGATTAGAGTTCGCATGTGGTAGTGTCAAGCCAAGCGCAACTTTGGATAGGATTCGAGACACATTGAATGCAGCAATTCAGTGATGAACAAAGATGGTTATGGTAGTGCCACATTTGCCGTATATGCCACCTAGAGCAACGTGGCCTCGGTCGGCACTTGTCATCTATCTGTTGATTATGACGGTAACGATGATTATGCGCTGGCGACGGAAGAAAGGGTGAAGCGGCATGGAGGCAATTATTTCACCACTCGTCGATCTAGATCACGGCAAATTAGGACACTACCCAGCTTTGATTGGATCTATGTAACGACCAATTGGCGACAAACGATATCGCATGATCTTTGGCTTCAATACCGACATTAAGCACGACGATACGCTTTATCACGTGCAGAGCGAAGCTCGTGAAGCCGAACTGCTGTTACAGACCCAAGTCTTCGTGCGCGGCCGCTGCATCGGCAAGAGAGCGACGCCGTACGCCGACAGGGTCGCCAGTGGGAACTTTACCGATCAGCAAAAAGAACAGGTCCTGCGCGACCAGCACCGTTTAGTGCTGGATGCAATTCGCGATGGCAAACTCGAGGAAGTTTTCGATAAACGCGAAACGCCCGAAAGTCTGGCTGCAATTAAAGAGCTCGACGTGCACTGGCTTAATGCGAACTCGGTGCATTCCGATCAGAACCTGGTCATGCGCTTTCGCGTTACCGAAGCTGGGGCAGGCGTGAAGGGCTCCCGCCTCACCGTCCGTCTTGCGCGTCCTGACGCCGCGCCGTTTTACACGCAAGCGGTTACTGACCACGCAGGCGAAGCCGAAATGAACCTCGTCATGGATGAAGATGCCCTGAAAGGTTCTTCCGTACTCGTTCAAGCCAACTGCTCCGGACGCACAGCAACAAGGAAATTTCAGTTGCGAAAAGTCGAAGCATAAACCAATCGACGGTCTTGGGAACAAACCTCAGCGTTCAGGGCGTGGTTAATGCCTAAGCCACCGTTAAAGCCTTTGCATTCGGACGCCTCGTTGAGCCAATCTAAACTGGCTCAGCTCAGTAATGTTTCGACTGAAGTACTTTTGAGTTCACTCGAACCCGGTCAGGATCATTCGCTCAAGGTTCGGCCCGAGGGGACCATCCTCGATGGACATCATCGCGTCAAAATTCTTCAATCGAGAGGCGTGGATGTGGACGCACTGCCCCGTGAAATCGTTGCCAGAAATAGCGTATAAGTAGTCTTGAGCTTCGAGACGTGATTACCACTGGACTTTATTGGATCGACTCTCCTTGGCCGGGGCGCCTTGCGATTGCCGCGCGTCCACGAGGCGGTGATTGGCTGGAGGACGACATCAGTGCTTGGCGTCATGCTGGCGTGGACGTGGTGCTTTCACTCTTGACACGCGATGAAGCTGAGGAGCTCGACCTAACCCGCGAACCGGACCTGTGTCGAGCGAAGGGTATTCGGTTTCTTACATTCCCAATACCAGACCGTCACGTCCCCGGATCAAAAACTGAGGCTGACAATTGGCTTGCTCGCGTAGCTGAGCTTTTGCAGGCGGGTCAGAACGTCGTTATCCACTGCCGGCAGGGGATAGGCCGATCTGGAATGATTGCAGCCGCTTTGCTTGTTTCAAACGGGACGAGCCCAGGCGAGGCTTTCCAGAGAATTAGCGATGCTCGAGGCGTGGCCGTTCCTGAAACCACCGAACAGAAGGAATGGGTCCGCCATTTCTTGAAGCCGGTCGCTGCGAGCCCGATCGCCCTCCGCGACTCTCGCTGAAAAATGAGGATTCAAATTAACGGCGAAGTGCGAGATTGTTTGGATTCGCTCTCCGTAGCCAGCCTTCTTGAGCAACTCGGCATGAAACCGGATCGAGTTGCAGTAGAGCTAAACCGCGCCATTGTCCCTCGCGAGAAGTGGGACGAGACTGGTCTTTCGGAAGGGGATCGCCTGGAGATTGTTCACTTCGTCGGTGGCGGTTGTACGCTCTGGCCAAAAGCCCTCCTGAAGGAACTTACCTAGTCAACCTTTCTGCTGCAAATCTGTTGTTGACATCGCCTAACTCCTGCCTAAAATGTTTCAAACATCTTCACTGTCAATTGTTTAAAACGTATTGCTTGTGCAATGGAGAATTTCTTTACATCTCGTGATGTGATCGCCTTCACCGGCATCACGCCCCGTCAATTGCAGTGGTGGGACGAGCGACGCATCGTTGTGCCCAGACGCGAAGGCCATCGGCGCCTCTATTCGATGGAGGACCTGGCAGAGGTTGCAGTGATATGCGAGCTCCGGCGCAAAGGCTTTTCGCTTCAGCGTGTGCGCAAAGTGATGCGTTTTCTCCAGCGCGAATTCAGTAAACGCCTGGCTGAGACCGTCAGCGGCGCGTCGGAATATCACCTGCTCACCGATGGACGCACTCTTTATCTGGAAACTTCGGCCAAACAAATTCTCGATATTTTGAAGAACGCCAGGCAGCCGATGTTCGCAATCTGCCTCAGCGATACCGTGCGGCAGGTGCGGGCGGTGATTCGGAGCTCGAAAAAAAACAACACGTCAGCAACGGCGGTGCATAAACGCAGTAAGGCCTCATAGCAGGGGAGTTTGGTTCCTTGGGGGAGGGAAGATGGTTGCCGAACTGAACGTCCTGAACGAATGGATCCCGGAGCAGATGATTCCGGGGACAATTTTCGTGCTGGAGAATGCAGGCCGGATGGGGGAGAAAAATGATCCCTATTGGGCAGTGCTGTCCTGTCCTAATTGCGGAACGCTGGGTCTGATCACGCGCAAGCAGCTCGCAGGACTGCTGCCGGTGATCTGCGGCTCGGATAAGTGCTCGGCGCAGTTTTTCATCAACGATAGCGACATCGTAGTTCGGAAGCCGTGCTGACCCACTGGTCAATGGGCCGCGGGCGTCCTCGCTCGTGTCGCCTTACATGCGTAGACCTGCCTTGTCCAGCACCACTGGAATCTGCTCCACAATCTCAATCCCGAACCCTTCGAGTGCTGCTACTCTCCGCGGATGATTTGTCAGAAGCCGGATGCGTCGTAGCTTCAAATCGGAAAGAATTTGCGCCCCAATTCCGATTTCGCGCTGGGTCTTGCGCTCGCTCTCGGGCCCCGATAATCGCCTTTCGCGATGGAATGTGAGGGCCGTCCGTTCGCCAGCGCGCTCAACCGAAAAGCCCTTTGATGTTTGATGGAGGTAGATTAGCGCCCCACGCCCTTCGAGCTCAATCATCTGCATAGAGCCTCTAATCGTGGCATGGCAATCACAGCCAGTCGACCCAAAAACATCGCCCATCAGGCAGTGCGAATGCATTCGAACCAGCACCGGCTCGCTGCCGCTTTCGATGTCACCTCGAACCAAGGCCACGTGCGATTCGCCGCCGTCCACCTCACTCTCGTAGGCAATCAACCGGAATTCGCCATATTGCGTGCCAACCATCGCTTCTCCCACGCGATGCACGTAGCGTTCGTGCTGCATGCGGTAGCGGATCAGTTCGGCTACCGTCAGCATTTTCAAATTATGCGTACGGCAAAATTCGATCAGGTCGGGAATGCGTGCCATGCTGCCGTCGTCACGCATGATTTCGCAGATGATTCCCGCGGGGATGAGCCCCGCCAGGCGAGCCAAATCCACCGAGGCTTCCGTTTGACCCGCGCGGACCAACACTCCGCCCTTGCGAGCCCGCAACGGAAATACGTGTCCTGGACGTGCGAGATCGGAGGGCCGAGTGGAAGGATCGATTGCGACCTGAATTGTCCGAGCGCGGTCGTAGGCCGAAATTCCCGTGCTCACTCCATCGCGCGCGTCGATTGCTTCGCAGAATGCTGTGCCGTAGTTGGAAGTGTTTTCGGTCGTCATTGGCCCGATGCGCAGATGGTCGAGCCTCTCCTCGGTAAGCGCCAGGCACACCAGCCCACGCCCATACTTCGCCATGAAATTGATCGCTTCGGGAGTAACTTTTTCGGCGGCCAGCGTCAGATCGCCCTCATTTTCGCGGTCTTCATCATCCACAACGACGATCATCCGGCCAGCGCGGATTTCTTCGATCGCGGCAGGAACATCGGTAAATGGGGGCTGAGATGTCATCTGGGCAAATTTTAGCAAAGACGATGCATTCATGATCTAGGCTTTAGGTTCAAGAGCCGGATAACCAGGAAAAGCGACTGCAAAACAAAAAGGCCGCCAAACGGCGGCCTCCGCAAAGAATCGGCTTTTTACAGTGTCGATTCGATCTCAAATCCCCATGCCTCGAGGAGAGGCTCTGGGATATATTTCGAATTCTTGTTGCGCCGCGCCCACTCGCGCAGACGTGTGGAGCGCAAGTATTGATCGGGCGAGAGCTTATACTCGCGCACGACCTGCTCGAACTCGGTTACTGTGGGGATAATGGGCCCGATGGGTTCGGGCTTGCCCCAATTGGGATTTCCACGTCTCTTGGCCATGAAGATTCCGCCTCGTACTCGTAGTTAGAACTGCTAACTGCTGGGGTATCCTGATTCTTAGATTCGCTTGGCCCCGCCAGGGATTCACCGCTTAAGGCTCGGCTACTGAGAAAAGCTGACCCTAATGACGACCTGTGGCTATTCGGAAACCAGTGATTCTAAGATGCTTCTTCGCGAAAGTCAATAGCGATTTGACAGCCGGTCCGGGCTTCCTGGCAAGCTACTTTAAAGAACCTTAACGAATTTGCTTCCGTTCAGAGTCCCAATTTGGGCGAGTAGAGCCTGATACAAAAGATCCAAAAGAAGGGGCCGGATCGTCGACCCCAATCAGACGCCGATTTCCTGCCTCGATCCCTCCCTTCCGAATTACCCCAGTAACCTTAGCCACCGCCCAAGTCGTTGACGGACAGTGCTTAAACCCTTAAATTGCAAGCTGGCAGGTGGGTGACGGATATTTGGGCAAACAGATTGAGGCCGTCCCAGGATGCCGAACAGCTCCGCAGTACACCCATCTTCGGAATAATGATCACGATGAGTGGATGCCGTCGCAACCCCCGGTTAAGACCCAAGCTGCGGCACGATTGCGTATCGCTGGCTGTTTCCAGTTTGAAGGCCCCTTATGAGTTTACAGGCGCTCGTTCTCTGTTCTGACGAGAAGATTCTTCGTGTGCTGCGCCGTGTGCTCAGCGAATTGGACATCAAGATCGAGCATTGCACAGAGCGCGATGATGCTATTCGTAAACTGACTCGAGATCGCTTTGAAGCCGTCATTGTGGACGCTGCGGACCAAGAAACGGCAGCTTTGGTTCTGAGAAGCGCCCGGTTCGCCCCATGCAACCGGCGCGCCGTCGCAGTCGCGATCATCGACGGCGCCACTGCCGTGCGTGGCGCTTTCGAGCTTGGGGCGCATTTCGTTCTGTATAAGCCAATTTCAAGTGAGCGGGCGAAGGCTAGCTTTCGCGCTGCCCGCGCTCTAATGAAACGCGAACGCCGCCGCAACACCCGCGTCGCGGTCGAGATCCCCATGACTCTCCGGTTCAATGACGGCGACAGCGAGCAGCACGCGGCCACGGTCGATGTGGGCGAGGGCGGTATTGCTGTCAAGCTTCCACAGCGGCCGAGAAATTCTGATTCAATGTCAGTGCACTTCCGGCTGCCGGGAACCGAGCACAGCATAGCTTGTATCGGCCAGATCGCATGGGAAAATGCTGGCCGCCAGTTTGGAATTCGCTTCGTTGACCTTTCTCCAGAAGATCGAACACAACTGAAGACTTGGTTGGAGAGCCGCTCTCCCGAGTTCGAGAAAGACGATCCTCCTGCTGCCTGCCAGCTCACCGACCTGAGCCCTGGTGGATGCTATCTGGAGATCGTCGCGCCATTCCCGGTGCGCACCCGAGTCATTCTGTCTATGCTTTTTGCCGACCTGAAGCTGACAGTCGAAGGAGTAGTGCGAGTGATGCACCCAGAGATCGGCATGGGAGTGGAATTTACTCAGACGAGCGCGCAACAGCGCGAGCATCTGGAGAAATTTATCCTCGCGCTCACCGGCAGCAAGAGTTCTGTTCCTGAGTTGATGGTCGAACCAGAAGGCCTGGAAACGGAGGAAAGCATGGCTCAGAGCTCCGATCCAGGTGAAATTGAAGATCCCCTCCTCGATTTGTTCCACAAGAAGGCCGACGAGACGCCTGAATCATTTCGCGCTGAGTTGCGGAGGCAGCGCGGAGCTGGCTCGGCAGCCGCCGCTTCGGTCTGAGAGTTTCAGTCCTACTCCCTCCGCCCCATGCGCCGGGCCGAAAGCTTTCGCTCCAGTGTGGAAACCAGAATTCCAATATCAGCGGGCTTTACGACGTAATCGTCGACTTCGCTGTGAATCGCCCTCAGAGCCGTCTCGAACCCAGGATATCCGGTCAGTAGAACGGTTACACAGTCGGGAGCCGCTTCCCGCATCGCTCGAACTACCGTAAATCCGTCGCCTTCCTCGCTGATGTTGATGTCGCAGAGCAATGCATCGAACTGGTTGCTCTTAATGAGACCTAGCGCCTCTGCCACAGTGCCCGCGCTTTTCACTTTGAACCCATATTGTTCGATTAGCGGCGGCAAAGTTAACCGGATGTTAGGCTCGTCGTCGACAAACAGGAGCCGCTTGTCCGATGCTTCCTGCGGAGAAATGGAAGGTGCAATCGGTTTCGCAAATCTACCCCGGAGCTGTTTTTCGCGCTCTTCGAGTACGGCGTTCAATTCCTCGATAATTTCCAGGAGTTTCTTCGGATCACGCTCACCAGCCGCCTGCCTCGCCAGCTCACGCCAGTCTCTTTGCTCTCTCTTTGGGATCATTGGGATGTGCCAGATTAAAGCAGCTTCTACATACTCTCTGTCCGGTGCAGAACAAAGAGCTGCAAAGGGAGGCGCGCCAAATAGATTGTAGAGCAAATTTGCCAAATATGAAACGCTTTGTACTCGTCCAGTAGATTGTTGACAGTTTTCATTCCTTTCTTTGAGATGAGCCCCGCTGCAGGAACTGCAGCGGGGTTAAGTAGCCGAGAGCCTGATGAGGGCGGACGGTGTTGTAGATTTTTTCCCACTGGCGCAGTTCGCGGTTGAGGGTTTTCATCTCCAGCGAGCAGGCGGAGACCTGATAGAACTCCTCGGT
>QIAB01000140.1 GCA_003225455.1 Acidobacteriota bacterium
GGCCGTATCTCCAGACGGCTCGACTATTGTTTTTTCCGCCTATAACGAAGATCGGAAGTCACAACTGTATCTTCGACAGCTGGATTCTTTCGAGAGCACGCCGATCGCGGGTACAGAGGGCGGAATGACTCCTTTTTTCTCGCCGGATGGAGAGTGGCTGGGATTCGTCACGGCAGATAACCAGCTAAAGAAGGTATTGTTGCGCGGCGGGAGTTCGTCGCTCACTAACACAGCCGGGCCCATTGGTGGTTCGTGGGGAGAGGACGATAACATTTACTTCGTCAAGTCCTTCACTTCTGGGATTTATGCGGTACCGGCAGGAGGAGGCCAGCCAAGGCAGATAACGCAGACCGGAACGACGTCGAACGATCGCGTCCATATGTGGCCAAATGTGCTTCCCAGAGCCAGTGGGTTGATCTTCACAGTTTGGACTGGCCGGTCCTTTAATGAGGCGCGGATTGAGGGATTATCGTTCAAGACGGGAAGACGAAAGGTCTTGATCGAGGGAGGCAGTGACGCCCGCTACGTGTCCAACGGCTACCTCGCATACGGCCACAATGGAACGTTGTTCGTGATCCGCTTCGACCCTGAGCTACTGGAGGTAAAGGGTACGCCGGTCCCTATCATCCAAGGTGTGATGTCGGGAGCATCGAACGGCGACGCCGCGTTTGCAGTTTCACAAAACGGAACCCTTGTGTTCCAGCCCGGAAGCCTCACTTCGTTTCAATACAACCTGGTATGGATGGATCGCAACGGCAAAGCAACGAACATCACCGAGGAGATCCGACCGTATGCCTTCCCGGCGATTTCTCATGACGGCAGACGGATCGCTCTGACACTGCAAAGCAGCACCTTCGATGTCTGGGTATATGAGTTGGCGCGAGACACAATGACGAAGGTTAGCTTCGGGAGTGACGATTACCGACCGCAGTGGTCACCCGACGGCAAGCTGTTGGCCTATGATTCGTCGAAGTCAGGACAGCAGCAGGTATATGTGAAACACGACATGGGGCAGGGCACCGAAGAAGTAGTGACCGACGGGCCCGCGGGCAAAGCACTCTATGATTGGACAGCGGACGGGCGTGAGGTCATCTTCGGTCGGCAGAACAAAGATTCTGGATGGGACATCTACGCCGCGCCGATCCAGGGCGATCACAAGCCCCGGCCCCTGGTAGAGACACCATTCAATCAAACCGAGGCGCGTGTCTCACCGGACGGGAAATGGCTGGCGTACGTGTCGGACGAATCCGGACAGAACGAGGTATTTGTGCAAAGTATGAACGACCCCAGTGCCCGGGTCCAAATCTCGCGCGATACCGGCTCTAGCCCGCGCTGGGCGCGGTCCGGTAACGAACTGCTCTACCTCTCCAAGGACCGGCTCATATCCGTAAAGTTAGCTCCGGGGGGTGCACTCAATCCTGGCAAGCCTGTTGCGCTGTTCGAAGATAAACGGGACTGGAGCGGCTACGATCTGGCTCGTGACGGTCGGTTGATAGTTGCACGAAAAGCGGAGGAGAAGGGAATGGGAACCCAGATAAATGTCGTGCTCCACTGGTTTGACGAAATGAAGGCGGGACTGCGGAAATAAACACTTCGCGCCCCGGTAAGCGATTCACTCTGATGTTATCTGACGGTATCCCAAACATGTGTCTTCGTGGGAGCTGGGGCGACTCGTCACCACTCGGAAGTTAACTGAAGGTTAGGTGCGGATGTTTCAGCTTACTGCGAGTGTGTCTTCGTCAATTAGTTGGGTCCTCTGTAGTTATGTCTTACGGATTCAGCACAATCTTCCCGAACATCTGGCTTTTTTCCATGTGCTCGTGGGCCGCACGGATATACTTGAGAGGAAACGTGCGATCTACTACTGGCTTCAAGCGTCCGGCAAAAACGTGACCTAATACGTCATATAACTCGCCCATGGTTCCCATGTAGGAGCCCAGAACGGACAGCTGGCGCGAATAGACAAAACGCAATTCGATTCCGACGTTCGGACCGGTTGTCGCCCCGCAAGTCACGAGCGTTCCTGCTGGCTTCAGTGATTTCAAACTTTCTTCCCAGGTCGCGGCGCCGACGTGCTCGATCACGATGTCCACGCCTTCTTTGTTGGTAATCTTCCTAACTTCTTCGGAAATTTTCTGTTTGTAATGGTTGATTCCGTGATCGGCACCGAGGGCGTGGGCTTTTTCGAGCTTCTTTTCATCTCCGGCTGTCGTGATCACGCGCGAGTGAAACAGCTTCGCAATCTGGATGGCGGCGACGCCGACGCCGGAACTGGCTCCGAGCACAAGAACTGTCTGGCCAGGGCGAATATTTGCGCGACCGACGAGCATGTGCCACGCAGTCAAAAACACCAGAGGCACACTCGCAGCCTGATTAAAATCTAAGTTATCGGGAATTGGGATCACGTTCACTGCCGGCACAGCAATCAATTCGCAGTTGCCGCCATCGACCCGGTTTCCGAGCACCGTGAATTCCGGACACTGATTTTGCAATCCGGCGACACATTTCGCGCAATGATTGCAGAAATGCATAGGCGCGAACAGCACGCGTTGGGCGGGCTTGAACCCGGTGGCGTATTCCCCGACTTCGACGATCTCTCCGGCAACGTCGCTGCCCAGAATGTGCGGCAGGCTAACCCCGGGCAGCCCCTTGCGCACCCAGAGGTCGAGGTGGTTCATGGCGCAAGCTCTCACGCGAACAAGCACCTGATCTTTGCGGGGAGTGGGATCGGGGACATCTTCATAGCGCAGAACTTCGGGACCGCCAAATTCGTGGATGCGGACGGCTTTCATCGGACCTCCCGATGGAGATCAAAGTTATCACAGCCATGCCGCAAGCAAGTGTGACCTGCCGCGACTTCACCTCAGAGGCTAAAGCCCCATTCCTCTGGCGGAACTTACGGCGCGCCTGAAGACGCGCCCTTTCAAATCGCTTCTAACCTTATAGCGCGCAGTTTTGGGACGCGACACTAGCACTGGGAAAACCATCCTAGAGCTGTTTTTAGCATAACCATCATTGTGATCCGTCAGGAACCTGAGAACTCTAAACCAGAATTCTTGTGGCGCAACCGCTGCGGCGCCTCCATGCCGGGCTCCCGGCACAAGCCATAGCTGCGCGTGCGCCGGATTAGCTCGCGCCAAAATGAGGGAATGTCGTGGAAGGATGTTGACGTCGTTTTTGCCATGTATGAGCAAAACTGGGATTGTGGAAGATTTCAGGGTGTCCAAGGGATTTGCTTGCGATAAATCTACTCCATACCGCCAACGCGCATAGCGGAACGCAATCTCTGCGGGAAGAAGGCCTATGGATCTTCCCACTACCGACTCCAGGCCTAGCCGGCCAGCTCCCACGAAGTATCCCTCACGATCGTAGGCCACGCTCCGGAAGGTGGAGAATGGAGAATCCGCGACAACTGAGCAAAACCTGGGCTCCTCCCCCATGCTTTCCAACACCAGTGCAGCACCCATCGATTCTCCGAAGCCATCAACACAAGTTGCGCCGCGTTCGTATAGCCACGAGACCCAGCGATGGACGTCATCACTCTCGCGCAAGCCATAGGTCGCGATCGGACCACCCGATTCGCCGTGCGCACGTGAGTCGGGCAGCAGAATGCGGTAGCCCTGCTGCAAGAACATTTGGCCGTAACCGGCGACACCGAGACGATTGTCGCCAATTCCATGGAGCAGAATTACAGCGTTACCGTTGTCGTGAATCGGCACGCTGTACCAAGCCTGCAGCTCGGCGCCATCCGCCGCGTTGATAATAACCGGCTGGAGGTTCGCGCCGTACTGGGCGTAGATATGGGCGATCCGCTCTTTGTCTTTGTCCGGCAACGGTCGCCGCCACGGATGAAGCGTCATTTCTGCCATCACGATGGCTACCGTTAATGACACGGCCGCGTAGATAGCAACTGCTTTGAGCGCGATCCTGATTGGTCGGCGCATGGAGAGTTCTCCTGCAATATTGAACGTTGCGGCAGGTTAAGTTGTTCCACGAATCAGCCACTGCGGTTCAACTCCGCCACCCCCCGCGGTTCCATTCACTAAAGGAACTATTGACACCCCGTTTCGTGTAGGCGGATCATAGATGTGCTTGGCAAGCCGTGCCTGAAGTAAGACTGGTTTAACGCCAGTAGCCCCGGAGTGATGAGCTGGGGCTTTTGCTTTGCAGATTGACTCTCCCCTATTAACCCACTGATAATCAAACTGCATGGATATTTACGAGGAGATCGTAAAGCTTCGCAGTGAGGGCCGTCGCGGCGCCGTTGCCACGATTGTCAGTGTACGCGGCTCGATACCTTCATTTAAAACCGCGAAAATGCTGGTCCGTGACGATGGCTCGATTGTTGGCACCATCGGCGGCGGCTGCGTGGAGGCGGAAGTCTGGCAGGCGGCGCGCGAGGTGATGGAATCGGAAAAGCCGCGCACACTGACTTTCAATCTTAATCAAGATCCCAAGTACGATACAGGGCTGGTCTGCGGCGGAACTCTGGACATTTTCGTTGAGCCGGTACTCCCTCCAGCTTCACTTTATATATTCGGTGCAGGGCACGTAGCAGTAAATCTTTACAAGATTGCGCACAATGCCGGATTCGATGTGACAGTAGTGGACGATCGCGAGACCTATGCAAACCGCGAACGTTTTCCGGAAGCGAAAGAGGTCATCGCAAAAGATTTCGACGAGGCAATGGCGCGGATTAGTCCGGCGGAGTCGTCCTACATCGTCATCACCACCCGCGGCCACCGCGACGACATGCGCGTGCTGCGCTGGGCGGTGCAAACCCAGGCACGGTACATCGGGATGATTGGGTCCAAGCGCAAGACGATCGCAATTTTCCGTGAACTAACCAAAGAAGGCATTCCGGCGCAGCTTTTCGAACGGTTACATGCACCCGTAGGGCTGGACATAGGCGCAGTCACGCCGGAGGAAATCGCGGTGGCAATTACGGCGGAGTTGATTGCTATGCGGCGGCACGCTGAGCGAGAGTTGCCGCACATGAGCTGGTTTCATTCGCGTAGGCTTGAGTCCAAGGATGCCGAAACCTCGGCTGAAGCCCTCGAAGACACAGAACTCAATTCCTAATTCCCAACTTTCAAGTGCTGACTGGTGATTTCGCGCGGTTCTATCGGCAATTGAAAAAATGGCAATTGGAAATTTACATCTTTCTGCTATCTTCCCCACATGAGCAGGGCTCCGAGTTGGTGCGGCCTTATTCTTGCCGCGGGGGAATCGTCGCGCATGGGGCGTGATAAGGCACTGTTGCCATGGCCGCCCGCCGCTTCTACCAGCAGAGATACATTTCTGTCATCTGCAATACGCGCACTCAGCCTGACAAACGACCTGGTGGTCGTCGTCGCTGGGGACAACGAATCGTCGCTGGCGCCGGTGGTGTACGGATCAGGGGCGTTTCTGGTGAGAAATCCCGATCCGGCGCGTGGGCAGTTCAGTTCCCTACAGATCGGCTTGCATGAAGTGTTGAATCGCGGACGAGATGCGGCAATGATTACGCTTGTGGATCGGCCTCCCCCGAGCGCGGCAGTGTTGCAAAAACTGAAAGCCGCATTCGAAGATGCGTCGCCGCACAAGTGGGCAGTTGTGCCGGAACACGGCGGCAAGCATGGACATCCCATTCTTATCGGGCGCGAGATGATTGAACTTTTCTTGAAAGCTCCTGTGAGCTCTAGCGCTCGCGATATCGAGCATCAAAACCGCGAGCACATCGAATATGTGGCGGTCGATGATCCGAGTGTCACTATCAATGTAAATACGCCGGAGGAATACGCGGCGCTCGCACAATCGGGTGCGCAGATCAAATGACCTCACCAGGAACGAATCCCAAAGCTCTGAGTCCTACCGCCTCAGCCCAGGCAATTGAGTTCGTAAATTCTGTATTACAGCCTCAGCCTCGGGTTGCAGTATTCGATTGTGACGGCACACTGTGGTCGGGGGATGCGGGCGAAGGGTTCTTTGACTGGGAGCTGCAACAGAATCTTCTCTCAGACGAAATTCTGCGCTGTGCGCGCCCGCGCTACGCGGCATATAAAGCGGGAAAGGTGACCGAGGAGCAAATGTGCGGCGAGATGGTCACCATGCATCGTGGGCTGACGGAAGCCGAAGTGCAGCGCGCTGCCGACCGGTATTTCGAAAAATATTGTGTAGGCGACATCTTTCCCGAGATGCAGGTTCTGGTGCACTTGCTGCAAGGAGCGGGATGCGAGGTGTGGGCGGTTTCGTCGACCAACGAGTGGGTGATCCGGGCAGGGATGCGGCATTTCGGAATCCCTGAAGAGAAGATTCTTGCGGCGGCAGTAAGAATAGTAGATGGCAAAGTTACCGACGGTTTGATTCGCGTGCCCAGCGGCGAGGGAAAGTCGAAAGCTATTCATCAGGCGATCCGCCGCGCTCCGGATGCCGCTTTCGGAAATTCGATTTGGGATGCAGCAATGCTGGGAATTGCGCGGAAGCCATTCGTCGTCAACCCCACGCCGCAACTGCAGAAAATCGCGAGTGAGCGGCGCTGGCCAGTTTATTTTCCAGACTCGGTGCGACCTGAACCGAAAGAGGATTAGCCGCGGATTTACACGGTTCTTCACGGATTAAAGCCCTCTGAAATAGTCCGTGTCGATCTGTGGCTAGTTTTTTATTTCTTTCAGCGCCGCAGCCAGCGCATCCATAGCGAGATTGCTGGCGTGAGTGGAAGCTTCGGGCAGACCGCCTATGGTTTGCACCAATTCTTGCCGGCTCAATTTGCGTGCTTCGCCGAGAGTCTTCCCTTTTACAAGTTCTGTTACCGCTGATCCGCAAGCCATGGCGGGGACACAGCCTTTGGCTCGAAACTTGATGTCTGTTATTTGGTCACCACTACGTTTCACGGTGAGCTTCAAAATATCTCCGCAGGCGGGATTTTCGAGCTGAACGGATGCATCGGCATCGGTGATCTCGCCGGCATTGCGCGGGTTTTGAAAATGATCCAAAACTTGCGGGGAATACATTGGGAGATTGTAACTGGAACAGTCGAACTCCCGGGCGGCTGTGCTTACGCGAACGCGATAAGATAAGTTGGTGTGGAGCGATTACAGCCCGCAGCGAGTAGTCAGCCTGCAGCCGAGCGCCACCGTGATCCTGGCGGCGATCGGAAAATTGGATCGCGTTGTCGCGTACACGAAATATTGTGCTGATGTGCTGGTGTGGGGGCGGGTCTTCGACCCGCCCAGACGGGGCAAAGCCGCGTCCCCATACGGGCTGAAAGGTCGCATCATTGTTGCTGATTCGTGGACCGCGCAAAGCGAGCAGATTGTGAAGACACGGCCCGATCTGGTGATCGCCTCGGTTCCTTATCAAGAGAAGGCAGTCGTCGAAATCCTGAAATCTGGCGCTCGTTTTCTGGGATTCGCCCCGAAAACTCTGGCGGACATTTACACTGATATCGCCTGCATTGCTGGCATCATGAATGTTCCGGAGCGCGGGGAGCGGGTTATCGCAGAGATGCAACGCGAAATTGGAGCGGTACGCGCGCAAACAAATGGCAAAGCGCGTCCGCGAGTCTACTGCGAGGAATGGGGCAAGCCGCTCATCACGTCGCAAAAATGGGTGGCTGAGCTCGTGGAGGCTGCTGGCGGCGAATTCGTGGGAGAACCTGGCATACAACGATTGTCTCAGGACATTCTGCGCGAAGATCCTGATGTGATTGTGACAGCATGGTGCGGCGCCGGAGACCGTGTACCGCTGGAGAAGGTTGCCCGCGACAGAGGATGGAATGAGATGCGGGCCGTCAAGACTCGACGGGTGTATTGCATTCGCGATGAGTTTCTAAATACACCGGCGCCCACGCTGGTTTACGGCCTTCGGGCGCTGGCGGCCGCCATTCATCCCGAACTTTTTCCACAACCTGACGGTCTAAGATGTATTGCGGATTCACCAATCCCACTAAAGGAGACTCAGCCCTTATAACGACCTATGCCCACGGGATCCAAGCTGGAAGAAATAATGAACGAACTGGAGAGACTTACTCAGGCCGCAGGATCGGTTGAAGACTTTATGTGGGAGATCGTGAAGCTGCTGCATGATCGCATGATGAAATATAACTGGGTTGGGTTTTACATGCTGGACAGAGCGTCCAGCTCGCAGGCGCCTATGCTGGTGTTGGGACCGTTTCAGGGCGCGATGACGGTGCATACGCGCATTCCGCTAAATATGGGAATTTGCGGGGCGGCAGCGTCGACAGGTAAGACAGTAGTGGTCGATGATGTGAAGCTCGACCCCCGCTATCTGGCATGCTCTACCGAAACTATTTTCGTGCGGGGCCGGGTCGTGGGCGAACTCGATATTGACAGCCACTTCCCGGCTGCTTTCGCGGGGGACGACCGCGAATTGGTTGAATACTGCGCCGGGCTGGTCGGCAAACAACTGGAAAAATCTGCTGCCTGAGCCAGAAGGATTAATTCCTTCTCGCGAGAACGAAATCTCCTGTGAAGCGCGTGGTTGCGGCATTAATTTTGAAGAATGGCAAAGTTCTGGTGTGCCAGCGGACGCGGCACCAGACGATGCCACTGAAATGGGAATTTCCCGGCGGCAAGATCGAAGAAGGCGAGCAGCCGCGCGACGCGCTGCGCCGCGAGCTCGATGAAGAGCTTGGGATCGACGCGCGGATTGGCGAAGAGGTAGCGCGCATTCGCCATGAATACAAGAGCGGGGGCGTGGTCGAATTGCGTTTTTACGTAGTGCAGGATTTCAAGGGCGAATTGGACAACAGAATTTTCCGGGACGTTCGCTGGGCGAGGCGGTCTGAATTGCCTTCATACGATTTTCTGGAAGCAGATTTGGGGCTAGTGAAAGAGCTTGCGAAGGGAAAGATCGTGTAGGTTCGAGAAAAAGCAGGTTCCTCGGAGCTAAAGCCCACTCGGAATAACAAATTAGAAGGCTTGGCGGAGCCTCAGGCCTTGTGCTTTTTCCCAGACGCACCGAATCAACTTAGCCTAAGAATCCTAGTCGGGCGAATTGCCGCTCCGCCTCTTCAGCGTAGGACGATCATCGTCATTTCCGGATTTCCCGGTACCCTCATCTGGATTCGAATTGCCGCGGCGACGAAGAGTCGGGCGATTGCTATCTCTTCCGTTGTCGATCTTGTGACGATTGTCGATTTGCGCTAGGCGCCCTTTCACCTCCTCGAACTCGGAAGTGTCAACTTTGTACTGCTCGCGCGAGGGCAGAAGCGTGTTGATCTCGTGCTGAGATTTTTGAATCCGATCCGGCGTTTGGGGATGCGTTTGAAATGCTTTGGCCAAAGTACCGGGGCGTTGCTTCTCCAGCGTCTTTATTTTTTCGAAAAAAGCAGTGAAGGCCTGGGGATCGTATCCCGCTTTGTACATATATTCAAGGCCGAGATAATCGGCTTCACTTTCGAAGCCGCGTGAGAATTTCAAAAAACCTAGCGGGAGCGCCAGTCCAGCGAGGTTTTGCGCCGCGTAGCCGACTCCTCCACCAACAAAAATAAGCGGAATCGAGGCTAAGTTCATCAGTTGGCCACGGGTGTTCTGTCGAGCGGCATGGCAGGCGGCCACGTGAGCGATTTCGTGCGACATCACACCGGCGAGCTCCGCTTCGTTGTCTGCCGCAAGGATCAGACCTGAATCCACGAAGAAAAATCCGCCCGGCAGAGCGAAGGCATTAATGTCCTCGCTATCGACAACTTTGATGGTGAATGGCACTTGCGAATCGGAGTTTCTGACCAGGTTCTGTCCAAGCCGGTTGATGTACTCGATAACCACGGGGTCGGTGACGAACTTACTGGTTGTCTCCACCTGCTGGGCATAGTCCTTGCCCATCGCGATCTGCCGGTCGAGGCTGTACCAGTTGCCGAAGCCGCGTCCGCAGCCTACTTTGCGGTTGCCGATCGCCTCAAGATCGCGAATCCCGCCGTCGTGATAGGTCTTTACAGCATGTGCCGATGTGGTTTGAGCGGCCGCAAGAACAGGTATGAGAAAAATACTGAGCGCGAGGGATGACCGCAAATAACGCATGACCCGAGCCGTCGGGAATTCTTCGGCTATTATAGTTCGAGTGAGTGCGCGAAAAAAAGAATAATCGGGCGCCAGATAGTGTCCTAAATTAACCACGAAGGGCACTAAGGAACACGAAGGAAACCATTAGGATGCGGCCTTCGTGTAACTTCGTGTCCTTCGTGGTTCATGAAATTAGGACACCACCCGGGCGCGCCAGATAGTCGCGCACTATCGGCCGATTGCAGTTGTCCAAATCCAGGCCATCGTGAGCACAATCAAGACTGTGCTGGTTCCCCAGGCGATCACGTTAATCGGTCGGGAATTGCGATAGGTGCCCATCAGCTCTTTCTTGTTGACGAGGATGAGCATGAATATCAAAAGGAAAGGCAGCAGAACACCATTCACGACCTGCGAATAGAGAATGACCTTCAGAAGCGGGAGCCTCGGCATCAGCACTACGCCGGCCCCGAATGCGATCAACAGCGTGTATAGCCAGTAAAAGGCAGGCGCCTCAGAAAACCGCTTATTGACGCCCGACTCGAATCCCAGCCCTTCGCAGATGTTGTAAGCCGTTGCTAAGGGCAGAATCGCCGCCGACAATAATGAGGCGTTTACCAGGCCAACGGCAAAGAGCAGGAACGCCCATTGCCCGGCGAGCGGCTTTAGGGCGGCCGCAGCATCGGCAGCGTCGGAGATGTTGCGGTATCCAGAGACATACAACGTTGCCGCGCACGCCAGCACGATGAAGAATGCGATCACATCGGTAATAATGCAGCCTACGATGACGTCCCAGCGGCAGAGTGGATATTGCTTCTTGCCGATTCCCTTCTCAACCACGGATGCTTGCAAATAAAACTGCATCCAGGGAGTGATCGTCGTCCCAATCAGGCCAATCACCATAACCAGGTATTCGGAACTTCGGCTGATGCTGGGCACGATGGTGTCGTGAATGGCAGTCCGCCAGTTGGGATGTGCGAGGAAGGCCGATATCACGTAGGTGAAATAAAGGAGCGAGAAGACAATCAGTATTCGCTCTACAGGTTTGTACGAATTTCCAACAACCATGATCCACACCAATGCCGCGCCAAGCGGCACCACGATGTACTTACTCACCCCGAAGAGACCCATGCCGGACGCGATGCCGGCAAACTCAGCCATGATGTTTCCAAAATCGGCCACGCCCAGCACGAGCATGGTGAAAAATGTGACCCGAAAACCGAATTCCTCCCGAATCAGATCGGACAGACCCTTACCGGTAACCGCGCCCATTCGCGCCGCCATCTCTTGAACGATGATTAGCGCGATGGTGGTGGGAATGAGCGTCCAAAGCAGCGCGTAACCAAACTTTGCGCCCGCCTGTGAATAGGTGAGGATTCCACCGGGATCATTGTCAACATTTGCGGTGATGAACCCTGGACCAAAAACAGCAAAGAATGCAAGCAGGCGAAATCTGAGGACGTTGACGAGTTTCCGTCTTCGTGGCTTCTTTGCGCGCCGGATTGCTGGCCACAAGTCGGCTAAACTTAGCTTGCTCATCTCAAGGCTCTATCTGTAAACGGACAGCAGGCAACCCGAGGGCGTAGAGCGCGCGCTGGTAGTTTTCGCAGGACTTTCACTTGGCACCGGTTTAACACGCACAATGATGACGAATTCTGGTGAAAATGGCCCAGCTCGACAGCATGGGTGAAGCGACCGATCAGAATAAATGCAGTTGATGGATTCTGGATAGAAGAAACTAATTCTTGAGCTTGACTACGAAGATCAAAAGTTTGCAAGGCTACAGCTTGGCTCGCAACAAACTGATAATGTCGTCCGAGGTAATGACGCCGGTTAGTTTTTTGTTCTCGTCCACAACAGGCAGGGTAAGCAAGTTGTATTTGTCAAAAAGCTCAGCCACTTCGTGTTCGTTAGCGCCGGCGCGAATCGAGATCAGAGGTTCCTGAACTAGAGCGAGCAGCGGCGTATCCGGTTCAGCCAAGACCAGCTTTGCCAGCGGCACTGCGCCGATTAACGTACCCAGAGAATCCACGAGGTAAATCGTGCTTACAGTTTCTACGCCGCCTTTGAAGTTTCGCAGAGCCTCCACGGCGTCGGCCGCGGTGTAGTCGGGTCTCAGCGCCAAGTATTCGGTCGTCATGCGGCCGGCAGCGGTGTCTTCCTTGAACTCAAGGAGTTCAACCATCTCCTTGCGCTCTTTCGGCTCCATTTCCAGCAGGATTTCAGAGGTACGCTCTTCCGGCAGATCGGCCAGCAGGTCGGCAGCGGCATCGGGCTCCATCTCTTCTACGATATCGGCGGCGCGCTCGGAATCGAGCGACTCGACGATCGCCTTTTGCACCTTGGGATGGACTTCTTCGAGAGCTCCGGCCGCCACTTCCTCGTCCAGCGTCTGGAAGACTGCTTCGCGCTCATCCGGAGCGAGATCTTCAACAATGTCGGCGATGTCCGCGGGGTGAAGCTTGGCCAGACGTTCGTGAGAGATCTTGAGCTTCACACGGCGGGCGGGATCGGTTTCAATGAGATCGACAAAATCCCAGGGAATCGGTCGGGGAGGAGTTTTCTTCAAAAGCGCGTGCAACGCCACCGCGGGCACGACACCTTTCAACAACCGGCGAATCGCTCCGCGCGGGCCCACGTCTACCGAGGCGACTTTCAGGCTCGGGCGGTTGCCGAGTGTCTCCTGGTGCAAGTCGACGTCGTTGACCCTTACGACTTTGCGGCCAAAGACGTCGATCACCTGCTGGTCGAGCAGGTCGCGCGCGAGCAGCAGCCAACCTTCCGATCCATCGCCCTGTGACCATTTGTTGCAAGCGGCGTCGCTGCGAATCCCACCATTGATGGCTGTAACCGAACTGAACGGAAGTATCCGGTCGCCAGATTTTGTGCGGACGATCAGCATGGCGACGCGCTCACGATCCTCCTGCGGAAGCATTGCCAGTTCGCGCACACGCCCGCACCGGGTTCCGGCGGTATCAAAGACCGGAGCGCCGAGCAGTTCGGTGAGGGCGAGAGTGGACACGATTTTGAGAATACTCAAGAGTTAGGCCAGAATCCAGGTGTTTTGCGCGAATTGCAGATTTCGTGCAGCGCATGGGGCGGACCGGGTTCACAGACCACAGTTTGGTTTTGTGGTAAGCATCCTATTTCTAAGGAAGTGAGCCCGTCCGGAATTACGACGATGAATTCGGGAATGGTGGCGCAACTCGTAAGCCAACCGTGGCCAACACTATTTTGATGGCGGTCATGGCCTTCTCAGCAAAACTGCGCTTGCGCGTTGACATTTCCACAGGGGAAGTTCAAACTACCGCATTCGCCGCGTATCCTCTCTGGCTTGATGAGATAGTTTGGCAGGGGCGTGGCGTGCGGTGGTTGTCCCAGGTCGCGCCGATTCACAAACCTTTTGCCATGACCGAACACCGGGTTTCCTATACGCTGGATTCGACACTGGAGACCGTCGACAGTGCGGAGCAGGCAGCCGGCAAAGTCGCCATTGAGGCGGGCTTTGATGAAGACGAGGTGATGAGAATTTCCATGGCGGTGCGGGAGGCGGCGGTGAATGCTGTGCTTCACGGCAATGCCTACGATCCCGGCAAGAAAGTGAGCCTGGTGTTGGAGAGGACCAGCGCCGATCTGGTAATCACGATTCGCGACCAGGGCAAAGGGCTGGACATGAGCAAGATTCCCGACCCCCTGGCGCCGGAGAATTTGCTCAAGACTTCCGGACGCGGAATTTTTTTGATCCGCTCGTTCATGGACGAAGTGCAGATTCATCCATCGCTAACGGGCACCGAAATCAAACTTATCAAACACGTCCGCGGGACATCCGAGGGCGGCAAGGAGGCTTCCCAATGAGCATGAAGGTCAGTACTCGCCAAGTGGATGGGGTAACCATTGTGGATTGCAGCGGCCGTATCACGCTCGGCGAAGGCAGTATCATCTTAAAAGACACGGTGCGCGAGCTGCTTTCCAAGGGCCAGAAGAGGATTCTCCTCAATCTTGGCGATGTGAATTACATCGACAGCTCGGGGATCGGCGAATTGGTCAGCGCATTTACCACGGCGCGCAACCAGGGCGGCGAGCTGAAACTGCTCAACCTGACCAAAAAAGTTCACGACCTGCTGCAGATCACGAAGCTGTACACCGTCTTTGACGTGAAAGACGAAGAAGCAGCCGCCGTGAAATCGTTCGCGTAATTCCCTTCTTTGTGGCGACGGGCCGGGGTGTAAACCCGGCCCATGCTCCTTTTCTATTTTGGGAAATCTGAAGATTTGTTTTGCCGATCGCGGCTCTGCGAGAGATTATTTGCCCTAAAATCTGGATTCTGAGGCCATTTTTGAAGGATTCAGATGCACCGAACCCCTGCGCTTTTGCTGGCTGGCCTGGTTCTCTCGTCTTCCCTCATCCATTCCGAGTGCATCCCTTTCGACCAGGCTCGGCAACACGTAGGCGAAACACGCTGTATAACGGGCAAAGTGCTGCGCATCGAGCAGGGTATGAAAGGAGTGCACTATCTCGATTTCTGCGAAGACTACCGGCTGTGCCCTTTTACCGCCGTGATTTTCCCAAGTGATTTGAAAAGTGTAGGTGATGTGCGGCAACTGCAAGGACGAGTGGTGGAGATCCACGGAGCGGTAAAGGAGTACGACGGCCGGGCAGAGATTGTCTTGCAGGAGGCGAGACAACTCGGCGGTGCCGGGGTGAGCATTCCTCCGCTTCCAAAAAATTACGATGTCGAGAAGCACGGGCACTTCAGCGCGGGCAAATTCAGCCATCCGAAAGCTAAGAGAAAGACCTCAAAAAAGCAGGAGCGGGCCAAGCTGCCAATCGAAGTACCGGAGGATGATGAGGATTAGCTTGTGTGGCGCGGACACTCCTGTCCGTGAGCAAGGCCGTGGCACACAAGATTGTGTGGAACAGAATCGTTAGACGAGCCCGCGCCTTAGTTCCTCCAGCGGATAGAACGTTCCACGCCAGTCCACGCCGCCGCGACCAAGGGTGAGGATCATCGAGCGCAGCATCGTGTAGACGAACAAAGTCGTGCTCACCGGATGCAGCGCGAAATAATACGGCGGCACATCTGCGTGCTTGGAGATGCCAACGTAGATGGAGAACATGGACGCGAGTGCGATTGCGTATGCCAACCGAGCCCAGCCATGGGCAAGAAGCACACCGACGAAAGGCCAAACGTTGAGAAACACCAATGCTACGCAGGAGGCCAGGGTCCGTGGCCACTGGAATGACATAACCGCGTAGAAATTTTTTGTCAGATTATTGACCATGCCCAGAGCGCCCTTGGCCCAGCGAATCGAAATCAGGTCTGCGCCGAAAACGTTGCGCTGCGCGTAGCCTGCGTTCTTCACCACTTTGCCCAGCTTCATATCGTCCAAAATTTCCATGCGGAGAGCTTGATAGGTGCCGATGGCTTCATATACGCTGCGGCGGATGAGGTTGAAAGCGCCTACCCCCATGTGGTCGCGAGCACTTGGATCGGCGACTTTCCAGGGACGATGACCAAAAACAAAAAGAGTGTGAAAGAAGGCGGTCATCATTTTTTCGCCAGGCTGATTCATGATCATGCGCGGAAGAAGGACGACGTGATCGGCGCGGTCGGCTTCGGCGTAAGCAATCGCCCGCCGCACTGAGTCGGAGCAGCCAGTTGCCGGTGGCCTGCTGGCCGGCGGTCCACATGGCGTGCGTCTTTCCAACCCAACCTGAAGGCAGCGCCTCAATGTTGACGGCTTTCAGAATGCCCTGCGCTTCGGGGCTGGACGCCAAACGAGTGATGATTTCTCCTGTCCGGTCGGACGAGCGGTCGTCGACGGCGATGACTTCATAGTTGTCGTAATCGAGGGCGAGAAGCCGGCGAAGCGTCTGCTCGATGTCATGTTCCTCATTGCGCGCAGGAACGATGATACTGACGCGCGGGTTGTTACTCGAAGTTCGATTCCACTCCGGACGGGATATGTCGGCGATGCTAGGAACACCCAGCGCCGCGTCAACCAAGCGTGAGAACCACACGACGCCCAGCAGGCAGCCTGCAATCCAGTGGAAATAATTCATCCTGCCGGCGCTCCCAGTGAATCGGCCGCTTTGCCTATGCGCAATTCCGGAGCGAAGCGCATCCCGTAAAAGAGTATGGCAGAAGAGATGACCATCGCGATCACCGGCAAGACGAAAGCCGCCTGAAA
>QIAB01000062.1:0-4006 GCA_003225455.1 Acidobacteriota bacterium
TTAAACGCGACGGAGTGTGGAACGAGTGGCTGACGCCGCCGTCGAGTGGGGCTGCCGGAAATTTGATCTCAGTCACTAATCGACATCAACGGCGTCAGCTACATCGAGATTCAGCATATTAAATTGGACTGGTACGACGGTTACGGTGTTCAGGTGCAGGGCGGCAGCGATCACATTTGGCTCGCCAACATGATGGCCGACAGTCAGGTGCCGAATGCGACCGTGCCGATCGGTTTTTACATTCATCCCAGCGGCACGCCGGGCGATATTCACATTTTCAGCACCGATGCCCACCGCAATTATGTCGGATATCGATTTGATGGAACGGCAACTGCGGTGGAATTGAAAAACTGCCGCGCATACGCCAACAGAACGTATGGGCTAATGGACAACACCGGCACTGTGACATACGCGTACTGCCATTTTTACGCCAATAATCTGGCCACGGGAATCTCGACAGATGTAACCGGTTCCCCGATCAATGGTGGAAACAATGTTGCTGCCGACACACCCCCGGAGATCCGGAGATTTACCCAGTATCCGGCACTCATCACACTAACCTATGACGACCCCGGCCTAATTAACGGTTCGCATCAATACATTCAATCACTGTTGCCCACATTTCAGGCCAAGAACGCGCCTCTGAGCATCGCGGTAGTTACTGGTTACGATTTATCTGCGCAATTGATTCCAACTTTTCAATCGTGGATCAATGCTGGATGGGATGTGAACTGCCACTCAGTGTCGCATCAATATTTCGTGTTCCCGAACGCCTTCACTATCCAGTACACGGGTACAGCGGCCACGAGCGTAACGCTTGCGATCGCGAACAAGCAGCTCACAATCACTGCGCCCGGCGATCCGGATGCGCAAGTGACCTGGGACTTGAGTTCCTCTGGAAGTGATTTGGTACCGAACGGGTTAGATACGATCGGCGGCCTGATCTTCACTCTGAATCAGCGTGGAGTCTTCGCCGTGACAGCGGATCCTAACGTGAAGAGCGCCGTTAAGAGCGAGGATCTCGCCAATATCGCCGCCCAGGACATTAAGAGCGCGCCCTACACGCTCACGTTAGATAAGAACCGATTGATGACTGATGAAATCGGATGGTCGAAGGCATGGATGAATGCCAATCTCACGGGACTGGGAGGCCGTCGTTCTGTCAGTCTGACCTGGACTCCGGTAGCTGGCGCCAGCGCATACAACGTTTACCGCTCCGCCGTAAGTGGCGGGCCATACACAAAGATTGCCAGTGTCACGACCGCCGCTTACACCGATTACGCAGTGAACCCACAACAGGTCTGGTACTACACGGAAACCTCTGTAAGCGGAGGCAATGAATCCGCATTCTTCAGCGAAATCTCTGCAACCGTTCCCGGCAACTGGGTTTATGTCTATCCCGGCAGCTATGAGGATACGTCGACTGAGGCCATCGCGGCGAGTGCCGGGTACGCTGGCGCGCGCGGAGCGGGATCGATGCAGCCCGCGCCGAACGCCGCGACGGTACTGGCAAGCGGCGTGAACGTGCAGAACATTCTGAGTCAGGGAATCGCGCCTAACTTCCAGAATTTAAGCGACACCCAACTCGCAAACAAACTGCATGCACTGGTGTTCAAATCGGCGGTGTGGGGCGCTCCTGTGGGAATTTTCTTCCACGTAAATGAGCTTTCTGCGCGACAGGTTGGAGTGATGCTGGATACGCTCCAGGCTTCGGGAGCGACGCTGATGACGAATACTCAGCTCCTCGATTACATGCTTGGAACTCAGCAAAATACCGGAACAACCTACTACACAGATTCCGCTCTCGGGATGCCGGTCGATGTCAGGCCATTAGCCTCATCACCGGTGGTCGACCAGGGAGCGGCGTTGGGCAATGAATACAAATTTGACATTATGGGAATTGATCAGACGCAGTTCGGAATCGGCTGGGAAATCGGTTCACTGGTCTACGTGCCAGAGCAGGCAGGACGTGTGTCCGGCGCGCCATAGTCCTTGAACAGGGTTGCTTACTTCGCGAAGCCTTCACGAGAAATCTCTTAATATGAAATCAGCTTTAGTGGTTATAGCAGCAGCCCTCGCTGCCTGGGGGCAGTTTGTCTATACGGGCGGCTCCATCAGCAGCGGAACAGCCAACTGGGGCGCGAGTACGGGTTCGAGCGGACTGATGGGCGGGCCGCCGGCTTACAATTGCGCGATCACCGATAATGCTACGCGTTTGCTCAGCACCACGGTAACCCTCGGCAATGGCTGGACAGGTCACTCCGGCGGCGGGGTGGGAGCGAACCTTGTAGCCATCGATCAGTCGCTAGTGCTGCCGGGCACCACAGGGGCGAAGATTCTGCGGCTGACCGACTCGGTGAACGTCTCGCAGTTTGCGCGGACGTTTTCTGGCGGCGGACACAACGTCATCAGCTCGGCGCAAGCCAATGGCAGGCGTTATGTGGCTTTTCAGTCCTCGGGCGGCATCCCCTGCATGTTCGAGTTCGACGAGGCGGCGCTGGCTGCGGCCACGGAAGGTCAGGTGTGCGCTGGCTGCTCCCGCAAGCTGTGGTGTGATGTCGTCGGAACCGCCAGCTACGGCGGCACCTCGAATGAGACCTACGTCTACGGCAGCGTGCAGTTTCCGCGCTCCGCCAGCGCTCCAGCCTACAGCTTTTATGCCTTCCATCAGGGCGGCGGAGAGTCGCCCAAATTGCGGCGCTATCTGATCGTGGTCAAAGGCGGACCAAACGATGGGCGGCCGCCGGATTCGAGCGGCACGCAAACTCTGGCTTACAAAATCGATCCCAGCTTCGCCGAGTACGATCCCGACAATGCCAACTGCTTGAATGGGACGCTGGCGGCGGGGGGCTACACCTACGGCAATGATTTTCTTTCGGTGGATGACCAGCGCCTGGTCTTGCAGACCAACCCGCAGGATGTTTCGCCGTGGGCGGTGGCCATTCGGGTGGACGCCAATCCTCCGCAGTGCCGGGCGGTGAATGCTCAGACCATGCAGATCAGTTGTGAGTGGAACACCCCCGGCTGCTGGAAGGATCTGACGTACAACGCGGATGCAGCCAGCCGCTTTCAACGCACCATTGCCAGCGCGACGCGCGACGCGGCGGGCAACGTGACGGTCACGTTCACGGCGGCACACGGCTTTCCGGCGGACAACAGCAGCACGGCCAATGTCGAGGGCTGTGGCTCGATCCCCAATATCGACGTGCGTGGCGCCCTGATCACGACCGTCACCAGCTCGACGCTGACTTATTCGAGCGGCATCACCAGCCAAGCGAACACGTTCAGCGGCCTCAGGTGCACCTTCAGCTATGGCCGAGGAATGCACAATACCGACTTGGAGCGCAGCGGGGAGTTTGCCCAGGTGGGCTACAACACCACTGGGCTGGCGGGGGCGCAGGCTGCCTATCTGCAGGCTTGGGACCTCAACACCGACGTGCTTGTTGCCTGCCCAGCCGGGCAGGATTGCTCCGGGCATGCGGCGCCGGGATATCAGCGGCAGTACCTGCCAGGGTTTGGCAGCACGGCCAAGCGGGGATACCGCACCCTGGGCAATCCCGTCGGCAACATGACCGTGTGCACCGACATGGGGGTGACCCCGCCCATCCAGGAGCACTTTTCGGCCAATTCCGCCAGCCCAGCCAACAATATGTGGCTGGAATCAACCTTCAATGCGCCGGTCGCCATGCCGCACGGGCCGTACGAAGGGGAGTTGATCCTGCACCAATGCGCGGATGGCAAGATCCGGCGCTTTGCCCATAACTTCAGCAACGGCACGCCGGCATCGAATTCGATTTTTGCCTCCTCGATCGCGCAGGTGTCGTCGGACGGCAACTACGCGGTGGTGGCCACCAAGTTCCAGGCATTCTGGGATCAGTTTGCCGAGGCCACGCTGAGTGGGCTGACCCTGACCACAGACGGCACGGCGAAGACCATCACGCGGTCGAGCGGCGACTTCGTGGGCGACGGGATCGTGGTAGGCGACATGATGAAGCTGAGCGGCATG
>QIAB01000062.1:4022-6927 GCA_003225455.1 Acidobacteriota bacterium
CGGTGACCGGCACGGTTCTGACGGTCCGCGATCCCACTAACCAGATGCTATCGGAAGGGCCGACGGCGAGCACGACTGTCGAGCGGCACGTGGCTATGACGGCGCGGGGATTTGGCGATAAGGCTGGGAATAACACCTGCGATCCTACGCAAGACCCGGACGCGAGCGGAACCACCTGGTGCCG
The DNA here is from genome assembly GCA_003225455.1 of Acidobacteriota bacterium. Classification (GTDB taxonomy): domain Bacteria; phylum Acidobacteriota; class Terriglobia; order Terriglobales; family Acidobacteriaceae; genus QIAB01. The sequence continues at coordinate 4,207 of QIAB01000062.1, forward strand.
CAGCGATGTGCTGCTGGTGAAGCTCCAATAAAAATTCGCAGCATTAGCTCTGTAACGCACTCGGACACTATGGGCGCGGACGCGGACGTATACCTTTTAATGCGCTTAGGGACGGCTCTGAATTCGTCTCTCGATAAAAGCTCGGTGGCTATAGATCGAACGCTCACGATTCAAGACTTGCTGATTGAAACACTGCTGAAAGTTCGGGCTAAAACCCGAGGCTTGGTGTTGCTGAGGCCGAACCGCGCGCAACAGGAATATAAGCAAAAATGCGGGCGGCGAAATGTCGTGCTCAAGGCACGACAACTGGGGATCACGACTTATGTCGCGGCCCGCTTTTTTGTCAAGACGATCACCCAGCCGGTGCCGCCGAAGTATTCCCGGTACACCACCTCATTGCATGTGGACTATCCGCTATGAGAGATTTCGACGACGAACTATCGGGAAAACCCACGGCCAACGCTGCCACGCGACAGCCTCTGGTCGTGCGTGTCACCGACAGCGATTTCCAGAATGAAGTCCTGGAGCGCCTGGGGCGCCTCGAAGCCAAAATGGACATGATCGCCGGCAGTCATCAGCCTGGCCGCATGAAGCTCGCCGAAGACCGTCTCGTCTCGCTGGAACGCAGTGAAATTAAACGCGGCGTTTACGATCGCCTGGTGAATGCGGTGATCACCGTGGCCATCAGCGTGGCGATCGCATTCCATGATCGTTGGTGGAGATAAAGAACGAGCAATCCAGACAAATTTCAATCACAACCTAATTAAAGGAGAAATGGCGATGGACTTCCTGTCCAAGTTGCTGCAAGGAATTTCGTTCGTCCCGGCCCTCGTGACCGGAATAGAAAAACTGCTTGGTGGACGATCAGGAGAGGACAAGAAAGATGCTGCACTGTCTTTTGTGCAGGCCGCTCTCTCCATGAGCGATGCGATCACAAACCGGCAGATCGTAGACGAGCAAAAATTTAAAGACGGTCTGGGGAAAGTGATTGACGGAACCGTGGAATGCCTGAATGCGTCGATGTGGGCCAAGGGTTAACCCACCTCTTCACTCCAACCCTCCAGCGTCTTTTTGACCAGCGCCATGAACTGATCCGCGACGGCGCCGTCAATCAGGCGGTGGTCGTAGCCGAGGGTCAGGTGAACCACGCTGCGGATGGCGATGGAGTCGTTCCCATCAGCGTCAGTGACTACTAGCGGAGCCTTGGTGATGCCGCCGACGCCCATAATCGCCGAGTTCGGCTGGTTGATAATGGGCAGCCCAAACACCGCGCCGAATTGGCCGGGGTTGGTAATCGTAAATGTGGAGCCTTCTACTTCGTCAGGTTTTAATTTTTTATTGCGCGCCCGCTCCCCAAGATCTGTGATCCCGCGCTGCAGCCCGAGGAAGTTGAGCTCGTCGGCATTCTTCAGGACCGGCACGATCAGTCCCCAGTCGAGAGCAACGGCAATTCCCATGTTGACGTGCCGGTGATAGCGAATGTTGTCGCCTTCCATCGAGGCATTAACAATCGGAAATTGCTGAGTCGCGATGATCGCCGCGCGGACGAAGAACGGCATGAACGTCAACCGTACGCCATTACGCTGCTCGAATCCCGCTTTCGTTTTGTTCCGCAGATTCACAATGCGCGTTAAATCCACCTCAAACATCGCATGCACGTGGGCGCTGGTGCGGCGCGACTCGATCATGCGCTGGGCGATGATCTTACGCATCTGTGTTGCGGGTACGAGGTCGCCGGGAATCCCAACGGGAGCCGCAGGAGCAGACGGCTGCGAAGCACGCGCCGGAACTGGTGCACCGGCAGGCTGAGCCGCCGCTGGCGCCTGGCTGCGCTCTAGAAACGCCATGATGTCCTGCTTGGTGATGCGCCCCCCGAGGCCAGTGCCCGAGACTTGCGACAAGTTCACGTTGTGTTCGCGTGCAATTTTCCGAACCAGCGGTGACGAGCGCGCATGATCTTCTTCTTCATGAGCAGGGGTCGGCGCTGGTGGCTCCTCAGCCTGCGTGGGGGCAGTTTTGGGCGCCGCAGGCGCTTTCTTTTCCTCAGGTGTTGCCGCGGGCTGCGGCGCGCCAACCGGCTTAGTAGCCGCCGCCGCAGATTCGCCGTCGGTGGCGATCGTACCGACTACGGTGTTCACCTGAACGGTCGTACCTTCGCTGACTTTTATGTCCTGCAACACGCCGGACGCAGGCGCAGGGATCTCCGCGTCCACCTTATCTGTGGAAATCTCAAACAACGGTTCGTCGCGTTGAACCTTGTCTCCGGGCTTCTTCAGCCACGATGGATTCGCCCATCTGCGGCATCACAATGTCAGTTGGCATAGTTCCCTTCCACAGGGCCCCGCGATGAGGCAAACGCTTCATTATATATAAAGCAGCAGACGGAAGAGATTCGGTAACAAAGTCAAAGCTACGCGGGAAGCGAATTAATTAAAATACTTTTCGCTGGCGGGTAGCAGCGATGCGAACCGCCCCAAGAACTTCTTGCATTCATAATGCTGAGCGCGGCTAATCCTTATCATGTTCGTGCTCATCTTTTGTGTGACCCGCCGCAGACATTTTCGAGCAGACGGTGAGCAATGGCCGGAATTGCGCCGATGTCTTACGTGACCGTGGAGAATGCGCTAGCTCGGCGACATTTTTGCCGAAGTGGGATGGCTTCCCGAAGTGAAATGGCTTCCTAATGCCCTGTCGCTGCATCTAAATTCTGTGTTTTGTCAT
>QIAB01000062.1:6935-28558 GCA_003225455.1 Acidobacteriota bacterium
GTATCGCTAAGGATACGTCTCTGCCGGCATCAATAATTTCAGGCATCTTGGAACGAGATTTAGCAGACAAGGTGGTCAGGTCGGTAAACAGAGCTAACCCAGGCACATATCTTTATGCCTCACGTGAGCGGTATAACAGAATCAGGGGGCCATGGAATAGATTTCTGTCGGCGATCACTAGTCAAGTCAAATGACGTGGTGGCAGGTTCTTGACACCTACGTCTCTATTTGGGGTGGCGTCGGTGGTTTCGTGGCAAGCGAAATCAAACGCCGCGAATCCAAGTTGTTGCCTCCTACGACGCGTATCATGCTCTCCTTCTGGGAACAACTTTCAGAGTACGTGTGGAATATTATTCTCGGCGTGCTTCTCGTTCACCTTTACAGCGCTACTGGGAGCACTCTAAACATTCTTACGGCCACAATTACCGGCGGTTCGGCTCCGCTCATTCTGAGAAGCTTGTTTAATGCAACACCGCATCGGTTGCCTGGCAAAACCGAACCAGATTGACAAAAAAGGTCTACGAATCACAGCGGTTTCCCTTTTTCGCTTCTGCGGTTTCGTTTGGATCAGCTTCGGTAGCACCTTACGTATGCTGAGCTGTCGATTAATCCTTGTCGTGTTCGTGCTCACCTTTCGGATGTTCCGCAGGAGGGCCAATCCCAAATGATCTTTTCCAGTACTCCTGAACAGCCGGAGAAAGCTTGTCCAGGTGGGAGAGAAATGCCGTCACCTTCCAAATATCCTGCTCGTTAAGAGCTCTGTTCCACGCGGGCATGCCGCTGTAGCGAACGCCCGTGCGGATAGAGTAGAAGATGTGCCATTCAGGGTCGTCGAGTGGTTCGAGGATAAGCTGCGGAGGCGGAGGATACTCGGAATGCGCCAGTAGGCCCGGCTTGTTGTCTAGGCCGCCGTGACATACTGCGCAGTTCATCGTATACAGCTTCATTCCGTCAATAATGTTGGCATCTGTCGGCGGCACAGGGTTGTTCACCCGAGGCGCATGGCGCTCCATGGCGGCATCCAGCGCGCCATTGGCGATGCGGGTTTCCCAGGCAGGCGGAGTGGCATCCGCGCTGGTGGGTACAAAGCCGAGCAGGGCGAATGCCAGCGCACCGACAATAAGCACGACGATTGTAACGATGATGCCCAGAATAAAGTTCCGCATCTTGCCTCCTACAGAGCTTTAGAACTGCTGAAGGTTACAGGTTAATGGGCGCAGTGTCGCGCAGGATTGCCATCGCATCTTGCGCGTCGCACTCGCGCACCTGCAATTTGATCCCGCCGAGTATATGTGAATGCCAGCCCCCAATACGAAGCATGTTCTCGTCCCGGGCAAAGCATTCGATCTCTGCTGACTCCAAACGGGCGCGAGCCAGCAGGAATTCGGCCTGATTGAAAAAAGTGGCGATGGTGACGAGTGATTCCTGCATAACTCATTCAGTTCAGACAAAGCCTTCGACTCGCCATTGCTCAATACGCTTTCAATTTTCTCGCTTCACGGACCACATCGCCAACTTTGGGTAAGAAATATTCTTCTTGTGGCGGCGAAAATGGAACGGGCGTGTCTAGGGCCGTGATTCGGACGATGGGGCCATCTAAATCGTCGAATGCCTCTTCATTAATGATCGCAGTAATTTCGCCTGCCAGGCCGCCGGTACGTGGGTGCTCGTGAAGAACGATGACTTTGTTTGTCTTGCGCACTGTTTGCACGATGGCCTCACGATCAAGCGGGGACACTGTTCGCAGATCTAACACTTCTAGGTCGATTCCCTCCTTGCTAAGAATTTCAGCCGCTTCCATCGCAGTATGCACCATCGCGGCATAAGTAATGATGCTGAGATCGCGCCCTTCCTGCGCCAGCCGTGCTTTTCCGAGCGGCACGATGTAATCGTCAGCCGGAACATCTTCTTTAATCCGGCGATATAGATATTTGTGTTCGAAGAAAATAACTGGATTGTTATCGCGAATAGCGGCCTTCATTAGCCCCTTGGCATCGTATGCGCCCGCCGGACAGACCACTTTCAGGCCGGGTGCGTGGACGAACCACATCTCGGGGTTTTGCGAATGGAACGGGCCGCCATGAACGTTGCCGCCGCTCGGACCGCGAATCACCAACGGTGCCGGCGCGCCCCAACGATAGTGGGCCTTGCCAACCATGTTGACGATCTGATTAAAGGCACAGCCGATAAAATCCATGAACTGAAACTCGGCTACAGGCCGCATGCCAGTGAGCGCCGCCCCGAATGCCGCCCCCACGATGGCAGATTCAGCGATTGGCGTATCAATGACCCGCTCTGCGCCAAAGCGGTCGATAAAACCGTCCGTAACTTTGAATGCCCCGCCGTAAATGCCGATATCTTCACCAATGCAGAAGACAGTTGGGTCGCGCTCCATTTCCTCCCAGATTCCCTGACGGATGGCTTCGAGATAGGTGAGCTGCATAGATTCGACTGTTACCCCTGTGAACGCGTTATCTTACACCGCCACGAGTGGGTCGATGCACGCAGAGCCAATTACCCCAAGTCCGAAATTCACCCGCCAACGCAGGGGCGGGTGTCCTCACCCGCCCACCACCAGTTCTGCTCATGATCTGCTACATTTATTGCTCTCGTGAACTCCTCCCGCATTCTCGTTTCTGGGGTTTCCGGCCCGATAGGCGGCGCTTTGGTGCCCTCGCTTAAGGCGAGCGGTTACAGCGTTACGCGCTTGGTCCGGGGCAAACCGGCCGGGGAAGGCCAGATCGCTTGGAACCCGCTGCAACCCCTGGCTCCGGAGTCGGTCTCCGGTTTTGAAGCCGTGATTCACCTTGCCGGAGAGTCCGTCGTCGGCCGCTGGACTGAAGCGAAAAAACGCCGCATCTTGGAAAGCCGTGCCTTGGGCACTCGCCATTTAGCCGAAGCGTTAGCCAAGTCTCCCAAGCGGCCCCGAACGTTGATCTCAGCCTCAGCTAGCGGGTACTACGGTAATCGCAACGACGAAATCCTGCGTGAAAACAGTTCGTCAGGAACTGGCTTCTTAGCCGAAGCGTGCCGGCAATGGGAAGGCGCGACCAAAGCGGCATCTGAAGCAGGCATTCGGACGGTCAACTTACGAATTGGAATCATGCTCTCTGCAAGCGGAGGCGCGCTGCAAAAAATGCTCCTGCCGTTCCGCATGGGAGTGGGCGGAAACATGGGCCCTGGCACGCAGTGGTGGAGTTGGATTCACATTCAGGATCTTGTCGGGGCCGTCCACCACATATTGAAATCAGATTTGATCCAAGGACCGGTCAACGCGGTCGCGCCTCGGCCGGTGACCAACACCGACTTCACCAAAACGTTGGGATCCGTATTGTCGCGCCCGACGGTGTTTCCTATGCCCGCATTCGCGGCACGCTTGGTGTTCGGCCAGATGGCCGATGAACTCCTTTTGGCGAGCCAGCGCATCGAACCCGCGAAACTTATCTCTACCGGATATCCATTCCGGTATCCTGACCTGCGGAGAGCGCTGGAAAATCTGCTGAAAAATAAGTAAGCCACGAGTGGGTCGGCCGCGACATCCTGATCAGCCTCTATGCTGGCAAGGGATCTGTCTATTTGAGCCGCAATGCATAGATCCTTCCCCCTCGCCACGCTCAGGGTCAGGATGACATCGCTACTCATTACATTGATTCTGGCCTAGCTTTTCCGCGCCTTCTCGAACTGTTCCACCCTCTCGCGAACGCTGAGCACGTGCCTGGGCAAATTCAATCGGCTGCCTTCCTCAATAATCGGAATCAGCTTGTCAAACTCAGGCCCGGAGTGTGAACCGATGATCATGATGCGAATGGGATGAAATAATTCTTTTCCCTTTGCGCCCGTTTCGGCCTTCACTTCGTTCACCAGCCGTTTAAAACACCCTGGCGTTAGTTTGCCGGATTTGGCGCTCTCGTCCTGCATGATCTTGGAGGCGAATCTCGTGACGACAGCGTCGCTGTGCGGCCAAGAAAACACTTCTGCGTTCTCGGGATTGGCAATCGCAGTGCGAGCGTCGTAATTGAAGATCGGGGAGGCGCGTTCCGGCAATTGATCCAGACGGTCCACATAGGACTGAAGCAATTGAGTAACCCTCCCCAGCCAGTTCAAGACAGGCTCGGGTGGAATCCATTCATGTCCTGCTGACGATTGGACGCCACTTCTCCGAGTGAGGTCCTCTACCATGGCCCGCGTGTAATAGGGCAGAGCAAGCTTGTTGATGCGCTCCGGAGGAGCCTCCTTGATGTAATGCCGGTTAAGCCAGTACAGCTTCTCCATGTCGAAAACAGCGGGTGACGGCGTGACCCGTTTCAGTGAAAATTCCTTAATCAGTTCTTCGCGAGTGAAGATCTCTCGCGTGCCCCCGCTCGGCGCCCATCCCAGAAGCGCCAGATAATTCGCCAACGCCTCCGGCAACACGCCCATCTCGCGAAAATTTGCAATCGAAGTTGCGCCATGGCGCTTCGAAAGCCGCTCGCGATCCGCACCCAAAATCGTTGAGAGATGAGCAAATTCCGGCACCGGCCAGCCCAGCGCCTCATAAAGCGCAACTTGCTTGGGTGTATTGGAAAGATGATCGTCGCCGCGGATCACATGTGTGATCTTCATCAGCGCGTCATCAATCACGACGACGTAGTTGTAGACAGGCATTCCGTTGGATCGCAGGATGATGGGATCGCTCACCACTTCGTTCGAAAACTCCACGTCGCCACGCACGATATCGTGAAATCGAATTGGATGTTCCGGAATCTTCAGCCGGATCGCGCACGCTTCTTCTCCCTCGCGCCGCCGCTTCGCTTCCGCCGGCTCGAGTGCGCGGCACTTGCCCGAATACGTCGCTTGGCGCTGCTCGGCGATTGCGCGCTCACGTTCCTTTTGCAACTCCTCTTCAGTGCAGAAACAGAGGTAGGCTTTGCTTTTCTGCAGCAACCGCTCCGCGTGCTCGCGATAAATTTCCAACCGGTCTGACTGCCGGTAGGGACCGTACGCACCGCCCACATCCGGTCCTTCATCCCAATCCAGCCCGAGCCACTTCAAATCATCGATGAGCTGACCTTCAAATCGCGCTTCACTGCGCTCAAGATCCGTATCCTCAATGCGCAGCACCATCGTGCCCTGTTTCTGCCGCGCAAAAAGCCAGTTAAACAGAGCAGTGCGCGCGTTTCCTACATGGAGATGTCCAGTAGGAGAGGGAGCGAAGCGCACACGTACAGAGGAATTCGGAGTCACAGCATGATGTTAGCAGGGTGCAGGCTTCAGTTCGGACGAGAGCCGTCGCCATTTCTGACCGGCTTGGCGTTTGCAAAGAACTACAAGGCGAAGCGGTAAGCCGGCCAATCTTCCGCTACAGATCGAATCCCAATTGCAGTCTGGCTGCTTCCGACATTCGGGTCGGATTCCAGGGAGGATCGAACACAACCTCAACCTGAACTTCTTTCACTTCGGGGAGTGCGGCCAGCTTGCTTTCCACATCGGCTTTGAGCACGTTTCCCATGCCACACCCGGGAGCGGTCATGGACATCTTGATATTAATTTTCTTCCCGTTTTCGTCTGTTGGCGCGATCTCGCAGGAGTAGATCAATCCCAGGTCTACGATGTTGACGGGAATTTCGGGATCATAGACAGTCTTTAGCTGGTCCCAGACCAGTTGCTCGCTGAAGGCTCCATCATGGGCGTCCGGAGTTTGTACGGCAGCGCCCGATAACCCCAGAGCATCTGCGTTGCTGGCATCAACGCGATACATCTCTCCAAAATCAGTGGCAACCGTGTAGCCGGTGCCGCGAGATTGCATGATGGTCACGACTGTGCCTGCCGGAAGACTGCTGCTTACTCCGCTGGGAATTTGTATAGCTTCGCAGGCGCGACTGAGTGTAATCAGATTGCCTAAACTCATCTCAACTACCTCGTTACGCTACTCCGTCGATACTGTATCTTGTTTGCCTTCGAGCGCGGCCTGGAGCGTGTGCCAGGCCAGCGTTGCGCACTTGACCCGCACAGGAAATTCAGAAACTCCGGAGAAAACGGCGAGCTTTCCGAGCTGGGGCTGATCTCCGTTTGCCTGTCCGGTCGTCACCAGCTTGCGGAAAGCTTCAAAGAGTTTTTCTGCGTCCGCCCTGCTTTTACCTTTCAGAGTCTGGGTCATCATGGATGCGGAAGCCTTCGAGATTGCGCATCCCGAACCCTGGAAGCTGATGTCGCGGATTGAGTCACCTTCCAGATTCAGGTAGACCGTAAAGTGATCGCCGCAGAGTGGGTTGTATCCCTCCGCACTGTGGTTTGCCGCCGCCAGCTCGCGATAATTGCGCGGCGCCTTGCTGTGCTCCAGGATGACCTCCTGATACAACTCGCGCAGATCGGCCATCAGGCAAACACCTCCTGAACCTTGCGAATGCCCTCCGCGAGCGTGTCCACCTCTGCTTTCGTGTTATAGAGCGCAAATGAAGCGCGCGCGGTAGCCGGGATTCCGAAGCGCTGCATAACGGGTTGTGCGCAGTGATGGCCAGTGCGGATCGCAATACCTTCCTGGTCGAGGATCGTGCCAACATCGTGCGGGTGGATACCCTCGATTACGAACGAGAGTACGCCAGCCCGATCTCTCGCTGTACCGATCAAGCGTACTGCGGGAATCGCAGAAATCTTCTCTGTTGCATAGGCCAGCAATTCGTGCTCGTAGGCTGCTATGTTGTCCATCCCAAGCCCATTCAAATATTCGATCGCGGCTCCGAGAGCAATCGCACCGGCAACATTGGGCGTGCCTGCTTCAAACTTAAACGGCAGCTTGTTATAGGTGGTCTTTTCGAACGTGACCGAGCTGATCATGTCCCCGCCTCCCTGGTAGGGAGGCATTTCTTCCAGCATTGCAGACTTGCCGTATAGCACGCCAATGCCGATGGGTCCAAACATTTTGTGACTGGAAAAAGCGTAGAAGTCGCAATCCAGCGCATGCACGTCCACCTTCATGTGAGGAACGGCCTGCGCTCCGTCGACCAGCACAGGAATATTTCTTCGATGCGCCATCTCGACAATTCTGCCAACTGGATTCACGGTTCCCAACGCATTCGAGACGTGCGGGAGGGCGACGATTTTTGTTCGCGGTCCCAGCAGCTTTTCAAATTCTTCAAGCAGCAGCTCACCGTTATCATTGATGGGAGCGACCCGGAGGTTTGCGCCTTTTTCTTCGCACAGGATTTGCCAGGGCACGATATTCGAGTGATGCTCCATGGCGGTGATGAGCACTTCGTCCCCGGCGCGAACATGCGTGCGTCCGTACGTCTGCGCGACCAAGTTGATCGCTTCGGTTGTGCCGCGAACAAAAATGATCTCGCTCGCATCGGCGGCGTTGATGAAGTGTTGAACCGTCCTGCGGGCGCGCTCGTGCTCTCCAGTCGCATGTTCAGAAAGAAAATGCACGCCCCTGTGGACGTTGGCATTGCCCTGCTCGTAATAGCGGGAGATGGCGTCGATGACAGCTCGCGGCTTCTGCGAAGTAGCGGCATTGTCCAGGTACACAAGTTTCTTGCCGTGAACCTCCCGCGAGAGGATAGGAAAATCCCGGCGCACCTTTTCCACGGTGAATGCTCCACCTACGACGTGTAAATGCGGGGCGGCAGATTCTCTGGATGGTATCTTGGCGGCTGTCGTCATCCGATCTCCTCCCACTTTCTTCCGGTATCTTCACTGGGTATTCCTGTTGCGAAGCGGTTGGCCGAATGTGCAACTTCCAGCAGATGACCGTGAATCAATTCTTCAACATGCTCGCGCGCCGGGCTCGCCTTCATGCGGTCAAGACATTCGCTGGCGAATGCAAACAACAGGAGTTTGCGGGCCGAGAGCTCGTCGATTCCACGGGAGCGCAGATAGAACAGAGCGTTCTCGTCGATCTGGCCGATGGTGGCTCCGTGCGTACACTTAACATCGTCCGCATAGATCTCCAGTTGCGGTTTGGTGTCGATCTGCGCATCGTCCGAAAGCAACAGGTTGCGATTGGTCTGCTTGGCGTCAGTCTTCTGCGCATCCTTGTGAACGATGATGCGACCGTGAAACACGCCATGCGCGCGGTCATCCAGGATTCCGTTATAGAACTGACGGCTGCCGCAGTGCGGGCTGGCGTGCTCCACCAGCATGTAATTATCGAGATGCTGCTGGCCATTACCGATGAACAGGCCATTAATCAGGCACTCTCCACCTTCACCGGCCAATACAGGATGCACGTTGTTGCGCACCAGCCCTCCGCCCAGAAGCACCGAGTGCGATGCGACGTTCGCGCTTCTTCCCTGCTGGATACGCAGGGTGGAAACGTTAAAAGCCTGCCGATGCTCGCGCTCAATCATGTAATGCGAGATGACGGCGTTGTCACCAGCCACAAGCTCGGTGACGGTATTGCAGAACGCGGTGCTCTCGCCCAAAGAGACATAGTCCTCAACTATGGTGGCCTGGCTCTCTTGCTCCGCCACAATCAGATTGCGCGGATGGCTCATGAGCGGCGCGTCACCCACCGTCGAGATGAATAAAAGGAAAATCGGATCTTCGACGATTGTGCCTTTGCGGATATGCACGTAAGCTCCGTCGTCGGCAAATGCGGTGTTCAATGCGCAGAAGGCATCACGGCGAGTGTCGAGATAACGGCCAAAATGCGCTTCGAGCACGCGGGGATTGCCGTTGATCTCCTCTGCCAACCCATTCACATTTACTCCCGCCGGCAGCTTGCCAATGGACGAGAGATCACGCACGAAGCGCCCGTTGACGAACACCAATTGGCACGCGGCGCCTTTAATGCGGAATGGCTCTACCTCTTCGTTCGACAATCCGCCATCCTGCGCCAATTGAAAAGGAGCCCTTGCAATCGCGGAGACGTTTGTAAACCGCCAGTCCTCGTCATGCGTGTTCGGGAAACCTACCTCGCAGAAACGAGCGAATGCATCTTCGCGCAGCTGCCGAAGCCATGGCAGATCTCGCCCCGCAGCACGTTTCTGGAGTTCAGTGAAGCTCTCCAGATAGATTTCCAACTGCTCGGTTGCTGTAATCACGTTCTCCTCGTCTTAAGCGGGGGTAACCTGGCGGGCTTCGCTTTCGATCTCCCCGTAACCCTTTTCTTCAAGTTCCAGCGCCAACTCCGGCCCGCCCGAACGCACAATGCGCCCGTTTACCAAGACGTGAACGAAGTCCGGGACGATGTAGTTCAAGAGACGCTGATAGTGGGTAACGACGATAATCGCACGCTCAGGACTTCGCATTGCGTTGACGCCGTTGGCCACGATTCTGAGCGCGTCAATGTCGAGCCCCGAATCGGTTTCGTCGAGGATCGCCAGTTTCGGTTCCAGCACGGCCATCTGCAGAATCTCGTTACGCTTCTTCTCCCCGCCGGAAAATCCTTCATTCACTGACCGATTCATCTGCTTCTCGTCCATATCGAGCAGCTTTAGCTTCTCCCGGAACATCGGCAGGAAATCCATGGCGTCCAGTTCGTCCTGCCCGCGGTATTTGCGAATGGCATTCAGCGCCGAACGAAGAAAATACGCATTGCTGATCCCGGGAATCTCTACCGGATATTGGAAAGCCATGAAAATGCCTTCGCAGGCTGCATCCTCCGGCTTCATAGCCAGGAGGTCTTTGCCGTCATACAAAATCTCCCCGCCTGTAACGTCGTAGCTTTCGCGGCGGGCCAACACCTGCGCCAGCGTGCTCTTCCCTGAGCCGTTCGGGCCCATGATCGAGTGCACCTCGCCGGGGTTTATTTCCAGATCAATCCCTTTGAGGATCTCGTGATTGTCCACGTTGACTTTCAGATTTCTAACTTCCAGTAAGCTCATTCGTCTTCCTCTTGAGTTGTTATCCAACACTGCCTTCCAGACTGACGCTTAACAGCTTCTGCGCCTCCACCGCGAATTCCATCGGCAACTCCCTGAACACGCGTTTGCAAAAGCCGTTGACGATCATGGAAACTGCGTCTTCCGCCTTCAGCCCGCGCTGCCGCAGATAAAAAAGCTGGTCCTCGCCGATCTTTGAGGTCGAAGCCTCATGCTCCATCCGGGCGCTCGAGTTCCTCACCTCAATGTAAGGGAAGGTGTGCGCGCCGCACTTGTCGCCGATCAGCAACGAGTCGCATTGTGTGTAATTCCGCGCCCCGGTTGCGCCCTTCATGATTTTCACCTGGCCGCGATACGTGTTCTGCCCGTGGCCGGCGGAGATACCCTTCGAGACGGTCGTGCTGCGAGTGTTCTTGCCGATATGGATCATCTTCGTGCCGGTATCGGCCTGCTGATAGTTGTTGGTCAGCGCGACCGAGTAGAATTCTCCGACCGAGTTGTCGCCTTGCAAGATGCAGCTTGGATATTTCCAAGTGATAGCGGAACCGGTTTCGACCTGCGTCCAGGAAATCTTCGAGTTCACGCCCTGGCACTTGCCGCGCTTGGTCACGAAGTTAAAGATTCCGCCTCGACCTTCCTTATCGCCCGGATACCAGTTTTGAACCGTCGAGTACTTGATCTGCGCGTTATCCAGTGCGATCAGCTCAACGACGGCGGCGTGCAATTGATTTTCATCGCGAATGGGCGCCGTACAGCCTTCGAGATAGCTGACGTAAGCGCCTTCGTCGGCGACAATTAACGTGCGCTCGAATTGCCCGGTCTCTGCCGCATTGATGCGGAAGTACGTAGAAAGCTCCAGCGGACAGCGCACTCCCTTAGGCACGTAAACAAACGATCCGTCCGTGAACACGGCGGCGTTCAACGAAGCAAAGAAATTGTCGGTGTAGGGCACTACCGTTCCTAGGTACTTCTGTACGAGTTCGGGATGCTTCTGTACCGCCTCGGAGAACGAGCAGAAAATTACTCCCAGCTCCGCCAACTTCCCCTTGAAGGTTGTTGCCACCGAGACGCTGTCAAATACCGCGTCGACGGCCACACCGGCAAGCAGCTTTTGCTCTTGCAGCGGAATGCCGAGTTTCTCGTACGTCCGCAGCAGTTCCGGATCCAGTTCCTCCAGACTCTTCAGGCTTGGCTTCCGCTTGGGAGCTGAATAATAGGAAATACCCTGATAATCGATCGGAGCGTATTTGATGTTGGCCCACTTCGGCTCAGCCTGGGCCTTCTCCAGCGACACCCAGTGCCGAAAGGCCTTAAGCCTCCACTGAAGCATGAACTCCGGTTCGTTCTTCTTAGCCGAGATCAGGCGGATAATGTCTTCGTTCAAGCCCTTGGGGACTCTTTCCTCTTCGATTTCAGTGACAAATCCCCACTTGTATTCTCGTTCGGCCAGATCTCGAATCGTGTTGATATTCGTACTCATTGCGTGCTCCCAGAAATTAGACTGATACTCGGCACCAGCCTGCCGCGGGCGTCCTTGATTGCGATGAGCTGCAAGGGATGGATCAGATCAGCCAGGGTCAGCTTCTCCAGCGCTCCTCGCACCACTTGATTGATGATCCGCTGATTAGTTTTGATGGGGCAGCCGCGCTCGAAGTCGCACAATCCGGAAATATCTGTGCTGCATTCGGTAAGCGCAATCGGTCCTTCCAAAGCAGCTATGATTTCGGCCACAGAAATCTCTTGGGCACCCCTGGCCAAGTTGTAACCACCGTTGATGCCTCGATGTGAAACCAGGAACCCACTCTGCAGAAGCGTCTTCAGAACCTTGCTCACAGTCGGCAACGGGAGGCCAGATTCCGCAGCCAGGCCTCGTGCCGTGTGCAGGCCCCCACCGCTTCTGGCGACGTAGCTCATCAAAACCAGCCCGTAGTCGGTCAGTTTGCTCAGTCTGATCATTTAGGCGCCCTTCAAGCTCCAATCCAAATATAGTACCGATTCGGTACTCTTAATTCTAAAAGGAGACGGCTTCCCTTGCAAGGGGCGATCGGGAAAAATGCAGGGTTCCCGCTCCTCGGCCAGATCGCTCCAAAACCGCCCGCCCATGCACGACGGTTTCTACCACCCAATCGTGAATTGATGTAAGCCGTGCTTTCTCTGCAATCTGCGCTGGGCCGCGGCTGTAGCCAGGCCCATACAACCTCAAATGCGTTTAGGTATCTAAAAGACGATCCGTAGTATCAGGAGGATGTTATGTCCAAAACAGTTTTATTGACCGCTTGTCTGCTGCTATCGACAGCATGGGTTGTCGCGCAGCAAAGTAGCGCACCCGACACATCGGGGAGCTCACAAACTGGCGCGACCACATCGAGTAGCTCACAATCGGGCACAAGCAGCGAAGCGAACGCAAACACTATTCAGGGATGTCTGAATGGCTCCAGCGGGAACTTCACTCTGACTGACAAGTCCGGAACAACCTATCAATTGGCGGGAAAAACCTCTGACCTGAGCAAACACGTAGGCGAAGAGGTAAGCATTCACGGTTCTCAGAGTTCGTCGGCTTCTGGTTCGGCCAGCGCTAATGCAGGCTCAGCCAGCGGGAGCGCAAGCACCAGCCCAAGCGCTGGCGCGAGCAGCTCCGCAAATCAACCCACGTTCAACGTCACGGATGTGACCAAAATTTCGAGCACCTGCTCGTCGAGTCAAAAGTAATACGTCCCAATGACCTGAGCTGCTGCCGCGCCACCGGCAGCTCCGGCCTCATCTCCACATCGATCTATCTCTGCTACGTACCTTCGAGCAAAGCCCCCACGGAAACGAAACAGTTACAATAAGATTTCTTCTCATGCACGTGCTCGTCAGAATCTGCAAGCCCGTTCTGTTTAAACATTTGATAGACAACCCGGAAAGGACCACAGTTTCGTGATCATCGGTGTGCCCAAGGAGAGTTATCCCGGGGAGTTGCGGGTTGCTCTAGCTCCGACAGTCGTACCCAGTCTGCTAAAAGCGGGTTTTGAAGTCGTAATCGAAACGGAGGCAGGCAGCGAGGCGGGCTTCCCTGACCGTTCTTATATCGAGAAAGGCGCCAGCGTGCTGCCCGACCGCGCCGCAGTATTCCGCTCGGCCGATGTTGTGGTGCAAGTCCTCTGCTACGGCTCCAATGACGTTACTGGGAAGGCAGATCTTCCACTGATGCGCCGCGGGCAGGTCCTGATTGGATTTTTGCGGCCGTTTGGTTCGGTGGAGGTCCTTCAGCAGATCGCCAGCACCGGTGTGACTTCTTTTTCCGTTGAACTGGTGCCGCGAACCACGCGCGCACAGAGCATGGACGCACTTTCGTCCATGGGAACCATCTGCGGTTATAAAGCTGTCTTGATCGCGGCTGATACCCTTCCGCGAATTTTCCCCATGCTTACCACCGCTGCGGGAACGATTACACCCGCGCGGGTATTTGTGATTGGCGCCGGTGTCGCGGGACTGCAGGCGATTGCGACCGCCAGGCGGTTGGGTGCAGTGGCTTCGGCGTACGATCTCCGGCCTGCGGCAAAAGAACAGGTGCAAAGCCTGGGTGGCCGCTTTATCGAGCTCCCGATTGAAGCCAAACATGCGGAAGATGCCCGCGGTTACGGGCGCGCACAGGACGAGAATTTCTACGCCCGGCAGCGCGAACTGCTGGGACGGGTAGTCGCGGAAAGCGATGTTGTGGTGACCGCGGCGGTAGTTCCCGGCAAGAAGTCACCTGTGCTCGTAACCGAAGAGATGGTGAAGCGAATGGCGCCAGGATCCGTCATTTTCGACCTCGCAGCCGAACGCGGTGGAAATTGCGAACTTACGCGCACCGGCCAGACCGTCGTGGAACACGGGGTAACGATTATCGGGCGGATCAATGTCGCTGCCAGTGTCCCATATCACGCCAGCCAGATGTATGCGCGCAATCTCACTGCGTTCTTGCTCCACCTGGTAAAGGATGGAAAGGTTCGGCTCCACGATGATGACGAGATTATCCATGACACGCTGGTGACGCACGATGGAGAAATCGTGAATGAACGCGTTCGGGAATTTTTCGCGTTGCCGGCACTGGTGTCGCAAGCAGGGGATTAGCTAGCCGGCAGTTTTCAGGGAGGAAAGCTTGGGTTCAAATCTAATCGACGCGCTGTTCATCTTCATGCTGGCGGCGTTCATCGGCTTCGAGGTCATCCGCAGGATATCGCCTCTGCTGCACACGCCCCTGATGTCGCTCACCAATGCGCTCGATGCCATCGCCGTGCTCGGCGCCATTGTTCTTGTCGGTGAGCACAAGAGTACTTTCTCTGCTGTGCTCGGGGTAGTAGCGGTTATCGCGGCCACGAGCAATGTTGTCGGCGGATTTCTGATCACCGACCGCATGCTCAAAATGTTCAAAAGCAGCCGCCCCACCAAACCATGACCGACTTCGCGGGAAATCAATACATCATCGAAATCGTCTATCTGATTGCCAGCGCACTTTTCATTCTGTCGCTGAAATGGATGAGTTCGCCGAGCACCGCCCGCCATGGTGTGTGGGCCGGTGAGATCGGGATGGTGCTGGCCATTGCGGGCACACTGCTGCATCACGGAATTGTCGATTACAAGTGGATCGTCATTGCTTTGGTGCTCGGGACTGGTATCGGCATTCCACTCGGATTCGTGCAGATGACCGCAGTTCCGCAGCGAACTGCGCTCAGCCATGCGTTTGGCGCGCTCTGCGTCACGCTGGTGGGAACAGCGGAGTTTTATTTACGCACTCCGAACGTGCCCCGCTTCATGATGGCCGTGCTGTCGATGGAGGTGATCCTCGGGTCGCTGACTTTCACCGGCAGTTTGATGGCCGCCGGCAAACTCCAAGAACTGCTGCCGCAGCGCCCGCTGACTTACAAAGGCCAGAACTTCGTCAATCTGGCGCTGCTTGCGATTGCGGTTGCGATCGCCATTCGCTTGGTTCAGCATCCCGGGGCGCGCGCTCTTTTTCCGGCGATGGTTGGTATCCCCCTAGTCTTTGGCGTGCTTATGGTGGTCCCGATCGGCGGCGCTGACATGCCAACGGTTATTTCTTTGCTCAACTCTTACGCCGGCCTTTCTGCCGCTGCAATGGGATTTGTTCTCGATAGCAAGCTGCTGATCATTGCCGGCGCGCTCGACGGCTCTTCCGGATTCATCCTGTCTGTAATCATGTCGAAGGCCATGAACCGCTCGTTCACTAATGTCTTGTTCGGAGCCTTCGGGCAGGTGCAGGCCTCGCCAGCCGCAGGAACCGAGGCGAAAACAGTTCGCAGCGCGACTGCGGAAGAAGCGGCCGCGATTCTAGCTGCCGCCAATCAGGTCATCGTAGTTCCAGGCTATGGAATGGCTGTCGCTCAGGCGCAGCATAAAGTGCGCGAACTTTACGACGCGCTGACCAAGCGAGGGGTGACCGTGCGGTTCGCGATTCATCCGGTTGCGGGCCGCATGCCGGGGCACATGAACGTTCTGCTGGCAGAAGCCGACATTCCCTATGACAAGCTTTTCGATATGGAAGATATCAACGGCGACTTCCCGCAGACTGATGTGGCGCTGGTCATCGGCGCAAATGACGTGACCAACCCCGCAGCGCGCACCGACACCGCGAGTCCAATTTACGGAATGCCGATCTTAGATGTGGACAAGGCCCGGACGGTGATGGTCATCAAGCGCAGCATGAGCCCAGGCTTTGCAGGGATTGATAATCCACTCTACTACCTGGATCGCACGCTAATGCTCTTTGGCGACGCAAAAACCTTCGTCAACGACATTGTCCGCGAGCTGGGCGGAGGCGGGCGCAGTTAGAGGAACTTCACCTTCTGCACATTCTTGTTCACAATAAATATGCGCGAGTTGTTACTCTTTCCATCCGCCGGAAACAAAAAAACCCACTTTCTGAGGATTGTAGGCTTCGCTTGGGCCCACGACCTTCTTGCCACGGGCGCTCGTTATCCTGCCCAGATTCAGAGCCCATCCAGAACCAACCCTCGGGGATACGAACCATGAATGGCCCGGTAGCCGCAGAGGCGAGAGATGTACGAGCTGGAACTGACATTCGACCCGGCAACTCAAGCATAACGCATTACTAAAGGTCAGATGCCTCAGAATCCTTCTGGCCACTAGCTCTTTAAGTCTGCTAGAAGCATTCTTGTGTTAGCCGCATTCGTCATAGGAGGTTCGGTGATGTATAGAAAAGCGTTGGGACTGCTGTTCGCAATTCTGTTGACCGGGGGAGCTACGCTCTGGGCATCGGATAATCAAGTCTTAGCTGAGGTGCGCTTTGTCGCTCATAACGGCGCCGAGAAGAAAGCCGGAGTCTGGGTTGATGGACAGTACCTTGGCTATGTAAAAGAGCTGAACGGGGACAAGAAAATGTTGCTGCTCCCCGGAAAGCACGAAATCATCGTTCGGCAAGCCTGGTATCGGGATTATGTCGAGCAGGCGCTGCTGGAGCCAGGCGAGATTCACACGATCAAGCTAGCAATGGCAAAGCAATCTAGCGCTGGGGCGGCAGCCGCGACGTCTGAGCTGAAAATCGACGCTACTCCTCCGCGGGCGGCGGTATTCGTAGATGAGCAGTTCGCCGGACATGTTGATGAATTTGACGGAGCGGGAAAAGCTATGCTGCTCACGCCAGGGCAGCACCGGGTGCGTATCGCATTGCCGGGCTATTTGCCCTTTGACACCGTGGTGGACCTACGTCCGCACCAGAAACTCAAGATTCAAACAGAACTTGAGAGGGGAAGCATTGCGGAGGCTGGCTCGCTGGTCAGCAAAGACTAAAATTTTCTGAAAGCGCCGGATTGCCGCTGTGGAGGCGGGTCTTCGACCTGCCTGGACGGGGCGGATCCCCGTTCCCACACAGGCATCGGCTCTACGACCTTGCCCATGCGAGTTCGCCACGCAATTTATGGGTTGCGCGGAACAGCGTGTTTTTGATTGTGCCCTCGGTCGTGTTCAAGATGCCTGCAACGGTGCGCAGCCGCATGCCATGGTAATGCTTGAGTTCGAACACCATTCGCTCACGCGGGGACAGCCGTCCTAGCGCGCGAACAATGGATTCGCGCAATTCGCGGCCTTGCAGGCTGCGCTCGGGGCTGAAGCTCGGGCGACGATCTGGCATGCGGTCCAGCACTGCCTCCTCTTCCCCGTCCGGAGAAACGGCTGTAGTGAAATCGCGCCCACGGGAATGCTTCTTCCGCAGGTGATCAAGGCAGAGATTGGTCACGATCCGGTAAATCCACGTATAGAACGAACATTCGAACCGGAACCGCGCAAGGTTGATGTAAGCTCGCAGGAACGCCTCCTGATAAATATCCTGGCCGTCCTCTTGCGAACCGGTGAGATGCACAGCCAACCGCAGGACCGCCCGATCATACTGGCGTACGAGTTCTTCGAAAGCGGCAGTATTACCCTCCTGAGCTTGACGGATAAGCATGGAATCATCTACTCGTCTCGAGCCTGCTGTGCCTGTCTCCCGGCTGGGACCTGCGAAAGTGATACTGCTCACATACGCCGGCCGTGATTTGCTCCTCTCAGACATGATGGGTTGTCCCGCCATAAGATCACTGAACAGCTCGATGCAACACGATCAAGGCGACATCATCTTCGCGCGCCTGACTTCCGGTGAAATTCTCGACCGCGGCGAGAACAGAAAACAACGTGGTACCCGCGGCAGAACCGCAGGAGTTTCGCGCCGTGTCCAAGAGCCCTTGACGACCGAATTCCGCGCCGAAAGAATTGCGGCATTCCACAGCTCCATCCGAGTAAGCGATGAGCGAGTCGCCCGGCAGCATTGCGGCCTTGCCGTTTCCGAATGAAGCCCCGGGAACCACACCCAGGATCGGTCCACCTTGAGAAAGCGCTTCGGATGCTCCTTCGCGACGCACAAGAAATGACGGCGGATGTCCCGCATTGCAATACGTAATCTCCCCTGAACCGGCATCCAGGCGGGCCAGAAACAAGGTACTCAACGGAATCTCCAGGTTCGTCTGCAACAGATCGCGATTCATTGCAGCCAGCGTGGACGCCGGGTCACCGCACTTGGCGAACTGTAGTTGAATCAAAGTAACGAGGTGCGAAAACCACATCGCTGCAAACAAGCCCTTGCCGGCAATATCTCCAATGGCGAAGACAAGATCGTCTTCATAGTCAAAAATGCTGATGAAGTCGCCGGAAAGATGACGAACCGGGAAAATTTCACTAGCGAGTTCGAATGAACCTCGCCGAAGATTCCGGGGCCCGCACAACTTTCGTTGCGCATGAGCAGCTTCGAACAAGGTGCGACGGAGGTCATCATTTTCGCGGCGGAGAGCGGCGAGTTGATCCTCGAGCATCCGGCTGCGGCCACCGATTTTCGTAGAGCCAGCGGATCGCGGCGATCCAGAGTTGGCATGCGTCCAGGTGCTACTCTCTTGCGTGCTGCGAATTGGTATAGCTGCGCTCACTGCTATCTCCTGGAAGATCGTGATCAGCCGACGAACTTATAGCCCGTCCCGTGTACCGTGAGAATGAAGCGCGGCTCCTCCGGCCTCGGTTCAAGCTTTTGCCGGAGGCGAACAATGTGCGCGTCTACCGTGCGAGTAGTCGGGAAGCGGTCGTAGCCCCAGACTTCCTCGAGCAACCGATCGCGGCTTAAGGTTTCGCCGCGATGGCAGATAAAATATTTCAGCAGGTCAAATTCCTTGGAGGAGAAGTCAAGCTCCTTGCCTTGCCGCGAGACCTGGCAACTGCGCAGGTTCACCTCGACATCGCCAAACGAATAACGCTCCTGCTCTTTGGGCACGGGACGCGCCCGGCGCATGACGGCCTTCACGCGCGCAAGCAGCTCGCGAATGGAAAAAGGCTTAGTGACGTAGTCATCCGCGCCCAACTCTAGCCCAACAACCTTATCGACTTCCTGGCCACGCGCCGTGAGCATGATGATGGGGAGCGATGGCCGCTTGGCCTTAAGCTGTTTGCAAACGTCGAGCCCACTCATGCGCGGCATCATCACATCAAGAATGACGAGATCTGGGGCTTCCTTAAGCGCGCGCTCCAGCCCCGCCACGCCATCGGGCGCGGTGATGACGTCGTACCCTTCAAACTCGAAGTTGTCGCGTAAACCCGCGACCATGTTCGGCTCGTCTTCAACAATCAGGATTCGGGCCATCGCATGTTCTCCAGGTTTAGTCTTCGCAGGAATTGCAACCTGAGTGGGCGCCATTGCCAAACCGCCTCTCTTAAGCTGTTGCTGCTGTGGTTTTGTTTGCTGCCCGGTTCACAGGCAGAGTGATGGTGAACTTACTGCCTTGCCCGGGAGAGCTGTCTACCAACACCTCTCCCCCGTGCGCCTGCGCGATGTGGCGCACCAGCGAAAGCCCCAGGCCGCTTCCCTTGGTGTTGTGAACCAACGGATCGCCCACGCGATAGAACTTCTCGAAAATCTTGCTCTGCTCTTGAGGCGGAATACCGATGCCATGGTCCACAACTTCCAGCTTTACCGAACCGTTGTCCCGATACAGACTCACTCCAATGAATTTGCGGTCCTGCGAATACTTGAGCGCGTTGTTGACCAGGTTCACCAGTGATCGCGCCATGGCCTCGCGATCTACACGCAGCGGCGGCACTTCGTCTATCTTTTCTTCATAGGTGAAGCCGTGCTGCTCGATTTGATAGCGGTAGGAGTCGAGCGTGTTACGCACTAGTTCGCGCAAATCGGTTTCGCGGAAGTCGTATTCTTTGCGGCCAGCCTCGATGCGCGAAAAATCAAGAATGTTATTGATCAGCGCAGTCAATCGCTCACTTTCTTTGCGGATGATGCAGTAGTACTCCTGGTATTTTTCCGGATTGGTCAGGCGTCCCATCTCCAGAGTTTCCGCGTACAGGCGAATCAGCGAGAGCGGCGTCCGCAATTCATGCGAAACGTTGGAGACAAAGTCCGACTTCAGCTTCGCCAGCGCCATTTCTTTGGAAACGTTGCGATAGGTGAGGGCTATCCCGCAGGCGAGAACTAAAGAAAGGCCGGCAAGACTCAAGAAGCTGCTGCGGAAAAAGTGCTGACCGATGGCTGCCAGCGTAGTCCCTCGCAGCTTGATGCCGAGCGCAAGACCTGGAAACACTCCCTCCAAATTGCGCTCGACCTCGGGAGTGCCGCCGTCCCAGCCATCGCATGCGGCCAGAGGATTGGATTCGTTCTTCCCGCGCACCATGATCACCGCATTCTTGTCGGTCTGTGCTTCGGCGACGTTCCGGCTCATCACTTCATTGAGCATCTGCGGGAAAAATTGGTCGCGCAAATAATCGCCATCGAAAGCAATTCCCGCCAGAGCTTTTGTTCCAGTTTTTTCGTCTGTTGTCAGAAAAATCGCAACGGATTGATAAACCCGTTTATCAACACGCGGCGACCAGATCGGGTCGAAGTAGTAAGGCGTACCTTTCTGCTGCATCTTGGTCAATTTTTCCGTGAAATCAGAGAAGTCCATCTTGAACCACCCCTCGAACATGGTGGAGAGATACTCGGCCTCGTGGTGAAAGCCGGCATCTTGCAGACGGTAAGGCTGGGAACGGAAAATGATGCCGTGTTCAGGAGTAAACAGGAACACATGTGCCACATACGGGTGAGCGGCAAGAATTTTGTCTAAATTGCCGCTACAGGCATTGCCCGGTGCCGGGAAGTCCTTGCGAACGTCGTCTATCATTTCGTACGCTTTGTGGTTGATCCGCTTTTCAGAAATCGCCAGCGTTTCGCCGAAGTCGCGCTGGATAAGAGCCTCGACGCCATGATCTCGCTGAATTTGTCTCAAATGCGACGCGCCACCGATTACGAGGACCGCCGCCGGCAAAACTATGGCGAGCTCCATAATTAGGATTAACCGGGTTCGCTCGTTCCACAGCCGTTTTGCCTTCATCGCAGTCTCCTGATCCGGGCGTCGCCTGAATCGCATTCCAGATCAGCCCGGCAGGAAACATACTTGACCGAGACAGGGCGGGTGTCAAACCGGAGTAAAAATACGTAAAAAGTTGTGAACTGGTGGACAAGTCAGGAACATCAGGGAGAGCGCCGAATTGCGTCAGGGCAGCCGGAAATCTACGCTCACGTAAGTCTGGGCTTCCACCGGACGGCCGTTCAGAACATAAGGCTGATAGCGCCACTGCTTGACGGCGTTGTAAGCAGCGCGGCCCAGAAACAGCGAACCCCGCACCAGCTTCAGGTCGCGGATGCTTCCGTCCCGCGCGATCCACGCCTGCAAAATTACCGAGCCTTGCAATCCGGCGCGGATGGCCTGCTCTGGATAGCTTGGCTGCACTTTTTGCAATAGCAGCTTTTGCGCGAAATCTTCGGAAAGGCTTACCGGCTCCAAGTAGGACAAGAACGATGAGCCCGTCGCCACCGGTACTGTGCGTAAGCCAGGACTAATTCTCTTTAGGCTGTCTGGAATTTCAACCGATGCTGCGATCGTGGCAGCTGCTGGGGGTGGAGCTACGCTAGCCTGTTCAGGCCTTGGATCGGCAGCCGTCGCCGGTTTGGTTGTCGGCCTGACTACGGGCGTTACATGGCTGCGGAACCGCGATTGAGCCCCAGGCGGGATGAAGAAACCGTCCGTATCGTCCGTAGCCGGCTTCGGGCGAAGCTCAGCAGTCTCCGTACCGTGGAACCACGCCGCAGTTCGTTGCAATGCTTGGCCGCAAATTTTAGCGACCGACGGTCCGTGCGATTCACCGCTCAGCGGCTCGCTGAAAACGTAGCCCACAGAGAGAAATACCGTTGCTATTGCCGCAATCTGAAGGACCCTGCCCTGAGGAAACGCTCCGCGAAGAAACCTTCCGTAG
>QIAB01000184.1 GCA_003225455.1 Acidobacteriota bacterium
ACAACCGACGCGTTCGCCCGACACTAGTTCCGGCAGCCAGCGCGCGTGTTGCTCGGGCATTCCGAACGAATGAATTGCGTAAATAGCAAGCGCGCCCTGCACCGACGCCTCCGAGCGCAGGCCCGAGTCGGCTCCTTCAAGCTCTTGCATGATGAGGCCATATGCCGTGTAGCTCTGGCCCGCACACCCGTACTCTTTCAAAAACGGAGCAAATAGGCGCAACGCGCCCATGCGCGCCCTGAGGTGCTCTGGAAATTTGGCCGCCCGATGGCAAGCCACGATCTCGTGCATGACTTCCTCCTGCACAAAACGCCGCGCCCGATCGCGCGCCGCGCGCTCGTCGTTCGTAAGAAGTTCTTCGATGGCGTAGTAATCGAGTGAGGTCGTAGTCATGTGGTGCGGCTCCGAGAGAGAACGCCACAGTTTAGCGGGCACGTGATGCGAAGACAACGTTCCCCCGCTCCGTTAAATTTCGAATATGGTTTGAAGACTGTTGACGGATGTGTCCCGAGCGAAGGCATGGGCCGATTAGGATTAGGAGTTTGACATATAGCCATATGACCGATATGGTTTTCCATATGAAGACGACCCTCAATATCGCAGATCCGGTCATGGCGCGGCTTCGCCGCGAAGCGGCCCATCAAAACAAAACGATGTCGGAACTGGTCGAAGGGGCATTGCGGCTTTTCTTCCAAACTGGCCAACAATTGAAAAAGAAAAAACTTCGGCCGTTGCCGTCCTTCCACGGTGGCGGATTCCGCGTGGACATCGCCGATCGGAACGCTCTGTATGACGCAATGGAGGGCCGCCGTTGAAATGGTCGCTATCGACACGAACGTTTTACTTTACGCCGCGGATCGAGATTCCGAGTTTTACCAGGCATGCAAGGAACGGATTGATGAGTGTCGCCAGGGAAGTTCGCCCTGGTTTTTGTCGTGGCCAATTTGTTATGAATTCATGCGCGTCATCACTCATCCAACAATTCCGAGAAAGCCATGGACTCTTACAAGTGCCTGGCGGTTTCTAGAACACTTGATCGATTGCCCTGGCGCTAACTTTTTGTCAGCGACGCCGCGGCACGAAGCAGTTTTGGCCGAAGTGATCAACGAAGTCCCGAATCTCCGCGGCAACATCCTGCACGACGCCCACACGGCCGTGTTAATGCGCGAGCATGGCATCAAGCAGATTTATACTCGCGATTCCGATTTTCACCGGTTCCCATTTCTCACGGTGCTTGATCCAGTCACCTGATTTTGGACAGCGCCAGGCGAAGTCCGGGGTCGTCTTCAAAATACAAGATCGATGCGCCGGCGGACGGATTCGCCGTGGCGAACAATCACGCCTCACGAGGCTGTGGCTGTAGCCGCCGCCCTGTGGGCGGCGCGCAATTAAACGTCGCAATAAGCAAACGTCTTCCCGACGCTTCTCACAGCGAAGCGGCTACAGTTTCGGTGGGGGGAAGGCGGCGAGTTTTTGGAAGCGCGGACTGGCAGCGCAAATCAGAGCCCAACGCCTTCGCGAAGACTTCCGCGTGGCGAGCAGGCCAGGCGGGTTGAACGTTCGACGTTTTCATCCGAAATAGCACCCAGCCATGGCGCGACTCCACGAATATCAGGGCAAAGCCATTCTCGCCGCCAACGGATTCAAGATTCCGCGTGGCCGCGCTGCCTCAACCGCTGATGACGCTGTTTCGGCAGCCAAGGAGCTCGCAGCCGACGAGAAGAGCGGCGAAGTCGTGATCAAGATTCAAGCGTGGACGACCGGCCGCGCCGGCATTGGCGGAGTGGCCTTCGCCAAAAAGCCGGATGACGTACGCACCCACGCGACGCGGATGCTGGCGATGAAAGTTGGAGAGTTCCCAGTCGAAGCCGTGCTGGTGGAAGAGAAGGTTGATATCGATCGGGAGTTTTTTCTTTCGTTCGCCATTGATGACGCTGCCCGCGCCCCGATGATCATTTTTGCCGGCGGCGGCGGCAGTGGAATCGAAGAACGCGCCGCCTCGACGCGGCGCATTCCTTGCGATGTAAATCGCGGACCACTGGATTCGGCCGTCGATGAAGCTGTTTCTTCGTGCGGACTTTCGCAGGCGCACGCGAAGCAATTAGCCGAGTCAATTCGAAGATTGTTTACTGCTGCGCGCAGCGTCGAAGCGCGATCGCTGGAAATCAATCCGCTGGTGCTGGCCAAAAGTGGCGAGTTCGTCGCGGCCGATTGTCGGATCACGATTGACGATTACGCCGTAGCGCGTCACCCGGAACTCGGTATTGAAATTGCGAGAGAATTCGATCATCCACCAACCCCCCTTGAGCGCGTCGCCTATGCGGTCGAACAAAATGATCATCGCGGCACATTTTATTTTGCGCAGTTGGCGAGGGCGGCGGCGAAAGATTCCAAAGGTCTGGTTGGTTTTCACGGCGCCGGCGGCGGCGGATCGATGATGTCGATGGACGCGATCGTCAACGCGGGATTCACCATTGCCAATTTCACCGACACCAGCGGCAATCCGTCCGCGTCCAAGGTATATCGCGCCGCACGAATTATTCTGGCTCAGCCCGATCTGGTGGGTTATTTCGGTTCCGGCTCCGGGGTCGCGAGCCAGGAACAATATTGGTCCGCCTACGGACTGGCCAAGGCATTTTGGGAACTCGATCTCGATATTCCCGCGGTGATTCGTTTGGGCGGCAACACCGAAGATCGCGCCGTCGATATTTTGCATCGAATATCCAAGCTGCTTCGTGCACCGATCGAGGGTTATCGCAAGACCGACTCCCCGGCCATGATCGCCGCGCGCTTCGCCGGACTTGTCGCGGGTGCGGACGGCACCAAATGGAAACCGCGCGCTCCGCGCGTGCCAAAGTTTGTCAAAGATCCATCCGCCGCCATGCTTCCCGTGAAAAGTGGTCGCGTCTGGATTGACACAGCCAAGTGGCAGCAGATTCGGCGCGCTATCGAGACGCACTCTGGCGGATTGATCGTGGATCGCCCCGCCATGGCGGGGCCGGCGATGTCGCTACCAAGCGAAGAGTTTGCCAACAAAGATTCCGAGTTGCTCGCGTGCGATGTCGAGTGTCGGCTCGCCGGAGTCGAAGGCTTCTATTTGGAACTGGATGTCCCCGGACTGGAAGAACTGCTTGGAGGGGCGCGCTAAATGGCAATTTTGATCGACGAGACCAAGCGCGTTCTTGTGCAAGGCATCACTGGCCGTGAAGGTCAGGCGCGCACGCGCTTGATGCGCGAGTATGGAACCAATGTGGTCGCGGGTGTGACGCCGGGCAAAGGCGGGCAGACCGTTCTTGGTGTACCCGTGTTCAACACGCCGCAGGAAGCAGTGAAAGCCCTGGGGAAGATCGACATCTCCGTGCTTTTTGTGCCCGCGGCCGGTGTGAAGGACGCGGCCATTTCGGCAATTGACGCCGGCATTAAACTCACCGTG
>QIAB01000159.1:0-2339 GCA_003225455.1 Acidobacteriota bacterium
TCCACCAGCGCCAGCCGGCGTTTGGCCTCGTCTTTTCCCGGGAAATCGGTTGTAGCGTGAGCGGCTTTTTCAAACGATGAGCGAGCCGCATCCGCCTGACCCATCATGGAGCTTGCCATGCCGAGATGGAACTGAACCTCCGGATTTTCCGGCATTTTACTGACGCTCTCTTGCAGGAGCGCTAACGCCTGCTGGTAATCACCGCGTTTATAAAGGATCCATCCCAGAGTGTCCGCGATCGAACCATCACTTGGCTGCAGGGTGCGGGCTTTCTGCGCCAGTTCATAGGCTCGATCCAACTGGTTCAAACGCTCGGCGTAGAGAACGGCGAGATTGTTCAGGCCCATGGCAAAGTCCGGCCTCAGAACGAGGAGTTTTTCATAACTGTCGCTTGCCTTTGGAAATTCCTTCATTTTCTCATAAACAACCGCCAGTCTTGCCAGCGCAGTTGGGTCGTTGGGATTGTTTTTTAGGATGGCTTCAAGTTGGCTAGTGGCCTGCGGCAACTTGTTCGCCGCCACGTAAATCGAGACAAGCAACTCGTAAGCGGCGCCAAAGTTCGCATCGAGCTTGATTGCTTTCTCAACTGCTGCTTCAGCGTGAGGCCAGTCCTGTTGCGCCGCATAGATCTTTGCTTCGACAAAATGGGCGCCGGCTGCCTCGGGTTGTTTCTGGAGTTGTGGCTGCAAGCGCTGCATCGCAGCGTCGTAACGCTTGTCGGCAAGATCCATCTCCACGAGCTGATCGATCGGGCTCAGATTATCCGGCGCCAGTTCCGAAGCTTTCTCAAACGCTTGGCGAGCTTCGTCGTTTTTCTTCTGCTGCCGCAGAATCAATCCGAGAGAGAAGTAAGCTTCCGGCGAGTCCGGAACCGTTTTGATTTGTTCGCGAAAAAGCGCTGCAGCATCATCCAATCGTCCTAAAGCCTCATAAGCCTTGGCCAGTAACGACCAAGCCTGCGGAAGGCCCGGATGTTTTTTTAGCAGATCTTCCATTGCGAGGACAACGGCCTGCGCTTTGCCGGAGCCTAAATTCAGTTCAGCCAATGCAAGGACGGCCTCCGTGTAGTCTGGTCTAATCGCAATGGCCTGTTGGAGTGTGGCCGTAGCCTGAGCCGGATTCTTGCTCGCCAGGTAAGCGCGGGCGAGCGCGAATTTAACCAAAGGATTATTTGGATAATTATTGTTTACTCGATCCAGAGTCGCAGTCGCCTTGGCTGCATCGCCCTTCGCCAGCCAAACGTTTGCTTGAAGGAGACGGGCGTCGGGGTTTTCAGGATCGCGGCTGAAGATGTTTTCTAGGAATGAGAGCGCTTCGTCGTGCTTCTTTTCGCTAAAGGCAATCTGAGCCAGGTCACGCCACGCGGGCAAATAATCTGGCGCCTCTCGTGTGACCTCCTGCAGAAAGCCCTTAGCCTCAGCGGACGCACCGTTGGCAGCCTGAAATTCGGCGTATTTAATTCGCTCTTCCGATCGCAAAGGGGCCAAATCAGCGGCGATTTTTAACTCCGGGCCGGCATGACCCGGGTTCTTGCGTAATAGGAAGGTGTATCCCATAGCCAAGTGCGCACGGGCTGATTTCGGCTCCGAAGCGACGGCTTGCTGTATTTCATCCGACGCCGTGCTCAGATCTCCCTTCCGCGTAGCAAGGCTCGCCGCGGCAATATGAAAGGCGGCCGTATTCTTCTGTGGAAATTTCTCTAGCTGCTGCTCGGTGGCAGCGATCTCGTCCTTGCTTCGGCTGGTATCGGCAAGAACAACGATGGTATCGGAATTTCCCGGATCCTGCTGAAGGATTGAGACCGCCTCTTTTCTCGCCTCCGCCACTTGACCAATTGCCATGAAAGCGAGTGCCAGCTTGGTCCGAGCCGCGATATTCTTAGGTTCCCGCTCGCGAACCCTTAGGAGAAATGGGATAGCCCGGAGCGGAACACCTTGTTCTAACCAAATAAAGCCTAGCTGTTGAAACGCAGTGACATTCTGCTTATCCAAGCGGAGCAGATTCAGGTACTCGATTTTTGCCTTATCGTATTCGCCAGCTTTAAAGTAGCTATCAGCGCGTTCGAGGACGCGGGTCTTTTTCGGCCCGCCAAAACAACCCGAGAGCAATAACGCTATAAGCAAAAGCGTTATCAATTTTGAAACACAGTCTCGCAATATTTGCATGGTCATTCTGAAGCGCTTCGCACGAAGCCTATGGTGGCTAGGTAAGCGGGTCAAGGTTCTCCACAGAGATGTGTGCCCTACATCCTTTAGAAAGCTAAAGTAGCCAGCAGCACCTTGGGCAACGCGGATCACGGCGGTGTTGATCTCATAGAAACGATAGACATCGCCCGGCCG
>QIAB01000159.1:2474-5126 GCA_003225455.1 Acidobacteriota bacterium
GAGGCTCCTAGCGGAGCGGAGCGTGCCGAGGGATCAGCGTACGAGGGACCGAGGGGCCAATGAACGGAAGGCAAGGAGCGCGGCAATAGCAATGCAGCCTAAGGCGAGTGTAGAGGAAGCGTCAGGGACCTGAGGAGGAGGCTGTTCAACTATTGCACCTGAAACGATTGAAATATTCTTGCCGCTGATGATTTCTCCGACCACCAAGCCAGGGGCCAAGCTCACCTTTGCGTTCATGGCGAGGATAATTCCATGCAGAACAGACTCGTCCGGACCACCGGGGACCGTACCGCCAGTGCCTCCGGAAAAGGCGACGTCTTTTGTTCCGAGATAATTAAAAAGAACGTGATCTGCCGTTGCTCCACCTGCCAATAGCACTTTCCCAGAATTCAATTTAAAAGTGCCGTTTGCGGTTAACACACTGTTCGGGTTAGAGATATTGAAAACGAAATACCCGGACCCAGAAAGAGTGAGAGTTGCATGATCCAGTAAAAAATTCTTCAGATTATAGACGCCAGGCCCAAGAGTCATCGTTGTATGGCTCAGGCTGATGGATTGCAGGGTTGAGGTCGGAGTTAGCGCAGCCGCTGCCGCTGATCCGGCAATAGCATCGTTTCTGGCTTGGGTAAGTAGCGGTTGCGGATTATCCGAAACCTTAGTATACGAGTAAGAGTTAGGACTGACAGTCGCGCCTGTGCCGAGGTGAATCGTTCCAGTAACCGGACGATTGTTTACGTACGTGCCGCTGAATTGTGCGGAGGCATTGTTGCCCAAGTAGAGGTCGCCGTGAATCGTAGGCCCACTGTCCGACAACTTCCCATTCAGGGTGATTCCGACGTTTCCATAAATTGCACCTTGCGGGTTAGACGCATTAACCGTCTGCTGGACTGTTCCGTCACCCGTTTCCAAGACTGTCCAATAGGTAGGACCGGCCGTTCCCAAATCGAATAACGGAACGCCCAGGCTCAGCGTAGAACAGGCGACAAAGCCGAACAGCGCTCCTAGATAGATCGCTCTTCGAGTCTTGCCAGCCATCGCGAATCGTTCGGGTTGGGGTTGTTGATAAGGCGTAATCATTTTGTTATATTGTTGAGCGTCGTCCAAGTAAAGACAAAACCCACGCCGCCGTGATAAAGCGGCTTTTGTACCATGCAGTTTAATTACAATCACCATTTCAGCCATAATCCACTTGGCACCAGAATTTTAGACAGGCATATTTTATATTTCACGTCAGTCTAGTAATTAACATATTTGTAAAGAAACCCGACACCTACTCGCACCTGCCGAGTGACGGCTTTCAAGAACGTTGGCGAACATCACACCGCCGAAGCATTTACTGGCTGCGGATGTAGGCTGGCAAGCTGGCATCGCCTTTTGCATCGGCCACGTTATAACTGACTGCGTCTTTGCAAATCGGCGATGACCGCCCTGGCGTCATGTAACATAGGTTCTTGCAATCCAGCAGAAAGGGCTTTCTCCAACGTTTTTCTGCTTTCCGTGTCTTGGCCCATCCGCAACTGCGACATGCCCAGGTAATAGAGGTCTTTCCCCGTTAGCGGTTTCTTGCGGGCACTCTCCTGAAAGGACTGAATGGCATAAGCGAAATCCTTTCTCTTGTAGCTGAGCTCGCCAAGGATTTGCGCCAACTCCGAATCGTCCGGAAGCGTGTTACGAGCTTTCAGGGCAAGCGCATACGCCTCATCGATCCGTGCCGGACCTTCGAGATAGAGTGATGCCAGGCGCTTTTGCGCGAGTGCAAAATCGGGATAATGACGCAAGACGTCGCCATAAATTGCTATAGCAGATTGTGCATCACCGCGCTGCACCTGAAGGTTAGCCTTGGCTATCAATGCAGGAACATAAGCAGGATCGGTAACAAGAATCCTCTGAATCTCAGATTCGGATTGCGGGAGGCGTTCCGGATTCTGCTCCAGCGCCGTAAGGGCCAAAAATGACTTCGCGTCGGCGGCTATTCTTGGATCAGGACGTGCCTCGACGGCGCGCTCCATAGTCGTTTGCGCTTCGCTGATTTTCCCCAAGACGTACGCGCACCAGGCGTAATCATGCAGAACTCCAGCATCACCATGTAGTCTGAATGAACTTTCCTGAAGGAGGCTATAGGACCAGCTGAAATTCCCGAGTTGATAAACGATCGATCCAAGAATCCCAGCCACTTGCGCGTCGTCTGGAGCGAGGTCTCTCGCTCTCTTTGCGAATGCAAATGCCATATTTTTGTTCTGCAATGGACCGACATTAAGTTGTGCTAGCTTTACTGCGGCAGGAAGAAGTTCGGGGTTAATTTTAAGCGCCTCTTCGTAGGCACCGGCCGCTTTCACGAATGCTCCCTGGGCTTCATAAGACCGGCCCAAGCGCATCCATGCGATGACATCGTCCGGTTGTTCCCGCACTTCCTTTTCCAGCTGATCGGCGTGCGGCTCCTGCTTGGCCGCGTTTTCCAGAAATGTCAGCCGACGCCTCGCCTCGGCTTTACCGGAGAAGTCAGTGTCCGCGCTCAGAGCCTTTCGGAAGGCGCCCTGCGCCATTTCCGTCTGGGCCATCATGTAGCTGGCCATTCCAAAATGAAATAGCGCCTCTGGATTGTCTGAAAGTTTCCCTGCGCTTTCTCGAAGCAACGTCAGCGCCTGTTGGTAG
>QIAB01000160.1:0-2174 GCA_003225455.1 Acidobacteriota bacterium
CCGGTCTCAGGATCCGTATTCGAACCGATAAAGAACACATTACCCTGCGCTGTGCCATCCGGTATGTTCACTTCCATCACCAGCTCCAGCGCTGAACCTGGCGCGGTCACCACCACTGGAACATTGAAGATGGTGTCGTTCTGGTCGGGAATGTTGACCGGCACGCTGGCAATCAGGTTCGACTGCCAGTCACCTCCTGGGAATGCTGCGCCGTGATTGGCATACAGGTTGACTGTCGCCGACTGGGTGCCCCCTACTCCACCTACGGCCTGCTCAATCGCGAACTGGACTGCCGTGATGTTATAATCCTGGCCGCCGGTGAACGTATTCATGTTAAAGGCGCGCCAGTAACTGTTCTGGGTCGTGATGCCGCCGGCATTGCACGACACCGAGTTGCCATCCACAATCACCTGGGTCGTGGACTCAGTAATTACCGGGGGACAACTGCCAGGCGATCCAGTCGCAGTTGCCGTGGCCGTCGGTGTCGGGGACGGCGTGCCTGCAGGCCCGCAATGCGACTCCTCGACGGTGGTCGTGTCGCCGGACACTCCGTCAAATCCGGTTACAACAATGAGGTCGTTCCCGACTGCCGTTCCGCCCGTGAACGAGTGCGCCACGTTTGTATTTGGCCCATTGCTCCAGCTATTGCCCACCGTATCGTAGACGTAGGTGGTGTTATAGGAAGTGGCTGGCGATTCCGCCGAAGGATGCGGTGCCAACTTCCGCTGTTTGGGAATCTTGCTACCGGCCGCAATGAATGGATTGCCCCCACCGACCAGATAGGTGTTTGTGCCAATGGCACCCGAGGCCGGTCGATAGATGTTAACAGGCACATCCGCCACCTGAGTCCAGGTATTGGCGACGATATCGTAGGTGTAATGAACCGTCGATCCGCTGCCACCGTTCCAAGTCCCGGCCAGATAAATATTCTGGCCGACAATGCTGTATCCGGATCCGCCTAGAGGAATCGGGGTATCTGCGCGGCTGGTGTCCCAGGTATCCGCAACCGGATCGTACTCCCAGGTCGTGCTCGTTTCGAGGAAGTTCTCATCAAACCCGGAGATAACGTAGATTTTGCCGTTACTAGAATAATACGCCGCGCTCGCGAAATACCGCGCACCAGGCATCGGAGCGCCATTGGCCACCCATGTGTTGCTGGCAACGTCGTAGACCTGGACGACGTTCGATGGGGTAAACGTCGCATCAAGGCCGCCGAATACATAGACGCGGTTCGTGTTCGCAGCGTAAGCCGACGGAGCATCATAGAAGGCACCCGGAACGTTCGCCAACGGAGTCCAGGTATTATTAACCGGATTGTATTGGTTAAATTGGTTCGTCGGGACGAAGTTTATGCCGTCAAAGCCCCCCGCGGCATACGCGAAGGTGCCATCCGTCGACACGGAAACTGATTCCGAGAGAAGTGGATAATCGGCCACCTCGTTCCACGGCTGCAGTGTGCATGGCCCACCAGTGCCACCGCAGATCTCTTGTGGCGAAATGTTCAAGGTGTAGGCCGAACATCCGGCGTCAGCGGTGACTTCGCTCACCACGACTACAAAGCTCTGGCCCGGGTCAACGTTAAACGAGAAGGTCACCGGCGGTTGCGTTGGATCCGGGCTGGAGCCTGAGTCTGCAAGGTAATTCGCGCAGATGTCACCAGGGTTAAAGCTGCCCAGATAAGCGACAACAAAGATGTAGTTGGTACCCACGCATTCGGTCGTGGGATCCACCGTCACGCACTGAGTGGAGCCGGTGGTATTGGTGTAGGTGTAGGAATCGATATGGTGCTGCAATCCATCACCAAACGGCCCCGGGCATGTCTTGGGCGCGGCACAGGTACTGGGGATACCGTCGCGGAACATCCGGTCGGTCTGGGTCGCATCACTGCCGTCGATGCTGCCATTGACCGTGCAGCCACCTCCTGGAGTTCCCGAGGGGGTAGGCGACGGCGTTGGAACGCCAATGAATGAAGCAATCAGCGCCTGACCACTGCTGACCGGCGGCGCCGTGCCACCGGTGGTATCACAGCCGTACTCGGTGAAGCAAGTTTCATCCAACTTCTGCCCTACCACTAACTGACTGTCGTTTGTTGTGGAGGCGGCGTTGATCGTGTTATAGATGAATTCAAAGGGCGGGTTGCCGTTTTCATGCAGGGCAACCTCATAGTCGAGCTC
>QIAB01000160.1:2295-2671 GCA_003225455.1 Acidobacteriota bacterium
CGCCCGAATGGCGGCGGGCAGGTGATTCCAAAACCGTCGTCGAAGGTTCCAAAGGTCGCGTGACCATTAGAGCCAACATGTACGGTGCTGAAACTCGCGCCATAGAGATCCACGCTGAAGGGAAGTGGAACGTCAACGCCGCAATCGTCACAATCAAGGCCGAGGTCGGTCACGCCTGCCACAAACGTACTAGTGCCCAGGGTAAAGTCGTATGCGCAAGCCCCGCCAGTCGGTCTGGACGGCCGCCTTCCGAAGGCGTTAGTGAAATGGGTCGAAGGCAGAGCCGTCGACTTCCCTTTCACCGCGGTCCCCTTTGCGGCGGAAACGTCATTGCGACTTTGCGCTGTTGCCGCGTTAGCTGTGTGCTTCGCGGCCA
>QIAB01000063.1:0-789 GCA_003225455.1 Acidobacteriota bacterium
TCGTCGATACAGAGGAGGGTTTCTTGCCGCCTGGCCATCGCAAACTCCTTGCGCTGAGACCGAGACTCGGGCACGTAATTCTGCCTTGCGATTGCGTACTCTCCGCGCGGGGCGGAGAGCTGCACGCTTTGCTTGTACGCCCCCTGGCTCTTGAAGTCGACCAAAACATACGCGACTTTGATTTGCCTTGTTTCCCACTACATGCACATCCCCTCCACAGCCCTATGACGAGAAACTGTGCAGTCGTTTCGATGGCTGCGCGTATCGAGCCGACCCTAGCGTGATTTTTCGCGGTCGTTCCATCTCCTGAATCCGCTCACGACACGGTTCCGGGCGCAATCTGGGAATGTGCAAATTGAGGCAAAATGGCGTCGCTAGCGGACTTCACTGGTAATGGAAGAAGCGACCGCTCTCCGAAAACTGTTTTCCTCGCAGGGCCACAAGAGAGAGGACGGGGCGCGCGGTTGGAAGACGCTCTTCACGATTATATCGGCCTGGCAAACGCGCTAGGCAACCCATCCTGTGCAGACGCCAGCGGGAAGGTTTTGGAGAAATCGTGGATCACCGTGGCCTGTAGATGACGGCGGCAAGTATTAAAGTCAATCGCAATATCAGGATGTGAGGACAAGACAAGGCGGCTCGATTGGGAGCCGCCCTTAGCGCCAAGACCGAGTTATGCAAGTGCAGCACGCAAAACATGTTCTTCCGGGCCACGCTCGGCACAGCACGAAGCAAGTTTGCCGTCGATCACTACGGCGGGCACGCTGCGGATGCCGAAGGTCTTCGCCT
>QIAB01000063.1:838-2835 GCA_003225455.1 Acidobacteriota bacterium
TTCATATCGTGGACTACTACTTCATGCGAAGAACCAGCAAGCCGCTTGACTAGTTCAATCGCTTCTTTGCAGATTGCGCAACCCGCGAATCACCTTTACCGGAACAATCGTGACGGGACATTTACGGATGTGACGGCGAAGGCCAATCTTGTGCGCTCCGGTTGGGGCCAGGGGGTGTGCGTTGGAGACTACAACAATGATGGCGTGATGGATTTGTTCGTCACGTATTACGGCAAGAACGTACTGTACCGCAACAACGGGGATGGAACCTTCACCCCGGCTACGTTGTTGACCATGTTCGCCCGCTGCAGTGCGGCGGAGCGGACGCGCCTTCGAACATGCAGTGGCAGACGATTGCGGAGGGGAAGGCCAAGGACAAGACCGAGAGATTGTGTCGTTAATGAATTGTGCTGGTAACGGGAGAGTTCCGAAACACGGGTCTAATGGTTCACAACAGGAGCAAACGAAAAGAATTTTTAGTTCTTCTCCGAAAACCGAATTGCGTCCTGATCGTATGCTGCCCCGAGCAGCATACTTCCGTCGTAGTTGTTATTTGCGGAGGTCACAAGTGGACGTTGTCGAGCGATGGCTGAAGGCGAGGGCACACCGCCACGAAGAAACCAACCAAGGTTAGTGACACCGGATACGCTGCTGAGAATCGGCCGATGAAACCGCCATCGGTTGGCCATGCACTGCGGCGGCGTGCCGATTGATTGCCGTCGCTGCTTGTGTGCGAAGGTTTCCAGCCTCTTTGTGGAAATCCAGCGTGGTGACGTGGTGTTCACAGCGTACGCATGTGAACATGGTGCCGTCCTTAACCCGTTTGGTTGTGTAGTGTCTCACACCTTTGATTGTAGCCCTTGTTTCCTGAGGAACAATGCGGCGCTACGGTGGCCCACAGAAGGTAATCACCGGGACCGCCACTGGAGAGGCGGGCTTGAGTCCATGGTTCTCTCTCCGGCATCGAACGAGGCATGGAGAAGGGCAATACATTGCCCGCGAGGATCAGTACTGCGCTGTTGCTTCTTCGCATAGCTAGCGCCATGGCGTTTCTCTATCATGGGAGCGCCATCCTCTTCGGGAGCTTTGGAGGCCCGGGCCCTCAGCAGTTTGCTGCATCTCATCACTGGCCAGTTGTCATGGGATATCTGATCGGACTGGCACAGTTTGCTGGAGGTCTGGCTGTGCTGACTGGCATTCTGTTTCGACTGGGAGCGGCGTGTATTGCCGTTGTGATGCTTGGAGCTATCTTTCTGGTGCACCTACCCAATGGGTTCGATATCGGCAAGGGCGGCGCGGAATATGCACTCACACAGTTGTTACTGGCAGTCGCATTCCTCTTAGCCGGACCGGGCTCGTACTCGCTGGCGTTCTGGCTTCCGGCATCGCTACGGAAATTCTGAATCCCGCATTCGGCTCAGATCACCGAAGGCGACACTTCATTGGGGATTGTGGGCGGCGGATCAGGGTACGGATGCGCGGGCGGGCGCTCTGAAGAAAATCCTTTTTCAGCGCTGGAAACACTTGCACTGGTTCTCGGAGGCGGCAACCGGACTTGAACGCACTGAGCAAGTCGCCAACCCCAAAGGCGGCATCGACACTGTCCGAAGCAAAGCAGGCTCAGCACAAAACGAAGGAAGTCCAAGAAGTCGAAGAAGGACACGAAAAGCAAGAGTAAAGCTGGCTCCAAGTAGTTTTCCACGGAAGCAATTCCGCCTCCCCACCTTTTTCTCCAAAAATAGCAAGGTACGCAACATGCACGATGGGCAAAGGCGAAGGCCGAATCTTCCGTGCGAGTTGTGCAGAAGAGCGACTCGCACGGGTGAATCCGTTCGGGCGCTTGTTCTCGATGACCTCAGGTCAATTACACGCGAATACGAACAGCACCAAAAGCAAGCATCGCCAATGTTGAAATCTGCTGGATGCCGCTCCCGGAGTCGAGTTTGGCACAACCGTCCATCCGATTGACATGGCGCAGGCGCGGGCGCACAATCGCC
>QIAB01000063.1:2998-22621 GCA_003225455.1 Acidobacteriota bacterium
GAATATGCAGTGATGCTCGCCGTGATATTGGTATTGGTTGTTGGCACGATTCGTCTCGTCGGCTCAAATGCCAATAACGCTTTCTCCTCTGTGGCCAGCACCATCCAATAACGTCGAACAGCCCCGCAATCGTTTTTGGAGGCGGGGCCTTTTTGTGCTTGGAGAGTTTTCGGTGCTCTACTCGTCTGACTGCCATACAGGAGGCTTCGAGGCAGTCGCGCAAACTTACGGCTATTGTTGAGCGTTGAGATTCTCGATGAGGTTTTGCGAAGCCGAGTATAATGCGCCCTCAGTCGTTCCCACCACGAAAATCCCGCGTCCGAGCCCTCTGTTTTCTGGAGCGCGGGATGCCCTAGCTTTTCCCGATGCTGCGAATCGCATTGTGCACGTTTGGCAAACGCGAAGAAGAATACGAAGAGGAAAACCAAGGCACCAGAGTGAGAGAGAGAAGACCACGGTTACTCTTACAGCGAATGCGACCCCGCTCCCGAATCGCAAAACCCCTCAATGTCGGCTCGAAGGTAACATTTCCAAAGTACCCTTCCTAATCAATCGGATCGAGATCAAAATCTAGACAAGAATGCTCCAGTGTGCCAGCGGAGCACCCCGCCGCCCAGAATGTCGAATTAGAGTGGGGCTGCTCCGCCGCACATTTTTCACGAGGACGACAGCATGGTGAAGAGTATCCTCGGGTCCGCACGTGCGAATCTGCTGCGCACCGTAGTGCTGTGCGCCGTAGCCCCAATTCTGGGTGCAGTTGCCGTTCGGGCGCTTCCCGAGATTCCCGACCTTTCTGGCTACCAGAGCTACAAAACCTACGATCCCATTGTGATGGCAGACCTGCGCTATATCGTATGGCGGGGCAGCGGGGTGAAAGATTGCGCTGCCTTAAGCTTGTATCGCGACCTTCGCGATCAGAATCCCGACCGCCAACTTATGGCGAAGGCGATTGCCGCCTTTGGCGAGCCCGAGTGCGGGCAATCGAACATGCTGGCGTTGAAGCAGGCCGCCGAGTATGCGCGGAGTGTGGGGCGGAAGCCGGAAGCCGACATCTTTGACCAGTTAGCGCAAAAGACTTTCAAGCCGCAGTTCGGCAAGACAGATATTGCCGCCGAACTGAAGGTTCCAGCCAAGGCGAAAGCCATGGTGCTGGGCGAAACGACCATTGTGCTTAAGCCGGGTATGCGCGTGGGCACGCAGGTGGAGCGCGTGGCGCGTGACTGGGCGAGCTACGAGATGCGCTGGGATTTGTCACGGAAGCTGATACCCGCGACTCTGATCGGCTATCACGAGGGCGCGTTCGTCCACAAGATAGCAGAGTTCGCCAACATTGAGATCACGCCGCTCGCCGGAACCCTGATCGCCAAGAAGGGAGAGCAGTGGTATGGCCCTGATGAGAAGGGCATCTTCCGGTTCGAAGTTTTGCCGGATAAGGTCACGTATCCGACGACTCATGTGGCGGGCGACATGGGCTGGATTGAAGATACCCACGGCATCTCTGCCGTCGTGAGCCAAGCGCTGGAATTCAACTCGCAGGTGGTGGTGGGCTGCGGCGACAGCGAGGGTAAAGCCGAGGCGGCCTTCTACCTCGCGCAAAAAGGCTTGGACGTGGTTATGCCGGGTGATCGCTACACCAACCTTCTACTCGGCTACAAGGCAAAGGGCGTGATTATCGGCACTGCACCGGTCAAGCTGGTGAAAGGCACTGGGGTGATTGGCCATCAGCCAGTCAAGTTTATGCTGAATGAGCCAATCGCAGTCGAGGACACGGAGGAGGATTATCCGCTCCAGTATTACGATGCGCCGGCCCGCTATTTTCGCCAACTGACGAAGTATCTGGCCCTGAACGTTCGCTACGTTCCAGTCACTGCCGCCGACCAAATTCAGTCGATTCTCGATCTCGGCACTTCTGCGGTGGCGGTGCGCGTGGCCACGCAAGACGAAGACACAAGCTTGCGCGAGTGGCTGCTGAAATCGCCTGACCACCGGGCAATCCTGTTCCATTCGGGGCTCTATCCCTTTGCCCAAAAGCTGTTCGAGGATTTTCCCACGCAAGTGACCTTCGGGGACCTGCACCCAAAGTTCACGGAATGAGAGTTTTGCGGGGTTCCTGCAAAAGCCCGCCAGTCGAGGCGAACGCTAGACGCCGATCCTGAATCCCCATCCTGGCAGCGCCAGCTCCGTTTGTCGTGCCGGGACCCGTAGCGAGACCTGTGGCAGTTGCTCCCTCAGCGCCGCCAGTTCCGAACTTAGCGGCGAAGCCTCTGCCGTCCGCGCCAAAAACCGCGCCACCCAAGCTGAAGAAGCCCAGAGAGGTCTACTACAACATCGTCGGAGAAGCCATGCCTTCCGACGAAGACTAGGGGCTAGGGCCGAATCGCGGCCGCCGCGACGTCGAATGCGCGGTGCCGGTGAAGAGTTCGGTTCCGACCGCGGCGGAAATCTGCTTCCGCTCTTTTTGCCCACCTGGGATCCGAAGTGTCGCAGATTTTCGGCGGCGACCGGAAGAAACCGGCTTAGTGGTGTCCTTCCCCAGTCAGTAGCCAGTCAACCGATTTTCCGAATTCGCGGCTGATTGCCAACAGCACTGCCGCGCCGGCTTCCTTGTGACCCCTCTCCAGTGATGAGAGATGCCCCTGCGTCACGCCAATTCGGCGCGCAAACTCTGCCTGTGTCATGTCAAAGCCACGGAGCTCTCTGATTCTGCGCCCGACTGCACACCAATCCACTCCGCTCTTGGCCGGCATTTTTCGGATTGACTTTCTCATTGCTTAGGAAATAAAATATTGCTATGACAATTCGCGGGCACACTGCCCCATGCAAAGCAAAAAGCGATGAAAAACGATGAACACAATCTCGCACAGGAAATGAGGTTCGCAAAGTCACTATGCGGAAACCTTCCGAAAGCGTCCGTTCGCGTGCTCAAAGAACTGCTTCGGAGAAGTACCCTCTCGGTTATGAAGGGAGACGTCATCTATCTCGACGGAGGCTGGTATGTAACTCATTCTGGGCTCGTGAGACTTGCTAATCGCCGTCGTTGCATTGGGATTCATACGCGGCCCCTGCTGCAGTCCAGCGATCCAGCGAACTCTCGTTGGGTATTCAAAGCTACAGTGTTCAAGTCCCGTACTTGTCGAGGTTTCGTTGGCTTTGGTGATGCCAATCCTTCCAACGTCTCTTCCCTGGTGCATGGTGCCGAAATGCGTGTCGCGGAGACCCGAGCGGTCAACCGTGCCTTGCGTAAGGCTTATGGTATTGGCGTCTGCTCGGTCGAGGAAATCGGTTCCCGTGCAGGACCAGAACAATCTCATTACCGATCAAACCGGATTCCCCCGCAACCTGCCAACGGGAACTACGGCGGTCCAAAGGTCCGCGATCGTCTGTGCCAGATCATCCGCCAGCACCAACTCGATCCCAACCTGGTGAAGTCCTACGCCACGGATTATTGCGGAGTCAAAACTCTGCGTGAAGCGAAGCGTGAGCAGGTCGAAGCTTTTGTAGTTCATCTGGCCGAATGGGCTGAAAAAGACCGCAACGCTCTGCTCTGCCAGCTCAACAGTTATTTCCCTACGAAAGAAGGTGCAGCATGAGGCGCTACTTCGAGAGTCTCCGTCCCGCCGATCGCTCCGCCATCGACTCCGTCCCGGATGGTTTGTTCCTCGTCCGGGTTGATCGCGCGCAGTATCGCTGGCACGCGCAGAAACCGTATTACCAGATCGGTTTCGCTGTGCTTTGAGCCCAAGCATCTGGCCGGATGCTTGATCACCGGCCGCCTCTACTGCACCGCCCGAGCGATGTGGAAATTGAGCTGGTTCTTGCGCGACTTCGGCTACGACACCGAACTGCTGGGAAACAATGAAATCGATGATAGCGCGCTGGTCGGCTTGCAAGGTGTCCTGAAAGTAAGTCATGCGATCGCGCATGGCATCTCCGTCCTCAACCTGGACGGATTCGCCCCGCTGAGCCGGTGGCAGGAACTCTCGCCCACAGCCGCTACAGGTGATGATCCTCCCGGATCTGAGGTGGCGTAATGATCTACAGCTACACCCAGATCAGCCAGTACCTCGCCTGCCCACGGCGCTACCGGCATCGCTATCTCGATGGCTGGCAGCAGAAGGACAGCCAGGCGGCCATGCTCTTCGGGCGCGCCTTTGAGCGTGCTTTGGCGGCCTATTTCCTGCATCAAGATCCGGCCGCTGCCCTGTTTCAGGAATGGACGCTCTATCGGAGTCAGCCACTGCAATACTCGCATGGCGATACCTGGGACCGCGTGCTCCAACAAGGCATCCAGTTGCTCGAGCGCTTCTGCCAAGAGGATCGGGTCCGCATTCGCCAGCCCCGCCGGAATCTGCAGATCAAATTTGTGCAGAAGCTCTCGAATCAAAACGAATTCGTTGCTTACGTCGATGCCATCGGGCGACTGGACGATCGCGCCTGCCTGCTCGAATGGAAGACCACTTCCAGCCGCTACCCGGAAGAACCAGACGGACTGTTGGCTCTCGATCCCCAACTCATTTGCTATTCGTGGATCACGGGAGTCTCCGAAGTTGCCCAGGTAGTGTTCGTGCGCAAGCGCCTGGTCGAGATTCAATACCTACGAACCACCATCACGGATGAGCAGCGGCGTGAATTCGCGCAGCAGGTCGATGAGACCATCCGGCAGATCGAGTCCGCCCAGTTCCTGCCGCACAGCGGCATCCGTTTTCCCCAGAACCCGTGCAGCAGCTGCCCTTACATCGGGCTCTGTCTCGGGCGTCAGGAACTGGTCATAGCCGCTCTCGTCCGGCGGCCAGGAGCAGAACAGCTTGCTTGGCTTGACGAGCTTTATTACTAAGAATCCGCCCATGCTGCCCAAGCTCAATCGCCGGCGAGCCCAGTTCGTACTTACGAAAATCGATGAGATTCTGGCCTGGGAGCAGCGTAAGGAAGCAGAGAAAGATACCGGCTTTGTGGAACTGGGACGGTATCTGTGCGAGGTGCGGGCAGGGCAGTACTGGCGGCTGGAGAACTTGAAGTCGTTTGACGAGTTCCTGGAGCGGCGGTTTCCGGAATCGAGACGGAAGGCCTATTACCTGATGTCGATCCACGAGCATCTGCCGCCGCAAGTCAGACGCGAGCTGAAGCAGGTAGGCTGGGCAAAAGGGCTGGAATTGGCGAAGCTGGCGAGGAGGAGGGATGGGCAGGAGTTTGATTGTGCAACCTGGTTGCACAAGGCTCGCGTGCTGCCGAAAGAGCAGTTCCGGCGCGAGGTCGAAAAGGAGCTGACCGGGAAAGAGACCGAACCCTGGGAGATCGTCTATTTCAAGCTTTACAAGAGCCAGATTCCGGTGATTGAGCAGGCACTGGAGACGGCGGGTCTGATGCTGGGCAGCGATCGCTCTCGCGGCTACTGTCTGGAAATGATCTGTGCGGATTTCTTAGCCGGAGCCAATCTGGACAACGGTGATCCTGACGTGCTCTTGCGCGCGCTTACGAGCTCCGTCAAATTTCTATCGCAAGCTCAGCGACAAGCATTTCTCGAGTTCGTCAATGGGCAGGTTCAGTGAATCGGACTACGCCGAAACAGACGCCGATCAGGCTCGATCAGCAGGATTATCAGAATCTCCGGGAGCAGGTACTACGGCGAGACGGCTGGCGATGTCAGTTGTGCGGTTCCATGACAAACCTTGAAGTCCATCACAAAGACTTTCGCAGCCACTCCGGGAATGATGACGAGTGGAATCTAATCACGCTATGCTTCAATTGCCACGGTCCAACCCACGGAAGAATATGAGACTGACATCACGGTGACGGTGAATGTGGCGTCCAACGCGAGTTCGCCGCAGGTGAACCAGGTAAGCGTGTCGGGCGGTGAATCAGGAAGTGCGGCCGCCACCGACTCGACCACGATTATGCCGCCGCCTGCGGTTGTCAAGTTCGTCGGCTTGGATACAACTACCAAAGGTAATTGGCATGGAGTGTATGGAGCCGATGGATATTCTGTGGCCTATGCCTCGTTCGCCATTCAGAATCAGTCGAACTGGACTTGGGCGGCGAGCACTACGGATGTAAGAGCGCTTCAAAATGGAGCTAATACGGGAAGGATTGCGGCCACGTGGTACAAGAGTGGAACCTTCACTTTTGACGTCAATTTGAAGGATGGAAATTTACATCAGTTTGCGCTCTACGCGGTGGATTGGGACAGCACAACGCGAGCGGAAACCATTCAGATCCTGGATGCGAACACCGGCGCTGTACTGGACACACGTGGCATTTCCAGCTTCCCCAATGGAATGTATTTGGTTTGGAACATTTCCGGGCACGCAAAAATCAACGCCACCCGGACGGCGGGGAACAATGCCGTGGTCAGCGGCGTGTTCTTTCATTAGAAGAGCATTTCTACAAGAGAAGACTAGGCGCATGATTCGAGGCGGCAGTTTTGCTGGGACTGTTGGAAAACACTGCCCCTGAGAGTACAAAGGAGTTAC
This sequence comes from Acidobacteriota bacterium, assembly GCA_003225455.1. Classification (GTDB taxonomy): domain Bacteria; phylum Acidobacteriota; class Terriglobia; order Terriglobales; family Acidobacteriaceae; genus QIAB01. The sequence goes on from QIAB01000063.1 coordinate 9,466, forward strand.
TAAGGTCTATCCTCACAATTCCTCAGCCGTATCGTCGCGGTCTGAAGTGGACGCGAGTGCGGTTCCATGCCAAACCTGGAAGTCCATGACCAACTGGTTTCGCAGCCAGTCTGGCAAGCATCAGGAAGACCCTGATCACGCTTTGCCTCCATTGCCACTTTCGGTGCATGTAATTATCAAACTATTGCCTTACGGTGGGATGATGTGTAATTTCACCCTGGAGATAGGCAGATCGCATGAAAGAGAGATTGCTCCGACAGTCTAGGTCCCGTTGTCCTGAAAAATTGATCTGGGACGGGATGCAATCGGCCGATGTCGTGAGATAATGCGGTTTCTCCCCCGAATTGTTCAGTTACCAAATCCCAGTTCCATGAATTCGTCACTGGAGGCCTTTAATGCGGGGGCGCTTTCTCACTTTAGTATTCGTGTTCTGTTTTTCCGGACTTGCTCTGGCACAGAGTATTTCCACCCCAGCCCTTTCCGAGTGGGGGTTACATGAAGCGTTTGCCTTTATCGTGGTGGGAACAATTGTGGCAAACGCTTATGTGGTCGGACTGTTTCACGCCGGCAAGGCTGGGACTTCAAGCCGCTGGGCAGCCAAATGGGAATTCTCGCCGCGCGATCTCGGAGGCTTTTCCTGGCTGCACCTCGCTTTCTGGAGCCTGCTGTCGCTGTTTCTAGAATTGCTGATGATCCGCTGGATCTCCTCTGAAATTCGTGTCTTCGCTTATTTCAAGAATTTTGTCTTAATCGCGTGCTTCCTCGGCTTTGGACTAGGATGTTATCTGTCGCGCCGCCGCGTCAGCCTGCTGCCCACGATTGTCCCACTCTTGACGTTGGCGCTGATTGTGTGTCTGCCTTGGCAAAGCCTGCGAGGTGTCATGAGAGCGCTTCCTGCGTTCATCGGCGCCAGCTCGGACGTTTACATCTGGGGTGTACCTTCCCAGTTCTCTTTTCCTCTGCTTATTGGCGCAATGGCCGTGGTGGTGCCCATCTTCAGCCTGATTGCATTCTCATTCATTCCGCTAGGGCAGCTTGTAGGCTGGTATTTGGAAAACGCCACCAACGGGATCCTCGCCTACTCCGTTAATGTGATCGCCAGTCTGGCGGGAATCGTGCTCTACACGCTCCTATGCTTCCTATATCAACCGCCAGTGACATGGTTCTTCGTGGTCGGCGTGCTGCTCATATTTTTGGTGTGGAGGATTCGTTGGTTGCGATGGGCCACAGCCGCTGCTTTTCTAATTTGCCTTGGCATATTGAGCTTCGGCGGAAAGGCAGGCACCGTCTATTGGTCCCCATATCAGAAGTTGACTTTGATCCCGCGAGAACAGGCCGGAAAACCAATCGGGTATGAGTTGACCACGAATGATAGCTGGTATCAGCAGATTCTCAATCTTTCGCCGGAATTCGTTGCTACGCACCCTCAGCTATTTCAGGAAATCCCCATTTGGTGGAATGCTTACAATCTCCCGTACCGTTTTTATTCGCAGCCTCCTTCCGTCCTGGTCCTGGGCGCGGGAATGGGCAATGACGTCGCAGCTGCACTTCGCAACGGCGCTCAGCACGTTACCGCCGTGGAAATTGATCCGCTCATTTTGCGATTGGGAGAGAAGTTTCACTTTGAGAAGCCGTACAGCTCGCCTCGGGTTCGCGCCGTGCAGGATGACGCCCGCAGCTACGTCCAGAACAGCAATGAGCGCTTTGATCTGATCGTCTTCTCGCTGCTCGATTCCCATACCACAAACTCACATTTCACCAACATCCGGATTGACAATTACGTCTATACGCTCGAAGCGCTTCAACAAACCAAGCGCCTGCTGAAACCCGACGGAATCATGGTCGTAAAATTCCAGGTTGATACACCCTGGATCGCTGGGAGGCTTTATGGGCTTCTGAATACCGTCTTCGGACGCCCGCCGTTGCAAATCGACTATGATCAGTCCATTTTTCTCTACTCGACCGGAGGCCGGTTTTTCATTGCAGGATCAGAAGCGCGCATTCATGAAGCGGTTGCCCAACCGTCGCTCGCTGCCTACCTAAGCCAGCACAGCAAAATCGCAATGGAACCGGCTACGCTGACCACAGACGATTGGCCGTACTTTTATCAGCATAGGCCCGGCCTGCCGCTGTCGGTCATCGTGATCTCGGTCGCCTTGATAATACTGTGCTGGATGCTTGTCCGCGACACAGGTACCGCCATGCGCTCCTTGCGCTGGCATTTCTTTTTTCTGGGCGCTGGCTTCTTGTTGTTGGAAGCGCAGATTGTCAGCAAGATGGCTTTGCTCTTTGGAACTACCTGGGTGGTGAATTCCATAGTCATTGCCGCCCTTCTGTCGTTGATCGTAGGCGCCAATTTCCTGGTGAACTTTAAGCCGCTCTTCCCGGTTAGGCTTGCCTACGCCGGAATCTTCCTCAGCCTGCTGGCAAGTTATTCCATTCCCCTGCAGAGGTTCTTCTTCACTTCGCTTTTCGTGAAAGTCGTGGCGGCCACGCTGGTGCTGTGCCTGCCGGTATTCTTTGCCGGTATTATCTTCATCCGCAGTTTTGCCGCGGCGGGTTTCCGGGGAGAGGCGCTGGGCTCAAATCTGTTCGGAGCAATGGTCGGAGGCATACTGGAATCGGCTTCCCTGTGGACCGGGATCCGGTTTCTGCTGGTGATTGCGGCGCTGCTCTATCTGGCCTCTTGGATTGCGCTGCAGTTCGAAACGAGTTCGGTTGAAGCCGCCAGTGCGGCTCACAGCGAATCCGAGACATTAGCTAGTCCGGTATCAGCCTGAGCTTGCCCAATCGGGTTATATTTCTGAGGATCTCGTCCGCAAACGGCTTGCGGGGGCAGCAATGGATCTGATGGTCGATCTCCGAAGAGGCCGCCATTCTTTAGTGTTTGCGCATCACGAGCGATACCACAACCACTACATTCCAGCAGATCACACCGATGTAAAACAGGTTCACCATCCACAGGCGCTTGCGGACTCCTAACATCAGGAACACAGCGATCACTTTGCTAAGCACAATACCGCCCACGCGGCCAAAGTGGACGGTTAGACTCGCGACCAGTGGATTTAGTTCGAATCCTCCCGCGCGGAAAGCAGCCAACGTCGTGAAGAGATCCAACAGTTGAAGCAGAATGAAGCTTGATCTCGTGTTCAGCGTTCTCAAGAATAATCTCCTCACGCATGTCTTGGGGAACTCATGATGGAGACGGGAATATAGCGAAGTTTCTTGAGAGGCGGAATAGGTCGAAAGTTGTAGCAACACTCCGTTGAGTTGACCTACTCCGCGGCGAGTGTGATTCCCAGAAGAGCTTTCAGCGTCACTGGCTTGCCACCGAACTGGGCCGGCCGGAATACCCATCTTCTTAGGGCGTGAAGAATTGGCGCGTTCAGTTCCACGGTTGGACTTTCCTTCACAGTCAGCTGCTCGAACCTGCCTTCGGTGTTGATAAGGGCGTAAACCACTACCTGCCGCCCGTCGTATCTCTGCAGCAACTCATCAGAGAGTTTCGGCATTTCTTTGTGGGACGGGAAGGGCGGCGTTACGCCTTGGATGGGAGCTGTATCGTTGGGCTCACGCAAGGGAGCGTATTGCAGAGTCCAGGCGGGAGCGGGATCTTCCAGCGTCTGCCGCATATCAAGGTAGACGGTGTAGACCTTCTCATCGGAGAACACTCCATAATCGGCCAGGCCACCACCGCTAGTTCCCAGCGAACTAATGGTCATGCCGTACGAGGTCTGCGGAGGCGCGGGCGTTCCGCCCTGAATCTTCGATGTCACGATCCCCGTGCCGTAGTGACCGGTGCCGCCCTGAATGGTGATGCCGGCGAAACCGCCTGACCCGCGTCCGTTGCCGGCGCCCGTGCCGCTGCCGGCAGTAGCGCCCGATCCTGTGCCCAGGCCTGTGCCTGATCCCGCGCCGTGGCCGGCTTCCGTGCCGGTTCCTCCTTTGCCGGAGCCAGTTCCGGTACCAAGGCCTGTGCCAACTCCACCGCCGCCGGCGGGAGCCGTGCCGCCGCTGCCATTTCCGGCGCCAATTACGATTTCATCAACTTTGTTGCCGGCCGCTGCATTCGCCTGGGTGCCGATGGCTGCCGGACCTGTGGTGCCCTGCGCCTTCGAACCAACCGCGGTTTGCGCCGAAGATGTGTTGGCCGCAGGAGAAACGCCGAAGCGCGCACGGGCCTCCGCGGCGGGAATCTCCGGTGGCGGGCCGATAAGCGCAGGCATAGGGCTCAGCGCGATGAGCGTTTGCAGATCTTTGCCACGGCTTGCGGTGGATGCAACCTGCTCGGGCCTGGGAGCCTGCGCCGCTTTTTCCGCCTTCTTCGCGACTTGCTCCTTCTGCACTTTCAACGGAGCAGGCTCTTCCGGAGCGTTCACCGGCATCGCGAGTTTCGGCGCTTCCCGCGAATCGATTTCAGCGGGATGAAATTCCGGCAGATCGGGCTGGTTCGGCGTAATTCTCAGCTTGGCGGCCGGAAGCTTCAGCTTCGGCGGCTCGATCAGCTTGGGCGCATGAACCACGGAAGATTTGTTTTTCCGTATATCCAGCGGAGCGGGCGCGGCGGTGGCCATCTGCACAATGTTCGGCAGCGGCACAAAATCCCGTAGCACCGGCGGAAGTTTCAGCCGTGGTTGAAGGAGCGTCTGCTGGGTATTGTCGGGCCTAGGTGGCTCGGAAAGTATGGGCTGCGGTCCAGGATAGGTGAATCCTTTACCCGCGCGCGCAGCAGGAGCCGCAGACTTGGGCTTGACCTCTCCCGAGAGGCCTCCTTCATGCCCGCTCCCCTCCGACCCGCCGCCGAGCACCGGAAGATAAATCACCTTATCCGTCGGGTTCAGCTTGAGGGCCTCCGCCTCTGGTATGCGATGGAAGCGGGTGGCGGCAATAGAAAGAAGGACAATCGCGAAGATCGCTAGTTCGTGCAGGATGAATGAGTAAGCCAGCGGCCATCCCGGACGATGGCCCGCTCTTACTTCTTCAAACGAGAAGCGAAACGGAATTGGCCGCCGGTCTTCGAGAATCCGGGCGATATCGATGCGAACTTCATCCTCGAGCGAGAGAACAGGCATTTCTAATTACCGGGGCCCTTTCCGTAACCGCTTAAATTCACTGACATCAATTCACCGCTTCTCTCGCTTTTGACAGCAAATTTGCAGCCACTAGCGCAGCAGCGCCGCTTTTAAAATCCCGGCTGCTTGCGCCGGATTCAGGTCCATCGTGATGCCCGACGTGCCACCCAGCGTCAGGTTGTCGACAATAATATCCCCGAGAACGTAGGTGCCGGAACCGGAGTTCCCTTCCATCTTGAAAACATCGCTGAAGTATGTCGGCGTCGCTCCACATCCGAGACCCGTGCCCGATGCATTGCAGGAGTGGAAGTACATCGTACCTGCCAGTAAGAACTGGCCGCCGCCACCCCAACTCGCCTGCACCGCTGTAGCCGATCGGTCCTGGAAAAACACAAAGTTGCGTTGTACGCCATTCGGATCGCTAGTGCCTAATGGGTCGCCGTAATACCCTGTGCAAGCGCCCAAGAGTACGTTTGCGCCGTCCTTTGTGGGATCCAAGGGAATGGTAGCTGGAAGGTTAGTGGGTATGGTCGAACCTGCTGCGCACTTCACACCAGTCTTGTAACTGCTATTTTTGTGCGTCGCATCGTCCGGGTACTGAACTCCAAGGTGGACTGGCCCCTTTAGGGTATCGAACGGATCGTACCCGGTTTTCTTCCCCGAATTCGAATCAACAGTGATGGTGCCATTGCTGCCATCGCCGTCGCCTGTGCCAGGGCGAATTGTTGAATTTGAGGCGAGCGTTAACCCCTTGCCTGCTCCGGCGTTTACATAGTAGAGTCCGGGGTCAAACAGGGCTACGGTATTACCCTTGACCTTGATATCTGCTGTATAGAGCCCGGGCGTATAGAGGACACAATTGCCATTCGCACGGGTTGCGGCGGGGTCAGGGCATCCATGGTCCTTCCACGCGACCTGACATGGAGTTGTCGCCGTGATGGGGCCGCAAGGGCTTGTGGGGAATCGACCCACGCCCTCGTCGACAGGAACGGCGGGAGCGCTGGGTACGGCCGGCGGAGCATTGCCATTTATCGATGGACAACCGGTCTGACCTGGGGCGCACATTTGTGCGAACGGATCGTTGATTGGAGCGGATGGGGCAATCCAGTGGCCTGTCGTGCCCGGAAGGAATCCGGTTGGAGCTGATACTGGCGCACCGTACAGACCAAAATCGCTGCCGGTCTTACTGGGGCCCCCTGTCGTCAGGTCAACTTTTGCACTACCCCACGGGTAATCTACTGAGCAATTACTTTGACCGCAACTGCCGGCAGTATCTTGTGAATTTACCTGAATGCTCTTGGTGGGTCCTCCCACAATTTTAATGGTCCCGCTGCCCTGGATATTGAACGCGCTCTGCGCTGGTGAAGTGTTCGGGCTATGCGGATCAAGAACCAGAATCGGTATAGGCGAGGTTGCATAGACTACACCGCACACAGCCGAGCCACGGATCGGCACACTGCGCCTTCCGCTCAGCAGTCCGGCAAAGTATGTCGGCACATTGTCGGTTACATTCACCTGCATAAAGGCATTTGGAACCACGCTAGTAGACGCGATTGAAGAGGAGGGAAGCCCAGGCACCACGGTCGAGGTGGGAAACTTAACCTCAACCAGATTACTGGTCCCGTTGCTGTTGTAACCGTTAAAGTTGGCGTATTTACAGGGTGAGGCAGTAGAACTGGGGGAACAGTTGAAAGCTGTGCCGTTGGTAAAACCCTGGTGCCCGGTAGCGCCACCCTGGGCATCCACCAGCAAATCCATCACGCCGGCAGTGCACGCCGCATCAGCCGCGGTTTGCGCCGATTGGCGGTGGAACCAGGTGTTTCCCAAGTCCACGGAGAAAGCGACAGCGCCCAGCAGGGCGAGCCCCAAAGCGAGAACAAGAAACAGCATGGCCTGCCCGGATTCGTCCGGACTCGCGTGGTTCGTCCTTTTCCAACGATTGCTTCCGCTCGTTCCCATATATCTCCTCCTCTATGCCCGTCCGATGCAACGGTCAGAACATGATCCGCCCTTCAGCGGCAGCCCGCACCGTGACTGTTGGCCAACCCAAACCAAAGAACGGCTGATAAGGGTAGCTCACGACTATTCGAATTCGATTGGGCGGCGCGCTCGACCCATCGACATACGTCGGGGTGATGGTCATCGCCGCAGTATTATGGAGGGAGTATTTCGCATATTTCGTCACTGCACTTTGCACATTGTTGCCAGTCGTGTCCGCACACGTCCGGGGAGGCGTGGTAGCGGTGGTGCCGGGTCCGCTGCAATGGGCGGAGTCCAGGTCGGTTCCATGCACAATCGCGTACCGAACACCCTCCTTCGCCGAATCCGCGAGCACATTGTAGGTGTATCCCAGCATAATGAGTTCGACGAAGCCTACGATGAGCAGCATGAGAAACACCACCATCAAAGCGAACTCAACTGCCGCCTGGCCGCGTTCTCGTCGTCGAAAACTAACCGTCTGCGTTCCTGCCATAGGCATACCCATCAATTCATGGTTCGCATTTCTGCAAAACGATGAAACGTGCAGCTTACGTTTCCATTGGAGCTCGTACAGCTCGGCGCTACCAACAGTGCCAGATTGAAAGGGGTGCCGGGAATAAGCGGAATGAACTTGTAAGCGACGTCCACCCGGCTCAGAACAAACGCCGGTGCAGTACTGCCACTGTTTAATTCGGGGTCACTGTGGGGGTTCGTCCACGTAAACCCGGCCGGCGGGGTTCCGAAGGTGTCGCAACTGGCTCTTTCAGTCGTAGTACCGGGATTAACCAGCACCCCCCCTCCTGCCGAAGGCGAACACACCTGGAGCGCTCCCTGAGTTTTAGGAGCGTATATGGCGCCAGTCAAGTCCTGATACGTGTCGTAGCTGACCGTTAACGGCGCGGTGTCCGGACCTGTCTTCGGCACAGCCGTCGCGGCAGTGCTCGCTCCTCCCATGATTGCGTATTCGGCTCCGCTGCGCTGTGACCCGGTCAAATTCACCAGGTAAACAAAGTAATAAGCAAAGTTGACTGCATTCAGCAGAAGCGTCAACAGCAGCGGCATCATGAGAAGTGTCTCCACGATGCTCTGCCCCGATTGCGAGCCGAAAACTGTTCTCCGCATTCGCATCAATTGGCTCCTCACACTGCCCGCGCGCTCATGCGCAGTTCCTCATTCCCTACGCGAACTCCTGATGGACGGCGCGACTCGCTTTCTTCGGAATCGCCGTCCGGCTTGACCCCTGCGATATTGAGCTGGTTTAGCAACCGATGCAGATAGCAACGGCTGATGCCTAACTCTTTCGCCGCTTTCAGCTTGTTGCCGGAGTGCATGCGCAGGGCCGAACGCACCAGCTCGCGCTTAAAGGTCCGCAACGCCTCGTGAAATGTCCCGCCCGGAACTTCTTCCGGAATGGTGTAGCCGCGAAGCTCCTGCGGCAGATCTTTCACCCCGAGGTGATCGTTGCCATTCGCCAGCACCAGGCTGCGCTCAATTACGTTTTGCAATTCGCGTACATTGCCCGGCCAGCTATGCCGCGCCAGCGCGCTGAGAAATCCCGGCGTCAGCCCACGCAGCTGCTTGTTGTGCGCCTTGGCAAACACTTTCAAGAAATATTCGGCGAGAAGCGGAATGTCCTCGGCTCTCTCGCGCAACGGCGGCATGTGGATTCCCACCACCGAAACCCGGAAATACAAGTCCTCGCGGAAAGTGCCTTTCTGCACCATATCTTCCAAGTTGCGGCTGGTGGCGCAAATCACCCGGACATCAATGGGATGAGAAACATTGGAGCCCAGCCGCTCCACGCTGCGTTCCTGCAGCACGCGCAAAAGTTTGGCTTGCAAGGGCAAGGGCAGATCGCCGATTTCATCCAGGAAAACCGTTCCTCCCTTAGCTTCTTCAAAGCGGCCGCGGCGCATCTGGCTGGCGCCGGTGAACGCCCCTTTTTCATGCCCGAAGAGTTCATCTTCGATCAGAGATTCCGGAAAGGCGCAAGCAGAGAACGCGACGAACGGTTTGTCTGCACGCTGGCTGAGGTTGTGGATCGCCCGCGCGACAACTCCCTTGCCCGTACCGCTTTCGCCAGTGATCAGCACGCTGGTATGAACGCCGGCAACCTTGCCAATCACTTCGTTCACCTGCTCCATCGGTTCGCTGTTGCCGAGCAGGCCTTCCACGTGCATGGAAGACAGAAATTTCTGTGCCGCGATCAGATCTCGAGCCAGATCCGCGCGGCGGCAGGCGCCATCCAGAGCAAATTTCAGGGCTTGCACGTCCAGCGGCTGCTCCAGGAAATCGACTGCGCCGCGTTGAAACGCCTCCAAGGCTTTTCTGCGGCGATTGTCCCAGCCGAAAGTAATCACGGGCGGCGCCGATTCCCGGTCGGATACTGCTTTGAATAACGCGCACGGATCACCAGAGCCGTTTTGCAGGTCCAGATTCAACAGGATCACATCGAGGCTCTTATCGCCGAGCAGGGCCATCGCACGATTGACATCCGATGCGCGGTCGAGCGCGTAAGTCGCGCCTAAAACCTGTTGTAGAACCTGGCCGAATGCCTCGTCTGGATCAACGAGGAGAATGTGCTTGTGAGCATGGTTTTGGTTTGGCAGAAAATATCCCTCCGTGAATCTTCCCAGGGGCCCACTCGCTGCGAGACAGCATAAACTCCAGGCAGGTCAACTCCTGGGCGCAATCCGCGAACGAGTTACCACTACAGCCGAACTTATGTGTTTTTCGATGGAGCTACGTCATTGGGAACGAGAAACGGTCCCTACCGTCGTGTCCACCTAGGAGGAGTTGCGGAAGAAGAAAGGGAAACTGGTGAAGGCTCCCCTTCCCGCAGTGTGCACAGTTTGCACATGAGACTCCAAAAAGTCAACAGGTAATTCGTTGGTAATCCTAAAGAGGGTCTGGCGGGTACAGGCGTCAAATCTGAAAAACAATGCACCTGTGGGTAAAGTGGACGATAAATGCAGGGCGAAGCCCCCTGGCGACCTTGAGATCCCGCTCCCCAGGCTCGATTAGAGCTTGTGTATCCGATCCGAAATGCTGAAAACTATTGTGAACACGCTGGTTCCGGAATTTATGCTCGATTTAAGACCCTTTTTGCCAAATCGGAGGCCCGGGCCCTACGCAATTACGTAGGCCGAGGCTACCTGCCAATCCCCCTCGGCAACGCGCACCGCGCCAGTTATTGGCATGAAGATTGCACCAATGCTAATGATAAGCATTACTTGGCCGTGGAATTCACCTCTCAACTCGGCGCTCGAACAGTTCAATACATTGCAGCCGTGGACACCGAAAAGGCTCCCGACCGTGGGTTAGGTGATCTCCCGACGCCAGAAAAACTCGCGCCCTCCGCACCCCGGCTACCCATGCAACTGCGTCGCGCATTTTCTTTCTTAACCATGCTGGCGTTTTTGCTGGTGACGCTCGAGTTCATCATGACTCGTGGCAGTGTGGTCGATCCTGATATCTGGTGGCACCTGCGCAATGCGGAATATCTGTTTCAGCACCATCAGTTCCCGCGCGCAGATATGTACTCCTTCACCGTCGCCGGGCATCCTTGGATCAATCACGAGTGGCTGTCGGAAATTCCCTATTACCTGGCGTGGCGCGCCGCCGGACTGAGCGGAGTGGGTGCCGTGATGTTCGCCACCGTCTCTTTGATTTTTCTGGGTCTGCTCTACCTGGCATACATGGAAACCGGGCATTTCAAGGCGTCGATCGTGGCGTGTTGCTTTCTCACCTTCATCGCCTCGGTTTCTTTTGGGCCCCGCACTATACTGTTTGGATATCTGTACCTCGTTTTGCTCTTGATCATTCTCCAGCGCTTCCGGCAGAAAGGGAATGCGCCGCTCTGGCTAATTCCTCCTCTATTCTGCTTATGGGCGAATACTCACGGGTCGTGGTCGTTAGGCCTGATTATCTTTTCGATCATCACCGCTGCAGGTTTTGTGCAAGGAAGTTGGGGACGTGTGGATGCCCAGCGGTGGACGCCTGCTCAAATGGGCAAGCTCGTTGTCACCGGTCTTGCCAGTGTGGCAGCTTTGTTCGTTAATCCGTTTGGATGGCGACTCGTTTTTTACCCGTTCGACATGGCGTACCGGCAGAGGCTGAATATCTCGCACGTAGCCGAGTGGGTTTCAGTTGATTTTCACGATGTGCGCGGTAAGTTCGTGCTCGCGCTCCTGCTCACACTGCTGGTCACGGCCTTGCTGCGGCGTACGCGCTGGCAGCTCGCGGAACTAGGGATGGTGTTGTTCGCCCTGTACAGTGGCCTGACCTATGTCCGCTTTCTCTTTCTGCTAGCCATCGTAATCGCGCCGGTGCTGGCGAGGGCTGTGGAATTCGTGCCACAATACCGGCCTGAAGCCGACACACCGCTGATCAATGCGTTCGTGATTTGCCTGATGATAGGCAGCGTTGTTCATTATTGGCCCACTTCCGCTGAAATGCAGAAGTCCGTCTCAGAAAAATATCCCACGCAGGCCCTTTCATATTTGAAGGCTCATCCGCCCGACGGGCCGATGTTGAACTTCTATTTGTGGGGAGGCTACCTGGGCTGGAACGACAGAGACTTAAGAGTATTTATCGACAGCCGAGTGGATATTTTCGAGTATGCTGGCGTTCTGAAAGACTATTTGGACTTGCTGAACCTGGAACACTCTGGGACTATTCTGGATAAATATAAAATCCGTTATGTGCTGTTCCCCCAGCCAGGCGGATATAGCGAGTCCGCGCTTACGTATGTGCTCGAGCACGATTCAAGTTGGAAGGTAATTTATAAAGATCATTTAACGGTTTTGCTGGAACGAAGCAGAGACGTTGCGCACAAAGCCGTAACAACAGCTCAATAACGCTAGACGATTTCGCCTTAAGGCTAGCTAGCGGCAGGGAACAAACTATGTTGTTCATCAGACGGAGCTACGACAAACTGCTGCTTCTGCTCGCGGCAGCTACGGTCTTCTGTCTGCTTTCGTACCAGCCAAAATCTCGGATTAATGCGCAAATGCCGCCAGAGTTCCTGGATGTTTCTGGCATACGCAACCCGCGCCAGCGGATGGCTGAAGAAAGACTGGCGAAGATGTACTGGGGCTGTGTAGTAGGTAATATCCAGTGGGAATACACGTATGGCTCTCGCCTGCCGCAGGATCCACCTCCGGAGTTCGCACCGGCAGGAGCCGATATAACGGCTGTTGACACTGCGACACGAGCTCGCTACTGGCGAAAGCTGCAGGAAGTCTGGTACCTACCCACAGTGTGGGAGAAACATTATGAGTGGGATACCAGATGGACCACCAGTTGGATGGATCAAGTCAAATCCGTAGGTGACTGGCTCTATTCGCGCCTGTCGTCAGATTCTAGAAAATGACCATCAACCTGATCGGGAGAATTGAATAGTTGCGATGCTGAGCGCAATCGAGATCTGTCTGACCGTGATTGCAGTCGTGCTGGCGTACGTCGCTCCGGATCTTGGTGCAACCTGGTTCGAGAAAATACAGAAAGCATCTCTCCGCTTGGCTCGGCGGCGTGGCTTGGCCGTTCTCGTGGTCGGAATGGCAGCGCTGGCAGCCCGACTTGCTGTCTTACCAGTACTTCCGATTCCGCAGCCAGGCATCCATGACGAGTTCAGTCACCTGCTGTTGGCTGACACGCTGGCGCATGGGCGCGTCGCGAATATCCCTCATCCCATGTGGACTCACTTCGAAACCTTCCACGTTAATCAACAGCCCACCTATGCTTCGATGTACTACCCGGGCCAGGGATTTGCGTTAGCAGTCGGCCAGGTGATCTTTGGGCATCCATTCTGGGGAGTATGGCTCAGCGTCGGGGTAATGTGCGCCGCCATTTGCTGGATGCTCCAGGCGTGGGTTCCAGCCGGCTGGGCGCTGCTCGGCGGGTTCCTGGCAGTCATGCGGCTGGCCACCTTCAGCTATTGGGCAAATACCTACTTTGGCGGAGCCGTCGCAGCTATCGGCGGGGCACTGGTTTTGGGAGCGCTCCCGCGGATTAAACGGCGGCAGCGTGTGCGCGACGCCCTCGGGATGGGTCTGGGGCTGGCGATCCTAGCCAATAGTCGGCCGTATGAGAGCTTGTTCTTC
>QIAB01000063.1:22817-33380 GCA_003225455.1 Acidobacteriota bacterium
AGAAGCTAACGCCCGCGGCGGAGTACCGCCACACTGTGATGCGAGAGTTCTACCAGGGACCACCGGTCGCCGGGCAATACCGCCATGCGCATTCTGAGCCGATACGCTGGATTTTGGTAAAACCGCTGCCGCATTTTATTTTTTATCTCGGGCCGGTGCTAACAATGCCTTTGGGCGCGTGGCTCGCAATTCGGCCCGGCGGAACGCTGCTGAAATCTATCAGCCGGAAGACACGATTTCTATTGTTGGTATGCGGCATCACTGGGATTGGGCTCATACTTCCAGTTTACATTCCGCCAGCGCATTACTCTGCGATGTTAACTGCGGCAATCTACGCCATTGTGCTGCAGGGAATGCGTTACCTGCATCTTTGGAAGTGGAATGGCCAGGCTACAGGATTGTTTCTGGTGCGAGCAGTGCCCATGGTCTGCTTGACCCTCTTGCCGATTCGTGCCGCTGCGGGACGGCTGCACATCCCGGTCCCGGTCACGGTCATTCATACTTCGTACACCGAAGATGTACACAATACTGAGCGTGCGCAGGTTCTTCGGCAGTTGGGGCGGGAACCGGGACGTCACCTGGTGATTGTGTATTACAGACCGCATCACGACGTACTGAGGGAGTGGGTATTCAATGCGGCCGATATCAACGGCTCTAAGGTGGTATGGGCGCGCGATATGGGCGCAGTTCAAAACAAAGAACTAATCTCGTATTTCAAGGACCGCTACGTCTGGTCGCTGGAGGCGGATGAGAAGCCCCCAAAACTGTCGCCCTATTCGTTAGTTGAGAGGGACCCCACTTCTTTCGCTCACCTGAAGGCGCGGACCCCGGATTTCAAATGATTCTGATTGAATTCATTTTGACGGCGTTGTCGATCCTTATCGCTTTCATCTTCCCGAATCTTGGTGCGCGTTGGTTCGAGCCTTTGGAACGTGGTTTTATCCAGCTCGCACGCAGACGCGGGCTTGCGGTTATTGTCGTGGGGATTACAGCGCTGGTGGTGCGCGCAGCCCTGATTCCGGTCGAACCAATCCCGCAGCCTGGCATTCACGACGAATTCGCTTACCTACTCGCCGCCGACACCTTCGCCCATGGACGCCTTACTAACCCGACCCACCCAATGTGGGTCCACTTCGAAACCATCCACGTCAACCAGAGACCCACATACTGCTCGAAGTACTATCCAGCGCAAGGTCTCATATTAGCGATTGGTCAGGCTTTTTTCGGGCATCCCTTCTGGGGCGTGTGGCTTAGCGTAGGCCTGATGTGTGCGGCAATCTGCTGGATGTTGCAGGCTTGGTTGCCGCCATCATGGGCGCTGCTGGGCGGGTTGCTTGCGGTGATCCGATTGGGCAGCTTTAGTTACTGGGCGAACAGCTATTGGGGAGGGGCGGTTGCCGCCATTGGCGGTGCTTTGGTGTTGGGGGCACTGCCGCGGATCAAACAGCATCCGCGTGTGCGCGATTCCTTACTGATGGGTTTGGGTCTCGCGCTTCTCGCCAACAGCCGCCCGTATGAGAGTCTCTTCTTTTGTCTACCAGTCGCCATACTTCTCCTCGCCTGGATGTTTGGACAAAATAGGCCGCAACAATGGTGGCAGAAAATCGTCCTTCCGATCGGTCTGGTGCTGGTGCTTACGATTACGGCGATGGGCTACTACTTCTGGCGCACCACCGGCAGTCCGATTACCACACCGTATCTCCTCAACACAAGAACGTACAACCCTGTGCCCATCTTTCCTTGGCAAGCCTTAAGCCCCAGTCCTGAATTTCACCATACGGTCATACGGGACTCTTACATGAGAAGAGTCGCAGATAATTATAACTTTGCTCGTCTTCATCCCGGCGCATTGGCGTTAATCAAAGCAACACGTTTCTGGTTGTTCTACTTTGGGCCAATACTAACTTTCCCAATTTGCATGCTCGGCGTGATACTGCCGTACCGCATGTCATTCACGGATATCAGCTCTAAGATCCGTTTTCTGCTGCTCGTTTGTCTCACCACTACTTTAGGGTTGCTGCTACCTCTTTACTTCAATCCGCACTATGCAGCACCTCTAACCGCCGTGGTCTATGCTCTTGTTCTGTACGCTATGCAGCATCTTCGGCGCTGGGGCTGGCACGCGAGGTCCATCGGGTTGACAATGGTACGATCCGTGCCAACAATCTGCGTGCTGCTGCTCTTAGCGCGTGCGGTCTCTCCTAGAATTCACGTGGCTCTTCCCAGAGAGTTCCCGCAGACCTGGGCTTCGCCGCAGTCTCAGATGCTAGACCGGTCGAAACTGGAAAACGAATTGAAGGGGTATCCGGAACATCATCTTGTGATCGTGCGATATCAGCCAAGTCATGACGCGCCGGGTGGTGAATGGGTGTATAACGATGCGAACATCGATAACTCAAACGTAGTCTGGGCGCGGGATATCGGTGAAGACCAGAACCAAGAGCTAATCAAGTATTTTAGAAATCGCCGTGTGTGGCTGTTGGAAGCGGATAAGAGGCCTCCGAAATTGATACCTTACCTCCCGGAACGGCCGATGTAAGCAATAAATGCATAAGCGGTTTCGCCGTTTCGGACGCTGTCCTAAATCGTGAATCATTCTTCAGCAGCAGCTCAGCTACATGCGAGCTATTCCTCAAACATCACGACGAAGGCCACGACGTTGTTTATGCTACAAGAAAACGCAGGAAGGAAGGTTGGTGGCTTAAGCTTTGTTACTTCCTCTTCTACCGAGTTCAGACGATGTTGTCTGAGACGCGACTGCCTCTGGATGCAGGGGATTTCGCTTTAATGTCGCGACGAGTGGTGCAGCAGCGTCAGATGCCGGAACATCATCGTTATTTGCGCGGGCTGCGAAGCTGGGTAGGATTCCGGCAGATTGGCATTGCTATTGATCGGGAAGAACGACATTCGGGCAGGAGCAAGTACGGCCTGCTGAAGTCTGAAGCTGGCATCGGACGGAATCTTTGCATTCTCTATCGTTCCGCTCCGGGCTGCGACTATCCTTGGTGGTCTCGCAATTGGAATCTCGGGACTCTACGCACTCTACGCGCTATATGTGAAGGTCTTTCTGGACGAATCGCCGGTTGGCTTTACCGCTCTGGTGTTCCTTATCACTTTTCTGTCCGGAGTTCTGCTATTTTTCCTCGGAATCATTGGAGAATACGTGGGGCGCGTGTACGAAGAAATCAAAGCGCGCCCACACTACGTCATCAGCAGAATCATTCGCGGAGAGTTCTCCGACCGGTTTAGTAAGCATGAGGCGGCGGAATGCGAATTTGCCTCCCAAGGGCTAGAGACCAACGAAGCTGCAAAGGAGCGCAAAATCTTACTCTGATTGTGCGCGCAGACTACGGCAAAGCGTATCGCGAACTGTACGAACGCCATTGGTGGTGGCGTGCACGGGAAAAAATGGTTTTAGAGGGAATTCGCGCCAATCAGCCGGTAGGCGGCTGGCGCAGAATTCTGGATGTGGGTTGCGGTGACGGTCTGTTCTTTGATCGTTTGCTGGAATTTGGAGACGTCCAGGGTGTCGAACCATTTGAAGATCTGGTCGACAAATCGGCAAAGCATCGTTCGCGTATTCACATCGGCGCATTCGGTGAGCGCCTCCAGGTTGATGGTCAATTTTCGCTCATTCTGATGCTGGACGTACTCGAGCATATGCCGGAGCCAGAGCCTGCGATTCGGTATGCACTACAGCTTCTGGATCCCGGCGGCGTTCTCTTGGTCACTGTCCCAGCTTTTACAGTGCTTTGGACTACACACGACACGATTAACCAGCACTTCACACGCTACACCAAGGAGAGTTTTCGGAAACTAGCATCGCAAGCAGGTTTACACATCGAAAGTGAACGATACTTCTTCCACTGGCTATTCCCGGCGAAGATCGCAGCTCGAATTGCAGAACGAATCTTCAGGATCTAACCAGAACCACCTGAGATACCTGTCGCGTGGGCGAATGACCTGCTCTACGGGTTATCACGGCTAGAGCAGAAAACGTGGGGGAGATTGTCCCTGCCATGTGGTAGCTCCCTTATGGTGTTTGGACGTAAGGCCGTTGGAGCAGAGGTTGAGAAAACTGGCAACTTTGAAATCAGTGTGACTCCATGAGGGTGGTCATAACCCGCCTCACAGCAGAACGGGGGGCTTCAAAGCTATTGAAGATCTGGACGGTATCTGTTTATGGTGCGGAAGAACACGGTCTGCGGCGAGGCAACTCGAACTCCTCCATACAAGGCGTACATCAAAAGTGCTGTTAATTGAGTTCATTCTGCTGGTACTTGCTGTGTTCGTCGCCTTCGTGCGACCGACGGTCTGCTCACAGTATTTCGAGCGCCTGGAACGGGGATTCCCCCGGCTGGCAGAAAAGCGGAGACTCAGCGTGGCCGTGGTGGGATTCGCGGCGCTGTTCCTTCGGATCGTACTTCTGCCCATTCTGCATGTACCGGAACCAATCGTCCATGATGAGTTCGGATACCTTCTCATAGCGAATACCTTTTCTCACGGCCGAGTCACCAATCCAACTCATCCGATGTGGGTGCATTTCGAGACTTTCAGCGTAATCCAGAAGCCCACTTACCAGTGCTATACCCCAGCTGCACAGGGATTGATTCTCGCAGCGGGCCAAACCATCATGGGGCATCTTTTCTGGGGCGTGTGGCTCAGCGTTGGGCTTATGTGCAGTGCTATCTGTTGGATGTTACAAGGATGGTTGCCCGCTGGGTGGGCACTGCTCGGCGGCTTCCTATCTGTTCTTCGGTTCGGAGTGCTCGGTTACTGGGCGAACAGCTACTGGGGTGGAGCAGCGGGGGCCATTGGAGGAGCGCTGGTGATGGGCGCTCTCCCACGAATCATTCGTTTCCTGCATCCGCGCCACGCGATAGCCATGGGAGTGGGGCTGACGATCCTCGCGAACAGCCGTCCCTATGAAGGTTTCGTTTGCAGCTTACCGGTGGGGATTGCATTGCTCATGTGGTTGTCCTGCAAGTCTGGCCCACCTTTGCGGGATAAATTGCTGCGCACAATACGCCCCTTGTGCCTGGTGCTGACGGTCGGTTGCGCCATGACTGGATATTATTTTTGGCGCGTCACGGGAAGCCCTTTTCATACCCCTTACCAGATCGAACGGAACACCTATGCTTTCGCACCATTGATGATTTGGCAGCCCCTGCCATCACAGCCGGTTCATCGCCATCCCGTGATTGAAAGAATGTACCAGGACGAGGTAGGTGCTTATTGGTTTGCGCGTTCGGGATTCGGATTCGGCTTCAACCTCCTGCGAAGATGCCTGGCCATTTGGAAGTTTTTTCTCGGCCCGGCTTTGACGCTGCCAATGCTAATGCTGCTTGCGATCCTGCCCTACGGCCTTTCATGGAAACAGGTGAGTCCATCCACGCGATTGCTGCTGGTCATCGCCGGTTCGGTGCTGGCGGGCTTATCTCTTGAGCTTTCACTCTTCTCTCCCCATTACGCCGCTCCGCTGACCTGTGTCATTCTGGCTCTGGTTCTGAAATCAATGCGGCGGTTGAGGTCATGGCAGTGGCGAGGCACGCCGACAGGGTTATTTCTGGCGCGCGCCGTTCCCACGTGTATTCGCCGTGCCGCTTCACATTCCACTTCCCCAGTCACATGTGCCAGCTTGGGACCAGCGAGGCCCTAACAGCTTCGGACGGGCAGCTACTCAATTTCAGCTCGAGCAACTTCCCGGGGATCAGCTCGTGATTGTTCGCTATCGGCCCAACCACAACGCATTTGCCGAGTGGGTATACAACGATGCCGAGATTGATGATTCCAAAGTAGTCTGGGCACGCGACATGGACCCAGAGAAGAACGAAGAATTAATCCAGTACTTTAAAGATCGCAACGTATGGTTGTTGGAAGCTGATGAGAAGCCACCGAGGCTGGTGCAGTATGCGGGGACGGCCACAACTAAGGAGTGATTACATGCGCAGATTTTCGCTAACGTTCGGAATTGTCTTTTGGCTTGGTAGTCCTGCCCTGGGCCAGGACGGAACCCCCGCGCAGTCGGGTCACTGGGGTTTAATTACCGCGTTTGGCTGTGTCGTCGTCGGGCTCATCCTGGCGAACGCCTTTGTGATCGCTCTTTTCCACGCGAAGCAGAGTAGCGACTCGTCCGGACTGCGGGCAAGCTGGTCAGAAAAATGGGAATTTTCTCCGCAGGCTTTAGGAGGTTTTTCCTGGCGGAGCCTGATCCTATGGAGTTTGCTCTCGCTATTCTTTGAGTTGCTCGTGATTCGCTGGATCTCCTCCGAGATTCGCATATTTGCCTACTTTAAGAACTTTGTGCTGATTGCCTGCTTCCTGGGTTTTGGGTTGGGATGCTATTTATCCCGGCGCCGGACCAATTTGCTGACCATGTTTGTTCCTCTAATTAGTCTCACCCTCGTTGTCACACTTCCCTGGCCGGGCTTGCGAGTGCTGATGAGATCGATTCCAGCATTTGTGGGTGCGAGTTCTGAGACTAATCTGTGGGGTGCGCCGGCGGAGTTCTCGTTTCCGCTGCTTGCAGCTGCCATCGCTGTTATCGTACCCATCTTCAGCCTGATCTGTTTCTCATTCATTCCGCTCGGTCAGCTTGTAGGATGGCATCTCGAAAACTCCGGAAGTGGGATTCTTGCTTATACTCTCAACGTCCTGGCCAGTTTGCTGGGAATCCTGCTCTATACGCTGCTTTGCTTTTTCTATCAGCCGCCGATGATTTGGTTCCTGGTCGCGGGACTACTGCTGCTGTTTCTATTATGGAAGCTCCCGCGACTGCGTTGGTTGACGGTCCTCGCCTTTATGGCTACGATCGGCCTGCTGAGCCTCGCTGGTGACAAGCACGGCGCCGTCTATTGGTCACCGTACCAGAAGCTGACGTTATTTCCCCGAACTGATGCTGGGAAAATCATCGGATATGATCTGAATACGAATGACAGTTGGTTTCAACAAATCGTCGATCTTTCCCCTGAATTTGTTGCCTCACACCCAAAACTATTCGACAAGGTTCCAATTGAATGGAATGCTTACAACCTTCCCTACCACTTCTATCCAAAGCCTCCTTCGGTGCTGGTCTTGGGTTCTGGAATGGGCAACGACGTGGCCGCGGCGCTTCGCAACGGTGCGGGACAAGTAACGGCAGTGGAGATCGATCCGCTGATTGTGAAATTGGGGAGGCAGTACCATTTTGAGAAACCTTACAGTTCACGCCGCGTTCGAATAGTTCAGGATGACGCGAGAAGCTATATCCAGAATGCCCCTGAGCGCTTTGACCTGATTGTTTTTTCCCTTCTCGATTCGCACACCAACAGCTCTCATTTTACGAATATACGGATTGACAACTACGTCTATACGCTGGAAGCGCTTCAGACGGCCAAGCAGCTATTGCGGCCAGACGGAATCTTCATCGTAAAGTTCCAGGTTATGACCCCGTGGATTGCGGGCCGGCTAGATGGCGTGCTTCGCAGGGTCTTTGGCCGCGCTCCGGTGCAGCTGGAGGTCCAGCGCAACTCGCTCACAAACTGGGGGCGGTTCTTCATCAGCGGGTCAGAGGCGCGCATTGCTCAAGCGCTATCGGACCCGCGACTCGCAGCTTTCGTAGCCCAGCACGGCGGCTTCGACATGATGCCAGCCACTTTGACAACGGATAACTGGCCGTATTTTTATCAGCACGAGCCGGGTCTGCCATTATCGGTTGTCGTGATTTCGGCCACTCTGGTACTGCTCTGTTGGGTGCTCCTGCGCGATACGGGTGCAGCAGGAGGTTCTTCCCTTCGTTGGCACTTCTTTTTTCTGGGCGCCGGTTTCATGTTGCTGGAGGCGCAAATCATCAGCAAGATGGCGCTCCTGTTTGGAACCACTTGGCTCGTCAATTCGATCGTTATCGGTGGGTTGCTGTTGTTGATCGTGGCGGCCAATATCTTGGTAAGGTTTGTGCCTCGCTTTCCGCTAAGCTTTGCCTATGCGGGAATTTTCGTGACGATTGCGGCTAGTTACTCCATCCCGCTGCAGAAATTTTTGCTTCCGTCGCCCTGGATGAAGGTACTGACTTCAACTCTGGTGCTGTGCCTTCCGGTATTTTTTGCCGGTATCGTGTTCATCCGTAGCTTTGCGGCGCAGGGTTTTCCTGCCGAGGCATTAGGCTCAAATCTCATGGGAGCAATGATCGGAGGAATGCTCGAGTCCATGGCGCTATGGACGGGGATTCGTTCGTTGCTCATAATTGCCGCCTTGCTGTACCTCAGTTCCTGGGTGGCCTTGGTTACGGAGCGTAGCAGGGCGCACAGTACTTCAGAATCGAGATTGGAACCCGCAGAGCAGAATTTCGTTGGGACTTCATTCCAAAGCTGAACCCTTTGGGGTCATATCCCGGCTAGGCCAGTTCGAGGACGGTGGCCTGTTCTCCATGAAACCAACATATACAACGTCACGCCTATTCGCAACCGGAACGCACCAAGAATGGCATTGGAAATGCCGCTTACCGCCCTATACTCAGGCGAGGAACTCAAAAAGGTGATGTGCCCTACTAGGAATTGTGGGTGCGGGAACACCCTACCGTGATCAGCATGATAGAGACCGGCCCGGAGCATCTCACGGCATGTTTTTAATCGAGTGTGGCTTAGTTCTGGTAGCGGTGCTCTTTGCCTTCGCGGCTCCGACGACCGGATCCCGTTTTTTTCAGGCAGTGGAGCGGCCGTTTGCCAGACTTTCCCGCCGCCGACGAGTTGTAGCAGTTGGGGTGACGGCTCTCGCGGTGCACGCGATGGCGCTTCCCATACTGCATATTCCTTCTCCCGGATTTCATGACGAGTTCAGCTACCTACTCATGGGGGACACCTTCGCACACGGGCGACTCACCAATCCAACGCATCCGATGTGGGTCCACTTCGAGACGTTTCACGTTAATTGGAAACCCACGTACTGTGCGAAGTACTATCCGGCGCAAGGCGTCATTCTAGCAATTGGTCAGGTTCTCTTCGGGAATCCATTCTCGGGTGTCTGGCTCAGCGCCGGACTGATGTGCGCGGCAATTTGCTGGATGCTGCAAGCCTGGGTCGCGCCCATTTGGGCCCTGTTGG
This sequence comes from Acidobacteriota bacterium, assembly GCA_003225455.1. Classification (GTDB taxonomy): domain Bacteria; phylum Acidobacteriota; class Terriglobia; order Terriglobales; family Acidobacteriaceae; genus QIAB01. The sequence goes on from QIAB01000063.1 coordinate 31,895, forward strand.
GTGGAATGCTGGCGATCCCGCTGCTGGGCACATTTAGTTATTGGGCACACCATTATTGGGGAGGGGCTGCAGCGGCTATTGGTGGGTCGCTGGTTCTAGGAGCCTTGCCGCGAATCAAACGCCGACGGTGGGTTCGTGACGCGGCGATCATGGGGTTGGGAGTCGCGATCCTCATGAATAGCCGCCCATATGAGAGCTTATTTCTGTGTGCCCCGGTCGGGGTCGCTCTCATGCTCTGGATATTGGCAAAGACTTCGCCACCTCTGGGGCAGAAATTCAAGACGGTGATCTTGCCTCTCGGCATCGTACTGATGATTGGGGCAGGAGCCACGATGTACTACTATTGGCGAACGACAGGCACTCCGCTGCGCCCACCCTACGTCGCGAACATGCAAGCCTATGATCCGATACCTCTTTTTCCTTGGCAGCCAGTTCGGCCGATACCTCACTACAATCATGCGCTAATGCAGAGTTTTTACTTAGGTGACGCTTTCGAACATTATCAATCCGCTCGTCTGCATCCTTTCGGAACAGTTCTGGTCCGGACGGCAAATCTGTGGACCTTCTTTCTTGGGCCTCTGTTGACGCTGCCTCTGTGCATTGCCGTTTTTACTCTGCCTGGCGGTATGTCCTTGCGAGACATTAGTCATAACACGCTCTTTCTGCTGCTGCTATGCCTGAGCGGGTTTACTGGCTTTATGCTGCCCGTCTATTTCATCCCGCATTACGCAGCACCGTTCACGGCTGCGGTATATGCACTGGTGGTACGAGCTATGCAACGGGTCCGTCGATGGCACTGGAGGCAAAGAAAAACCGGGCTCTTCATCGTGCGCACGGTTCCAATGATTGCGGTGGTGCTCCTCTTTCTGCGTTTGGCTGCTTCACCTCTGCATCTTCGTATTGTTTCGCCTATCTGGTCAGCGACGGGGGCGTTAGGCCCCCAGCTCCTGGATCGAGCACGCATTGCCTCGGAACTGAACGGGCGTGGAGGGCGCCATCTCATCATCGTGCGCTATGCTCCCGACCACAATCGGAACTGGGAGTGGGTTTACAACGAAGCCGACATTGACCACGCTTCTATCGTGTGGGCACGTGACATGGGGCCATCAAGAAATCAGGAGTTGATTGACTACTTCAAAGACCGGCAGCTATGGGTGGTGAACGCCGACGAGAAGCCACCGAGACCAATTAGGTGCGCATTTTGAAGCTGTCGGCCCACACAACAGCAACCGATGGCAGTCAACTATGCAGCCCAAGCGGGAATACTCCGAGTGCCGGTTTGACTCCAGGATTTCAGTCGTTAGGCAGCGCCAGTGGAAATGCGGACATGATGATCAACTATTTCGGCATGTCGCTGAATACGGCCCGTTAGGGGGCCAGGCGGGGTGCGGCTGGCTCTTACACCGGAGACGCTAACTTCGGGGCGGCTTCTTGGGCCAATTGCGGTTGCAGCCTTCAAGAGCCTAGCGGCGACTTCTGTGAGCAG
>QIAB01000063.1:33397-54059 GCA_003225455.1 Acidobacteriota bacterium
GAGCAGGCGCGGCGGCAGTTTGTTCCGAGGCGCGATGAAACTGATGAGCACCTTCCATCTGCGCTGCACTTCCACCCGTACCGCCGGCGACAAAAAACGCAACGAGAAACAGTAGAAAGGCCAAGATCACGGGTATCTTCGTTGATTCCATAGTGCAGCTCAATACGTCGGAAAAAAGATTCGAGCAAGCGAAGCATGGATCACCCCAGCAAGCAAGACGAATTGCGGGAGTTTCAGTGGTTCTTTCATGTGCTACTTCACTCTCGCGATGAGCTAAAGGCTTTTCGACATAGGATCTGAAACTGACCACCAACAGGCACTCTTGAAACAAGTCGCTCGAACGGCCGGAGCCATTTGAGCAACCGGGGAAAGATAAAAAGATAGTCACTGCGCAAGATATCAAATCGAGACCGCACCAATTTTTGCGCTTGCAGCGGACTAAGAGGGATCGCATCACGGTCAAAGGGGGTTCGAGACATTACGAAGCGAGTACCAGGGTTCCAAGGGTTATTTTCCCAGAGCGCAAACAGGCCGCCGGGTTTTAGACAACTCCAGACAAATTCAAGCGCAGCACCACGGTCGTTCGGATTAATGTGATGGAATACACCATTGCAGTAAACCAGATCCATTTGTTCAGGTGGCCGTCGCTCACCCAGCAGCTGGAAGTTGATCTTCTCTGAGCTGAAAGTGCGTCGCGCCAATTCTATCGACTTAGCCGAATTGTCTACTCCGAGCACGTATTCCGGCTCGATCGAATCCAATAAAATCTTGGTCGTCGAACCTGTGCCGCAGCCATAGTCCATCACGTGCTGGGGGTGTTCGCCCAGTTTTCTTAGTAGCTGCGCCAGCCATGCCACTCTACCGCGGGCAAAATACTCCTTTTCCTCACCAGTGGCGGAAAGACCTTGCGCCAGGGCGATATCATAGTCAATCGCGAACTCGTCGAAATGTATAGGTTCGGCCATTTTCAGTGTGGGTCCTTTTCGTAGTCGCCGATGTAGGTTCCACGGCTGATTCCCAGCATGCTGAGAAAGAAAGAAGAAAAAATCGTTTGCACACCGATGAAGAACCACAGCGAAAAGAAAACAACTGATCGCAGGTCGTTGAAGGGGCCGAAGTCGCTCGCCGCCCATTTCCAAAGTAAATAGAAAGCGCCGGTCGAACCGCTAAACGCAAGGCCGGCGCCCAGAATGAGGCCGTGTTCCAGCCTTAAGCGCCTGAGCCATCTTTCCAACGAGAGTTGATTCGGTGCGAATCTTTCCGCGTAGCTGAAAACCTTGGCGAACAGGCCAATCGTTATGATCTGAGCTCCAAGAAGCGCAAACATCATCCCGAACAGCATCGTATGGATGTCAAAAACAACTCGCCCTACCTGCCGCGGCCCGGGGAAAAGCCAGAAAACCAGCCCAAGGCCAAGAGTGAGTAGGAGGACGCCCGGAAGGAGGAATAGCCAATTCGGTGCGCACAACAACATGAAGCGAAGACTTCGCCAGCCATCATGGAATGTCCTCAGATGGGGTCGCCGACCGCGCTTGTCGGGCCAGAGCGTTACTGGAACTTCAGAGATTGGCACGCCCAATTTTGCCGCCTTGATGACAAGCTCAAGCGCGAATTCCATACCGGTGGTCCGAGGATCGATTCTCTCGTAGACGCGCTTGGTGAAACCTCGCATACCGCAGTATGCATCACCGATTCCTGCATGGAAAAAATTGTTCAGGATGCCTGTGATAGCGGGATTTCCCAAATGCTTGTGCAGACCCGGCATGGCGCCCGGTTTAACTCCACCGCGAAATCGATTCCCCATGACCAGCTCGGAACCTGCGCGCCACTCGGCAACGAAGAGCGGAATCTGGGAGAAGTCGTAGCTGTCATCAGCATCTCCCATGACAATGAATTGTCCCTTGGCTTCTTCGATTCCCTTGCGCAGCGCGTTTCCATAGCCCTTTAAGACCGCATGCACCACTCGAGCGCCATGGAGCTCGGCGATCTCGGCGGATCCGTCGGTGGAGCCGTTATCCGATACGACGACCTCGCCGCAAATTCCTAGCTTTCGAAAGGCTGCAAAAGCCTTATCTATACAGAGTGCGATTGAGTTCGCCTCATTGAGGCACGGAATGATGACAGAGACTTGGATTGTATGTAAGGCTGTGTCCTGCGTTTCCGGGGCAGCAACAGCGGGGGGGTCTTTTAAACCGACTTTTGGTTCAAAATTCATGTTTGTAGCAGTTGTTTGAGGGCTACGACTGAACCGCAAGGATTTCCTCCGACCAAGGAATGTTCTCACTGATCGACAACGCGGGCGCACGAAAATTAGGTGTAAACCTCGTTTTAGCGGGGAGGGAAACTTATTAGAGGCTGAGCAGTTGCCATGCCAGATGACGGATGCGTTGTAAGCTTAAGTTGGCAATGGGGTTCTTGGGGGTGAAGCTTTGTCTTCAGATTCGGCGGAATCGGGACAGTGTAAACCAGCACGCGATCATCAGTCTGAAATGTGAACAAATGTATCCAGACACGCGAGCTGCCTGGAGTAAATCGTGATCGGGCTCCGCGTGGCCGACCAACATTACCCGTTTGGAACATTGACAGAGGGGATGCGGGAGCCTGCCACGGTACGCTCAAGACAACGGCGACAGCGCATATAATTAAGCGGTCACAGATGCTTTCGAGCAGTTCCCATTGACAGTATGCGCTCAATCCGAGGGTGAAACATCGGCATCGCCCTGTCAGGCAGCGCTGCTCAGAGAGCAGTCCATCTGGATTCCTGAGCAGTATTTCTCTGATCGAGCGATTGCATCGTTTCTGTTCCTCACCAGCTTTTTCTATTTGTTTCTGTTCCGCCGTTACACCACCATGGAGCCCGACGAGGGCATCGTCTTGCAAGGGGCGCAACGCATTCTTGGTGGCGAGGTATTGTACCGGGATTTCTTCTCATTCTTTACTCCGGGCTCGTACTACTTTCTCGCCCTGATTTTTAGAATTTTTGGCAGCTCGATTGTTGTGGCACGGACCACGCTAGTTCTAGTTGGAGCGGTGCTGTCGAGTATCACCTATTTGCTGTCTCGGCGAGTGTGCTCTCGCCGAATTGCGCTCCTTACCGCCGCCATAGTTACAGTGGCTACGCTGCCCTACCGATTCCTGGTACTTCATAATTGGGACAGTACGCTTTGGGCTTGCCTGGCGGTTTACTGCGCCGTGCGCCTGATCGAGACATCGGGCCGTGCATGGGCCTTTTCAGCCGGATCCTTCATTGCACTGACATTTCTTTTCGAGCAGTCCAAGGGTACCGGACTCGGGCTCGGATTGTGCGCCGGCTTGCTGGCAGTTCACTCACTTGGCGGTCGATTTTTAACAAGAGCTTGCATTTTTTATCTAGCAATCGGGCTCGCTTGGCCGTTCATCCTGCCGTTGGCGTACTTCGGCGCACAGCACAGCTTATCCCTAATGTTGGCAGATTGGTTGTGGCCGCTGCGGCACTATTCACTAGCAAATCATGTCCCGTATGGATATCAAAACTGGTCGGACGAAACACGCCAAACTCTCTTTGGAGGCGGATCATGGGTAGTTCGCGTGATTACGGTTATCGCACTGAGTCCTTGTTTTTTGATTCCCCTGTTGCCCATCCTTGCGGTTGGAATGCTGGCCTATTGGCTCGTACGGATGGTGCGACGCCAAGCGCCACAGTGGGAGGCCAATCACTACGTGCTGACCACCGCGGCGATAAGCGGCCTGCTGCTCTCTGTCGTTATCGGGCGCGCCGACATCATTCATTTTGTATATCTGTTTCCGCTGTTTGCGTTAGTGCTCGCCTGGCTGATTGATGGCAGGGCTATTCCGAGCCAAATTTACAAAAAGATGAGCTCCGGCATTAGAGCTTACATTGTGATCGCGTTTTCGCTGTTTGGGATGGCGCTGCTGATCCGCACAATCGACGCGCATCACGTGAACACCCGCAGAGGAGAGATCACAGTTCCCGGGAAAGATACTGTGGTGGATTATGTTCAAGCACACGTATCGCACGGTGAACATATTGTGGTGTATCCCTATTTGCCGCTTTATTATTTTCTGACCGCCACGTACAGTCCTACCCGTTACGAATATTTTCAGCCGGGAATGCACACAGCGCAGCAAGCTGATGAAATCCTGTCGCAACTTTCGTCTAAGCGGGTACGCGTGATTTTGTTTGAAGCCGGGTTTACAGAGAAAATTCCTCGTTCCTGGCCCGGGACTCCACTGACTGCAATCACGCACGATGCTGTGGCCGATTACATTCTGCGCGAATATCGAAGCTGCAAAACTTTGCAATCGCCGAGCGAATGGCGGTTTTTATTTATGGTTCGCAATGACTTCCCTTGTCCCTGAATTTTGACCCGCATTGGATGTCGAAGGAATGTTAACGAGCACAGATACAGTGTCTGGCAAGGTAAAGCAATCCAGGAGGACACATTATGTGCAGGATGCTCTTCTGGGCGTCTTGCCAATTGTTTTCTGCGTTCAGTTCCTGGGATGGTTGACATTTTTTCCTAATGCGCTGCGGGGACATGCGGATTTCCGGCAACTCTATGTCGCGGGTTACATGGTTCGAACGGGTCATCGCACCCAACTGTACGATTACGCAGAGCAAACCTATTTACAAAATATGCTGGTCTCAAATGACGAGCTTGCGGTACCGTTTATCCGGCCGGCGTATCAAGCTCTGCTGTTTGTGCCATTTTCGCTGCTTCCGTACGGCGCAGCTTATCTAGGGTTTTTGTTTCTCAACCTCCTTATGCTGGCAGTGGTTTACTTGCTGTTGAAACCAAGAATGCGACGTCTAAGTCGTGTGTGGCCCGGTCTTCCGCCAGCGATGTTCCTGGGTTTCTATCCCGTTTCTTTGGCACTCATGCAAGGGCAGGATTCGATTTTGCTATTGGCCTTGCTGGCCGGGGCACTAGTCTCGCTGGAGCAGGATCGGGAGTCTGCGGCAGGCGCTCTGATCGGCATCGGCTTATTTAAATTCCAGATCGTTACTCCAATCGTGTTGCTCTTCCTGCTCTGGCGGCGGTGGCGATTTGCGAGGGGCTTCGCGGCTTCTGCTATGCTGGTTTCCCTTCTTTCGTTGCTTACGATAGGTTGGTCGCAATCGGTAGTATTTGGACGTTCACTGCTCTCAGTAGGAGCGGGCTTGCCTGGGGCGACGGGTGCAATCAATTTTCCTCTCCGAGTAAGCGTAATGGCCAATTTGAGAGGACTGGTCTACGGATTGGCGGGTTCGCGAGCGTCTTGGCTCTGGCTCCAAGCCGTCACAATCCTGCTGTCATTGCTCGTTCTGATATGGATTTGGGTGCGTGGTCGCGGGCAGTGGCAAGGGGGTGCCGCGCTCGTTCTCGCCGTCACCGCCAGCGTGGTGGTGAGCTATTACTTATTCATTCACGATTTGAGCATATTGTTGATCCCGATCGTTCTGACGCTCGACCGGTTCATCGGCCGGGAGAAAGTCGGTGAGCCCGGGCTGGCAACTGCAGTGATGTCGGTCCTGTTATTCGTGGCGCCGATGTGCGTCTTTGTAATTCCAGGGCAATTCTATCTGGTTGCGATATTAATATACCTGTTTCTTTACGTGTTAACGATGGTTCAGGGCGAACTTGGAAAGCCGAGCAAAGCAGTGGTCTCTGATAGCGGAGTTTAGCGAGACGCGAGAATTCTCACGATGAAAGATTCGGCAGGTGTGGTGCTCGAGAAACCAGCATCTTCTGTAATCCGACAACACGAAGCGCGCCAACAGGCCACGATGCGGCCATACTGGGTCAGTATTTTTCTTGGCGCTTTTCTAATGTTTGCGGTTCAGCTTCTGCTTGGGAAGTATCTCCTGCCCTGGTTTGGCGGCACGCCCGCAATGTGGACGACCTGCATGTTCTTTTTCCAGATACTGCTGCTGGCTGGATACGCATATGCCCATGCGCTGGCAAGTTGGTGCAGCGCGCGGACCCAGGCGATTGTCCACTCATTTCTGCTACTTGCTTCGTTGCTGCTGTTGGCAATATCAGCGGCGGTATGGCATTCTCCGTTAACACCTGGCGCAAATTGGCGTCCTCAGGCTAGCGAGCATCCGATTTGGAATTTGGTGGTCGTGCTGACCGTTAGCGCCGGATTGCCCTTCTTCACTCTGGCCTCGACTGGGCCGCTGCTGCAAAGCTGGTTCACACGCACCCAGCCCATGCGTTCGCCCTATCGGCTGTATGCTCTCTCGAACTTCGGTTCGTTGCTGGGCCTGCTCAGTTATCCGTTTGTGGTGGAACCCTGGTTGACACTAAGAATGCAGGGGCGCGTGTGGGCATTTATGTTCGTGGTTTATTCGTTGGCCTGCGCCTTCTGCGCGGTGCAACTCTGGAGGCTGAAGCGCAATTGCTCGGAACGAGAGACCATGACGGAACATCTTTTGAGTTCTGCAGCAAAGAGGCCGGGTACTGCTGAACACTTTATTTGGTTGGGGCTGGCGGCGGGCGCTTCGATCATGTTTCTGGCCACCACCAGCCAAATCTGCCAAGACGTGGCGGTTGTTCCCTTTCTCTGGGTGTTGCCGCTCAGCATCTACTTGCTATCTTTCATCATCTGTTTCGACCAGTCGAAGTGGTACTCGCGCAGAGTGTTTTACCCGATTTTCGCAGTTGCCATCTTTCTAGCTTGTTTCGTGCTGAACGGCTGGGCGCTGAACAAAATCATGATTCAAGTGGTGGCCTATTCATTCACTTTATTTGCCTGCTGCATGGTGTGCCATGGAGAACTCGCGCGACTGAAACCTGGATCGGCTTATCTAACGTCCTTCTACATGATGGTGGCCTGTGGTGGAGCCATGGGCGGTACTCTCGTTGCATTGATTTTTCCTAAAATCTTCCAAGCGTTCTGGGAATACCACCTTGGCTTGTGGCTATCGGTCTTGCTAGTACTGTTGGTCCTCGCACGCCATAGCACTTCACCCCTATATTCGAATCGTCTCGCTCTGCCCAGCCTTGCCGTCGGCATGGCGCTGCTACCAGGACTGACTTCGCTGGCAACCCAAGGCACAAGAAGCCTGGTTAACCTCCTCCCTGCACTGGCAGTGCTGGTAGGAGTGTACGCACTGAACCGCTGGGGTCGAACTGATTCTAACGAGGGCCGCGTGCGTGCAGTGCCGTTCTACTGTGGCGCTGTTTTGCTCGTACTCGGTGCGGTGCTCTTTTTTGCGGCGCGGGGGCAGGTGCAGGACGCCACGCTGGTGTCGCGCAATTTCTATGGTGTGCTAACCGTTAGGGAGCTGAATGGAAGCTATCCCGAATGGCGTGCCTATTCGCTCCAGCATGGACGAATCGCTCATGGCTTTCAGTTCCAAGCGGAAAGTAAACGTAAGGTCCCGACGGGTTATTACGGCACAGCCAGCGGCGCTGGCCGGGCCCTCGCGACCTTACAGGCACGAGCGACGGAGTCCGGGGGCCATCTGCGTGTCGGTGTCGTTGGTCTAGGGGTCGGGACTCTCGCGGCATACATGCGGAGCGGAGACTATATCCGTTTCTATGAGATCAATCCTCAAGTTACGCGAGTAGCACTCGACCAGAAGTTCTTCACATACCTAGAAAATTGCCGCGCCAACGTAGATGTAACCCATGGTGACGCTCGTCTTTCAATGGAGGCGGAACTCGGTCGCGGGGAACCCCAAAGCTTTGACTTTCTCGCAATCGACGCGTTCAGCGGAGATGCGATTCCGGTCCATTTGCTGACCAGAGAAGCCTTCGAAATTTATCTTCAGGAGATTCAGTCCAGGGGGATACTCGCCGTGCACATTACCAATGCTCATCTGGACCTGCGTCCAGTGCTTCTAAAAGTCGCGGAGCACTTTCGGCTTCACTACGCATTACTTCATACCAGCGGCGATGGCGAAGTCAACTCTTACAGCGATTGGGTGCTGCTTTCGTATGACGAAAACTTGCTAAATTCTATCCTGAGCCCGGGGGAGAGGAACACGAGCAAGGAAACATTACCCGCGTTTTCTTTATGGACCGATGAATACAGCAATCTTTTCACGTTGCTCCGAAGATGAATTATCCAGCCGCTTTGCCATCAATTAAATCTAAACGGTTCAGCCGGAGAACGACGAAAAAAAACGTTACGATGACAATGGACATTAATCCATAAATGCTGTGCAGCAGCAGCAAGCGATGCAGCGGCGGTATGAATAGCAGAACCAACGCAAACGTAAAGACAATCGGCGCGGATAGCAGGCAGCGTCGCTTCGCCAGTTCACCGCAAATGATCGCTAGCGGCAGCAGGAGCAGCGTTAAATCATAGTTGTAAACGTGATAGCTGGCTAGCAGGCCAGCCAAGACGCTTAGCGAAAAAGACCATGCCAGCTGTTCATCCCGCCAATTTTTGGCAGAAAACCACGCTAGAAGAAGCGACAATACAGTCACGCCACTGGCGAATATTGAGGGTGGCAATCGCCGGCCACCGAGCAAGTAAAAGAAACCTCTGATATTAGGCATAAATGCGGGATCAAAACCGCCAACCTGCTGATAAGTGCGGTCCAGCAACAACAATCTTGGATATTCAACAAGAACGCGAAAGCCGGAAATCGCAACCGAGACGAACACGAGCAAACTGGCGGCGACCGCGAAGCCCTTCATCACCGACCACTTTCGCCGCAACAGAAGAATAATGGCGAAAGGCACGATCAGCTGAAATTTAAAAAGTCCGCAGGCCAGAATGCACCCGGCCCGGAAGTCCTTGCCCTGAACCAAAAGTACGAAAACCAGTGTGTAGAGGAACAGCATGAGCATGGAATCCTGTCCGAGCAGCAGGGCTGTGGTGGCTGGGGCAAACGTCAGAAAAAGCACTAGATGCAATCCGAAATCGGCACGCATTCTCGCATATTGGGATATAGCGAGGCTCACATTGCTATGAGATTTCAACATCAGGGCCGCGAGAGCGAGCAGCGCAACGCTGACGAGCGTCCAAATTGTGTACGCAACTTGGTAATTGCAGTACGTGAGTGGCACAAATAATAGCGCTTCGAACGGTGGATGGTTGTAAAAGACGTGAACCACAGCAATTTTTGACTGGAATTCGTATTGAAGATTGAGGTTATATAGTTCTCTGCCAAGCCCTTGGCGAACGATCTGCCCGGCAGAATAGAACTCTGCGAAGTCCAGATCGTTCTTGCGAGCAGGGGCGCTAAGGATAAAGAATGCCACAAACAGGCCAACCACGATCACACCAGCTACTGACCGGATCACCCGTTCGGATTGCGACGTGATGTGCTCCACTGCTCTGAAACCGAACTGTTTGCACTGACGTTATCACTTTGGATCCCGATTAAGATGGAAACCTACCAGCCCAGTGTCGCGAATGTTACCCAAGCCAGACCTGAGACCCCATACTACGTGAAAGGTCTTGCACTTGGTATTTCGGCCTACCTGATAGGAATTCATCTGTGGACCTGGATTTTGACCGTTTCTGTTTTTCTTGGAGGGCACTCCGACTTCAGACAGCTTTATACGGCTGGATACATGGCCCGCTCCGGGCATGCGCGCGAGTTATACGAATACAATGCGCAACGCCATTTCCAAAACCTACTTGTGAGCCCAGCTGATATCGCGCTGCCCTTCAACCATCTTGCCTATGAGGCATTGCTTTTCCTTCCCTTTTCACTTCTGTCGTACCGAGCTGCGTACTTTGGTTTTCTGAGCTTCAACGTCATCGCTCTCGCGCTTACATTTAAGTTCCTGCGCTTGTGGATGAGAAATCTGGCCGCGATCTATCCATGGCTCCCGTATGCCATGTTCTTGGCATTTCTTCCGATTGCAGCCGCGCTTATTCAAGGCCAGGATTCAATTCTGCTCCTGATGCTTTTCGCTGCAGCGCTGGTCTCGCTGCGTAGCAGGAGGGAATTAACGGCTGGCGTTCTTGTCGGCCTGGGGTTGTTCAAGTTTCAAATCTCCATTCCAATAGCGCTGCTATTTTTCGTATGGCGACGCTGGCGCTTTTCGGCAGGTTTCGCTCTCGCTGCCACGGCAGTTGGGCTGGTCTCGCTATCCCTAGTCGGCATGTCGCAGCTAGGGGTCTACTTTCGCTCGCTGTTGTTGATGAGTATCCGGCTGGCATCTCCAGTTGATCAATTCAAGTATGGTATCTCCCCGGCTCTGATGCCGAACTTGCGAGGCTTGTTTTTCGGGCTGCTGAACAGATACGCCCCTCAATTCTGGATACAAGCATTAATAATTCTAGCATCGGTTGCGGTGCTGGTCTGGGCCGCGGTCCTTCGCCCGAGGAGAGCAACAGAATCGTTTCTCATAGCCATCACGGCAAGCGCGCTGGTGAGCTATCACCTTTTGATTCACGATTTGAGCGTTCTGCTGATTCCGATTGCGGTCACTCTTGACCGGTTTATCCATGCGGAAGCCACCGGCGATCGGGACGGATGCATCATGGCCAGAGCCGCAGCTTTGATGTTTGTCGCCCCGGTCTGCGAGTCTTTCATTCCGGATCACTTCTATGTGGTAGCGCTTCCCTTGTGCGTCTTTCTGTTTACGCTTCTACGGCACATCCGCAGCCCCCAGTGGGACAAGTATCGGGACTGGCATGGTTGCGGTGACAAGTCCTTGACCGGCTGAAGAGGTTGGTTTGTTAGTACAAGAACGAGCTGCACAAATTCGAGGCAAATCATGCTCTCAGCGGGACTTTGGTGGCATCAGGCTAGTGTAAACAACAGTATTCAGGGCAGCTTTCGTCCGGTTGCTGAAAGTATCGTAAGGGAAAACAATTTCCCCTGGTCCAGGGCATAATCGTCGGGTATTCAGTCTGTCCCGTTTCGTGGAAACATCCATTCTAGCCTTATATTCAATGATTTAGCCGGCTAGACTCTGTAAAACGATCCGCCAGACTAGATTGGTCCCCGACATGCCTACAGAAAAGCTGTTCGGTGTGCCCATCGCGATACCCCCCGGCGCTGGGAATAAGCAGACAAAATAATTGAGGAGAAAAAAGAGCATGAAAACCCTGATTCTGAATTCCCTGAACCGTTTGCACCAGGACGAAGCCGGCCAGGGACTGGTGGAATATCTGTTAATCCTAGCGCTCGTCGCTTTCGCAGCTACCGCCGGCATGACTACCCTGGCTAGTGGCCTGAACAGCGCGTTCACGAAGATCGGCAGTATTCTGGGCGAATATATTACGTAGTGCACACGCACCGTGGTTCTGTTTGCTCGCAGCGCAACCTGCTGGCAAACAGAACCCACACCTTTTGACGCGTTTTCATTATGGGTTATTTTCGGAGCACTCGGGTTCGCTCCACCACGATGAAGCCGGACGTCTCCTGACGCGTACTGTTTTCCCGCTCTAGACCAGCGGGTGGGCAGCGCTCAAGAGAACAGTTCTAATTTGGCCTTCCTCGACCGTAATGATTAAACGAGCACGGGTGATAATTTTTTATTTATTCCGCCCTGGTAACGGCTTACTGTAGAGGCGGAAACCACCTTCGCGGCAACTGCTCCTCCGCTACCGGATTGTGATCCTAGCGTCGCGCAGGCTGTCTTGAGGTTGGCAATATTTTGGTGGAGGTGACTTACGGGACTGCAACGGGTAGCTATCGCTTTCATAATGGCGGCCTTACTGTCGCTGGGAATTGCGTTTTTTTTCAACAAAAAATTGAGCATTCGGCGCGCCCGCGCGTCGACGACTCAGATTGTCGCTACGACCGGCGAACTGCCCTCAGGCATTACGCTGGCAGCCAAAGATGTCACGTTGGTCGATTGGCCGAGTGATTTTCCGCTGCAGGGCTCCTACGGCAAAGTCGAAGATGTGATTGGTCATCCTCTCCTGTACGCGCTCGGATCGAAAGAGCCCGTATTGAAACGCAATCTTGGCTTAGAGGGCTCCGGCATTGGCCTATCGGGACGCATCCCTCCTGGAATGCGTGCCACTGCAGTGCGTTCGAATGAGATCGTGGGCGTGGCCGGTTTTCTGTATCCTGGCTCTCATGTGGATGTGCTGGTTACGTACACTCCTCCCGGCAGCAACAATGTTCCGGTCACAGAAACCGTACTACAAGATGTTGAGGTTTTGACGGCAGGCCAAACCTCGGAGCCGGATCCACAAGGTAAGCCGCAGACGGTTAACGTTGTCACACTCCTGCTGAATCCAGAAGACTCGCAAAGGCTACAACTTGCGAGCATGCAAGGCGGCATTCAATTTGTTTTGCGCAGCGGGGTGGATCAGAAGAGCGTCAATTTAAAACCCACAAGGCTGGACCAGTTGGCGGGTTCTGATAAACCTCCTGTTGTTGTTGGGCCCCCCTCAACCAAGAAACCGCTCAAGCGCGCTGAGCCTTCGAGGCCTCCAATGTACGTTCTCGAAGTAATCCAAGGAACGAAGCGTAGCGTGGAAAAGTTCTGAGCGCCAGTCTGACGGATGAGTGAGGACAGCAAATGAAGAGCTCGGCAAGCCGAAATTTGGCCTTATTGATTCTTGCGGTCGCAACCATGGCCGCAACAGCACAAACCGTGCCGCAATCGCAGGCTGCGCCCGAGCAGTCAGAGTCACGACAGCAGTCTGCGCCCCAGCCGCCCTCGCCCCAACCCGCGCAGAGCACACCACAACAGCCGAGTCCGGTTCAACCACCAACCCCGGCACAGCAGAACGTCAGCTCGGAAGGGCAAGCCTTGCACATTCTGGTTGGCAAATCAGTGGTCGTCAATGTGCAGGCGCCCATCACGAGAGTGCTGTCAAGCAATCCCTCTGTGATTGAGACGCTGGCTACTTCTCCGACGGAGATCGTTGTTGAAGGCCGAGCCGCAGGCTCGAGCAGCCTGATCTTGTGGGATCAGTCCGGGCGCTCTCAGATGCTGGATGTCATCGTGGACGTTGATGTTGCTGGGCTGCGCAGCGCAATTGAGCGCTCCTATCCTGACCAGCACATTGACGTGCAGGCCGATGGCGGTCGGCTCATTCTTACTGGCAAGGTCACCGATGCCAAGATGGTCGAGGATTTGACCAAGATGGCATCAGTGTACTCGAACCAGGTCGTCAACTCTCTTTCGCTGGCGATCGCTCACGACCGCCAGGTGCTGCTCGAGGTGAAGTTCGCTGAGGTTGACCGCACAAAGTTCCTTCAATTCGGAGTGAATCTTCTCTCGACAGGTGCAGGTAACACGCTAGGCACGACCACGACGGGACAGTTCGGAGGGTTCGGTCAGCAGAAAATCAGTGACACCGCTGGCCCCGGCACACACGCTGGTCCATTTACGACGGATCAGACCATTAACAACGTATTGAATATTTTTCTCTTCAGGTTCGATATTCATTTCGGGGCTGTGATTGAGGCATTGCAGCAGCAGAGTGTCCTGCAAATTCTGGCGGAGCCAAACCTGATGGCGCTGAATGGGCAAAAGGCCACGTTTCTTGCCGGCGGCGAATTTCCCTTTCCCATTGTTCAACCCGGTAATGGCTTCACCGCCGTGACTATTCAGTTCAAACCTTTTGGGGTCAAACTGGACTTCACCGGGAACATCGCAAGTGATGGCACGATTCGGCTTCATGTAGCTCCGGAAGTCAGTACTTTGGATTTCACCAATGCTCTCGCCATTTCCGGTTTTACGATTCCTGCCATTTCGACGAGACGTGCCGAGACCGAGCTTGAACTGAAGGATGGCCAATCCTTCGGCATCGCGGGGCTTCTCGATAACCGGGCAACGGCGCAACTTAGCAAAATACCTGGAATCGGAGATATTCCCGTCCTTGGACAGCTGTTCCGATCGAGAAACATAAATAAGAGCAACACCGAATTGCTGGTGCTGGTGACCCCTCACATCATAGATCCGGTACACACATCAACGACTCCCCCCGCGAATCCTAACCTCTCCGTCCCCTATCTTGACAAGCCGACGTTTGACGAGCACATGCCGGGGCACGGCAAGACTGAACCAGCGCCTTCCCCAACTCCGAGTGCAAAATGAGTTCAATGACTTCCAAGGAGCCATTCCAGGCATCGTCATCGCGGGAGAGCATTTCTCCAGGCGAACCGCTATCGCTTGCTAGCATCTGCCTGGATAAGGAGACGTGGGGAATTTTGAAACTTTTCGCCGATTCGACACCTGTCGTCCGCCTGCAAAAGCACTTGAGCGACTATCGCTTGGACGATCACGAATCCGTGCTGGAATGGGTTGGAGATCCGGCGCCCGACATCTGCCTTCTGGACTTCGATGGCGACCGCCGCAGCGCAGCCATGGTGGCGGAAAGGATTCACGCCGACGCTCCAGATACTGCGATCTTTGCCGTGTCGTCGCAATCGCAACCGGATTTTATTATCCAGGCTATGCGCAGTGGCTGCAGCGAATATTTGCTCAAGCCTCTTGATCCTGAACAGCTCCTCAATGCGGTGGCGCGGGTCGGGGGGCGCCGCAGGGAAAAGAAAGACAGCGACCGCGCCCAGGTTTTCGCTTTTATCGGCGCAAAAGGGGGATGCGGTGTCACTACCCTGGTTACGCAAATGGGGGCGTTGCTGGCCAGTACCTATGGCAGAAAGGTGCTGCTGCTCGATCTTCATCATGATTTTGGCGATGCCGCCTTGTACTTGGGCTTGACCAAATACCGCTATCACTTTTTCGAGCTGGCCGAAAACACGGACCGCCTCGACGCTGACCTGCTGCAGAGCTTTGTATTGCATCACTCGAGCGGTCTCGACTTAATCCCTGCGCCACATGGGACCGAACCAACCCATCAGACCCCGCCCGGCGCCCTGGCCCACACACTCGATTTTGTGCGCTCACGCTATGAGTTCATCCTGGTCGATCTCCCGCCAGGGTTAAGGGATGAAAATCTGGAGCTGATTCGCCACTGCGATCAAGTCAATGTGGTGACAGTGGCAGAGGTTTCGGCTCTGCGCAACGTTGTGCGGCAGACTGACTATCTCACACGGAAGCACATTGGCGCCGAGCGAATCAAAGTAGTTTTGAATCGCCATCAGAAGCGCGCTCTTATCACGGAAGCACAGATCGAAAAAAGCATTGGGCAGAAAATTTTTTGGAAGGTACCCAACCAGTACGTTCACGTCGTGAAGACCATCAGCGGCGGTGACCCGGTGAGCCAGGTTTCCACTTCCGATGTGGCAAAGAATTTGCAGGATTGGGCTGCGGCTATTGGCAAGAAAGCTGGTGTAGGGGAGAAAAAAGAAGGCCGCGGACTTTTAGGCTTTTGGAATCGCTGAGTTTTGATAAGTGAGTAGGGGGGATCATGGGTGACTTGAATCATATCGTTCCGTCGGGTGTTGTCCCGGCCGTCCACATGGGCGCCGTTCCCGTAGCCGATAACGGGAAAAAAGCAGGACTGAATTTTAAGGTCTATCAGGAGCTTAAATCGAGTGTTCACCGCGATCTGCTGAATAAGATCGATGTGGAAAAAGTTGCGACCGTGCGCGACGAGCGCACCCGCAGCCAGGCACTAGCAGTAATTCAGGATTTGGTTGCCAATCTTCAGACGCCACTAAGTGGTCGTGAAAGAGAGCGGCTCTCGTTGGAAGTTCTGGACGAAGTTTTCGGCTTGGGTCCGCTCGAGCCCCTTTTGCAAGACCCCGGTATCAACGACATCTTAGTGAATGGGCACAAGCTGGTCTATGTAGAACGCGCCGGGATTTTGGAAGAGACCAATATTCGCTTCAAGGACGACATTCACCTGATGCACATTATCGATAAGATCGTTTCGGGCGTTGGCCGGCATATAGATGAGTCGTCGCCCATGGTGGATGCCCGTCTGGCGGATGGATCACGCGTGAACGCGATAATTCCTCCTTTGGCGATTGACGGACCACATCTCTCGATTCGCCGCTTCGGTCACGTTCCTGTCTCTGAAGACAATCTGTTGACTAACCAGACGCTCACACCGCAGATGCTGGAACTGATTAAGGGCGCAGTGAAATCGCGCCTCAACATCGTGATCTCGGGTGGAACCGGCGCCGGCAAGACCACACTGCTGAACGTTTTGTCCGGCTACATTTCCGACAAAGAACGTATTGTCTCCATCGAGGATTCAGCCGAGCTGATTATGAAGCAGCGCCACGTGGTGCGCCTGGAGTGTCGCCCGGCCAACGTGGAAGGAACAGGTGCCATTAAGCAACGGCAACTCCTCATCAACAGTTTGCGTATGCGGCCTGATCGTATCGTCGTTGGTGAGGTGCGTGGCGAAGAAGCGCTCGATATGCTGCAAGCGATGAATACTGGCCACGATGGTTCGCTGACGACCATCCACGCCAATAGCCCCCGCGATGCTGTTGCACGTATGGAAACCATGGCTCTCATGGCCAACTTGAATCTTCCGGAAAAAGCCGTACGCCGCCAGATTGCCTCCGCAGTCGCCATTGTCATTCAGGTAGCTCGCATGAGCGACGGCAGCAGGCGTGTGACGCATTTGACGGAAATCACTGGTATGGAAGAAGACACGGTGAGCATGCAGGACGTCTTCCTTTTTGAAAAGCAAGGTATCGCCCAAGATGGCCGTGTACTTGGAACGTTTACCGCCACGGGAATCCGCCCAAAGTTTGCAGATCGGTTGAAGGCTTCGGGCATCAATGTCCCCGCTGCTTTGTTCGAACATTCGCTAAAAGTGTAGTTACTGAGGAAATTGGAATGACTGTAGTACTTCTTTTTATTTTGCTGCTAATCCCCAGCTTCGGGGTCTTACTGTACTTCTTGAAGCCCACTAAGACTGAGGCAGCGGTTGAGCAGCACCTCGCAACTATTGAGGGCAGCCGAGAGTTGGGGGCGAACCCCGATGGCACAACGATTCTTAGGCAGGATCCGCTCAGTTCCAATCCGGTTCTGGACAACCTGATACGACGCCTGCCAGGGGTGATTGGCCTGGCACGACTTATTAAGCAAGCGGGACAGACGTGGCAAGTGGGTACGGTCCTGCTCGCTTCCTTGATTGCGCTCGTGGCGGGGAGTTGGATCGCGTCATTCTTCACGCCCACCGACGTCCTGAGCGTACTCGTAGGGGTTGTACTGGCAGCCTCCCCCATCATTTATCTCGTCATTCTTCGTGAAACCAGATTCAGAAAATGTGATGCCTTGTTGCCGGAAGCCGTCGATCTAATGGCTCGCGGCCTGCGTGCCGGGCATGCGATTCCAGCCGTGCTGGAGATGGTAGGAAAGGAGATAGCAGAGCCTTTGGGGGGCGAGTTCCGAGCGCTTGCGGAAGAACAAACCCTCGGACTTCCGCTTAGGGATGCCATGTTGAATTTGGTAGAACGTGTGCCCCGCGCTGACATGCGGTTCCTCGCTACTGCCATACTCTTGCAGAAAGAAACCGGTGGGAACCTGGCCCAGATTCTTGATAAGACCGCTGTCCTGGCTAGAGAAAGATCCAGGTTACGTGGCCAACTGATGATCTACACTGCGCAGGGACGAATTACCGGCTGGATTCTATGTATTGCGCCCTTCATCATGTTCGGTGTGATCAGCATGGTCAATTGGAATTACGAAAAGGTTCTCTTCACTGATCCCACGGGTTTGCACATCATCTACTTTGGGATGGCCATGATGGTGATCGGTATTCTCGTTATTCGCAAGATTATTGACATCAAGATCTAAACTTATGACGGCGATGACAATAGCGCTAGTGCTCGCATCCTTTATTGGCTTCCTGGTCCTGTTTCTTCTGATGCTGCCACGATCATCGGCGCAAACCGCTCTCTTGGAGCAAGCCACGCGCGATGCACGAGTCAGCGCCGAGGAAACCGAATCGCGATCGTGGCGCTCGGTGGTGAGCACGGATTTCCTGGCGAAGCCTTTTGGCGCGATTCGCAAGCTGATGACGCCGAAGCCAGATCCGGAGTTGGTACGGAGGCTCCTGCTGGCAGGGTACAGGAAGCCCGCCCATGCAGACATTTTCCTCGGGGCGAGGTTGGCACTGCCGGTTGTGCTGGGTTTTCTAGTGGCTTTATTGGTCACGGGGAATGTGTTGTTTTTCTTTTTTATCACCATAGTGATTGCTTTTTTCATTCCGGATTTCTGGCTTTCACATGCGATCAATAAGCGCCGCGAGAAGATTCGGCTGAGCGTCCCCGATGCCCTGGATTTGTTGGCAATTTGCATGGAAGCCGGTTTAGGACTGGATCAGGGTATCGTGCGCGTGGGTCAGGAGCTCCACGTTAGCCATCCCGAATTGAGTGAAGAGCTTTTGCAGATCAATTTCGAGCAACGCGCTGGGGTGCCCCGAATGACTGCATGGAAGTCATTTGCCGATCGGGTGGACCTTGAGAATGTGCGTTCTTTTGTCGCCATGCTGATTCAGACGGACCGCTTTGGCACGCCTCTTTCTAAATCGCTTGGCAATTTTTCGGACGCGTTACGCACCCAGCGACGGCAACAGGCAGAAGAGAGAGCGGCGAAGACGACGATCAAGCTCGTCCCGCCCCTGGTGTTCTTCATTTTTCCCAATATCGCGATCTCAACCGTAGTTCCGGCAATCTTGACTGTGATGAAAAATATCGGCCACATCGTCGATTAAGCAGTTTGCAGCAGTTCAAATTCGCTAGGGAGGTGAACAAGGATGGACAACGTTACATTGATCAGAATCGTTTCAGGCATTTGCGCCGTCATCGTCCTTTTCATTCTGATTTACAGAATGAAGAAAAAAGCGCCGCGATAACGGAAAGCGGGAAACAAGCTTCAACACCCCATTGAAGAAGGGCATTCATGGAAACAAGAGATCGCCACGTGTTTGTGTACAACAAGACGAAAGAAACCTTTCTCGCCTTTCGGGTTAAGGTCGCCGACTCGATCTTCAGCCGGCTGACCGGCCTGCTTGGCAGGCGATCTCTTAAGCCTGACAGTGGGGTATGGATCTGTCCCGCCAACGCGATTCACACCATCGGCATGCTGTTCTCATTCGATCTGGTTCTGATCGACAAAGACTTCAAAGTCGTCGGCGTGCGGGAGATGATTCGGCCATTTAAGATTACGCGGCCGAATTTTCGCGCGGAAAGCGTGCTGGAGCTTCCCTCGCATAGCATCTTCAAGAGCCGCACAGAAATTGGCGATCAGCTGGTCATCGAACGCTACGAAGCGAAGAAGAGCCCCAAACCCGAGCCGGTGGAAATTCCCGAAGTGCAGCTTGCTTCCAGTCGGCCGACGCCGGACCAGAAGGTGGAGAGCGGCAAACAGATGATCATGTAGGTGGCCGCCCAGCATTTTTGTTGGAGCCTTAGGGTTTGCCGGCTACGACCTTCTAACTCCGGTGCTAGAGCAGTGTTGCGCTCCGACTTGGACTATTTCTGTGTGATCTGTTTGCTCACCACGACGTTTGGATGGCCTGCAGACTGATGATTCGCCTCTCACCCGCACAGTTATTGACCCGATCCGCCTGTTCACGTAGGCTGTAACCACTAAATACAATCAGCAAATACAATCTTTGCCCTCCTCAACTACCCACAGCGCTGAAAAAGCATCTCTTCCGACCGCTTAGCGACATCCGCGGCCAAGGCATCGTGGAATATGTATTAATGCTCGCGTTGATCGCCTTTGCCGCCGTCGCTGCACAGAAGGCCTTTGCCTGCCGGGTGGAATGTGCCTTTGAGAACACGGCCAATCAGCTCGAGCATATCCTTGCGAAAGGTAAAAAGATTCCACCAGGCCAGGCAAAGAAATGTAGCAAGAAGTGTGATTGAGAGAACCCATTTCCAAACCTCGTCCCGCGGATTTTCTCCTATAGCTGCCTGCGCTCCCGCGACGAACGCGGCCGGAAGTGAGCGGATCTCGCTCCAACTCGCCGTGCGTTGCCGGTCGCATGCCGCCGAGTCCTTTGCCGGTAAAATTGGGCTGTTACAAAAGCTATTCCCTTCGCCAGGCTTACATTACCTTAGTACTCCTGCATCAGAACGGCTCTCGCTTTACACTGTTTTAACGGTCTGCAGGCATGTTGAAACACGGTGAAAGCATTCTGGCGCGTGTCAGCCAACAACTCTCGCAGCTTGAAAAACGCGATTGGGAGCTCTGGGGCATAGTTTTGCTCGCAGGGATTTTGGTGAGCACGACGCTGCTGGCGATCCTGTTCCGTGCTGCGTTTTTCGCGAACGACAGCATTCACTTCGAGCTGACGGTCTCGCGACCGCTAGCAAGCGGCCTTTTTGTGCTGCTTGCGCTGTTGAATACCTATCTAGTAAAGAAGCGCTTCGAAGTTCGCCGGCTTCGCGAGCAACTGATCTCAAGCACCCTGCAGGCTCAGGTTGTTGAACAGCAATCGTTCACAGACCCCCTGACTGAGATATATAACCGCCGCTCTTTGGACGAAATCGCGGGACGATTCATCAGCCATGCCAGACGGTCACACAAGCAACTCACCTTCTTGATGATTGACGCCAATAACTTCAAAGAAGTCAATACGCGCTTCGGCCATCTGACCGGTGATTTTGTGCTGGCCGAAATTGCAGGGGTCCTGAAGGCATCCATACGTGGCTGTGACGCGGTGATTCGATACGGCGGAGATGAGTTTCTGATCATTTTGGCGGACAGCACCGACAGCGGAGCGCAAATCGTAATTGACCGGATTAATGGGCGTCTCGCGGATTGGAATGATGCGGCCCCGCTTGAAAACTTCCGGGTGAGTGTGAGCGTCGGGGCTGCGGAATGGCACGATGGAGACACGCTGGACGAGATTCTTGATCGAG
>QIAB01000141.1:0-7910 GCA_003225455.1 Acidobacteriota bacterium
CGATTCTTAGGATTTGCTCCGGGTCCGTCAATTGCAGCAGCACGCGCCCTTCGCTGAAGCCCAGCTTGCCTTCGCCGAGATAGTGTTGCACCATGGCCGGCAGCTTCAGCAGCCGCATGTAATTCGAGACCGACTCGCGTGCCATGCCGGTTCGTTGCCCGATTTGCTCCTGCGTTAGGCCGAATTCCCTGCTCAGCCGTGCGAACGCGTTCGCCTGCTCCAGGCAGTTCAGGTCCTGGCGTTGCAGGTTTTCGACAACCGTCATCTCAGCCGCCTGCTGGTCAGAGACGCTGCGCACAATCGCCGGGATCGCCGTCTTTCCGGCAAGCTTCGATGCCCGGCAGCGCCGCTCGCCAAGAATCAACAGATAGCGCCCGGCCGGCGTTGGCCTGACCACGACCGGCTGCACGACTCCGTTCGCGCGGATGGAATCCGCGAGCTCCTGCAGCGCCTGATTGTCGAAGTGCTGTCGTGTCTGGTATGGATTCTCGTCAATCTGATCCAGCGGAACCTGCGCCACCCTGCTGCCGCTCGAAGCCGCCTGTGCCTGCACATCCGGCAGCACCGCCGGCCTAGCCCCGTCTGGTGTGACTGCATTCGCCGGAGCCGCAGCCGCGCTCGGAACCACTCGCGTCCCTCCGGGCAATAAAGACTCCAGCCCTCGCCCCAACGCGCGCCGCCTGTCAGTGGCCGCCTTCTCCGGAAGCGCAACATTCTCCATGGTTGTCGTCATCCCTGATCGCCTTCCTTTGTCGTTTTCCTTGTGTCCTTGGTGTCCTTCGTGGTGGTCCTTTATATATAGACATCCATCGATATGCTTACAATATCGACGATGATCGATCTATGCGCTCTTGTCCATCTCCGCCGCAGCGGGTATCTCCTCGACGTTCTCGCCATGCTGCTGCGAAGCCTCTACCTCGGCCTCAGCTGCGACGACCGCAGCTTGCTCATCTGCTGAATGTGATGGCTCGATCTCGACCGGACTCTCGATCTCCAGCGGAGCAACTTCCGCCGTGACAACTTCTTCGGTCGCTACGCCGTCGCTAGACGAAGTGGGCCTGTCCAAGTCCCCTTCGACGGCAACCGCTTCCCGATGCGCAATAATCTCCTTCGCCAGCCGGATATAGCTCTCCGCGCCCTTCGACCGCGGATCGTACAATAGCGCTGGCTTTCCATGGCTCGGCGCTTCGGCCAGACGAATGTTGCGCGGAATCGTAGTCGCGCAGAGCTTTTCGCCAAAGAACCGCTTCAACTCCGCCGTCACCTGCTGTGCCAGGTTCGTGCGCTCGTCGAACATGGTGAGCACCACGCCCTCGATTCCCAAATCGGGGTTGAAGCTTCCGCGAATGCGCTCAATCGTATCCAGAAGCTCACTGATGCCCTCGAGCGCAAAATATTCCGCCTGCATTGGAATAAGGACCGCATCGGCGGCTACGAGCGCGTTCAGTGTGAGCAGGTCTAGCGCTGGCGGGCAATCGAGCACAATGAACTCGTAACGCGCAAAGAGTGGCGCGAGGGCATCGCGCAAGCGAAATTCCCGCCGGTCCGCCTCCACCAACTCGAGATTGGCGCCGATCAGGTTCTTGTTCGCCGGGATAAGCCATAGCTGCTCAAGCGCAGTCGCCTGCACCGCTTCTTCGGCCGAAGCGGCCCCAACAAGCAGGTGGTAGGTATTGAGTCGTTCCGGATCTTTGACTAAACCGAGGCCGCTGGTCGCGTTCGACTGCGGATCGCAGTCAACCAGCAGCGTATTTACTTCGCAGGCGGCGAAGGACGAGGCCAAGTTGATGGCAGTCGTAGTTTTCCCGACGCCACCCTTCTGGTTGGCTACCGCGATGACGCGTCCCATTTAGATTTTAGGAGAATGCAGAGTGAGCGCAGAATAATGCGAATCAACCTGCGAATGCAATGCCTGATTTCAGTGCAGGAAGTTTATTTAAACATTTTGTTGGAGGTAAAGAAAGTTAGGCGCTCATTTCGTCTGACGTTTCCACAGTGTTCCACGTGGAACATCGAGCGAGAGGGGTACACGCCAGAGTGAGACCAGTTAACGCGCCCAAGAGGCCTTCTGGGAAACGCTCGCATGCCGAACGATCAAACCTTTCCTGAACCGCGCTTATCTCGCTCATTCCTGCCGGAATGTTCCACGTGGAACATTACTCCACTTCAAAATTGGTTGGCGCAAAACCTTCGTGAGACTTCGTGTCCTTCGTGGTTAATGATTCATGCGTTAGCCTTGGAAATCGCGCCGCCAACGACAATCCTTATCCGCACCAACTTTTCCGAAATGAGCGACCTCATCCCACTTTCCGTGAGTCAATCTTCTAATCCACGCACGGATCGCTAGATTCTCGCTGGTTCATCCCACCTGTTTATGAACACGCCACTTGATCAAACTGGTTCCTTACTTCCGATAATAAGGACGCGGCCTTTAGAGAGTGGGATGCGCATCGGCTCCGACCAACGAAATGCAGCGGCAAGTTGATGCGCCGTCTGAAGCTGACGGTCACCGACGAGCAGCGCGATACGGCCTCCGGGAGTGACAAACCGAATGGCGACCGGGAGGACGTTCCCGAAGCGTTCCACGGCGCGGAGCACGACAACCTTGGCCTGGCCGGAGAAGTTTTCCGCACGGGCGGTAACTACATCGACATTCGCCAATGTAAGCGCGCGGGCCACTTCTTTCAGGAAGGTGGCTTTCTTGTGATTCGATTCGATGAGGGTGAGGTGAACCTGCGGCGCCCAGATCTTAATCGGGAGTCCGGGAAAACCAGCGCCGGAGCCTACGTCGATAACGCGGGTGTTACTTGTCGCCGCGCCTTGCTCAACTCGGCGAACAGCGGCGTCCGCCCCAGCTGGCTTTGCTAAGGGGGAATAACTCGGCGGCACGGGAAAGAGTTGTCGGGCGGCAAATAACGACTCGCCGAAATGGCGCGTAAGGATCTCTTCCGCCTGGCGCACAGCAGTAAGGTTGACGCGGGCGTTCCAGCGCAGGAGTATATCGATATAGATCGATATATATTCCAGCTGCGAGGTGGAGGGGGTCGCAGCTTGCCCCGCGTCGATCGTGCCCGGCGCGCTCTCTGGACTCGATTGAATGTCCGCGCCAGTCCTCGCCGTCAGAAATGGCCGTAGCAACTCAGCAATGCGCGCGGCGTGCATGGAGCGAACATTGTATTGGAACACATCGGCCCGCCTTTGCTCGTATGGCGGAACTTTTTGACGGCCTCCGCCGTATCTGCGGCTATACTCCTCAGCCGGGAGGACGCATGACCACTCTCAGCAAGAACGCCAGAGTCGCAGGGCTCCTCTATCTAACACTTCTGACCGCCCCATTGCGCCTGATCTACATTCCCAACAAGCTGTTCGTTGCTGGGAACGCGACTGCGACGGCCGACAACATCGCTACGCACGAGACGCTCTTCCGCCTCGGTATCCTCAGCGACCTGCTCACCGGGACGATGGCCATCTTCCTCACACTAGCTCTTTACCGACTGTTCAAGGAAGTGGACGAGGGCTTGGCTCGGCTGGTGGTAATTCTTGGGGCTCTGATGGTCACTCCCATCTACTTCCTCAACACGCTGAACGACGCTGCTGCCCTGATGCTGGCGCGCGGCGCCGATTTCTTGTCCAGCTTCGACAAGCCGCAGCGCGATGCCTTCGCCATGCTCTTCCTCCGCCTGCATCACCAGGGCGTCGTTGCCAATGAGATATTTTGGGGGTTGTGGCTCTTTCCCTTCGGCCTTCTGGTGTACCGGTCGCGCTTCCTTCCCCGCATCCTGGGCGTCTGGCTGATGATCAACTGCTTCGCCTATCTGGCCGTCAGCCTTACCGGCTTATTGTGGCCACAATACGAGGAGATGGTCTTTAACCGCGCCTTCCCGGCAATGCTCGGAGAGCTGGCCATCATGCTGTGGCTGGTGATCGTGGGTGCCAAGGAGCAGCCGGCGACCGCAGCCATATCGTCGGCGGCTGGTTAGGTTGAGGCGCCCAGCGGGCGTCCGAGCCCGCTGACGAAATCCCGAGCGAAGCCGAGGGATCCGAACGCCCAAAACCTGGGCAAGGCTTTACCTTAATCCCGCGTGGGTGATAGAAGTTGAACAACGAAAGATCAACAAAACCAAGAGGGGCGTCGTGATGCCAGTTGGGAGCCAAATACGATTTTGCACGACGCTTCTGGCAGGCGCCGCTGCGCTGACTTTCGCTTGCGCGATCGCCGAAGAAGCGAGTCGGAACTTAGAAGCGACGGTGGAAGCATCGCCGCAAATGTCAGCGAAGCCACCCGCTATTCCCGCTGCTGGTCCGTTGGCCGAGCCTAAATCCCTTAAACAAGTGGGTCTCCCAGTCGAGGCCACTCGTGCGGCGGTGCCGGCGGACAATCCGCAAACTCCTGAGAAAATCGCGCTCGGCCAAAAACTTTTTTTCGACGGTCGCTTGTCGGTTGATGGAACCGTTGCTTGCAGTACGTGCCACGACCCGGCGCGCGCTTTCACTGACGGGAGACCCGCCTCAATCGGCGTCAAAGGCCGCGTCGGCCAGCGCAATGCGCCGACTGTTCTGAACGCGCTTTACAACAAGACGCAGTTCTGGGATGGGCGTGCGAAGACGCTCGAGGAGCAAGCTGCGCTTCCCATCACCAATCCGAGTGAA
This sequence comes from Acidobacteriota bacterium, assembly GCA_003225455.1. Taxonomy (GTDB): domain Bacteria; phylum Acidobacteriota; class Terriglobia; order Terriglobales; family Acidobacteriaceae; genus QIAB01. Next base: position 4,651 of record QIAB01000141.1, read on the forward strand.
ATGGGCCAGCCCAATGTGGACGCCGCCGTGGCCCAGATCGCGGCCTTGCCTGAATACCAGCAGGTGTTTCGGAGCGTCTTCGGCCACCCGCCTAGCGGTCCCGATCTGGTGCGTGCCATTGCGTCCTACGAGCGAACCCAGTTTTCATTCGATTCTCCATTTGATCACTTCATCGCTGGCGACAAAAACGCAATTAGTGAGTCCGCCAAGCGCGGCTGGGAGCTTTTCAATACCCGTGCTCGCTGTAATAAATGCCATGCCTTGACGGAAGAAAAGCGGGACGCCACCTACTTCACAGACAACGACTTTCACAACATCGGCATAGGCATTATTCGACACGACGTGGTCGCGCTGGCGTGTCAGGCTGAGCAACTGATCAATTCGGGCAATACAATAGCCGTCGATCAGGCTGCTATTCAGACGAACATGTCAGCACTCGGCCGCTTTCTCATCACCAAGAAAGACGCTGACATTGCGTCCTTCAAAACACCGGACCTGCGCAACGTGCTGATCACGGCGCCCTATTTTCACGACGGCTCGCAAGAGACGCTGTGGGACGTGATGGATCATTACAACAAGGGCGATGGGATACACAATCCCTATCTCGACGCAGACATGCAGCCACTGGCCCTGAGCGAGGGAGAGATCGACGATGTTGTCGCTCTCCTCGCAACGCTGACGAGCGCGCAGTACACGGAGCACGGCGTCAAGGAGCTGGCACGGCAACGCGAACTCTCCCGCACCAATCGGTCGCAACGCGACACGGCTCGGGCTTTCGGGCCGAAACCGACCCAGCCTAAGCCATCCCGTTCTTGTGTCACCACGCCACCCGAGGCAACACCGAAATGATGGCTGGAAAGCCTGGTGCACCAAGGTTGATGCCCAGGTTTTGGGAGATGGGGATCGTAGAGATCGAATCGGAGTGGACAGCGCGAGACCGGGAACAGAAGGCGGGCAGAGGATTGCCTCGAATTTCCCTTCGCCCAGGTTGAGGCGCGCAGCGGGCGTCCGCGGGCGTCCGAGCCCGCTGACGAAATCCCGAGCGAAAGCCGAGGGATCCCGAACACCCAAAACCGCGGCGCGAACCTGGGGCACACAGCTAAGCGGAGCAGCCTCGCTTGCGTACCTGCCCCTATCCCAAGCAGAACCCGTCGGCGGTGTTATTCAATTCGTTGGACTCGTCTACCACGCTGCCGGAATCAACGGTAATCCGAAATCGGCAATCGGGCCGGAAGCAACTTGGAGGAAAATCGAACAAGAGGTCCACGGAACTTCCTGCCGGGATAGGCGGCGTGGGTTGGGACGCCGTTCCAGCAGCTCCAAAGTCGACCTTGGTGGTGGAAGCTGGCGCGTCGGCGCTGCCCTGGTTCTTCACGGTCACCGTTAGTTTGCCGTTTTTCCCTCGGCAGAAATTCCCCTTCGCATCCGGGACGGGTATCAAGTCCGGTTTTCCCTCAGTACGCTGGCGGCGGGGTGCCACCCGCTCCAACTCCATGGTCTCCACCTGGCCGGTGGCGCCTGCGGCCGTGTACACAGTGACCACATCCAGCTCAGAATCACTCTCCAGGACTGCAAATCCCTTTAAAAAACTTGCTTGGCCTTGCGTTTTGCGGAAGATGTCCTTGCAGTCGATCTCAAAAGCCTCGTCCGGACCCAACTTGGCATCATAGAACTTCGAAACCGGCCCGGCCTTCTCATTGGGGAGAGCGATGGCAAATTTCTTCCGGAAAACCACCGCCTTGGTGGCCGGGTTATGCACGTTGACGGCTGTGAAATATATGCCTGGGGCTACCACGTCACTGTCTGGTTTCCCGCAAACAAATTTCGCGGCGTATTGGAAGCTCGGCAGCTGTTCCTTCTCTTCCACCTTGAAAAAGAAGGGATCGATCGAGACCGCCACTTTTCTTTGTAGCGCAGGATCGGCGAAGAGTGTGTGCGTATTCCAATCCACAAACCTCTGGTAGATGACGCCCGGAAAGAAGTTGGCCTTGTCTGGGAAGTTGCTGGCGGAAAAGATTCCATAGAAATCATTGCTGTCGGCAACCACATGGTCGTAGTCACCCAGATAAGGGCTGAACACCCTGGGCGGATCGGTGGCCGAAGTATTGGCGAGGAGCAGACCGGGATTGTCCCAGTTTATGCCAGCAGGATCGGTGGTGCGCGTGAAATGCGTTTCCCAGCGCGGGCTGCTGGGTGTCCCGGTGAGTTGCTGGTACAGGAATCCGACCTTCCCGGAGTTGGTGATGGCCAGCGCCGGATTCACCGCGTTGCCGACTGCCAGCAGATCGTTTGACCAGGTCACCCCGCGATCAGTGGAACGGCGGACGTGCAGGGTCTGGTTGGACGTATTGGGAGGCTGGTCCGCCCACGCGATGTAGACCCGCGAGCTATTACGGGGATCTACCGTGATCGCGAGATTGCTGGCGCCGGTCCGTTGCTGCCCCATGAAGGTGAATGGGAGGGCGGTCCCCATTACGACCCGGTTCCCCGGAAGACCGTCTCCCGTATCCGTGAGGGCGGTGAATGGGCTGCCGCCGGAAGCCCAGTTGTCATCGCGCACCACTACAACATCCGACGTCACCGTGCTGGCGCCACGCACACGCCAGCCGTAGAAAACTACATAGACCGTGCCATCCGGGTGGATGGCTGGGACGTTGGCAAAGCCATCTTGCCCGCCCGTGCCTGTGCCACGGCTTTCGATCAAAGCAAGGTTGAACACGGGCACAGGAATTCCCGCGTTGAGCGAGAAATCCACGGTCGCGGTGCGAGGGGCAACCCCACCAAATCCGTTGTTGAACCCTACATAGGCCCGGTCCTGACCGCCACCTGGCACAGTCGCCGCCTGCGTGTGTGGCTGATCCACATTGCGCGTACGAGTGCCGAGCAGGGTCATGGCGGCCGCGACCCGGTAGTCGGGCGTCCGGAAGACTCTCATGGAGAAGTCGGGCGCGTGCAAAATGCCGGTGTAGAGGACATTGGTGGTGCCGACAATTGAGCCGCTGAAGTCCAGCGTGATATCGCCCGTGGGGAACTGTGCCCCCGCCGTGCTGGGTACATTCATGACCACCGTCCAAGTCAAGCCACCGTCAACCGAGGCGTATATGGGTGCCAGGTCTCCCAGCATCGTGAGCCCCCTGAGATCGTCCCAGGTAAACGCAGACCCTGCGATCTGAAGAGGATTGGACGGATTGACAGCGATACTCGGCTCGCTGTCCTGGTTGGTCTCCGGACTCCTCGTCGGGGGCACCATATTGACCAGG
>QIAB01000141.1:7921-11736 GCA_003225455.1 Acidobacteriota bacterium
TGCGGCCAAGATCGCGCTCGCCAAAGTGAGTTTCCCCAAGGTACGAAGCCGAATCTGTGTCATGGTGCCCTCCTTACAAGTGCAAAATGTCTTCATTGGGGGCGGAGCTGTCGACTCCGTGCTCCCGCTCGACTAGGGGTTTCTCAAAAGGTTCTGGATCCGCTGGCGTTGTTCCATGGGCTGAACATCCAGCGAGGAAGTGGCGGTATAACCTTCCAGCTTCAACGCGGGGATGGAGGTGCGGTGCAGCAAGAACACGCCTTGCTGGCCAACCTCGACCTTGGGCGCCCGGAACCAGCGGATGTCGTCGCTGTGGGGAACATAGACAACCACCTTGTTTCCGGCAGCCTTGCCCTTTTCCGTATTCTCTATCGCGACCTCAGCCTGCCACCATTGCGCGTCGTGTTCGGAGGCTGGCACACGGCCTTCTTCGCCTGCTGCAGGCTTGAAGCTCAAGATCGTCCCAGTTACCACCAAGTCTGCTTGGGCGATTCTGGCTTGCACTTCCCGTTGCGGACGGAGGGCTGCCGCTTGTGTGACCTGTGCAAGACCCTGCGGTGTGAATTGCTTCGCATCCACGTGGTTGACCTCCCGGACGGCGATGCTTGCGCCGAACGCCACCCCGTTTGAGAAAAAGACTAGCTGCTGGCCTTCTCTCACGGATGGCGCCTGCCGCAGTTCGACGGTGATGTCCTGGTCGGTAAAATCTCCCGAGGTTTGTGAGCCGTCGAGAATCTCGTCCACATGGACGATGGCAGTGCTGGCCGAGGCGGGCACAACCTCCAGAGTTGTCCCGCCGGGCTTCTTCACGGTGCCACGAAAAACGAAGTTCGACTCGCTGGCCGCAGAAGCCACTTCGGAGAGGCGATTCGCGCGGATTGTGCATCCGAACGATGTCCCAGTCAAGAAAAAAATGAAGAAAAAAATGAAGTATGTCAAGGCCAAGTAGAAAGTTCCGGTTCTTAGCTTTGGAGGTTTCCCTCGATAAGAGCGAAGGCGTTGTCAAGGGACACGAATCCTAGGCGGGGCGTAAGCACCGTTTTTTTCGCCAGGGTTGAGGACCAAGACTCTGGAAATCTCACGCTGAATCACTCTGCGGTGGAAGATCGTTCCACCAACCATCGATTCGGCCTAACCATCAACCATGATTCTTCTATGCGAACATCCCGCCCGGTGCGGGATGCGAGAGCGCCCAATCAAGGTTACGGTCTAGCTTGCGCCGACCCCGGGGCACCGGCGAGCTCCTCTCGATGCGAACGATCTCTGGATACGGCTTTTGCGTGCGCAGCATCCAGTAGAGTCGTACCGCCATTCACTAAGACAGGAGGTATTTTCAAGGATTTGTGGCAGGAATAAATACTGGAATTGGTTTTTTCATACGGGGAGCGTTTTACACTAGTGCCATGAATGGGTTCCCGCTCGATTACGGTGTAATCGAACGCTGGGGGAGGTTCTTGCTTAAACCAATGTTACATGTTACGCATCGGGGACCGCGCAAGACGGAAACTGTAGCGGTTAGGTACTCTGTAGATGCCTCTAGCAGCACTTTTGATTTTGCCGGATCGACAGCTTCGGTTACGACAACGTACAAGTCGGAGCCATCGCACCGGACCGGCGAATCTCGATATATCCGGGTCTGGGTTTATAACGAGATTGGCTTTCCTGCTCGCCAGTGCGAAGTATTTGTAGAGCGCATTTGGCTGGATGAGCGGCTAATTGATGATGAGCGTTCACCGCTCCATTGGACCGATATTGATGGTGCATACGACTTTCCAATGATTAGACGAGGATATAGGAACGGCCATTACATCGATGTTTGTGCTAGCGATTCCATCGATACGCGCTTGCAGGTGATTTCTCGGAAAGGGCTCAAGGGTTACCACAGATTCGATAAGCCAGGGATGTATAAATTTGAATTATCCGCTGAAGCATCGACGCCTTGTTCGTTTGGTCGCTGTCGGAGAGAAAAACTTTTGTCCTTCTGTAAGGGGCCCGCTGCCCCACGCTTTATCCATTAGCATCTGAGGTTTTCAAAGCGAGGACAGTGATGTTCATTTGTCACAGGTTTGATCACTCGACTTCGCCCGGGATCTGCACCGCGTGCAACGCGCCTAATCTGCCGCGCTGGGACTCGGCGTGATCGGACCTGCTTCTCCTGGCCGGGTGGCGGGTTTGCGGCTGGCCCAGAGGCGCAGGCGATCCATATAAATGTAGACAACGGGAGTGGTGAATAACGTCAGCGCCTGGCTGACGATCAATCCGCCGACAATCGTGATTCCCAACGGGCGGCGCAATTCCGATCCTGTGCCGGTGCCCAGGGCAAGCGGCAGTCCGCCGAGCATGGCTGCCATGGTGGTCATCATGATGGGACGAAAGCGAAGAATGCAGGCTTCGTAAATTGATTCAGTAGAATTCTTGCCTGCATTGCGTTCGGTCTCAAGCGCGAAATCAATCATCATGATGGCATTCTTCTTGACGATCCCAATCAGCAGGATGATGCCGATCAGTCCCATGACGTTCAGTTCGTTATGCGTCAGCTTCAGCGCGAGAATCGCACCCACTCCGGCGGACGGCAGCGTCGAGAGAATGGTGATGGGATGAATGTAACTCTCGTAGAGCACTCCCAGGACGATGTAAACCGTCGCCAGCGCCGCCGCGATCAAAATCGGTTCATTGGCCAGGGACTGCTGGAATGCCGCGGCCGTCCCTTGAAAGCTGGCTTTTATAGTGGATGGAAAGCCAATGGCGCGCTCGGCATTTTCGATCACTTGCGTCGCCTCCCCGAGGGACACGTTCTGCGCCAGATTGAATGACAACGTCACCGACGGATATTGCCCCTGATGGTTAACCGCCAGAGCAGTATTCGATGGCCCAAAATGAGCAAACGTAGCCAACGGCACAACAGTTCCGTTCGAAGCGCGCACATAAATGTTTTGCAGCGCCTCGGAACTTTTGGCAAACTCCGGCGCAACCTCCATCACCACGTGATACTGATTAAGTTGCCGATACATGATCGAAACCTGCCGCTGGCCGAAGGCGTCGTAGAGAGCGTTATCAATATCGGCAGCGGCCACTCCCAGCCGCGCGGCGGTATCGCGATCAATGATGACTTGAGTTTCTAATCCTTTATCTTGCTGATCGGTGTTGACGTCGCGGAGTTCAGGCAGCGAGCGCAGTTTCTGCAGCAAGCGAGGAGACCAGGTATTCAAATCATTCAGATTTTCGCCTTGCAGCGTGTACTGGAATTGTGCCTGGCTTTGCCGGCCGCCGATGGTTAAGTCCTGCGCTGATTGCATGTAGAGCGTAGCGCCAGGCACGACCGACAATTTTTTTCGCAAACGCGCAATGATCCGGTCAGCGGTTTCTTTCCGTTCTTTCAGCGGCTTCAGAGTAATGAACATGCGGCCGGTGTTGTATTGTGTGTTCCCTCCGGCGAAACCAACTATTGCCTGGACAGCCTTATCCTGCATAACAATGTTCACGAACTGCGACATCTTTTGCTTCATGGCATCGAAGGAAATATCCTGCGCCGCCTGCACCGACCCCATAATCCTGCCGGTATCCTGCTGTGGGAAGAAACCTTTCGGAACATTGATGTAGAGATACACGCTCAGTGCTGCCGTAGCGATTGTGATCGCCAAAGTCAGCGGTTGGTGCCTCAGTACCCAGCGTAGACTTCCACGATAGCCCGCGAGCATTCGGTCGAACGCCCACTCGCTTGCACGATAGATGCGCCCATGCTTTTCCTCTCCCAGCGGCCGCAGAAACTTCGCGCACATCGTGGGCGTAGTTGTGAGCGATACAACCAAAGAAAC
>QIAB01000142.1 GCA_003225455.1 Acidobacteriota bacterium
CACCCCCATCACCAGAAGTGAAGTTTAAAGGGCCGGTGGGTGGGCGCCCGGGCGAATGTGTCTCACCCACTCCGTGGGGTGGCCCGTCCAAGCCATGCTTGGGCGGGGTTTTCTTGGGTGGACGAACCCGCACCGTCAAAAAAATTCCCACCCCGTCGGCCGCCGTGCCGTCAAGCTTCAGTCCCGGCACCGTGAAGGGAGGTGTCGTTCCAACATTGGCTAGGAAAATTGTTAAGGACGAACACCCCCGCCCAAGCATAGCTTGGACGGGCCACCCTCGAGAGTAGGATAGGGCTAGATAGCTTGGGCCATCCGCCCCATCAGTGATCTGACCAGGTTTTTGAAGGAGAATACAGCGCGTCGAAGGAGGCAAGTTTGGCCTCTTCGGGGGTATCGTGCAATCCCTTTACTGATGTCCAGATTCCCTGATTGTCATCGGCAGGTTTGTAACTCGCCACCCATTTTCCACCTGACGGTCTGACTACAATCACCATGCCTTGTTTCTTTAGGAACAAATTTCCTTTGTAAGAACGCTTCCAATTGAGAGTCGGCCAACGCATCCGGCGACCAGCCCAGCTTCTTAACGCTTTTTCCCGCAGTCGAGGAGTAGCGAAGTCTTGCGTGAGATGTTGAGCACAGACACAGCCGACGCTGATAATTGTGCCTGTGTTTTTGTGTTTTAATTCATGCACGTAACGGACATGGGGAAATTTGCAGTTCTGGCAAGCAAAGTCCGCCGTCCAGTTATCAACAGCGTCTACCAAGACCCAACCAATACGCGGAATATCTTTTCGGGGAACGAACTTTTCTTTCATCGTCGGCTGGACGGGTAGCACAGGCTTTCCGCTGATGAGTTTACGCCAGAATGAAAATGAAAGGCGGGTTGGCCCACCCCTTGCAATAGGCGCACGGGTGGTGGCGCGTGAGCGCTGTCACAGCTTTCGTGGTATCCACAACCCCAGAATTGGGACGAAGATTTCCGTCATATACTTCCCACCCAAACTCCTGCCTAAAACTGCAAACAATCATTTGACAATCACATGACAATACGCCCGATCCCAATCCCTGACTGCTGAATCAAACATTCCATATAGCTTGAAAGCAGCTTTCACAGACTGTAACTGCTTGGCTTTTTGGCGGTGACAGAGGTAGCGCAGAGCACATGGGAGCGAACCTGCTCCCATGGAATGCGGCAGTCCCGGTTGCAAGCCCGCGGACGACGAATCGAAAAAAGCAGGTAGGATTTGTGGCAAAGGAATTGAGTTCTACACACCGAACAGGCTCCGGAAAAGCCCGCCGTGTGTCCCGCCGCAACAACGCGGGAAGGTGATCGAGTTTCCCTTGCCAGCCAAGAAATCTGCCTAAGCTTGCGCGGTCATGTTGGTGACTTAGTTTTTCCGACCGCGCGGGTTGGTCCACCCAGGAAGACCCCCGCCCAAGCATAGCTTGGACGGGCCACCCTCCAGTTTCCCCTTTACAATACAGAGGCGATCAGCCGCAACGGGGCGAATGAACTACGCGACCGCGACAACTCCGCAGACAAAGCATTCCATCAATGCAGGTCGTCCTTGGTGGGTCCACGCTCGCACTTCTTTCTTCTGGATGGTCCTGATCGCCCTCATCCTGCGTGTGGGATTGATTCTCGTCGCGCATACCTACAGATTCAAGACGGTTGACGACAATTTCAGTTTTGGCTACGAGATGGGGCGCATTGCGCGATCCCTTGCCTCGGGCCAGGGCTTTGCTAACCCGTTCAATGAAACCACTGGCCCTACAGCTTGGGAGCCGCCGCTCTATCCCTTCGTGATCGCAGGCGTGTTCAAAGTGTTCGGAATTTATACGCGAGCGTCGGCGCTCGTCCTGTTGATCGTCAACAGCATTTTCTCGGCGCTTACCTGCATTCCCATTTTTTTGATCGCCCGCCGATGTTTCAGCGAAACGGTTGCCGTCTGGGCATCATGGTTTTGGGCGCTGTTGCCCTCCGGATTTGCGACGCGCTGGGTCTGGGAAACCAGCCTCGCAGCCCTGCTGCTGGCGATTATTTTTTGGCTTACGCTCGAATTGGAGGAACGCGATGGCCTTCGTCCCTGGGTTGAGTTCGGCCTGCTGTGGGGAATCGCAGCGCTGACGAATACTTCCATGCTAGCGTTCTTGCCGGCTTCCGGGCTATGGGTTTGGTACCACCGCGCGAAATGTTGCAAGCGATCCGTCGGCGGAATAATTCTGGCTTCGATCGTTTTTTTTGCGTGCATCACGCCGTGGCTGATTCGCAATTACCGGACGTTCGGACAATTTGTTTTTCTGCGATCTAATCTTGGCGCCGAGCTGCGCATCGGCAACGGGCCTGGCGCGAACGGCACGTGGAGGGAATATCTGCATCCCACGCAGAATGTCTACGAGATGCGGCGCTATCGTCAGTTAGGTGAGATCGCCTATGTCGCCGAACGAAAGCGCGAGGCAATAGCGTTTATTCGCGAGGATTACCTGCGCTTTGCCGGCCTCTACCTGAAGCGATTCATTTACTACTGGGCCGGACGCCCCCGGCCAGCGCAGATTTCAGCGCTGCCGCCGCTTGAAAATTTTGTTTTTCTGGCTTCATCCGTGCTGGCCATTTGGGGACTCGCTCGCGCGCTGCGTCAGCGCCGCCCTGGCGCTTGGTTGTTTTTCTGGCTGATTCTTTGTTACCCGCTCGTCTACTACGTCGCCTTCCCCCACGCTCGCTATCGTCATCCCATCGAGCCTGAGCTGATCATTCTGATCGTGTATGTGATTTCAGAGGCGGAAAGAAAACGGAGTCGATCCCCGGAGAAGCTGGCGTAGAACGCGACTACTTCCCTGATTCGATCTTATCAAATCACTAGCTGATCGAACTGGCAGAGCCTAGCCGTTCGGCTGATGTGTGAAATCGAGTTCGAGGCCATGATGAAGTCAGAACTCAGCTAAGGAGATCGAAATGGCAGCTTCAACAATTGCAAAGTTTTCAGACGAATTGACCTCAGCTGCCGCGCAGGCAGGTCAATCAGTGGTGACAGTTTTTGCGCGGAGAAGAATCCCATCCAGCGGTATTTATTGGCGCGAAGGCGTTGTTGTCACTGCCGAACATACGATTCGGCGCGAAGACGAAATCAAAATCTTGTTGCCCGATGGAAAGCGCGTTGATGCGCAACTCGCTGGCCGAGACCCCGGTACTGATCTCGCAGTCTTGAAGGTCGAGAAGGACAAAGCCGCCGTTCCACAATTTGGCGATCCTGCCCAGTTGAAACTGGCAAATTTCGTTCTCGCCCTTGGACGCACGCGGGCGGGAAACCTGGTCGCAAGCTCCGGGATTATTGGCGGCATCGGTGGAGAATGGCGTACCTGGCGCGGCGGCCGCATCGATCAAAGTATTCGACTCGATCTTGAGCTTTATCCCGGATTTTCCGGTGGGCCGCTCGTCAGTGCGGAAGGCAAGGTCCTGGGTGTAAACACTAACGGACTCGGCCGCGGTCGCGCAGTGACGATTCCAGTTGCCACCGTCAATCGCACGGTTGACGAGCTACTCAAAAAAGGCTACATCGCGCGGCCTTATCTCGGTATCGCCATGCAGCCAGTTGCAATTCCGGAGAATCTGCGCGGCAAATTAAAGTCACCCCGTTCCGGCGGATTGATGGTGCTGCACGTCGAAGGCGGCAGTCCGGCCGAGAAGGCTGGAATCGTTTTAGGAGACACTGTCGTCGAATTAGCAGGGAAATCGACTTTGGACACGGAACATATTCGCGGGCTATTAGCCTCGGCGAAAATCGGCGATGCGGTTAGCGCAACGGTTTTACGCGCAGGATCTCCGGTTGAGGTTTCGATCAAGTTGACTGAACGTCCTGCGAGATAAAGCAAATGGCGGCGAGAAACGGGAGCGGAATCATACGCGTGCTATTAGCCTCCGCTTCTGCCGTTCGCCGCGCCGGGCTTGAATCGATTATTAAGCAGTCACCTTCATTCAAGCTTGTCGGGGCACTGCAGGGCACGCATACCATCGGTCAACGCGCGATGGAGCTACAACCCGATGTGGTTCTGGCCGACCTTGAACAGGAAGCTCCGCTGGTCACTCAAAACGGGTTGCCAGTTGTGGCGCTCATTGACCATCCCAGTGCGGCATGGACTGCGCAGGCCCTTCGATCTGGGGTGAGGTCGATTCTGGTGCGTGAGGCTGGGGGCGAGGAAATCGTCTCCGCGATTCACACTGCATATGCTGGGTTAGTTCTGCTTGATCCTGAGATTGCCGAGACTCTCTCCGAGCGTATTCCCGCAACGTCGCGCGTTACTTCACATGAAGAGTTAACAGCGCGGGAGCTTGAGGTTTTGGCGATGCTGGCCGAGGGCCTGCCAAATCGCGAGATTGCCGACCGGCTGGGCGTTTCCGAACACACGATTAAATTTCATATCAGCTCAATCCTCGATAAGCTGGGAGCCGCCACCCGCACGGAAGCTGTAACGTTGGGGCTGCGTATGGGACTAATTCTTCTGTGATCGCCACTACGCATGTGCCGGTTGTGCGACTTCGGCCAAAGCTGCCGCAAAGGCATTCAGTGCCCGATCAATCTGCTGCCGCGTGATAATTAACGGCGGCTGGAAGCGGACCACGTTCCCGTAGACCCCTCCCACGCCGACCAGCACTCCTTGCCGGAGCAGCGCGTCGCGAATCCCTTCCGCTTCAGAGGCAGCAGGCGTGAGCTTTTCATCTCTTACCAGCTCGACCCCGATCATCAATCCAAGGCCACGAACTTCGCCGATTAAAGGATTCTCGCGCTGCAACTCTCGCAATTTCGAGATCACATAGTTGCCGGTCTCAGTCGCCCGCGCGGCGAGATTTTCTTTCTCCAGAAATTCAATGTTGGCCAACGCGGCGGCGCAGGAAACCGGATTTCCGCCAAACGTAGAGAGATGATCTCCGGGCTTGTAAGCAGCAGCAATCTCCGGCCTGGTGGTATACGCGCTTAACGGGAACCCATTGGCGATGCCCTTAGCGGTTACCAGAATGTCCGGATCGACTCCGTAATGCTCGATCGCAAACATCTTGCCGCAACGCGCGAAGCCGGACTGCACCTCGTCGGCAATAAATAAAATGCCGTGCTGATCAAGAATCTTCTTGACTGCTTCGAAATAGTTCGGCGGCGGAACCAGGATTCCACCCTCGCCCATTACCGGCTCAGCAATAAACGCGGCGACATCGCCGGAGGTGGCAAAGCGGATTACATCCTCGAGTGCACGAGCACACTGCCATCCGCACTCTTCAGGAGCGTCCGGCCATTGCGAACGATAGGTGTACGGCGCAGGAGCGAATGCAACCCCGGGTGCGTAGGGCCCTCCTCGCTTTTTGCGGCCTTGATTGCCGGTAACGCTGAGCGCGCCCCAGGAACGTCCATGAAAGCTGGCGTGCAACGCGATGAATTCGTGCTTGCCCGTGTAGAGCCGGGCAAGCTTCATCGCGCCTTCAATGGCCTCTGCTCCGCCATTACCAAAAAACGTTTTCGTAAGTCCGCGAGGCGCAATGTCCGCGAGCTTCTCGGCGAGATCGGCGACCGGTTGCACGTGATAAAGATAGGAAGAGCAGTGGACGAGCTTGTCCATCTGCTTCTTTGCCGCCGCGATCACTTGTGGATTGCAGTGACCCGCGTTGACAACTGAAATCCCGGAGAAGCAGTCGAGATACTCACGGCCGCTGGCGTCGGTCACAGTGCAACCGCTGGCGCGATCAATCACGATTGGCGCGACTGACTTCAGAAAACCCGTCATTACGTAGTCTTTGTATTTTTGAATGGTATTGGACATGAGAGCCCCTTAAATTTCCCTGTTCACCAGTGCCACTGTGGCGAAAACTTAACCATAGAGAACACAGAGTTACACAGAGGAACAAATCAGAATTTGCGCGAGTGCTCTTTGGCCCAGCGCTCAACCACAACTTTTTTTTCCGTATAAAACTCGACCGAGTCGCGGCCTTGTCCGTGCATGATGCCGAAGAAGCTGTCCTTCCAGCCGCTGAACGGGAAATAGGCCATGGGCGCAGCGACTCCAATGTTGATCCCAATGTTCCCAGCGGGAGCTTCATAACGGAAGCGACGCGCAGCCGAGCCGCTCGACGTAAATAAAGAAGCCTGGTTTCCGTAGGCGCTGTGCTCGAGAAATGCCAACGCTTCATCCATATCATTGGCGTGAACCAGGCTCAGCACGGGACCAAAAATTTCTGCGTCGGTGAGTTCGCTATCGCGCGGGACGTCATCGAGCACAGTCGGCTTAACAAAATTTCCTGCTTCATGTTTCGGTATTCTTGCGTTGCGTCCATCGAGCAGAACTTTAGCGCCTTGTTTTTCTCCAACTCCAATTAGCGATTCAACCCGCGATTTGCTCTTTGGCGTGATGACCGGCCCCATCTGCACGCCTTCATCAAGCCCATTACCCACACGCAGCGATGCTGCTGCTGCAGTGATCGAATCACGGAAAGTTCTTTGCGCTTCGCCGACCGTCACCGCGACCGAAACAGCCAAACAGCGTTGACCAGCGCAGCCAAACGCGCTGTCACTGATGATTTGTGTGGCCATGTTCATGTCGGCATCGGGAAGGACGATTACATGATTCTTCGCTCCACCCTGGCATTGCGCCCGCTTGCCATTGGCTCCCGCCCGGGCGTAGACGTACTTCGCAACCGGGGTGGATCCGACAAAACTGATCGCCCGCACCTTGGGATGATCGAGCAGCGCGTCTACTACGGCTTTGCCGCCATTTACCAGATTCACCACACCCTTAGGCAAACCAGTTTGTTCAAGCAACTCAAAGACACGGTGCATGGTGAGCGGAACCCGCTCAGAGGGCTTCAGAATAAAAGTATTTCCGCAAGCGATCGCATAGGGCAAAAACCAAAAAGCGATCATGCCGGGAAAGTTAAATGGCACGATTGCAGCGACGACGCCCAGCGGCTGCCGGATCATCGTCTCATCGATTCCGCGCGCTACGTCTTCCAGGTTGTAGCCCTGCATCATCATCGGGATACCGCACGCAACCTCAACGTTCTCGATGGCGCGGCGCATCTCGGCCTTGGCCTCGGTGAAAGTTTTTCCATTTTCCTGCGTGATGATGCGGCTCAATTCGTCGAGATGGTCCTCGAGAAGATTTTTCAGTTTGAATAACGGCTGGATGCGATCTTCGGGAGGCGTGCGTCGCCACTCTGGGAAGGCCGCGGCAGCTGCCCCCACGGCGGCGTTGACTTCTGCGGCATCGGCCAGAGGGACACGCGCCAGCGCCTCACCGGTTGCGGGATTGACAACATCAAGCCACTCGGAGGCGCGCGATTCAGTCCATCGGCCGTTGATGTAATTGGTGAGCTGGGTAATCGGAGGTGCTGCTACTGTCATGGCAATGATGCCTTTCGCGTTAATCAAGTGCGTCGTTTGTCGAAAATCGCAGCGGTTAGGTATTCGTTAGAATGCCTAACAACTGCAATAATGATACACAGGTTTTGGGATCCTCGACTGTGGTTGCTCTTCCGCACATACCGCAAAGAGCAACCCCACCCGAGAACGACCTGCTCATCACGCAAGCTGGGCAACGGCACTTTTCTTCTCAGCAACAGCGGCCAGAGCGGATTCCAGGACATCCAGCGCTTCGCGCATTTGCGCGTCGGTGACCACCAGTGGCATCAGCAGGCGGATTACATTGCCGTAGGTACCGGCAGTGATCAAAATCAATCCGTGCTCGTAGCAGTACTGTGACACTTCTTTCGTCTCTTCGTCCGCAGGTTCACGGGTAGCGCGCGAGCGCACAAGCTCGAGAGCCTGCATCGCGCCGAGTCCGCGCACTTCCCCGACCAATTCCCACCGCTTCTGCCAGTCGGCAGCGCGTTTGCGGAAAATCTCTCCCAGATGATTTGCGCGAGCGCAGAGTTTCTCGGATTCAATCATATCCAGCACT
>QIAB01000143.1 GCA_003225455.1 Acidobacteriota bacterium
TGTCCTCATTTCCGATATGAACATTGAGCGTGCCGGTGACGGTTTTACGGTTGTCAGTGCGATGCGCAGTGCACAACCCAACGCCGTCAGACTCATATTGACCGGCTATCCCGCAATTGAAACAGCATTGCAGGCGTTGCGTGAAGGAGTAGACGACTACCTGATCAAACCGAGTGAAATCGAGGATATTGTCGCGAAGATCAAATCGAAAATGGAAAGAGGAGCACGTCGGCCGGAGATCAAGCCCAAGCGCCTAAGCGAAATCATCAAGCGAGAGCGGGGGTACATCACAGAAAAGTGGCTGGAGCTTGCAAAACAGGACGCAGACCTGAGCCGAATCAATTTGCCCGATGCTGAACGTAAGGATCATGTTCCGCGATTGCTGGATGTTGCTGTCGGAATTTTCGAAGGCAACAAAATCACAGCCGAAAATAAGTTCGCCGCCGCACAGCATGGCAAAATGCGAATCGCCCAAGGATATCTAGCAGCATGGCTTGTGCGGGAAGCGAGCCTTCTACAGGACGCAATCGCGGCCTGCATTCACTGCAACGTGCTCGAAATCCAGATAAGCACATTGATCCCGGATATGGTTCGCGTCTTTGGAATCGTGCAAAGTCTCCTGGAAGAATCCTTGAGCGCCTTCCTGGTTCAAAGACCGCAACGTACGGTTAGAAAACGGTAAGGCCATCAGGAGCATGAGGTACCGCATCGGATATCTTTCATGAATCAAGAGGTGATATTTATCTCTGGGGAAGAATTGCCGCCAATTCCTGACCCACGGCCTAAACCTAAACCCGATCCCGAACCTTCACCCGGTTCTGATCCGGATGTAGTTCCTTCGCCTGTTCCGGAACCTCACCCTGATTTTGGTTCCGCAGCCTTCGCCCGAACCTAGCCCACTAGCGCCTCGTGGGGTTTGAGTGTAATCGCCTGATTTCGTCAGTTATCATTGCGGCCTTGACCGCGCAATTCTGCTTACCCCGAATGCTGGGCTACTTTTGCGTCATGTAGGTGAAAAACCTCTCGGTATGGCTCCAACGGATAACCATTTGGTTTCCACGCCGCCAGCCCACCTCGCAGAAACTTGACCCGCGAAAAACCCATTGCCAGAGCTCGATGCAAAATTTCACGGCTGGTCTTCTCACCAGGGCAGGTACAGTAGACAATCGCCTCTTGGTCCCGTGGTATCAGGGTCGGCTTTTCGAGCAATTCGCTTGGCGCAATCCTCTGTGCGCCTGGGATGATCTCAAGATGGGCCAATAGATCTAGAGGCTGGCGCACATCAAACAGCGCCACTTTCTGGCCCCCTGCCAGCAAGGCGTGGAGTTCCGCAGCCGTAATGCTGTGATGCTGTAACTGCTCCTGAGCTCTCGTTCGCTTCATTGCGAGGATCGTCAGGAATAACACCCCTATGCAAGTAGCCGTTAAGAACCATATCATCCGTAAACTCTCCTCGTAGTATTTCAGCGGCGCAAATAGTTTCCATGCATTTGCCGTGCTCAGCGTTGGCTCAACCCCAGTTCTCCGTTAAAAGGGATTATCAGAGCGTTTTGCGGGAGCCAGCCCGATCAGGATTCCGCCGATGACACCAGACAGACCAGCGGCAATCAGCAGACCTCTGCGGTCGCTCTCAGGATGGATTGCCATGAGCGCCATCACAGTGCCGTGAGCAATGTTCGCCCATCCTGCATAGGTGATTAGGGTGCGATGCGCCGATGGGTTACGCACCGACAACAGCAGAAAAATCCCAAGCGTGACATACAGGCTGAGCATCATCGTGTCGCCTGGCGGCTCGTCTCCTGGCCGCCATAGGTACATCACAATCGGGTAAATACCCGCCACAAAGAGCAAGCCCAGCACAACCATGACAATCTTCAGCGCCCGTTCTCGGATCATGGGGGCCTCCAACCTATTCACGGTTGTCGAGTGTAGGCCGATCGCGCTGTGAAAGCCAGTTGTTGAAATATCGTCTTAACACTCATTGACCCTGGCCAGGCGGTATTGAGCGCTATCGCTTGATTTCGTCAGTCAAGAATCTGCCGCGTAGCCCATGATGCGGCTAGACTAGAGTTCGCCAGAGGAGAGGCCGCCAAATGTCTGACGCACCAGCCAAGCCAATCAGCGATAGCAAGGGGAAGGATAAGGAAACGCTCATCTCTATTGTCAAGGAGATGACCGAATCCATGACCGGAGCCCAAAGCACGCGACACTGGGCCGAGGATGCCTTATGGTTCGACATCCCACCCTTTGCCTCGCGGGGTATTCAGCCTGCGCTGAAATTTTTTGACAGGGTGTTCGGCAGTTTCCAGTCTTGCAAGATAGACATCCTCGAAATGGACGTCGTCGTGAACGGCAACATGGGCCTCGTTTGCACGATTCAAAGAGTGAGCGTCGTGCTGAAGACGGGCGATGCGAAACGTCTCTTAGTGCGCGAGACTGATTGCTTCGAGAGGCGAAACGGCGAGTGGAAATTGATTCATCAACACGCCTCCGTCCCATCTGGCGGAGACTGGGACGGCAAAGTCACCACGGCCTAGCTCGGGGGCAGTACTTCAAAGTAGCCCACTACCGTCATTGGTTAACAGTCGAAAATCGTCATAACGCTCAAAACCCCAAGATCGGAAAAGGGGATAGGTTCACCGTTCAAGGTTTCCCGCGAAGCAGAAGGTGGAAGGAGAAGTACCAAGAAAAATAAGCGCAAAAACGGCACTCAGACTGAGTGCCGTTTTCTTGGGATGCGCTGGAATGTCACTTGATTTTGAGTCCGTCGCGCCAAGCCATGACTTCGAGTTCGGCACGGACGGCGTCCGCGACCGGAACTACGGAACGCACCTCGAAGGTGAAAGCAGGCAGCATCGAACAAAATTTATGGAGCGTCAATGAATCGTCGCAATCCACCAGCAAATATCCTCCCCAATCGCCCACGCGTATCACGAAGAACTCGATCTTAAAATTGGCGGGCGCCTTCCACTGCCCAAAAACCTCGAGGATTCGCGTCTGAGCCTTCTCGTATTCGGCGGGCGAACCCTGTGGGCGTTCGTTCCAGCTGATCATGTACTTCATCGAATCCTCTCGTGATCGGGTTGAATAGGGTTTTCCTTCGACGAGTGAAGCGGGGTCTCTTTTTTTGGACTTCAAGAGCGGCCTGATTATACACACATCGGGCCTGCGGTATTTTACGAACTGGGAGCCGCCTCGACGGGTCTAGCTGTTGCTAAATCTCTATTACACTCATTGACCGCCGGACAGGGCATTTTGAGATGAGTTGTAGGTATGTCGCTCCAGCTATTTGCAGCGCGCCACCGTCGAGGCTGATCATCCAGCTCGTGAGACATCATCATTCGAGTAGACGGCCCAGAGGTCCGAGATCGAGATTAAGGTCTGCCGGCGAGAGATTGAAATTCGTGGCGAGTTCGTGAATCTTTGTCTCCAGCTTCATCAGGGCTTCGCCCATCTGTTCGATTTGCTCTTCATTCAGCGAGCCCCCTTCCATACGGCGGATGGCTTGGCGTTCGAGTAGCTGGCGGAGCAGCTCAATCAGGCTTAGCACGAGTTTGGCCAGCCCTTGCTCGATATTTTCAGGCGAACAATCAATGCGTCCGGAAAGCCCTTCAGCAGCATCGGAAAGCCGGAACGAGTCTGGCGTTTCCCTGATTCCGGATTTATGTTCCTGTTTGCTCATCATTCGCTTTCAAGAACTCGGTAGCGGGCCACGGACCGGTGACACGGGCTGTCTGGTCCGGTGAAATCTGTACTCGCTTCATCGACGCTAGGAATGGCTCCCGTTGTTCGCGCGTCAGCAACGCATAGCAGCGGAGTCCGGACGGAGTTTCTCGCTGCCGCCACTCCCGCACCCATTCTTGGCTCGCTTCCCGGAAGCGCGATGCTGTCTCTTCCACGCGCCGATGCGAAGTTTGGCGCTGGCGAAGATACTCGGTGCCCGAAGCGGCTGAAGCTCGTGCCGGCTCGCGCTCCTCAATCCGAATCTCCATCTGCACGGCATCTCGCAAGCGTGATAAGGCATTCTCATATTCTTCCGAATGCTCGGCGAGGAACACAGAAATTTCGTCCTCATCGGCCAGGATCGTCGGAAAACGAAACGGCACAACAGCCGCTTGGCGAAATAATTCCTGAACTATGCGATGAAATTCCAGCGCAGCCTCGCGAATCGTCGCCTTTCCTTCCATACTGCCGGATTCGAAGTGTGAGACAAAGCATTGCAAAGCTCCCGCAGCCACCAAGTGAACCGGCATGCCCCGAACGCCGGTGGCTGGAATTGCAAGATCACTGCGGGCCTCGGTAATGCAATACGCGAGCACCGGCATTAGTCCGGCCGCCTTTGCCTGGAATTGCGCAGGGGACTGGGCGGCTGTAATTGCAAATAGCGGATGGCAGTCTCGACCGAGGTTAGGACCACATCAAGCCCGAGGTAAACCAGATCGACTCCTGCCAGCGAAATTACCAAGCTGCCACGAATTACCACGCCGGCGTTCAGGATGTGATCAATGATATCGAGCAGAGAAACGTCATCCGCAAAATCTGTGCCGACGATTACGACATTGTTGGCGCTATCCAAAATGTACGTGCCTGCTCTACGTCGTTTGGGAGGCGGACTATAACACTTTCGTTGCTCGTTTCAATCCGATTTTGCGCTGTGCGAAACGAATGAGTAGGGTGGCCAAGGTCCACTGCATTCGATTTTATGTGTATCCTTCCACGCGCGGGAAAATCGGCGCAACAACTTTTCCAACTTGGCTCGATCGCTGCGCTTCAACAAAACGCTTGCCTGATATTGAAGGTCTCGCGTTCCACCGCTTATCCTGCCGCCTTCGGCGGTTGCAATCCCGAGTTGCTCCAGTTCGTGGGCAAATTTCTTTACGCCTTCGTCTAATACGGGCGGCTTGCGCGAGCGCAGCAGGCTCGATTTCGCTTGGAGATATTCCTTTCCTGTCCGCACCCTCGCCGGCAATACCGCCGGTTGAGGCGATGCAAACACTTTGACACCCCACTCTTGCGTTCCGGCGATTCGGCGCAAATCCGCTTCCAGAGCGGCTTTTCGCTTCCGGATGTCTGCCTCGAGAGATGTTTCACTAAGAAAAACTGTGCCCAGACGGGCCGGCAATGTGTCGCGGGACTCCGCAATCGCCGCTATCACTCGCTGGTGGCGGACGCTTACTGCTGCCAGCCAATCCAGATTTTCGAGCCGCTGTGAGAAGCTTTCGCCAAATTCGGCAGCGGGCACGCGGCTGATCCAGCAGGTCAAACCGGCGCAAGGAATCGCCTCGATCCTTGCTTCTCCATCGACGCCCCGAACCTGTGGGGTGTCGCCGATACCTGACTTCGTCACTGCATAGAGATACAGAACCAAGTCGCCTGCTACTTTACGCGCCATAGCTCACCCGTGAAAGAGCGCAAGGCATTTTTGCCGGCGATTTCGGTGGGAAAATTTCGCACCGCATACAAAGTCTTACCACGATAGCGGCCGCCCAGCCGCGCCATGGTCGCTATTTGCCACTGCCTGGCCCGTTCGCATTTTCGACATCCCACGACGTCATTGGGAAATAACACGCGATTAATGAACATGGATTTCGAGAGCAAGCCCAGCTCCTCGAGATCGTCCATGAGCCTTTCGGTTTCGCGATCCGGCAAGGGCTCGGGCAGTACCACGGTGAAGATGCTCGTTTGTTTCGGATCTCTCAGAACGTCGAGCAACTCACGAACCCGCTGCCCGAGCTCGGCAACTTTTACCCCGGCATCGCGGGCGAACCCAAGTGTACGGTGGGCTGCCAGTGTTTTCAACAACAGGCGTGTCCATGCAAGTATGCGGTCCGGCGTGCGCAGCAAATCCAGCGCGTGCCCGGTCGGCGCCATGTCGATAACGATCCGCTTCGCGGAATCGCCAAGAAGTTCAGAGATGCGGATGATGGCGAGCACTTCGTCGATTCCCGGTGGCACAATCTCGAGCAACTGCGAGAAGAGGTGGCGCTCGAACCAAAGGTCGACATGAATTCCCGAACGCTCAGCGGTAGTTGCCTCATCGATTGCGTCCTTCACTTCCTCCACCCAGCGCTGGAATAAGCGGACTGAATCCATCTCAGATGCGCGAAATTTTGCATCGCCGAGCACGATGCGCGGCTCGTCGCCGATATCGGTTTGAAAAACATCATCCAATGACGGGGCCGGATCAACCGAACAGATTTCGACCGGCTGCTTTGATTTTTGCCGAGTTCGAAAACCAAGGGCTGCAGAGACGGTCGTTTTTCCTACGCCGCCCTTACCCAAGACCAGCGAAAGCGGCGTCTCCAACGTCGGCCAGCCGGCTTTGAGGAGGCGAGTATCTTTGCCGTGAGGCGGAGTGATTTCCCAGCTCATACGCTTGCCGGAAAAAACGTGATTGCCGAAGGCAGCCAGCCCTGCCGCGCCTAGGATCGGTGTGCCAATGTCCTCTCCCTTGCGCAGCTTGGCACGGAGAAATTCACGTTTCAGGAGCTTTTGGGCGGCATTAGTGGCAAGCGCCCGTTGTCGGCAAGCCGCGCACTTGGTAGACCGTACGGCAGCACGGTTGAGCACCACCGATGAGATCGTCAGCGGAGGCGAGTATCTCTCCAGCATATCGCGGGCTCGGAGTGATTCATTCAACGCAAATTTTTCGGGAGTAGTGACGAGGAAAATCTCAGCTTGTTGCAGGGCTCGTTTCACCGCCTCCGCAAGTCTGTTCCATTCGGTCAGTAAGCGCGAGCCAATCGGCTGAACCTTGCCCCCAAAGTGTTCGGCCAGCACGCGATCACGGTTCGAAGCCAATTCCAGGAATGACAGAAATCGCTGAAAATACTCCGGCAACTGCAGCAGGCGCAGCGTGTGCCCGAGGGGCGCGGTATCCACAACAATCTGCTCGTATTTTCCTGAACTCAAGGCCTCTTCAAGGGCAAGCAAGCCGGCCATTTCCGCCATTCCGGGAACCGAAGTATCGAGCAGAGGCTCGATATCCTCCCGAGAAAACAATGAGCCGCTCTCCAGGATTGCCAGCAGCGTTCCCTTGTTCCTGCTGAGAAAACCATGGAATTTCTTGTCTGCGTCCACTTGCCAGGCATCCAGGCGGGCGCCTCCGGGCAAGGGCACGGGTTTAGGAGCATCGCGCAGCCGCTGTTGCAGGATATCGCTAAGCGAATGTGCAGGATCGGTGGAAATCAGTAGGACGGGGCGGCGGCCATTCCTCAGCGCAGAGTGTACGGAAAAGGAAGCCGCCAAGGTAGTCTTACCCACTCCACCCTTGCCCACGAATAGCGAAAGTCGCGCCACGCAGTCATTCTATGCGTATCCAGCGCTTTGCTCGCCGAACTGGCTACATTTGGCCAAGCGTGTTCCCGTTCAGAATGATTGTTGATACTCGGTAGAGTGTCGAAATGCAAGTTCATGATGGAGAGCTTCCCTGTGCGCGCCAGCTGGCGCGCACAGGGAAGGAGCTGAGCCGCGAGGCCCGCGCCCGCTTGGATTGGATGGACTACTATCGCCGCTGCCAGAACGTGGCCCTCACCTGCCGGCACTTTGGCATCAGCCGCCAGAGCTTCTATCGTTGGCAGAAACGCTACGATCCTCACAACCTGGCGAGTTTGGAGGGCCGCTCCCACCGGCCGCATCGCCATCGCCAGCCCACCTGGTCGCCAGCCTTGGCCGATCGCGTCCTGGCCCTGCGTCGCCAGTATCCCCGCTGGGGCAAGGACAAGCTCATGATCCTGTTGCAGCGGGAACAGCAGCGCGTGTCCGCTTCCATGGTGGGACGCATTCTCAC
>QIAB01000144.1 GCA_003225455.1 Acidobacteriota bacterium
CAGGCCTAAGTGCTGAGGCTTGCTTTTGATTACAGGATAACCAGCGCGATGGCACCGCCATGTATTCGATAAATACTCTATTTCAATGCCCATGAATTTTCCCGATTCAAGAGCATGCCTGACCCATTGCAACCCTTGCAGCAAAACCAGGTTTCTCCGGCCAATCTCCACCTCAAAGGCGAATCCTTCTTACTATGCCGAAAGAAAAAAAAGTTCGTCCTCCTCAACATCAACGAAAGCGCCCCGGCCGGCAGTATAAAATGCGGCCACAGCCGCACTCCGGCGCTCGCGACTATATTGGTGGCGACAAACTTAAAGACAAAGTGGCGATCATCACGGGTGGCGATAGCGGGATCGGCCGCGCCGTCGCGGTTCTCTTCGCTAAGGAAGGCGCTGATGTGGCGATCCTCTACTTAGAAGAGCATAAAGATGCCAGAGAAACAGAGCGTCTCGTTAAGGAGCAAGGAAAAAAATGTTTGCTGATCGATGGCAATATCGGCGATGAAAAATTTTGTCAAAAAGCGGTTAAGCGAATTGCCGATGAATTCGGTAAGATCGATGTCCTTGTGAACAACGCCGCTGAGCAGCATCCGCAAGAGAGCATTACCAAGATTTCTGAGACGCAGCTGGAGAGAACGTTTCGCACAAACGTCTTTTCATTCTTTTTCATGACCAAAGCGGTCATGCCGCATTTCCGAAAAGGTGGAAACATCATTAACACGGCATCTGTTACCGCATATCAAGGCAGTTCTGAACTGGTCGATTATTCGGCGACGAAAGGAGCGATCGTTGCTTTTACGCGCTCGCTATCACAAGCGCTGGTCGATAAACATATTCGCGTAAATGCCGTTGCGCCCGGTCCGATCTGGACACCGCTCATTCCATCGACATTTCCAACTGACGAGGTCGCAACTTTCGGTTCGGACACGCCGCTCGGCCGTGCCGGCGAACCCAAAGAGATCGCAACGAGCTTCGTGTTTCTTGCCTCGGAGGATTCTTCATACATGACCGGCCAAGTGCTTCATCCAAATGGCGGCCGTATCGTGAATGGATGAGTTCGGTTATACTTTGGTTCCTCGCACTGTACTGGGCCTGGACCGAGCCGGGCGGCCTGAAAAACGAAAGGATTCCGCTGCTACGGAGAAGGCGACGTGTTTACGTTGACTTCAGTCTTTTCGGTTTTCTTTGAGGTCGCTGGGGATGGATTCACTATTGTTGTGTTACTTTCCTTTTTTTCCTGTGGCGGGTTAGTGACAGTGGTTTCCTTTTGCTCGCAAGCCGCGAGAAGAGCGATGCCAGAGAGCAGACAGATATATTTGTTCATATGAATGGATCGAATGCCGGAACGAAGTTAGCTGTTTCCTTCGATCCGCGGGACGATGAAGCTTCCATTTGCGTGATTTTCTGTTCTGGGATCGGCCGTTTGCTTTGAAGCTGCCACCGAATTCTCTTCCGTTTTCGGCGAGAAACTCCAAACCTGCGATAGAAAAAACCTTGCTGCTTCAGGGCGCAGAGGAATAGCCTTCGCTCATGCGCACTATCCTACTAATTATTCTGATCATCCTGCTGGTCGGAGCGTTGCCTACTTGGCCATACAGTTCCGGCTGGGGTTATTACCCAAGTAGCGGGTTGGGGTTTATCTTGCTCATTGTCCTGATCCTCTGGCTGATGGGCGTCATCTGATTGTGGCTGAGCGTTTTTTTGTTTTACAAAAGACTGTTGAGAGGAGGTCACCATAATGTAACCCCTCCTCATGTAAATCGTTCGGTCGAGAGCATTCGGCGGTGGTGAAAATCGCCGGCCAACGCGTCCTCGCGTGGGATCATTAGGCCGTCCCCCCACCGGCAAAGAACTCATCTAAAGTCGTCACATGCCCACTGTCATCAACCTGTCAGCAATGTCCGCGTGGGTGCCATGTCTGTTGCCGAGCCACTCCCAGCAGGCCATTTGTCAAATCTGTCAAATCGCCTGCCAACGCCTACGCTGACCCACCTTTTCACGGTCGTTTTCTACGGTCTGAGAATTTTTTGCTGCAAAACTGCGCAATCCCGTGTAACGGCATGCGAATTCCTAACGACCGAATTACCTAGCGTCCGCGATGCTGTGCAACGCAGTGAAAGCGCGCGCAAAAACTCTTTCTTGAATTAGAAATCCGTTGCTCTTTTCGGCATTGCACCGGCCGACCTGCATGGAATTGCCGTTTGGATGGCAGTCGAAGATTTTGGCGCAGCAGGCTTGGCTGTCGTGCACCATCCATTCTCAGTACCTCCAAAGGTCGCTGTGTTACCTGTGATACGTCCGCCAGCCATCAGCGCTGAGGGTTTTCAACGTCCCGACGAGAGCTTTTGAACATTGGACACGCCAAAAGGGCTCAAATATTCTATCAATGAACACTGTTTTACCTGGGTGAATCGGATCGGCCGGGCAGAAATCCGCTTGCGCACCGAAATGCACCAAAACGCAGCAAAACGCAGTCTATTCGTCAACTATTCGTCAACGGATTGGAGCGGAAGCCCGCCCTACTGGCGCGCCACCCCCGCTCGCTCAGCCGGCGATTTGTAATCAGCAGGTCGTCGGTTCGAATCCGACTGCCGGCTCCCTCGCAAAGCGAGATTTTTGGGGGTCAGAAGAAAGTTTTGCTTGGACCGATTAAATCATAAGTTTGCTCGTTATTATGTTAAGCAATCTTGCAGCCGACACGGCTGCAACTGCAGCGCCTAAGTACTGGAACTTCTTCCTGGCGAGTTCAGCTAATTTGGCTTTGCAGATGCAAGGCCGCGTATCATTTCCGCGCTATGTCGACACGGACAGTGGCTAACAACCTTTCCTACGGCAACTTCTGCAAGATTAGCGTGCGCTCGATGAATTGGTTGTTGTAAACCACGCCGACGGCCCAGAGCGTTCCGCTCGGCGTGGCGGTGACCGCGTTCAGGAAATTGTGCGAGGGGCCGCGGTTCGGGCTGCTGACGACGCTCCAACTCGAGCCGTTCCACAATTCCGTCAACGTGCGTGACCGGCTCTGCGAGTTCTGGAAGAATTGACCGACGGCCCACACATCGCCGTTCGCCAGCGCAACCGCACCGCTGACAGATGGACTGCTGGCGCCGGTGATGAGCGGCGTCGAAACGAGACTCCAACTGTTGCCATCCCAGTGCTCCGCAAGCGCGATGCTTGGGGTAAACCCGGTCGCCCACACGTCGTCAGAGGCGACGGCGGCCACAGCCAATAGATGATTGCCTGAAGTTTGCCTGGTGTTGGCGCTCGGCACGATGCTCCACGCGGTGCCATCCCAGTGCAATGTGAGCGTGTGCGGAGCGGTCAACGACGTGGGTTGCTGCGTGCCGACGGCCCACACGTCATCCGAAGCAATCGCCGTGACGGCGGCAAGTCCATTGTCCACCTCAGGGCCAACGTTCGGACTCGGGACGAGGCTCCAAGCCGCGCCGTTCCAGTGAAGTATAAGAGTGGAGTCTTCGTCGCCGGCGCGACCGGTGCCGACGGCCCAGACGTCGTTCGCAGAGACAACAGCGACGCCGCCAAGGCCACCCACGGTCGTGCCCCGATTGGCAACGATGCTCCACGCGATGCCGTTCCAATGCTCGATGAGCGGCGTGGTCGAGAAGCCCGTAATGCCAACACCGACGGCCCAGATATCGTTGGCGGTCACTGCTGCTATTGCCTCAAGAATATTGATCGATGCGTTAGTGTTCGGGCTCTTGACGACGGACCAACGCGTGCCGTCCCAGTGCTCGATCAGCGTCCTGGACTTTGTGAAGGTGTTGTCCGCGTAGACAGTGCCGACGGCCCATGCGTCGTTGTCCGCTGCTGCAGATACGCCGCGCAATTCGTTGGCTTGATCGTTGGCGTTGGGACTGTTGATGAGCGTCCAGTCGGCGCCTGGTGCCACGCGGGCTACCAGCACGATCGCGACCAGAAAGGGCAGGGACATAGTTTTCATGGTGTAACTCCTTTACGGATTCTTCCGCAGAATTAATGTGCGCTCCGGTTGGCCGAAGACGCCGGTCGTACCGACGGCCCAGAGCGTGTCGCTCGGCGTGGCGGTGATCCCGTGCAGGCGATTGTTGGAATTTTTTGCGTTGGGGCTGGGGACGACAGTCCAATTCGATCCATTCCAGTTTTCCGTCAAAGTATGTTGGGCGCTGCCCTCGACAGGCACAATAAACTGACCCGCAGTCCAAATATTGTTGCTCGATAGTGCGACGATGCCAACGAGGACCGGATTGGTATCGTTGGGATTCAAGGCCGGTGTCGGAACGACGCTCCAGCTTGCACCATCCCAATGGATGGCCAGCGTTTTCAAGCTGCCAGCGTTGCCGACCGCCCACACGTCGTTGGACGCAACGGTCGCGACGCCAAACAGGGTGTTGTCGTTCGTACTACCATTAGGACTCGGCACAATGTTCCAAGCCGAGCCATCCCAATGCAACGTCAGTGTGCGGTCTTCGCCATATGGCGGTTTGGATCTGCCGACGGCCCACACATCATTAGATGCGACGACATCGACGGCGAAGAGGATGTCATTGGCAACGCTCGGGCTGGGCACGATCCTCCAGGCCGCGCCGTTCCAATGCATCGTGAGCGAACGGTTAATGAAGTTACTATCGGTAGAGTAACCGACCGCCCAAATGTTGTTGGCCGAGACCACAGAAAGTGCCGTCAACGCGCTCGAACTGCCGACGACATTAGGGCTGGGAACAATGCTCCACGCCGCCCCGTTCCAATGTTCCACCAGCGTCTTGTAAGTGTTGCCGTTCGCGGCCTGACCGACAGTCCAAACGTCATTTGCGGCGACGACGGCCACTCCGTTGAGGAGATTGTAGCCGTTAGTCGCATTCGGGCTCCTGATTAGGGACCAGGTTGCACCGTTCCACGGAGAGGCCGTTGTTCCATGCCCAGCCGACCGCCCAGACATCATTGTCGGCCGCGCTGGCGACACCAACTAAGCTGTTTGCGCCTGTGCCGACACTGGGGCTGGCGACGATCTGCCAATCAGCGGCCGAGGCCGACTGACCAACAAAGCTTGCGAACAAGACAAGAGCGGATACGTAAGCGATTTTCATATGTTGTATCCTTCTATGGCGAACACCAAAGTCCGCCCTGAAGTAATTTCCTTGTAAGACAATATTAGTAACGGTTTTGAGACGGGCGATGGTCGGGACTTCTTTGATCCTGCGGACTACTCGTAAGCGTTTTTCTCGCCGGCAGCCCAAGACGATATTGCCGTAAGAAGCAAAGTCGCGACAGCGCCGACCTACGCAAAACGCTTCAATGCACTGTGGAACATGGATGCCTTTGCTGTTTGATTGCATGTGATTCATTTTCATAATTTCTATTGTTGAGGGGCCAATGGAGTGGACTGTGTGAAGAGGTTGAACAAACCTTTGACCTGCGTGGCCTCCGCAAGGGCGGTTTCGTAACAGTTCTGTTGCTTTGCGGCCGGAAACCGCACCGTGCCGTGAATTGTGCGGCAAAAGTATGAGCCACATGACGAAGTGCTCCTTTCGGACAACAGCCTGCGCCCGGGAACATCTTGCCTGCAAGCCGCGATTAGTAACAGCGTTGTTACTTTTGAGCCGCGCCGATTACCCTTTTCAGCTGCTTGTGTGCACTTGTTTGGGCGCGGAGCGGAGAGCAAATCGTGATGGCGGCTATAAACAAAAGAATTCGCATTATCACAAAAGTATTCCGCGGCTCATCCCGGACGAAAGCGAAGGATGTACTAACGCTTACTATTGACAGTTTATCTCGTGTTTGGTCAATGTTGATAAAGTGTTTTGACCGTCCCGTATTGACTGCTTTCGCTAATCCCTAATCCGTCCGCAGATTGCCTATGAACGAATCCGTCACTCAACTCAAGGACACCACTGGCAATCCCGCTCCGCTCGGGCTGCTCGGCTTTGGCATGACGACCGTGTTACTTAACCTGCACAACGCCGGCTTCTACGAACTCAATAGCATGATTCTGGCGATGGGCATCTGCTATGGCGGCGCGGCGCAGATCATCGCCGGGGTCATGGAATGGAGGAAGGGGAACACTTTCGCCACTACCGCTTTCATTTCCTACGGCTTGTTCTGGCTGTCGCTCGTGACATTGATCATCCTCGCGAAACTGGGATGGGGTGCCCCTTCTAACGACACGGCGATGGCCGCGTATCTCGCGATGTGGGGAGTGTTCACCGCCGTCATGTTTGTCGGCACGTTGCAGCTGAACCGTGCGTTACAAATTGTTTTCGCCACGCTCACGATTCTATTCTTTCTGCTCGCCATCGGTGATTTCACCGCGGCCAGTGCCGGATTCAAACATCTCACCGGTTATGAAGGAATCCTCTGCGGATTCTCCGCGATTTACGCTGGCCTCGCTCAGGTGCTCAACGAATTGTTCGGCAAAATTGTGCTGCCACTCGGCCCGGCGACAAAATAGCCGCGACCGTCGCGCCAACTTTGCGCCGGCCTGAAGATCGAAGGAAAACTCCGCCAAGCGGTGTGGCAACGGGCACACACCCGGTTAAGGAGCTCGGCGGAGTCTCTGCCTAAAAAGTTGGAGAGGCGCGTCCCTTGGCGGACGAAATTAATCTGCGGTTGCCGCAGCGACCGCCACTCCACGATTCAACAGCACACAAAATCGACATAATGCGCAAATGCCATGGCGAAGACTTGCTCGAACGGGTTCTGCATTTCGTCCCCATCATGATTGCGACCGGCCGAATCATTTTCTTCATCGAGCTCGCTCGCCGGTTCGACTGCCGGCAAATTGTTTGCCCGTAACTTGTCGTAACGTTCGCGCACTTCCGCCGGAATTTTATCGAGATCTTCCTTCGTCTCGACCGGGCCGCTGAAGAGCAGCTTCCCTTGCGGATCTTTCGCGGTAAGCATTTTCTTGCCATCGACGGTCTCCAGTTTCATCTCGCCTTTGTCATCGGAGAAAACAATCTGCGCTTTGCCAAGGTCGATCGTGGTGGCTTTGATCGCCTCGCCGTCCTTAGACAAAATGCGAAGCTGACCAATCGCGCGCCTGGCTTGATCACGAGCCTGCATCGCTTCCCCGCGCGCGCGGACAACCGCGTCATGAATCACGCCGCGCTTTTCATTGCCGAGTTGCTCCTTCAAATCTTTGAGCCCGTCCTTGAGATCACTCATCCCGAAATCACCGAATTCATGATTGCCGAATGGAAAATCCGAATGCCGATGATGACCCGGACCAAAATCATCCCGCTCCGGCACTTCTTTTTTAATCAATTTCGCGGTGACTTTTTGTTCCTTTCCTTTGCGCAAGAGCGTGAGCGTCACGTTTGTTCCTTCCGAATAACTGCGCACCAGCTTGGCCAGTTGATCCGGTTCGGTGAGAATCTGATCATTTAACATTTTGATGATGTCGTTCTGCTGAACGCCGGCGGCGGCGGCCGGTCCGTCTGGAACGACGTAATCCACGACCAGACCGAAACCTTTGGCCAAGCCGAGCTGTTCGCTGGCGACACTTGGGACTTCGGAGGTTTCAACGCCGAGAAATGTCACGGGAACTTTTTTCACCGGTCGTTCCCACGGAGTTGAGGCGGGTGGCGGCCCCGGTGGACTCGGCGGGTTTGGTGGATTTGGCGGCGCCTGGGTAAATCCTGCAACCGGCAGGAAGGCGATGGTTGCGATGATTGTGATCAGTTTTGTTTTCATTGTTCTCAATGTTGTAGGGCAAGCGCATCGCTTGCCGCTCGAGAAGGCAGGCGGAGCGCCCGTCCTACAAATTTGAAGAAGTTCGCGTTCATTGGCCGGAAATTGGAATGAGTTCTATTTCTTCGCTCGGATAAGAAACGCGAAGCGATGCGCCTGTGCTTGGGTTGCGCCATTGCAATGTCTCGCGTGTTTGTGAACGAACGCGACGCACGGGTTGCGCCGAGTCATCCGCGAAAAGCAATCCTTCGTTCCGCGTGTTGTAAACGACCTGGCTAAGATCTGAGACGACCAGTTGATCGGCCTTTTCGGGGGTCGTCCTGGATGATACGGGCGGAGCGGAGGCGGTTGCTGGCGCTTGTTTCACCGAATGATCGCTATCGATACGAGCCAAAACCAAAAATGCAGCCGCCGCGACCCCCAGGCCAAGAGTAACCCAGTTCCAATGGAGACGCTGGGTCCTGGGCAAAACACCGGCAGTCGCAGCCGATCCCGGTGCCTCAGCCAACGCGCGCTCAATTTGTGTTACCAAATTTTCGGACGGCTGGACCGGCCGCAGCTTCTCCAGCTCAATCTCCAAATCGGAAAAATCATTCATGGGGCAGCAAATTTCTTTTCAAAGCGGCGAGAGCGTAGCGATAACGGGAGGCCGCCGTGTTCTGGGAAATGCCAAGAACATTTGCGATCTCGGCAAAAGTGAACTCGTTCCAAATTTTCATGACCAGCACCTCACGTTGCTCATGGGGAAGACGATCGATCGCATCATGGAGTACCTGTTGAGATTCATCATCGACTTCAAAATACGGTTCGACCGATTGTTCGGATCCTGAAAACGCATTGGCCTCGCGGCGCGCGCGGCGGCTGTCGCGACGGATAAAATCCAGCGCGATGGAGCGGACAGTTGCGTAAAGTAAGGCGCGATTATCGACGCTATGTTGTTTTCGCCAAAAGCGAACGAACGCTTCCTGGACGACGTCTTCTGCATCGGCGTTTGAGCGCATCCATTGCCGGGCAAAGAGCAGCAGACCGGGAGCCAGCTGGGAAAAACAAACTTTCCAGTTTTCATGAGTGGCGGCATTCTCCATGACCTTTTCACGGTCTTTTATAATCAAGACGCCGCCAACCACGGATTTTGTCTAAAGGAAGTTTTTACTGCTCCACTACCTTTGCCGGCCTTGACGCGTAAGACTGTCGCCAGACCCGGCGGAGCGCGCAGCACCTTCCACACGACGATCAAGTCGACACTGCTGACAAACAGAAGGAGCTGGGCGACCCAGCTGATTGGCTGCAATCGGCTGCCTTTGGCGCGGAGGGGGTCGATCTTGTGAAAAAGCGACGCGGTCGAAATCGCTCAAAACTTTTTCCTTATATCCCAGCGACCGGGCGCGGCTTTCGGTGAAGCAGCCGCCCAGGCGATATCGCGGACGAATAAATTGTAAGGCAGCCGCCAGTGCGGGTGGCGCTGCGCTGTTCCGCTCAGGGGCAGGTACTCAACCTTGTCGAAATAAAATCTGAGTAGTTGGTCGAGTTCTTTAAAGGAAAAATGATGAACATGCAGTTGTTCCCCGGACAGTCGTTTGCCGCGCATAACCTTCCAGCGGCGATGCAGATGATAGTCGAGAGGAACGGAGCCGACGAACGCGCTCCCGGGCTTCTTTTTCAGGATTCGATGCACTTCGCTAACCGTTATCCCGGGATAAGGCAGATGTTCCAAGACCTCGGTCATCATGACCGCGTCAAAGCTTTCATCTCGAAAATCGATCCCGGCGGTGAAGTCCATTTCCGCGCAGGTGATTCTCTCGCGCGCGGCTTCCACCGCGGCCGGGTCAATATCTACGCCGATCCAGCGAATGAGTCCCACCAATTCGGTGAGGACTCCGCCGCGACATCCCACGTCCAATCCCAGATTTTGGCGGTCGTGACCATTTATCTCCAGCCATCGTCGATAGAACGCTCTTTTGATCTCTTCATGCTGCGTGCCGATCGTTGTGTAGTAGGCGGGGTTCTGCCTGGTGTTGCCATACTGTTGGTAGAACTCTTGAACCAAACGGCGCCCGCGGTTTGGCTCATTCAGCAAGAGCTCTTCCGGAAATCTATCTTCTGCGCTCATCAATTACCCGACGCAGTTGTCGATCTTGGAGTGCTCATTATTTGGCGCCCGAAAGCGCCCGCAGAATCAGATTGCCTAACCAATCGGGATTGGCTACGCCTTCGCGATAAGCTTGCAACGATTCGACCGACGAATTGACGCGCAAGTTGCTGTAAGACTGGTCGACGTTTTGCCAGCGCTCGTGCCAGTAAACCGCGGCTTTCACGCGTGGGTATCGTTTTAGAAACAGCTCAAGGCCTTGTTTGATCCACTCGCCTTTGGGGCCCGAATGCGGGAACTCGCCCGTCGCCCATTCGGCGATCATGATCGGTTTGTTTGGGTCGAGTCCGCACATTTCCTGGTATGGCCAATCGACTAATGACGGAATGTTCGCCCACGGTTCGTCTTTGAATTGCTGGCCGTAAACGCTCAGGCCAAGCCAATCGACATAGTCGGCTCCGGGATAATACGCGGGTGCAAAGTTCCAGGTATCGAGCGGGTAGGAATAATTATTGGCGTGAAACATCCACTTGATATTGGACGCGCCGCGCGCACGGACGCGATCGACGACATGGCGATAGGCCGTCTTGAAATTTTCCGGACCCTTCCAATTCTCGCGCTCGTCATCCCAATCGTCACCGCCGTAGTAAATCCCTGACCATGGAAACCAGTCTCCATTCATCTCGTTGGCGAACACCACAATCATCGGTTTCCCGAAGGCTTTGGCCGCGTCGGCCCAGTCATCGATATATTTATCCCAGGTTCCAGCAATGATCGAGGTAAGACTAAAGCGATCGGGCCCTTTGCTCTGCTCATATGGGCGGTCCCATGGTGACCAGAAAACCAGCGGCAACGAGCGATGCTGCCAGATCACCTTAAGGCTTGCGGTTGGAAAATCCTGTTCGCCCCAGTAGCTGGATGAGGCGATGATCGCCTGGTGCTTGCCCACCATGGTGTCGAAATCTTCGATCCCTTCCAGCGTGACATCCTCTTCCGCCTCGCCGAAATCAATGAATGCCCCTGTATAAGCCCCGTGCTCCGGGACCATCACTTCCACGGCAGCGTCGCGATCGGCCTTTTCCGTCCGGGTTGGTTGATGGCATGATGACACAGCCAATAAGATACCGATGCAAAAACTTGCTCTCGCAGACTGGTTCAGCCGCATAGCAGCAGTTTGCTGCATCGGTTTCGTGGCAGCAACTGCGTCATATGCCGCGCCCGAGGTAGGCAGCCGAAGCGGCCGTCCTACAAGCGGCGATGAAAAGGCGTTTTCCCTGTCGGCAATAGTCACGATGGATCGATGCGTCAACAAGTGCGTGCCAAAACGAACGCTCGGTGGCGGGGTTGACGGACACGAGCGCGGCGAATGCATGCGGATGCTGTCTAAGCAAAATATCAGTGAGATGTTATCCGCTGGTCTCGGCCCTTTGAGCTATCGGTTGCGCACAGAGCTGGGCGGCGAAGTCTGGCATTGGAACCCGCGCGGCATCTGGAGCGATGAAGCTCATCATTGTGGTTACTGGACATCGAGTAGTTCAATTACTGCTCCAATTACTATTTCCTACGGTTATCGCCTGCCGCGTCGGGGCAATACCATCGACCAGGCTAATAACGACGGCTATTCCCGGATCTCCGATGGCGATGAAGGTTCATTTTGGAAAAGTAATCCTTATCTCGATTCATACTTCACTCACGAGGATGAGGAAGCCCACGCGCAATGGATCGTAATTGATTTGGGCACCCGGAAGCAGCTCAATTCCATTCGCATTCAATGGGGAGCGCCTTATGCCAGGCAGTTCCAGGTCGAATACTGGTCGGGAAATGATCCGATGCATCTGCATATCGACCAGAAAGATGAATGGCGAACCTTCCCGCAAGGCGTCGTATCGGATTGCTCCGGCGGCGACTTAACTGTTCGGCTTACTAATAGCACCATACAGGCGCAGTTTGTCCGTGTCCTGATGACACATGGTTCGGGCACAACCATGCAGTCATCGACCGACATTCGGGATCGCCTCGGGTTTGCTGTTCGTGAAATCAGGGTCGGCAAGACCGATGAAACCGGTCACTTCGAAGACTACGTAGTTCACAATCCGGAGCATCATCAAACCATCACCTATGTTTCGTCGACTGATCCATGGCATCGGGCAGAAGACATCGATTACACAACGGAACAGCCGGGTCTCGATTTTATTCTTCAAAGTAAACTGACCAATCATCTGCCCGTGCTGGTGCCCGTGGGTGTGTTCTACGACACGCCAGAGAACGCAGTTGCCGAAATTAAATATCTAGTGGCGAGGAAGTATCCGCTGGAAGGCGTTGAACTCGGGGAAGAGCCTGATGGACAATGGTCGTCGCCCGAAGATTATGCAGCGCTTTATGTCGCAACCGCGAAATGGCTGCGGAATCTAAACTCTAAATTAAAGATCGGCGGCCCGAGTCTGCAGAATTTTGATGCTCACCTTCTCGCCTGGCCTGATCAATCCGGAAACCGCTCGTGGATGAATCGTTTCCTGCGCTTTGTTCAAGCAAACCATTCGCCGTTCGATTTTTTCTCGTTCGAATATTATCCCTTTGATGATGTCTGCGCGGATGCGGCACCGCAGCTACTCGAAGTTCCGCGACGACTTCAGGAGATGTTATCCAGCCTGCACGAGGATGGCGTTCCTTCGGAAATTCCGTGGTTGCTGACGGAGTTTGGTTACTCGGTGTTTGCTGGTCGCCATGAAGTTGATATCGAAGGCGCGCTTGTCCACGCCGATACCGTAGGAACGTTTCTCACAGCGGGCGGTAGTAAAGCCTACCTTTACGGATACGAGCCCGACACACTCACGGACGAGCTAAAGTGTTCGTGGGGGAATTTGATGATGCTACAGATGTCAAATGCAGGTGA
>QIAB01000186.1 GCA_003225455.1 Acidobacteriota bacterium
GCGATGGACGAGGGAGGGCTGCGGCGCTTTCGGCCATTCTGTATAGGGCCTTTCGTCGGCTCTCCTGGGGACGGCCGAACTATGCACTGCTTGCGGCGCGCTGAAGCCGAGCTTCGGTAACAACGTCCGCATGTGTGCCAGAAATTTTTCGCAGTGCAGCAGTTGACGCTTGGCTTTCTCGGATATTAGCGGTTTGATTAAAACCAAATCCGCGCCAGCTTTCCGCACATCTGCCGCCGAGTCGCGATCCGCAATCACAACCGTAAACGAAGTCTGATTCAGCTTTAGATCTCGAGACGTCTTCAGCAGGAAAGCGGCTTCCAGACCTTCTCCCCAATCGCAGGCAATTACGTCAAATCTCCGGCTGGTGAGCTCCTCAATCGCTCCAAAAATCTCCGGGCGGTGCTCTACATCGAACTCAAGCTCAATGAGAACTTGATTAAACCAACGCGCCGTCTCCTGATCGGAGGAGAACACCAGAGACACTGGCGACATACTAATAAGGCTATTGCCGCCCAGAAGACCAGGCAAGTTACGCGCAATCGATGGTCCACGTAACCGCGCGGAGATTACCTGTACCGCCGGACAGGTCTTTATTCCTGCGAGTGGTCAGCGAGATAGGCGCCGGTTACATATCCTACGGTCGCCCCGACGAGGACATCAGAAGGGAAGTGCTTTTTACCGGCCAGGCGTCCCAGGCTCACGCCAGTGGCCAACGCATATGCGCCCCACTTAACCCAAGGATTATGCGGATAACGGTGCGCAAGCACGCTGGCAAATGCGAAGCTGGCGGCGGAGTGGCCGGACGGGAATGACTTGCCGCCTTCCCAAAACTCGCCCCGGCTGTGACGCAGATAGGGATACTGCCGATTCATTGCTGCTTTGAGCAAGGCCGCGATTCCATTTGCGGCCCCGATCGCCTCCAGCGCTGTGAAACCGGTGCTTGCCGCGTGCGGAGAGCGGTGTCCAGCACAGCCGATTCCATACAGCAGCCCGGAAGTGCCTAACTCAATTCCAAGGCCAATATTCGTCCAGCGTGCCGCCAGATGTTGAAAAGGTAGCGACTGAATGCGGTTGCTGGCGGGCGCGTCCACGCGTCCAATGAGCACCCCAGTGGCCGCAGCAATCGGCAGCTCCCATTTCAGGTTGCGTGGCCTAATCGCATTGCGCGGCGCCTCTACCACACCATGTCCAAATTGCACGGCGTCGTGAGGTAGTTGCGCAACCTGCGACCAGCACCCGGGATCTGGAGGCGAGGATTGAGCCTGTGCCCTTGAACCGATGCAGACTGCGAGCACGACAAGCAACACGGGACTTCTACTTCCAGGAACCTCCATAGAGCATTACTCCCGCTCCCTGCTTGAATTCAGCTTCTGTGATGCTAATTCAATCAGCCGGGTGCATGCGCCGGACCTTATGGAGTTTCAGAAAACCGCACTCACGGAAAAGCGACCGGAGGATCGAACTTAGCTCAAGGCATTTAAATGACTCAGAACTCGAAGCTGGATTTTAAAATTCAGCATTGGCGTCTAGACTTGCATGAGCAACAGGGTACAACAAAAGTGGATGAGCTGCGCATCGTTAGGAAAGGCGTAAGCAATGCCTGCATTCCTCTTCATGCGAAGACATAGGATTTGCCTAACGCTGTTGCTTTTTCTCGCCTATAGCACATTGGCGCAGACCGGCCTCACTCTTCTCATCACGGTCGTCGATGAAAACGGGGTAGCAGTGCGCGCAGCGCGTGTGCTGATAAGTTCGCCTCAGCTCGCTGGCTTGCGATGCGAGACTGATTTTGCCGGCCGCTGCCGATTCCTGAACCTTCCTGCAGACACTTACCGGATCCATGTTGAGAAGCAGGATTATTATTCGCTCACTTTATCCTCCGTGCAGTTCCCGGCCACGGCTAACCTGGAAATGACGCTTTCTCACCAGCAGGAAGTGCGGGAAGTGGTAAACGTAGTGGAGTCGCCTCCCGCCATCGATCCGGCGCAGACATCCTCCATCGAAAAGCTCAGTGGGGTGGACATTGTAAACATTCCCTATCCGAATACGCGTGATTACCGTAACGCGCTCAACTTTATTCCTGGAGTAGTGAACGACATCAGCGGTCAGCCCCATATAGCAGGCTCGGAAACCTATCAGACGCTTGCCTTGCTCGATGGCTTCAACGTCACGCAGCCGGCCAACGGGCAATTATTGGCGCGGATAAGCACTGAGGCGTTTCGTTCGGTCGAGGTCGAAACCACACGCATTCCAGCGGAATACGGCAAGGGATCAGCAGGCGTGCTCGCGCTGAATACCGGCATTGGCGACGATCATTATCGCTTCATCGCCACCAACTTCACGCCATCCCTCCAAACCAAGAAAGGTCTCGCTTTCGATAGTATTGATCCCCGCATTACCTTTTCCGGCCCCGTCCTCAAAAGAAAGACGTGGTTCTTCGACGCAATAGATGGCGAGTATAACAACCGCTTGGTCGTGAGCCGTCTATTGCCCAGCGGCGCCGAAACCGACACGGTATGGCGAGTGGGCAACCTCGCAAAAGTTCAAGCTAACCTCAGCTCGCGCAATATCCTGACGACGAGCTTCCTGGTTAACCACCTCGACGATCCGCACGCGGGTTTGTCGCCCCAGAATCCTATTCCCACACCCCCATCGGATATCGAATCCGTTTACGTCGCCAGCATCAAAGACCAACACTATTTTTCCGGCGGCGAACTGCTGGAAGC
>QIAB01000064.1:0-8791 GCA_003225455.1 Acidobacteriota bacterium
TAATGTCTTCAAGGTTGCCGATAGGTGTGCCGACCAGATATAGGCCAGGCGCTAGCGCGCTGCCGGGTTTCTGCGCTGTTTCGTCCGACTTCATCGCCGCGAGTCTACCACCGCCTGCGCCCTTCGTACCTGGCCCGTAAATTGACGTGCGCAGGCATCATCCCTAGAATCAGAGTAGAAACAAGGTTCTATTCGCGCCGACAGTCCATGCCTATCTACGAGTATCAGTGCAAGAAGTGCCATCACCGGTTTGAGAAAATTCAGAAGTTTTCTGATCCGCACGTCAAAAAATGCCCCGATTGCGGTGGGCCTGTCGAGCAGGTAATCTCCGCTCCGGCAGTACAGTTCAAGGGCTCGGGATGGTACGTTACCGACTATGGCAGGAAGTCTTCGGGGTCCAAGGCAGGTTCCTCGGCGAACGGCGATTCTGCCGCAAAGAAGGAAGACAAGCCGAAGTCAGAAACCACGAAATCAGAAACTGCTAAGAAGGCTGAAAAGAAGTAGCTCCGAAGTCCTGGCAGGCAATCTTCGAGACAGACCTTTACAAGCATGCGACGGGCACTCCGATCCCGCCCTCGCAAGGAATCATCTGGACAGCGCCGACCAGCAAGGGGAGAATGTTCACAGCAGGCCAGCTCGGGGAGGCTTGTATGAGCAAGGCTGATCGCCGAAGAAACCCGGCCGGGAGCATGTTTATGGATTGCAGATCCCTGATTAAACTTGCGTGTTGCGTCCTGTCGCTCGAGCTGTTCCTATTTCCAACCGTTTCCGCGCGAGCACAAACATCTGATTCGCAGACCAGCGACAGACCTTGGACTGCTACAACTGAATCGCACACACCGAACACTAATCCCACGCGCACCTCTGAATCTCATACAAAGTCGGGCAATCGCAGTCTGGACAAACAGACTATCGAGCGGATCGGCAGCGACGGGCACTACGAACTTTACCTCGATGTAGAAAAGGAAACCGTTCAGGTGAATGCGACCACAGTGCGTACGATCGAGCGGTCTTTTGGGCGCGGCCCGAGCGGCGAGAAGACGCTGATGCAGGTAACTGAAGAGGAGAAGCAGACCCTCGGCAACGGCGACAGCAAAATGGTGCGAACCACGTCGAATCCTGACCTGAACGGCGGTTTGCAGGTGGTGCAAAAAGTTGTCGAGAGCACGAAGAAGAGCAGCCCGGATTCGCAAGAAAGTAAGACAACGATTTTCAATCCGGACGGTAGCGGCGGTTTGGTAGCCTCGCAGCAGGTTGAAGAGCGGCAAAAGCGCAGCGGCCACACCGTTGAAGTCCAGAAGTCGACCATGCTGCCGGACGGCGGCGGCAACTGGCAGCTAGTTCAACGCACCGAGCAGACGACCAAAGAAGACGGAAAAGACCGCACGACCGAAGAACGGATTCTGAAGCCGGACTCCGATGGCAAGCTATCGGTGGTTTCGCGGACCACCAGCAAAGAGACAGAAGCCGCTCCCGGCCAGAAGCGCAGCACCACCGAAACGTACTCGACCGATACCCCCGGTTTGGCGTCCGACGGCAGCTTGCACCTGAATCAACGCGTGGTGACCGTGGAGCGAGCGGACGCAAATGGCGCAAAGACAACCGAACAGCAGGTTGAGGAACCTAATCCTGGAGATCCAGGCTCCGGCTTGCGAGTGACGACGAAGACTACCGACGTGATGAATCCCAGCGGCTCGGGCGTTCAGGAGAGCCGCACCATTCAAGTACGTGACGCCAGCGGCAATCTAGGCGTGGTTTCGGTCGACACCAAAAAGTCAGATAATGTTCACGCGGTGAAGGTGGATATAGCACCCCAGGAAAAGCCCAAATGAATTGAGCAAAGGCGCCAAGCAAAGAGGCATGGCCGGGAAATGCTACATTTAAAGTTTCATGGCTGCTCCTCAATCGCGCTTCGTAAAAGCTTGCAAGGCGCAACCCGTCGATCGAACGCCAGTCTGGTTCATGCGTCAAGCCGGGCGCTACATGCCAGAATACCGCGCTGTGCGCAAGCAATATTCACTGATTGAAATTTGCAAGAAGCCTGAAGTTGCAGCAGAAGTTACCATTACCGCAGCTGAAGCCTTAGGCGTAGATGCGGCAATTATTTTTGCTGACCTACTGTTGCCGCTTGAGGTCATGGGCCTTCCCTTCCACTTCGCTTCCGGCGAAGGCCCGGTCATCGAAAAGCCTGTTCGGGATGGGAAGGACGTAGCGCTCCTGCGCAGCGATCGCGCCGCTGATTTGGGTTATGTCGCCGAGGCTGTGCGGCTGGTGTGCAAGCATTTCGGATCCCGGCTGCCGGTGATTGGATTCTGCGGCGCTCCTTTCACGCTAGCGAGCTACATGATCGAGGGCGGCGGCTCGCGCAATTATCTTCACACTAAGAAGATGATGTATTGCGCGCCGGCGGTCTGGGATGAACTGCTTGGCAAGCTGGTGACGGTAGTCGCGGAGTATGCCGCCGGGCAGGTGCGCGCCGGCGCGGACGCCATTCAGATCTTTGATAGTTGGGTGGGCTGCCTCAGCGTCGATGATTATCGTCGCTACATTGCGCCCCGCACGCGCGAACTGGTGAGTCGCGTTCAGAAGACAGAGGTGCCCATCATCTATTTTGGGACCGATACGGCTGCGTTGCTGCCCTCCATGAAAGAAACGGGTGCGGAAGTGATTGGCCTGGACTGGCGCGTGCCGCTGGACGATGGCTGGCGTCGCCTGAACTTCGAGGGTGGAGTGCAGGGCAATCTGGATCCGGTGGTCCTTTTTGCTGGTTGGAAAGAAATCGAGTCGCGGGCGCGCGAGATTTTGCGGCGCGCGGAAGGACGGCCGGGGCATATTTTCAATCTTGGCCACGGAATTCTGCCCGAGACTCCGGTTGAGAGTGTAAAGGCGCTGGCTAAATTTGTGCAGGAGCACTCGTTTGCTGCAATTAAGAACTGAGAACTGTCATTGAAGTCACAATCCAATTCCGCAACATCAGCCATCCTTCTTCTTGCCCATGGCAGCCCGGATTGCGTCGAGGATATCCCTGAATTCCTGCGGCAAGTCACCAGTGGCCGCGCGGTGCCGGCTTCCGTTATCGAAGAAGTGAAGCATCGTTACAGTTTGATCGGACGCTCGCCGTTGACCGAGCTGACCTTGAAGCAGGGGGACCTGCTCTCGCGC
The DNA here is from genome assembly GCA_003225455.1 of Acidobacteriota bacterium. GTDB lineage: Bacteria > Acidobacteriota > Terriglobia > Terriglobales > Acidobacteriaceae > QIAB01. Next base: position 3,163 of record QIAB01000064.1, read on the forward strand.
GAGCTGGGGGCGCCGGTTTACGTCGGCATGCGCAATTGGAAACCGTATATCGGCGATGTCGTGACCGGAATGGCGGCGGATCATGTCGCACAAGCCGTCGTGATTTGCCTTGCACCACAGAATTCGCGGACCAGTGTGGGACTATACCGCGCAGCACTGGGCAATGGGCTTCCGTTCCGGTTTGAATTTATCGAGTCCTGGCACGACCATCCGCTGCTGATCAAAGCTTTCGGGGAAAAGCTGTGTGCCGGCCGGGAGCGCGCCTCGCAAGAATTTGGCCGGGAGGTCCCGGTGATCTTCACGGCGCATAGTGTCCCGCAGCGAACCATTGCAGAGGGCGATCCATATGAGAAGCAGTCGAGAGAGACGGCTGCTCTGGTCGCTCGCGAAGTGTCGCTTCTATCAGATGAGTGGAGGTTCGCGTTCCAGAGTCAGGGGATGTCAGGCGGCGCGTGGCTTGGGCCATCGGTGGAAGATACGATCCTGGAGCTGAAGAAGGCAGGCTATCGTGGAGTGTTGGTTCAGCCAATCGGATTTTTGTGCGACCACGTTGAAGTTCTCTACGACATTGATATCGGCTTCAGGCAGTTTGCAAAACGCGAAGGCCTGCGGCTGTGGCGCGCGGAATCACTGAATGATTCTCCGCTGCTGATTGCGGCGCTGGCTGACCTTGCGCACAAAAGGCCAACGAACTTATGACGGTGCGCGGGCGAGGACGCCCGCACCACAGCCGGCGGGACGCCGGCGCTACCTTTGGTAAATGAAACGCATTGCCATCATTGGCGGCGGTATTTCCGGACTCTCTGCCGCGTTCACGCTCGAGCAACATCGCCGGGCCGGAGCTCCTCTGGAATACGTGATGTATGAATCCACCTCCCGACTGGGCGGCGTGATCTCGACCGAGCAGGTTGAGAAGTGCGTGGTCGAGGCTGGACCGGATTCATTCCTTACAGAAAAGCCCTGGGCGGCTGATCTTTGCCGCGAACTGGGACTCGGTGACGAACTGGTTGTTTCGAACGACGCCGAGCGCAAAACATACATTCTGGTTAAAGGCCGGCTGCTCCCGATCCCGGACGGCTTGATTTTCATGGTGCCGACCAGAATGTTGCCGGTTGTCTTTTCGCGTCTGTTCTCGCCAATTACCAAGCTGCGCATGGTGCGCGAGTGGCTTTGTCAGCCACAGAGGCCGAGCAAGGATGAGAGCGTTGCCGAATTTGTCGAACGCCATTACGGCACGGAACTCGTGGATCGTCTTGCCGACCCGCTGCTCTCCGGCGTTTACGGCGGCGAGGCTTCTCAGCTCAGCGTGCGCGCGGTTCTGCCGCGCTTTGTGCAGATGGAAGCGAGTCACGGCAGCTTGGGACGAGCGATGGTCGCGGCCCGAAGGAAAACAGTGGCGAATAATTCCTCGCGCCCGCTATTCACGTCGCTCAAGAGCGGAATGCAACAGATGGTCGACGCGCTCGCGGCCCGTTTCTCTCCTTCTTTCATTCGCTTGGCTACTCCGGTGTCGCAGTTAGGATCCGAAGAAAATGGCTGGATGATTTCTGCATCCGGCGCCCGAGACTATTTCGATTCGCTGATTATCGCCACTCCCGCCCACGCCGCGGCCAAACTCTTGCTATCTGCCGCGCCTGAGCTTTCCAATAAATTGCGCAGTATCCAGTACAGCTCTTCCGTCACACTAACGATGGGCTACGATTCCAGAGTGCGCTCGTCGCTTCCACCCGGTTTCGGTTTTTTGGTTCCCCGCAGTGAAAGCAACCGCCTGCTGGCCGCCACTTTTGTGCACAACAAATTTCCACAGCGCGCGCCTGAAGATCGCGCTTTGATCCGTTGCTTTCTCGGCGGCTCGCGTGATGAAGAGATTCTGCAACTTCCCGAAGACGAAATCATCCGAATCGCACGGCAGGAGCTGCGTGAGATTCTCGGCCTCGATGCAGAGCCGCTTTTCGCTCGGATTTACAAATGGAAGGCAGCCATGGCGCAGTACACGGTTGGCCATCTAGACCGGCTTGAGCGGATCGACCGCTTGCGTCAGCAAATCCCGGGCCTCGCGCTTGCGGGAAATGCTTATCGTGGCATCGGTGTGCCCGACTGCGTGCGCTCCGGTACACAAGCCGCTGAACAACTCTTGTCGACTATGGGATTGGCCGGGTCAGCACCAGGGCTGAGCACCGCCGGAACCAAGCCCTAATTACGCTCGTAACCGCAAGTAACCGCTTTCCATTGTAGAAACACTGCGACACGTTCAGGGTTTATAAACTGGAATAGCAGGAAATCGTGTATGAGCAAAAGGCTTGTGGCAATTGCGGCGGCTGTTTTGGTCTCAGCACTCGCAGCCGCACAAACAACCAAGAAGGAAAACCCCATGCCAGATATGGACATGTCCGGCCACGATATGTCCGACATGAGCGCCTCCGAAATGCGCGATATGCCTGGAGTGGGCAACGACGGCAGCGCGCATGCCATGCATTCCATGGAACACCGCCACATGGATATGGGCCCGCACATGAAGATGACCACGCTGCGCGAGCTGAGGCCCGGAGATCAGGAGAAAGCGGATCAGGTCCTTGCAGCTGCCCAAACGACCGCCGAAAAGTATAAGGATTACCGAGCGGCGGTGGCTGACGGCTACAAGATTTTCCTGCCGAATCTTCCGCAGAAGCAATATCACTTCACGAATTATTGGTACGGATTCGAGGCAGGAATGCGCTTCAACCCTGAACATCCGACGTCGCTGCTGTACGAGAAAAATGGCGAAGATTACAAGCTGATCGGCGTGATGTACACGGCGCCGAAGAATACCGATTGGAATGAACTCGATAAGCGGATTCCTCTCAGCATTGCGCAGTGGCATGCGCACGTGAACATGTGTGTTGCGCCAAAGGAAAAGAGGCAAGAAGCGTGGGGACCCAATCCGAAATTCGGCCTCGCCGGATCAATTTCGACCAAGGCGGATTGCGAAGCCGCGGGCGGAAGATTCATTCCGCAGATTTTTGGCTGGATGGTCCACGTTTATCCCTACGAGCAGAAGCCGGAGGAGATCTGGTCAGTCGAGCGCCAGGCGGGGCATGTGGACTAATCCCCGACGACTGCGGCAGTCAGAGGAGGCCTTTTTAACCTCCGTATAATAAGCGTGACCAGCACCCCAACGACGATCAATTGCAGCGACATACCCCCGAATACGCCGACTGGAAAGTGGACTCCATACGAACGTCCATCCAGAGCACCCGCAGGGGTCAGCAGGCTGTAAACAATTCGTCCATCCCACTCGGAACGCACTGAGAACACGAACGTGAATACCAGCGATGCAATGTAATACAGGCAGAGGTAGAGGGCGCCCTTTATTAAGGGCGCACGCAACCGTGTCAGTCGGCACCACTGCAGGAACAGCACATCGCGAGTGACAAAAATCAGCACCGCAGCCATTTGGATCGCGCCTCCCGAAAGCGAGCTGGTTTCAAACCCGAGCACCCGCCTCCAGGCAAACAGTCCCCATATTAGTAAAGCGTACGCAACCACCGCCGAAAGCACCAACCACGGCCACGGAGGGCCGTCTTCGGACAACAGCGTCGCCTCATGTGCACCGCGCTTGCACCACCAGATTCTCAGCCGTTCATGCGGGGCCAGCGTTGCAACGCCGACAGCCAGAATAATCAAACCGTTCATGATAACTATGAATGTCGTGAAACTGTGGGAATCTGGCGGACTCCAAGGATGGGGATGAAACAACGCGTACAGGAGGAAGTTCAGAAACGCAGCGCACCCGACCGCCTGCCAGCGTGAAAGCGGGCGCATCTCCTCATAATCCTTTTTCAGATTGCGCCCCAGCATGAGCGCAATCCAGGCCCCGAATGCCATGTACAACAGCAGGCTCATCAGCAGCCAGGGAATCTGTGCTCCGAATAAGGTCGGAAGTGCTGTCGCCGATCCGCTGGGTTCTACAAGCTGCGGCAGTCCGGCCAGCGGGCTGAACCCTGCCAAACCCGGCAGTTCGCTCACTCGAAAGTTAAAAGACAACGCGAGAAACGCGAATAGACCTGCCGTTCCGATCAGCCCCACTCCGCGGCTTCGCGACTCAAATAAGCTCGAAAGCCAAAGCCCAGCCAGACCGATAAACAGCGCGCTAGAAACAATCAGGAGGTACGCAGACAAAACGTGCAGAAGCCCGATTTTTGCGGCCAATCCACTTATTGCGGCAATCGGCAAGCAACACAGAACGATGAAGTAAGCCAGCACGGGCTCACCAAGAAGCTTCCCCAGCATAAGGTCCGCCGGGCGCAGGCGGGTGGTGCGTTGAAAATCCCACGTCTTACGTTCGCGCTCCCCAGAAACTGCTTGTGCGCAAGAAAAGAGTGACCAGAAGGCCAGAATCCCAGCTTGTGTGTACATGAGTGAGCGATAGAACAGCTGCAACGCTTCGCTGGGTAGCCGTTGCTGCATTTCAAAAAGCTGCGCCTGCGTGGGGCGCCCAAATCTAGCCGAACGTATCTGCGCCATCTCGAGCTCATTCGCGGCTGACGCCCAGGCTGCCAGCCCGATCAGCACGCAGAGCACCAACACGACAGCTGCAACTGTGAATGCCCGTCCACGGCGCAATTCTGCTCGTCGATGGCGGACAAATTCCGGGTTGCTCCAGAAGAGCAGCATCACATAACCTCGTGCTGCGACAGTTTCATATAGAGGTCTTCGACCGTCTGCTTAATCTCCCCGAATGACGTCACCCGCACATTCGCTGACACCAGCGTGGCCAGCACTTGCGCGAGCAGATCGTCTGAGCCCACGAAATGAAACGAGCCACCATTGCCATCGAGGCTGATATTCGAGAGCTCAAGCCGCTCGGCCAGAATTCTTCTTACCGATTCTGCAGAATCACCCACCCAGCGCAAGCGAACGATTCGCGTCGGAGTTTCTTCCGCCGTGACCTCTTCGATGCGACCAGTGCGCACCAGTCGTCCTTTTTCCATGATGCCGATAGAGGTGCAGAACCCCTCCAGCTCAGTCAAAATGTGCGAGGAAATCAAAATCGTGGCGCCCTGATCGCGCATCGAGCGCAGCAACTCGCGCAGTTCAAGCCGAGCCTTGGGATCGAGTCCCGAAGCCGGTTCGTCGAGCAGCAGTACCTTTGGTTGATGAATAATCGCCCGGGCAATCCCCAACCGCTGCTTCATACCTCGCGATAAGCCGTGAATGAGCGTGTCGCGTTTGACCTCCAGTCCGACCTGCGCGATCACTTCTTCGATTCTTTGGGCAATCTCCGGCTGTGACATCTTGTAGGCCCGCGCGAAGTAGTCCAGGTATTCCCAGACCTTCAAGTCCTCATACACAGAAAAGAAATCGGAGAGATATCCGATGTATTGCTGCGCCCGCTCAGGTTCACCCAAGACATCAACATCATTCACCCGGACACAGCCTTGAGTGGGAGCCAGCAATCCGCAGGTCATGCGGATAGAGGTCGTCTTGCCGGCTCCATTGGGGCCAATAAGTCCATAAATCTCGCCTTGCGGAATCATTAGGTCGAGATCGTTGACCGCGATCAGATCGCCGAATTCCTTTCGCAATTTGCTGAGTTGGATCATTACAATTTGCGGATTCTCCCCCGTAGCGCGGCATCTTAGACCATAAG
>QIAB01000064.1:8846-12636 GCA_003225455.1 Acidobacteriota bacterium
GAGTTGTCATGCTATGAGTAAATCGGCCGTGCCGTGGGTTAAACACCAACCGGTCACTCGCCAGAAAATTAAACACTGAACAACAGCCGATCGTGATCAAGTTGACCGCGAGATAGGGAATTCTCACTGAGCCTGCAAAAACCTCATCAGCAGAACGTTGCCGAAAATGGAAATTGCGCCATTTGTGAAATTGAACTGGACGAACTGCGCCAATCGGGCTTTCGCGACCCGGTCCGCCCAGGTGAACCGTTCATGCCAAAAAAAGTTATGCAGCACTGCAGTTTCTACAGAGAGCCCAGTAGCCAGTAGAAAGTTTAGGTGCAATCCGCTCTTCAGCAGGGCGAGTGTGAGCAATTGCACTCCGATCCCGATCAGCCCGACAAAATTGAACTTCAGCCAGCGCCATCCAGTGCCAGGCCAATTCACATGGCCCGCGATCATGACAGCCTCTCTTCGCGGAAGAGTCGCATAGTATTGCGGGCGGTAGAGAAGACAAGCATGGCAGCCATGCCGATAATGCCGACCACTCCTCCAACATCAAACAGCCGATAATGCCTGTGCCAGATCATCGGCTGAAAGAGCAAGGCGATATTTCCGCCCGCCAGGAGAATTCGTATCTCCGTGGGCCCAAATTTCCAGAACGAAAGCTGAAATTCCCCTAGCGTATAAGTCGCAAGATAGGACTGAATCGAAAGCAGTAGAAACACAATTAGCAATCCAATCGCGATGTAAGGATGCATGTAGCCTGAGATGGACAGACCGCTCATCAATGCCAGCGCGCCAAAGCTGTCTACCATGTGGTCGACGTAGAATCCGTAGCGCGGGCGCTGCCGTTGACGCACACGCGCCAGCGTGCCGTCCAGGCTGTCGCCAAGCCAGTTCAGGGCCAGAAATCCAATCACTCCCAGCAGCCAATACCGGTTCCAGTGGCTCAGTGCATAGCCCGCCCCGGCTGAAATCTCTGCCACAAATCCCAGCAACGTCAGGTGATCGGAGTTGATCCACGCCGGTGTGCGCTCGGCCATCCATACCAAAGCTCTTTTCTCCGCCGCCGACGAGACGCTTTCCTGTACTCGGCGGGCATTCTGAAATGGCTGCGAGCCTCGCGCTTCGCTCAAAACCCCCGGATTCGCCTGCTCACAAAATTCGATCCATGGACTTGCCATTGCGCTGACCTCCTGTTCGCGGCTCAGCATGCCGCGATCACAGCAATGCGGCAATGCACGGGAGGTAAAACGATGGACAAGATCGGATCAACCCGTAAGTGACTGAGTTCTATAGACATCGGTTCAGAGATCATCTATTTCATGCAGTCGTGGAGGCTTGCTGAATCCTGGGATGGTGTACCTTGGCTTTGCCGTGTTGGCGATACGCGCAAGATCCCTCGCTCGCAGGTGCAAGCGCGGGGCTTCAGGATGAAACCTAACAAAAGAAGCCATGGCGAGAAGCTAAATGGCACCGCGGCTGAACCCTGGACTGTATTGACCCCAGCAGCCATCCGGGGTACTTTGATCCAGCCAAATGCGTCGCCGGGAGCTAGTCGACCGGTGATCGATCTCAGGACGTCAGAGAATGCTCCTCCCGGCGATTCGTAGAATGCGCCAGCGCCTCTTTCCTACCTTTGTTCTCGGCCTTTCTATTTCTCTGACGCTCGGTTGCGGCTCAGGATCGGCTCACACCGAACCGGCGCAGATGGTGTTTCCATCGGCGACGGTCCCACTAACGAAGCTCAGCTCCGATCCATACACCAACTCCACCAGCCAGCACGCCACCGAGGTTGAGCCGGATACGTTTGCCTTCGGCTCAACCATAGTCACGGCATTTCAGGTCGGACGCATTCATGGCGGCGGCGCGGCCGATATCGGCTTCGCAACGTCCACTGACGCAGGGACGAGCTGGAATAGCGGATTCCTTCCGGGTATTACGACCTTTCAAGATGGCGGCAGTTCCAGCGCAGCCAGCGACGCGTCCGTGGCTTATGACGCAGCACATGGCATGTGGGTTATCGCTTCGCTAGGCATAGGATCCGGACCAGCCAAGGTCCTGGTCAGCCGCTCGCCCGATGCGATCAACTGGGGAAATCCCATTATGGTTACGACGGCCGGTGACGCCGACAAGAGCTGGATTGTCTGCGACAACACCAGCACCAGCCAGTTCTATGGGCACTGCTACATTGAATGGGATGACGTAAACTCGGGCGATTTGATAAAGATGAATACGTCCACTGACGGCGGCCTAACCTGGGGATCAGCTCTCAACACCGCGGATGGGGCTCATGGAATTGGCGGGCAGCCGCTGGTGCAGCCCAATGGGAAAGTTATTGTGCCGATTACTGGCGGGGTGTTTAATTCCGTACTGGCATTCTCGTCGAGCGATGGCGGCGCGAACTGGAGTAAGACGATAACAATTTCTTCGGTGACTGATCACACCGAAGCTGGGGGCCTGCGTAGCGGGCCCTTGCCCTCGGCTGAAATAGACGCGGCCGGAACCGTGTACGTGGTTTGGGCTGACTGTCGCTTTCGCACTAATTGCACTTCGAATGATCTAGTCTTGAGCACTTCCCCGGACGGCGTGACTTGGGCGAAGCCCGAACGCATTCCGATCGATCCAATCACCAGCACGGTAGACCATTTCATTCCCGGACTGGGGGTAGATCCGGCGACTTCCGGCAGCAGCGCGCATTTGACGCTGACCTACTACTACTACCTGGTCTCCAACTGCGGGACGGTTTGCCAAATGGGTGTGGCATTCGGTTCTTCCCAAGATGGCGGCCAGAGTTGGAGCGCCCCTGTCGAGTTGGCCGGTCCGACTCATGGCTGCCGACTACATCTCGACCTCGTATGTAAGCGGCAACGCCTTCGCGGTATTTGCGGTGGCCAAGACTCCATCCGGCAGCATGCTTGATGAAGCAATGTATACGACAACAAGCCCGCTTGCCGTCGCGGCTGAGGCTGCCCATTTCAGCTCGAGAAATGAGCATCCTGTGCCCAACGCCAAATCAGATCACGGGCCAGCGAAATTCTACGATTTGGATCACGAGCACCCGATCCCGCCGAAGACGAGAACCCCGAGGCGCTCAGCCAGGAGATGAGCAAAGCTCCGCTCGCGAACTGCGTGAGCAAATCCGCGCGTGTTGCAGCTAGCTCCAAGTCTATACTTGCGTCTCCTGCACGAAGACGGCAACGATGATCAGTTTCCTCAGAGCCCACAAGCGCGTGATCACTTTCTCGTTGGTTGCCTTTTGCGCCTTCTGGCTGACCCCCAGTTGGAGTGAGTTTCCTGTTCTTCTTCGCCCTCTTCGTGATGCTCATTGTCAGCCAGATTTTCTGGGTTGGTCGCGTCGTCGACCTTGGAGAACGATTCATCCCCGGAAAGCCGCACCGCGCCTGGCTTACGGCCATTGCGAGTGTTATCTGTCTGTTCTTCTTCGCTTACAACATCGGCCTCTACATCAGCCCCTGGGAAATCCCGCGGGGCGATTCGACCCACTTGACACTGCGCCACGTTCTATTTGAAGCGCCTTTCTGGTGGTGGTTTGTGGGGTCGTGGGTAGGCTTCGGCCTGGTGATGGTTTTCTGGCTGGTAGACCGAGCAGGGCACGCCGCAGCGTGGGTTTACGGCAAAGCGCGCAAGGTTGCGGCAGGCCACGCCGCCACGCCCATGCCTGGTGCGATAGCACTTGACCCGCCTTCGCTCGCCCGCCGCCGTTTGCTCGAGCAGGCTGCTGTCGCGGTAAGCGCCGTGCCGTTTGTGGCCGCGGCGTACGGCCTTCTCTACGAGCGGCTCGACG
>QIAB01000064.1:12660-38120 GCA_003225455.1 Acidobacteriota bacterium
ACTTTCACATCAACCCCTTCATGACCGCTGACGAGATTCGTCGTTGCGTCACTATCGCTCATGGGGTGAAAGCCGACATAGTGGCGCTGACCGGCGACTACGTCGCCGATGACCGGCTGGCGCAAAGCGAAGTGGTTCAAGCGCTCGCGGGCCTTCGTGCGCCCTCCGGTGTTTTCGGCTGCCTCGGCAACCATGAGATCTATACCGAAACCGAGGATTCGATCACGCGACTCTTTGCCACAGAGGGGATTCGCATCCTGCGTCAAGAGCGGGCACCCATTCAATCGCACGGCGAAATGCTGAACCTGATCGGTATTGACTACCAGAGCATTCCCTTCTCCGGTGATCATGAGGGGCACCCGGTTGAGCGGTATCTCGCGGGGAGCGAAAAACTGGTGATGCCGGACATGGTCAACATCCTTCTGAGCCACAATCCCAACACCTTCGATCGTGCTGCCGAGTTGGGCATCGACTTGACCCTGGCTGGGCACACTCACGGCGGCGAGTTCGAATTCATACACCGGGGCCTCTCCCTCGTTCGCGGAGAGACTCGCTACGTCAGCGGATGGTTCGAAAAACCCGGCGGGCAGCTTTACGTCAACCGCGGCATCGGCACCACCGGCTTCCCCATCCGCTTCGGCTCTCGGCCGGAAATTACGGTCTTGGACTTGGTGCGCGGGATCTAAGATGCGGGTAGTTAGAGACTGACCAAACCCACACGTCAGGCGTGTTCCTCAGACGTCGGGGTCAGAGGATGTTAGACGCTCTTAAGCTTCGTCACACTAGGTTTCTGCCAGCTTGGAAAGCTCTTCTTCTTCCGCCGAAACCGGTCGCTCAATTACAGGTTGCCCTTCCAGTCGCCTGATCTCGCGGCGCAACCAACCGGCCAGGGCTTCTTCCAGTTCGGGCTGCGTTCCGCAACGATAGAAGTAATCGACGGTCTGCCCTTTTTCGTTCAGTGGGATGAATCGGCACGGCGAGTTAAGTTCCCGATGTTCCTCCGGAACGAACTGCATCAACATGCACTCATTGCACGGGTGCGGACGGGCGGGATCATTAAAGTTCAAGCAGCTTGGCGAATCCTCAAAGATATATTGAGGACGCCACGGCGTACGTGGAGATCGCCCGTATCCACCGTCTTCCACAAACCGGAGTTCGAACTTCAAGGCTTCCAGGATCGTGCGGTCAGTGTGCGGCATAAACCACCTCTGACAGCGTAGGTTGCCAGACGCCTGTTAGCCGAGCCATGATGCCCATCACTAACGCCAGTGATCAGAATCACAAGAGTGAACGTGCCTTCCGAACAGCCCGGTTGCGAAAAGGTTAAGGAGTGTCGGACTTAAGCATGTATTGGCTGCTTTCGCGTGCCTATGCAATTTCTGAACTATAATCACGACAATTCTCGCCATGCGTGAACTCCTCTTTTTAGGCCTATTTCTTCCCCTACTCGCGCCAGCACAAACCGCGGTTTCCAAACCTCCGTTGCCGCGGTTCAAAGATGTTGCCAAAGAAGCCGGTCTGACGGTCTCCCACATCTCAACTCCGGAAAAAAAATACATCGTGGAATCCATGAGTGGCGGTGCCGGGCTGATTGACTGCGACAATGACGGCAAACTCGACATCATCACGGTGAATGGCTCGACCATTGATCGCTTCCGCCAGGGTGGCGATCCCATGATCACGCTTTACCATCAGGACGCGGATTTCAAATTCGCGGATATCACCAAATCTGCCGGACTCACGCGCAAAGGCTGGGGAATGGGCGTGGCCGTTGCCGATTACGACAATGATGGGTTGGCTGATATCTACGTCACCGGTTACGGCGGCAATGCGCTCTATCACAATCTGGGCAATTGCAAATTTGAAGATATAACCGACAAGGCGGGAGTAGCGGCAGGCGGATTCAGCACAGGCGCAGCCTGGGCCGACTATGACAAAGATGGACGCGTCGATCTGTTCGTTGCGCGCTATGTGCATTTCGACATGGATAAGCTGCCCACATTCGGCAGCGACGAGAAGAACTGTCGCTTCAAGGGAATCCTCGTGCAGTGTGGACCGTGGGGAATGATTGGCGAGTCGGACCTGCTGTTTCACAATCGCGGCGACGGCACGTTTGAAGAAGTTTCAAAGAAAGCCGGTGTCGATGATCCGAATCACTACTACGGACTGGGCGTGGTTTGGGGCGATTACGATAATGACGGCTGGCCCGATCTCTACGTGGCCAATGATGCCGGACCGAATTTTCTATACCGCAACAAGCATGACGGTACGTTTGAAGAAATCGGGATGCTCTCCGGCATCGCGCTCGGCGGTGACGGTCAGGAGCAAGGCTCGATGGGCGTGGATTGGGGGGATTATCTGCACAACGGGCGTTTGTCCATGTTTGTCAGCAACTTCACCGAGCAGCCGAGCACGCTATATCGCAATCTCGGGAAAGACGGCTTTTCCGACGTGAGCGGCCCCGCTAAACTGGCGCAGCCGACTTTCCCTTACGTTGGTTGGGGTACCGCTTTTTTCGATATGGATAACGACGGCTGGCTGGATATCTTTCAGGCCAATGGGCATGTGTATCCGCAAGTGGATTCGATTCCCGGCGGCCCTTCCTATCGGCAGCCATTGCAGTTGTTCCGCAATAATCGCGATGGCACGTTTGAGGAAGTCTCCCGTGTGCTCTCGAACATTCCGGCAGAAAGCCGCCGGGGAGCGGCATTTGGCGATATTAATAATGACGGAAATATCGATATTGTGCTGGTCAATGTGGGCGCTCCACCCACGCTGTTGTTGAGCCAAGGTGGGAACAGTAATCATCGCGCGCTGTTCAAGCTAGTCGCGACGAAGAGCAACAAGATGGCGATCGGAGCGCGGGTCACGGTGAAAGCCGGAAACCTCGTGCAGTTCGCTGAGGTCCGCGCCGGAGGCAGCTATCTTTCCTCGAATGATCCTCGTCTGCACTTCGGATTAGGCGCAGAAGCGGTCATGACCGAAGTAGACATCCGCTGGCCCAGCGGCAAAGTCGAAGCGCTGAGTAACATTCCGGCCGATTTTATTTATACGATCGTTGAAGGAGAAGGAATCAAGGATAAGCTCGCGCTGCCTGCACTACAGTCTGTATCTACACCTTCCCCCGCACCAACAGTCACATACGCCTTCGGCAAAGGGAACGAAGAGGTGCCTCCGGAAATATTCCTTATGAGCGGCGGATTATTCGGCTCGGGATGGCTACTCGCTCCATCTGACCGCCACACATATTGCTCGCTGCCGAAAGTCACCGTCGTAATCGGACCGGGGAAACCTTTTCTTCCGGCGGCTTCAAACGCGAATTGAACCAGATGAGACTTTGACTCACTGCTGTCCCAATTAGCTGAGGAATCGACCCAGGCTTGTTGAAAACACACGGCGTACGATCCGCTTTTCCGGCTCCGTGCGGGCCAGATTGGCCGTCTTGAAATCGCGGCTCAGAACAGCAGCGGCTGGCCTGGATTTCCGCGGTCCGCTTCCCGGACCTCTTCAACCTGCATCAAAAGCCAGATCAGCGCTTCGGGATGCGCGGCCCAGGCTTCGCCCATACTTTCAATGCAAATCAGGGCTTCTTCCTCGCTTCCGAAGCTGTAGGAATCCGGCATCGCTCGCGGCAGCTTCTTCTTGCCAGTGAGATAAAGTTCGACGAAGCGGTTGTGATTGCGCGCGTGTTTAAGAGCATGCTCAGCGCCTTTAAAGTCTCCGGATAGAACGCGCTCCAGCGTTCGTCCCCAGTTGAAGACGGCACTGGCATCTTCCTCGTATGCGCGTAGCAGGTGGCGGGCGCCGTCCAGATCGTCGCCGACGAGATAACAGCCAAGCAGAATGTCGCGCACACCCTGGTTGTCATTGGGGTTGAGTTCGAGCAGGGCTTCGAAGTGACTGATTGCCTCGGTTACGCGCCCGGCGTCCAGCAGTAAGTCGGCCAGCTGCTGGCGGGCGCGCATGTAAGGCCGCGTTTCCAGAATGCCCCAAAAATGGCCCTTGTCCTCTTCGAAGCATTGGGCCCCGAGCGAACGTTCGCCGGCCGAGACAGCTTTCTCCAGACCAGTAATGAGATCCTCGATGCAACGTGCACTGGCTTCCGCGACGGTCACGCAAGCATCCACGCAATCGGGGTCCTTGGCCAGCGCTTGTTGGGCGAGGGTGAGGGCCCGCGTGCGGGTAGTGGCCTCCATGGCGCGATAAGCGAGTTCCTGCGCTTCCTGTTGCGGCNNTTGGAGCCTTTTTCAACGCTTCCTTCAAGCCCGGCCCGTCGAGCGTTGCGAGAAACGCGTTGACTTTTTCGATGCTTTCGAACTCCTGCCCCCTGCATGACTCTGCTAACATCGAGCATTACCTTCTCAGTCGCCAAGCGCGAAGACAGCGGGGAACTGCTTACCTGCTGCCTCATCCCTCTACGTGATTCCTTCGACTGCTTAGCCGTTCTCTTTGCCTCTTTCTTGTCCATGTGGCTTGTTCTCGAAAGCAGAAGTCTACTCCGTTCAGCAAGAACACTATATCGCCCCGGAGTACAGCCTCGTTCAGCGACTTTTCCACAACCGTAATTTGGACAGGTGTGAGTTTGACCGATCTTTGTTCACCAGCATCACAGCCCATTGCCATCACGGCGCTGCACGGAATATGCGGGGATGATTGAACGTCCCGCGCCATTTTTAAGGTGGCAATCAGTCGCGAGCAGACGGTGCATCCCAGCGCCATGCTGTTTCACCTTGGAAGTGTATGCTCGTACAAAACGGTATGGCTGCACCGGAATCGGGGCAAGTCCCCTCGAATCTTCTGGCAAGATCCTTCCGTGTAATGAAGCGGTGCAACACACAAACCAGAACGGGCATCGTAGTCGGCGCGCGGAAGCCGAGTCGAATCTCTTGTTACCGTGTGCTGACCAAAACGGCATGTGAAGCGTCAAGGTCTGCTCACCCGGTTTCTGATCAATGCTACCCGAATGTCTCCAGCAGCAAGGCATTCCTGGTCTGACGGTATGATCCGGCTCTCGCGCGAATGCGAGGTGTGCATGCGCTCCGGTCGCACATTCAGAGTCTCAGCTTTTGTACTCGCAATTGTTTTGGAAGCTTGCGCATTGAGCCTTGCCGGATGGGCTCAGGCTTATTACCCGCCCGCAACTGCAATGGCGGCGGGGGGTATCACGAGCTCCAGTGGCATTGTGATCTCCAAGCGCGTGGATGAGGTAAATCTCGCTTTCACAGTCACCGATAAAAAAGGCCGCTTCATCAGCGACCTGGATGCGACAGACTTTCAAGTCCTCGATAATCATGCGCCGCCGCAGCAGCTCAGATTTTTTCAACAGCAGAGCGATCTCCCGCTCCGAGTCGCCTTACTGATCGACGCCAGCGATTCCATCAAACACCGTTTTCAGTTTGAACAAAATGCTGCCAGCGAGTTTCTGAAAGGCATTATCAGGCGGGGCCAGGACAAAGCTTTTGTTCTCTCATTCGATGGTCGAGTGCACCAGGTGCATGACTTCAGCGACAATGTTCAAGCACTCGCGAAGGCCGTGAAATCAATCAAGGCAGGCGGCAACACGGCTCTATATGACGCCGTGATCCTCGCGTGCAATAGGCTGCGGCATGATGAGGAGCCCCAGATCACGCGGCGAGCGGTCATTCTCATTACCGATGGCATGGATACGGCAAGTCGCGCGTTCATGCACGACGCCCAGGAGGCCGCGGCTCGCGCTGAAGTTCTGATGTTCGCCCTCAGCACGAATGATTTGATCGCTTGATAGTTGATCCTTATCCAAAAGGCGAGGCCGTGCTGGATTTGCTTACCGGACCCACCGGAGGGCACATTCTGCCCGCACGCGATGAGGGCCAGCTGACCAAAGCTTTTCGTCAGATCGAGAAAGCTCTCCGCAACCAATACGCGTTGGCTTATGAGCCAGCGAACTTCAATCCGGATGGCAAATACCGGCCGGTCGAAGTTATCCCCGCCAAGCGCGGCCTCAAGGTGCAGTGCCGCAAGGGATATTTTGCGAGAGCACTGGAAATGCTGAAACATTAGTCTGTGAGCACCTGATCCACCAGCTGTCCCACTGCGCGCTGCGCCTCCAGGATGGATGAGCGGTGGTCCATGATCCCGGCCAGATCGGTATTCGCGAAAGCAATTCTTCCGAACGGGGCGGCTCGCAGAATCTCTGGCGGCGCTGGTTTTCCGTCTCGTCCGAAGAAGAATCCGGGTTGCGGGTTCAAATAAGCGTGCCCCCAGCGATTCAGAATGATGCCGGCGATATCGCGCCGGGCATCGAAGCCAGCGGGCGCGAACATATCCGTAAACTGCTGGCGGATCTGCCGCTCATAATCGCGGAATGAGGCTGTAATCATCTCAGCGCGCCCGCAGTGGCCCTGATCCGCAATCGGCATACCCGGATAGGAATAAAGAACTTTAAGGTTGAGCACGACCGGTGAATCGGGGCTGATGGTGGGAGAATCGACGCCGATCGTGGCCGTGCGGCGCACCTCTGTGTAATTCCCTATTCCTTCAAACCAGCGGAAACCACTGATGCCCATCTTGTGAACGAACCGCCAGTTTCGCAGCGCGACATTGGCCATCATGCATGGCGAGCGATAGAACTGTTCGTAGGCATCCCGATGGGTCTGCGGGAGATCGCGGACAATATGCTTCGTAGTCCAGCAACCGCCAGCCATGATGGCGGTGCGCGCCTTGACACGGTAAACCCTGCCATCGCGAACATAAAGGACCGACACAGACCGCGACTTTTGCGGATCGCCATAATGTTTCACCCAGACTGCCGTCGAATTCAGGCGAATCCGTGCCGGAGAATCCGCGCGATCCAGTGCCGCAAAGTTCACGCGATTGCGACAGACAGCTTCAAAAGTGTGCGGCCCCTGTATGGAATCGGGAATAAGCGACTTCGTGATGAGCCTGGCAAACCCTGTGTTGCCGCCTGGAAACATCTGATCGCTGTCATCGCCGGCGTCGAGCGGATGCAGCATGTCAGCGGCATAATCCGCATAGGCAGATAACACGTCCGGCCCCAAACCGCTGCCGCCACCCTCGACTGGAGAGAGGAAAGTGCGAATCGTCTCCCGGCTGATGCCATAACGGCGCATTAGATTTTCTTCGATCGTGATGGCGTCCAGATGGCGTGAAATTTCGTCGCCGTGGTACTGCGGGCGTTTGTCTTCTTGAGCTGGACCGTTCCGCCATTTAAGAAGCTCGGTCCGGGCGCTCTCAGAAATGGGAGCGCCTTCCAGGTTCTTGCCCCAGGGATCAATCACCCAGACACCGGGCCTTTGGCCAAATTTCGCGCCGAAATATAGGCCGTAGGTTGCCGGCTCAGTTCCCAGCAATTCGTAGGGCGTATGTCCGAGCGGCATTGGAGGCGAACCGCCGCCCCATCGCTGATATTCGAGCTTGGGAGTTTTCATCCCAATCGATTCATAAAACCGGGCAATAAAACTGTGTGGATACTGAACAAAGAAAACCGCAGACCCTTGATGAGCTATCAGCCGATGGCCGTCGACTACAAATTCGTTGCGCTTGGCTTCGCCTCCGAAAATGGGATGATTGTCCAGCACGAGCACTTTGCGGTGGTTTCCCGCTTGCCGCAGGAAGAACAGCGCCGCCGCCAGGCCGCTGATTCCACCGCCGACAATTACACAATCAAAAATCTCACCGGTGTCGATAACATTTTTCGGAAAGTCGTCAAACTCGCCATCGCGAATGCGGTGTCCGGCATCGAGCACAGCCTGAGTGTTGCCGTTCGATTTGCTGTAATCGCCCACGCCGCCGTATCCAGTCCAATCGTCTTGCGCCATGACCTGCGCCGGCGAAACTGAACTCATGAGTAGCGCTCCCGAAGCGAGTAAGGTCGAGTTCAAGAAGTCGCGGCGGGAGATGCGCTCATTCATCCCTAATGTCTTATCGTGGGGATCCGATCCGGGCACCCTTGTCTCCTTTTGATGTAAGCAGGCGAGACTAACACAGCACTCCAGATACGCGGTTTAAACTGGATTTCAGATGCGATGAGAATGGAAAACCAAGTGTCGACAATCACGGCCATCCTTCACCAAAAGTGTCCGCGATGCCGCACCGGAAGGATTTTTCGATCGTCAATTCTCCGGCTTTTCGCCAGGATGAACGAGCGCTGCCCGGTCTGCGATCTCAGGTTCGAGCGTGAAGAGGGATATTTTCTCGGCGCGATGTACATCAGCTACGGGCTGGCCCTGATCGCTATTGTTGTCCTGGCCGCTCTGCTTTGGTCGCTGCTGCACTGGTCGATCCAGAAATCTGTGATTTGGGGACTTATATTCTTTCTTCCTGCGGCGCCGTTGATCACGTTGTTCTCGCGCGTTCCTTGGATTTACCTGGATCAGGCCATCGACCCCGCTCCCTGAGTATGACAAAAGCGTGAAACGCTCAGTGACAAAATCTGTCAACTCGCGTGACTGGGGTTCATGAATACCCCTTGTAATCGACTGATTCTGCATCGAGAACGGAATAGCGATGCCCCATTCGGATTGGCCACTCGAATGCCATCACGAACGGGACAGCACTTCGCGTCGAGGGACATATGGCAACCCGTTTAGAGACCAGCATAGGAAAGCGGCGGCACAAACGAATCAAAATGGTGCTGCCGGTAAAAGTATCCGGCAGGGATGCCGACAACAATCTGATCAGCGAGTTGGCGCACACTCTCGACATCACGCCGGATGGCGCGCGACTAGGGGCGGTCCGCCACCCTCTTAAAGCCGGCGACAAACTCACACTTCAGTACCACCAGCGCAAGCTGCAGTTCCGGGTGGTTTGGGTCAAGGCGATGCAGGGAACACGCGAATATCAGGTTGGCCTGGAGGCTGTGGCCAACGATAGCTGGGGAATAGACCTGCCGGAAACCGATCTGATTGACGAATATCGGACGCCAGTAAGTTAATCGAGCCAAGCAGCTAGATGTATCGATCTCTCCAACTCACATTCCCGTTCAGGAAACATCCCGAGGCACTGAAGTAACCGCCCCCGGCCAATGTCCGTTAGAAGTTACTCACCGAGGTACGAACGTTACTTGCGAGGATTTAGCTCGCGGCATCATGCTTGACGATGCCCGGAACCGGGCACTCTTGCACTTATGAGCAGAAAAAGCAGGCGCGCCACATCGTCAGGAACGCATGGCCAAGCTTCAGCCCGGGAAGGCTTCTCGCTGATCGAATTGCTGATCGTAGTTGCCATCAGCATGATCGCCGCGGCGATGGCCTTGCCCCTGGTCTCGAACGCAGTCAATCAAATTCATCTCAGTTCTTCGGCGACGGACTACGCCAACCTGCTGCAACTTGCGCGCATGCGAGCTGTTCAAGATGACACCTACTACCAAGTCCAGACCACGACCTTATCCGGCGACCCGATAGCGTATGTAGATATAAACAACAACGGCAGCTACGACACTGGAGAACCCATGATGGTATTCGCTTCCGGTGTCATCTATAGGGCACAATCGGCCGGCCCGGCACTGTCCAATTTAAAGACGCAGTTCTTGCCGTCAGGACCAGTCGCACAGGGTTCGCTGCAACCGACCGCGATACCGATCTTCGGCTCTCGCGGCCTACCCTGTGTGGTCTCCGGAAGCGCGTGTCCTTACCTCGATGCTTTAGGGAGACCGTTTTCCTATCTCCTGTTTATTCAGAACACGCAAAACAATCGATGGGAGGCTGTAACCCTGAACCCCGCGGCCAGAATTCGTGAGTGGGCTTACGACACCAATAGCTCAACCTGGTCACCATTGAACTGAAACATATGCGGACTTCCACACAAATTCGCACCATGCTATCGCCGCACACCGGCGAACGCGGCTCGCTGTTGATTGAGACATTGATTGCCATGATTGTGCTGGCTATAGGACTGGGAGGGCTGTTCAGCCTGCTTGCCGCCTCCATGTATACCAACGATAGATCGGGCGCGGACACGCGCTCCACCATGTTAGCTGAACACGTGATTGAGCAGATCGACAGTCAGCTAGCGAATCAAAGTCTGCCGCTGACTATCACAGATTGCGCGGGAACGACCTGGACCATCAACACTGCGAGCACTGCAAAAGGAACTGGAAGCGGCGGTTCCTACGGCGGGAATGGAGCCAACCTCACTTCCGCCGGGATTATCGATTGGACACAAAGCTATGCCAGCGTCGCCCCAAACTACGCGATGAAGTACGTGGCCTGCGGCAACGGTGGCCGGCAGACGACTTATGATGTTCGTTGGGACGTCATTACTTTGAGCACTTATACGCGCATGACTGTTGCTTCGGCACGTCCTTTAGGGAATCAATCAATCCACGATCTCAGATTTATTACTCCCGCCAATCTGCGCACCATCGGGGGAATGTAAAAGATGAAAAGATTCATGCCGACATCCCAGAACACTCAGCCAGGCGAATTCCGCCGGGCACGGGGGTTTTCACTGATCGAGATGTTAATCGCAGTGGCCATCGTAACTGCTGTCATCGCGGTTGTGGTGCAGGGCATCACGAAGATGCAGCGGCGTAGCTTTGTCGAAGGCTCCAAGATAGACACCGTGCAGGAGACACGCGACTTCATCGATCAGATGGTGCGGGACGTTCATAACGTCGGTTATCCTCCGCCCAAGGTGAACCCCAATCCTGGCGCCAACTGCACAACCGTGAACAATGCCAATGTGGCTTGCGGCCTGATCTCCTTCAGCCCGACGCAAATCAAGTATGAGGCTGACCTGGATGGCTCAGGCACGGTTTACCAGGTGTGGGTGCAACTGGCTGTCGGCCCTTCGGGTGGTTGCCCCTGCATTTTGCAACGTGGCGCAACCACCAAAGCGCAAGTCATGGCTGGGACCAATCCAACGTACTTCACCGAGGTGAATGGAGTTCTGAACAGCGGAAACGGCGCGGGTGCGGCCAACTATACCATCAGCCTTCCGGGCACCGGGTCATATACCACGTACGGAACCGCCGACGTGTTCTCCTCTTATGATTCCAACGCAACCCTCAACCCCGTGGGCACGTGCACCACTGCCCTCGCCTGCTCCTCCATCCGCAGCCTTCAGATTACGGCGAATGTAGTGCCCAGTTTCATCGATAACGCAACCAACACCTTCCAGGTGACTTCGATCACTTCCAAGGTCAGGTTGAACAACGTAGCTATCGGGCTCTGATTCAGGAGGGAATGCCATGCGAACAATCAATTGTCAGCGTGAACGAGGGATTGCGCTTTTGTTATCGATTCTTTGCCTGCTGCTGCTGACCGCGATTGCCGCAGGCATGATGTACCTCTCCGCCACCGAGACAGCGATTAACGGCAACTTTAAGTCTGAAGAGTCCGCCTACTTCGCGGCTCGGGCGGGGGTGGAAGAAGTGCGCGACCGCATTCTGCCCGCCAATGCTAATACGATAAACGCGTCACTTCCAACGGCATTGCCCAGTGGCGCTGGTGGCGTGCTTTATGTCTTGAATGGCGTGTCCGCGGCCAATATTACGGACAGCACCTCGCCTTACTTTGATGACGAATTATGCCACGATTTCAAGGCAATTGGCTCGTGGTCTGAGAGCACTACAAACAACCAACGTTGCGCCACGCTCCCGAGCGGCAGTACGTGGTATACCTGCGTGCCAGCCCCCTGTACGTCGAGTAATAGCGCGTATGCAACGGCGGCCTTCCCATTGGAATATAAATGGGTACGACTTACGTTGAAAAGCAATAACAGCACTAACTATCCGGTAAATGGCAACAGCGGCGACACTTTTCCAGTCTGCTGGAATGGAACTCAGGAAAAGGAAACGACAGGCGGCCCCTTGCCGGTAACGACCCAATGCGCGAACCTGAAGCCGGTCGCTACTCCCGTGTACCTGGTCACGGCTTTGGCGGTGATGCCAAACCGGGGAAAGCGCGTTGTCCAGCAAGAGATCGCCGAAACTCCGACCGGCGTGTTGCCAGGAGGGTTGTTCGCAACCGGTTCCGGTTGCTCAGCACTCAACGTCCAAGGCAATGCCCAGACCGGTAGCTATAACTCCTCCAGCGGGACGTTTAATTCCGCGACAGGAACCTACAGCAACCAAGTCAGTTCTGGCGGAGACGTAGGGTCCAATGGCAATATTTATTTGGGCGGCAGCAGCGCAGCGGTGAACGGGCAGATCTCAACCCCACTGGCGGCTACGGTAGGAAGCTGCCCTGGAAACGGCATCACAAAAAGTGGCGGCGCGACTTATACGACTGCAACCGGGAACGCTCCCGTCTACATTGCTCCCGTACCGCCTGCCCCCAATCCTCTACCGCCGCAGACCAGCGTTACCGAACAAGACGTAACTTTGCCAGCAGGCGCTTACGGAAACGTAACGGTCAAGGGAACCGTAACCCTGACCGGCGGAACGGATGTCAATCATCCGGCTGTTTATGCAATCAATAGCCTTACGTTCAACGGCAACGCTACTCTGAATATCACCGGCCCAGTGGTAATCAATCTGGCTGGTCAGAACCTATCCCCGGCGGGTTCAGCGGTGCTGGATATGAGCGGTGGATCGTTCGCCAATACCAGCGGCCTTGCGAGCGATTTCGTGGTCAACTATGGCGGCAGCAACCCCATGACGATCATAGGCGGCAACGACGCGTTTGCCGTTTTCAATGCCCCAAACTCCGCCCTCACGTTTAAGGGCAACTCGAACTTCTACGGGCAGGCAATTGGAAGCACGATCGACCTTCAAGGAAACGGGACTTTTTACTGGGACAAGGCTCTGGTTACACCGCCGCCCTACATCAGTCCGCTTTACGAGATCAGCTTACGGGAGCTTAGTTACTAGCCGCGGAGCGTTCGACCTCCCCTTTTTCCCTGGCCCCACGCCCTGTGGGTGATGACCACTGGCACTGAGTGCTGGGCTTCGTATTAAGACTGATGGATTGATGGCCGCCGCCTGCGCGGGTATATATACGATTTCTCGGCCATCGCCACTATTGCTGCCAAAACCTTCACAGATACGTCTAATGGCTGTAAAGTTGTGTCCTACGCTTAGGAGGAGAATACTGCATGCCTCAAAGGCTGGTTGCCTTTCTGTTTCTTATCAGCAGCTTCGCCCTTTCCCAAACCGCCGACGAGCTGATCGCCAAAAACATCGCCGCCAAAGGCGGAATCGAGAAAATCAAAGCCATAAAAACCGTTCGCATGACCGGCAAACTGGATGGCGCTGGCGGCTTTACGGGTCTTGTCGCGCAGGAGAACCTGCGCCCCAACCTGGTGCGTGAGACATTTACTCTGCAGGGCATGACTCAAGTTCAAGCCTATGACGGCTCCTTGGGATGGCAAATTCGGCCGTTCGGCGGACGCAAAGATCCTCAGCTTATGGGTGAGGACGACCTTCGCGACCTTCTGATTGACGCAGATTTCGACGGCCCTCTGGTCGACTACAAAGAAAAAGGCAACCGGGTGGAATTCCTGGGACATGACACGATCGATGGCGATGATGCCCTGCGCCTGAAGGTCAGTCTGAAAGACGGCGACATCATTTATTACTATCTTGACCCCGATACTTACCTGGAAATCCGCAAAGAGGTTCAAGAGTTCATTCGCGGCTCGGTGCGGGAGAACGTCACTGATCTGGGCTCTTACAAACCGGTTGGTGGGGTCATGTTTCCGTTCTCCGTCGCAGGCGGCCCCAAGAATGATCCCACGTCGTGGCAGAACGTGACGTACAAAAAGATCGAGGTGAATGTACCGCTGGAGAATTCTGATTTTGCGTTGCCGGCCTCGCTGAAAGAAGCACCCAAGAAACAGGAAACGGCCAAGAACTGAGTGTGTAGGCGCGGGCGACTAGCCCGCGATCGGACTCGCATCAAGAGATATCACATTCCATAGAGGATGATAGATGACAGCTTCCGCTCGCTGTACTCGTGCCGTTCTTAAATCTCTCCTGATTAGTTTTCTACTTTCCCCAGTCTTCGCCCAACAGCCGTTGAAATTCGACGCTGCCACTGTTTCTGGCCTGCCCGCGCGCAACATCGGCTCGGCGACCATGAGCGGGCGGATCGCCGCCCTGGACGCCGTGGTGCAGAACGGCCGGCTCACCATGTTTGTCGGCTCGGCAAGCGGAGGCGTTTGGAAGTCAGTAAACGGCGGCACGACTTTCAAGCCGGTTTTCGATCGCCAGGATGTGCAGTCGATTGGCGCGGTGGCGATCGATCCTTCTCATCCGGAGATCGTTTGGGTCGGAACCGGCGAGGCATGGTTGCGCAACAGCGTTTCCGTTGGTGATGGCATTTACAAATCGACCGATGGCGGCGAGAACTGGACGAATGTCGGCCTAAAGGATTCCGAGCACATCGCCAAGATTCTGGTCGATCCCAAGGACAGCAACACCGTCTATGCCTGCGCCACCGGGCACCTGTGGGACGACAACGACGAACGAGGCGTCTACAAAACCTCCGATGGCGGCAAAAGTTGGAAGGAGGTTCTCGCCGGTCCCAATGGCTCGACCGGCTGCGGCCTGATTGCCATGAGCCCGCAGGCGCCAAAAACGGTTTTCGCTTCCCTTTGGGATTTTCGGAGGCAAGGCTGGACTTTTCGCTCCGGCGGGCCAGGCAGCGGATTGTACGTTTCCACTGATGGCGGCGAACATTGGACCGAACTGAACGACAGCAATAGCAAGGGGCTGCCGGAGAAGCCCTGGGGGCGAGTTGCCGTTGCAGTCGCGCCTTCCAAGCCAAACGTGGTTTACGCCAACATCGAATCGAAGAAAAGCGCGCTATATCGCTCCGATGACGGCGGCAAAACTTGGAACCGGGAAGACGCGAGCCGGTTCGTGATCTGGCGTCCTTTTTATTTCGGCAATCTGACGGTCGATCCCAAAGATGAGAACAAAATCTTCAAGCCCGATCTTTTCTTACTGCTCAGCGTAAACGGCGGCCGCAGTTTCAGCGCGGTCTCGCAAGCTGCTCACGGCGACTTTCACGATGTCTGGATTGATCCCAACAACCCGAATACTGTCTATGCCGGAGATGACGGCGGGCTTTGGCGCAGCGAAGATGGCGGCACGCGCTGGAAGCACCAAGTCAACCTGCCGGTTTCGCAGTTTTACCACGTCAGCGTGGATAACGATGACCCCTACCATGTTTACGGTGGGTTGCAGGACAACAGCTCCTGGATAGGAGACTCCTCGTACCCCGGCGGCGTAAGTTACTCGCGCTGGGAAAATATGTTCGGCGGTGACGGTTTCTGGATGTTCCCTGATTCCGGCGATCCCGCTTATATCTATGCCGAGGCGCAAGGCGGTGAGATTGGCCGGGTGAATCGCTTCACCCACGAAGGTCGGGCGATCCAGCCGCTTCCCGAATATGGCGAGAAGAAGCTGCGCTTCAATTGGAACACCCCGATTCACGTGAGCCCCAATGAGAAGGGCACCATCTACATCGGCGCAGAATTTCTGTTCCGGTCGCGTGATCACGGTCAATCCTGGGAGCGTATTTCGCCCGACCTCACGACCAACGATCCGGAGAAGCAAAAGCAGGAAGAATCTGGCGGGGTCACCATCGACAACTCTGCCGCTGAGATGCACACCTCGATTTATTCCATCTCGGAATCGCCGAAAAATGGCCAGATCATCTGGGTGGGAACCGACGACGGCAATCTGCAAATCACTCGCGATGGGGCAAAGACGTGGACCAACGTCGTCGGCAATGTCCCGGAGCTCCCCAAATTCTCCTGGGTATCAACCATTGAAGCCAGCCGCTTCGACGAGAGTACTGCCTACGCAACGTTTGATCGCCACACTTTCGGCGACATGAAACCGTACGCTTATAAAACAACTGATTATGGCAAGACCTGGACCGCGCTTCCCGTGCAGCCAAGCGGCGTCCGCGGATACGCCCACGTGATCAAAGAGGACACCGTCGATCCAAATCTGCTTTTCCTGGGAACGGAATTTGGCTTGTGGATCTCGACCGACGGCGGCCAGCGCTGGGCGCAGTACAAGGGCAGCGATTTCCCGGCCGCGGCAGTCCGCGATATCGCCGTTCAGCCCCGTGAGTGCGATTTGGTGCTGGCTACACATGGACGGGGCATCTGGATCATTGACGACATTTCTTCTCTTCGCCAGCTCAAGCCGGACTTGATGGAGAAGGATGCCGCCGTCCTCGAAGGACCTCCGTCCATCCAATACTTCAATGCCAACGGCGGCTGGCCTGAAGGCGATGAAAGCTTCACCGGTCTCAGCCGTCCAGCGGATGCTTTCATCACCTATTACCAGAAGCGCCGCCATATTTTCGGCGACCTGAAAATTGAAATCTTCGATCAGGACGGTAAGCTGCTCGATACGATCGCGGGCAGTAAACATCGTGGCTTGAACCGAGCGACTTGGTCGATGCGGCTCAAGGCGCCAACAGTTCCTCCTGCGGCTACGGCGCTGTTTGAAGCTTCGATTGGTCCCCGGGTGATGCCCGGCACGTATACCGTGAAGATGACGAAGGGCGACCGGGTCTATACCGCCCCGCTGAAGCTGGTGCTCGATCCGCGCGCCAAGTTCACGGTTGAGGATCGTAAGGCGCAGTTCGATTTGGCCATGAAGCTTTACAAGATGCTCGATCACATGAGCTACGCCACCAGCGCGATTGAAACAGTGAAGGACTCAGCTACAGCCCGGGCTGCCAAATTGCCGGCGAAAGATGCTCTTCGCGCTCGGCTTCAGCAACTGGCAGACGAGTCGGACAAGCTACGCACAAAAATCGTGGCTACCAAAGAAGGCGGCATGATCACCGGCGAAGAGCGCATCCGCGAGCTGCTCGGCAAGTTGTACGGAAACGTAAACAACTACGAAGGACGCCCCGCTGATTACGAAGTCAGGCGCACCAATGACCTTGGGCGGGAACTGGAAGACGTGATTACTGGCTTCCGAAAGATGACTGACAAGGAACTGCCGGCAATCAATTCTGGCCTGCAGAAGAAAAAGCTTGAGCCGATTAAAGTTCTGAGCGAAACAGATTGGCAGAAGCAGCACCAGGAAGAAGAAGGAGGAGCGGAGGCGAAGGCAGGCGCACTCCGACAGGAAACAGACTAAAGTCTGAATCCGAAATTGCGCCGGCAAGCCGGGGGTGGGTAACGTAACAAATTTGACTTAGTTTTCTTCTTGACAGGCTATTCCACGCGTTATAGAGTTTTCGACCGTAATTTCCTGAAAGCTTCTTGAAAGTCCTGAGGGGGAACTTTCACGTGGGAGGAGCCGATGGCTCTCCGTGACTGGATTTCCCTGCCAATCCGGCTGGTCCTCCTGTCATTTACTGCCGCACTTTTTTGAAAGTGAAAGGAGAACACCATGGCTACCAAACTATTTCGCGGAGCATTCCCCTCACCGAGACACGTACTTGCAGCTGCAGCACCTCACATAATTGCCGGTCCCACTCCCCCGAATGTGCTCTACAAACCGAACAAGCTCTCGTTTTGGCTTAATAACCAATACGGCGATTGCGTAACAGCGGAGGAAGCCTTCGCCAAAGCCTGCCACAAACCGGAGATCTTTATTTCCGACACGGAGGTTAAGAAGTGGGCGAAACAGCACAAGGTTCTCAATGGGGCAAACCTTGTCGACGTGCTGGACGCGATGATGAGCAAGGGATTCGCGCAAGACGGCCGTACCTACGATGACGGCCCGTACACCGCAGTGGATTGGACGAACCCTGCCATCCTGCAAAACGCAATCGCGCACGGCCCAGTCAAAATTGGAGTTGCGGCTGATCAGCTCGAAAAGGCAGTACCCAATCCTCCGCACAGCGGATGGTTTGCAACAGACTTCGAAGAAGATAGTAACGAGGATCATTGCGTCAGTCTTTGCGGCTATGGGTCTTTCGCCTGGTTAGCAAGTCAACTCGGGGTTAAGGTCCCCAAAGGTCTTGAGAGTGCAAATCCGGGGTATGGCTTGTTTACTTGGGACAGCGTTGGGATCATCGACCACCCGTCAATGGTAGCCATTACTCATGAGGCTTGGCTAAGAAATCCAGTGACTATCATCCGTTAGCGTAATGCCACATATCCGATCCCCGGCCTCAAGTATCCGCCCTGTGAAAATTACAAAGGAACGGGTGGCCACCATCTTTCCGAACTGCTATCGAACCAGAAGGGCTTCCACTTGCGGAGGTTGCACGCTACGCTGAGCGCAGCTCAATCAGGTGCGAGAGTTGGAGCTGTACATGAAAAGGCCTGCCCCAATGGAATCTGCCTCTGCATTAATGGACCAGAAGATTAAGCAACTTGGGGACCGGCGCGGGAGGACGCTCGCGAAAGTGCGCGAAATCGTACACCAGGCAGACCCTGAGATCGTCGTTGTGAAAAGAGGGAAGAGCGGAAGTGGGTCAAGCCAACTAACATACCAAGTAACCCAGGCACCCCGGTTTGGTCCCACGGCGGGATCGTCTGCACGGGAGAGACGTACAAGAACGTCGTCAAGATGACATTTGCCAAGGGAGCTGCGTTGCAGGACCCTTCAGGGCTATTCAACTCCAGCCAGGCGCGCCATCGACATCCACGAAGGCGACCAGGTCGATGAGGCGGCGTTGAAGGATCTCATCCGGGCTGCAGTGGCGCTCAATCTCAAGGGCAAGAGCAAGCTGAAGCGTCGGCGAACATCCCCACCCCTTCGACAAGCTCAGGGCAGGTTCTAAATTTCGCAAAGAACGCGAAATTTAGAATGGGGCACCCAGCACCCAATGCATAGATCCTTCCCCCTCGCTACGCTCAGGGTCAGGATGACATCGCCTTCGATGAATACGCGAATGACGACAGACTACTGCCGCTGGCTGACCGGAACGACTGCCGGGGCAGCCTGATCTGCATTATTCCCAACTTGCGTCCCGATCACATCGCCGGACACAATCATTTCCACCCGCCGATTCAGCTTCCGGCCTTGTGCTGTGGTATTGTTTGCCGCGGGACGCGTTTTGCCAAACCCGCGCGCGATGACGTGATTGATAGAGACTCCAGAATCCACCAGATAATCGCGGACGCTGCCCGCCCGCTTTTCAGAAAGCTTCTGATTGAACTCATCCCCACCGGTGCTATCCGTATGGCCTTCGATTTCGAATTTCAGGTCGGGATAAGCGCCCACAATTCCTGAAATTCTCGCCAGCCTCTCACGAGCGGCAGACTTCAAAGTGTACTGACCGCTATCAAAAAGTACGTCTGGCATGTTCACCACAAGGCCACGGTCAGTATCTTTTGTTTCGAGCACCTGGTTGAGTGCTTTCAGCAACCTGGCGCGCATTTCTTCCTTTTGGCGTGTAGCTTCATCTGCCGCGAGCCGCGCCCTCTCGGCTGCTTCTTGTGCTCTTTGCTGTTCGGTTAACGCTGCCGCGCGAGCTGCATCGGCTTGCGCCTGTTGCTGCTCGGCCTCGGCTTTGGCTTTCTCCGCTGCTTCCCTATCCGTTTCGGCCTGGGTGCGTCTGCGCGCGTCTTCTTCCGCTTGAGCCTTCGCCCTGGCTTCGGCTTCGGCAGAGGCTTTCGCGTCCGCCTCAGCTTTTTCCTGCGCTTCTCGCATCGCGCGCTTTTCTGCCGCCACTCTCTCTTGCTGCTTCTTCTCAAGCGTCAGCACGCGAGCATCTTCCGCCATCTGCGTGGCGCCGCGGGCTGCCGTGCCGATCGGGGTTCGCCCCTGCTTGCGGCGGAGGTAGTCTTCCGCCCGATCCAGGAAATCCTGAGCCTTGCTCAAACTGTCACCCGCATACTGTGAAGCGCCCGCAGCTTTAGCTATCGCCACTGCATTCCGCGCCTCGAGCAGGTCGAGCGGCGTTTTGGGATCGGCCGAACTGGAGGGAAGCTGCGCTGCCGGAACATCGATGGTGTACTGCCCGCCTTCCAGCATGTCGAACCTGGCGTCAATCGCTTCTTCGAAGCCTTTGGTCTCATAGCGAATAATGTTTTCCACCACCACGAGATTGCTGGGGCGGGTAACGGAGAAATAAGGCTCGGCGGTCACGACCATTCCGAACGCTTGCAAATCGGTGGTGACGTCCAGGCTGAACTTGCCCTCATTGTTAGGGACGATTTCGCCCAGATTCAACGAACGGCCCTCGGGCGTGACAGCCCAGAGCACATAGGTGAGATACTGCCCGCCAAACTTGCTGGCTGGCGCAAGGTGGGAGAAGTCGGCGCCGATTTCCAGCCGCCCGGCCTTACTATCCACTTTTCCCTTACCGGAAGCTTCCGGCATCAGGCTCGTGCCTTTGAAGTCGACCATGGTTGATCCCCCGCGGTGGCGGTAGTTCACAGCTTTTGTGGTGCGTGAAACCACCTTCACACGGAACACCGGGGTCTGTGCCATGGGTTCGACGGCGGGCGTCTCTTGCTGGGCCAACGCACAAGCCGATAATGCAACCGCGCATATGGGGACGAGATACTCCTTCATTGAGCTATCCTCTGTAATGAAATTATTGTGCGAAATGACGTTGGCTCTAGTTTCCAATACTTCCGGAGGCCTCGGAAGTGTCTGGCGAGCTACCCAGGTTACTTTGGTGACTTGCGAAGCGCGATGGGCGTGCCGTGTCGCGTTCGCCGCCTTGTGCTTTGGAGCCTCATACTGCCTGCTTCCGCGAATATCGACGGGTTCCTGGGCGCTCTCGTTGACGGTCTCGACGGTTTGAAAGGGCAGCTCGATACGAACCGGAGCGACGCTTGTTTCCGTGCTCGTCGTACTTACCGTCCCAGATGAGTTCGGCCATCGCAGGAGACTGCGGGAGACTAAGGTTGGAGAGAGTTAGTCATTTATAGCACAGAAAGCACTGGAAATCGCAGGCGATGGCTCCCGCGGAGTGGAGGGATCTGCCTTTGGCTGTGGAGCTTCGCTCCACCTGGACGGGCGAGACGCCCGTCCGCACACGAGCCGAGGCGAACTCGGCGACCTGGATGCAAGGGGCGGTTACTTAATTTCCATGACCTCTTTTTCTTTGGCTTTGCTCATGTCTTCCATCTTTTTTATTTCGTCGTCGGTGAGGCGCTGGATTTCATCCATGGCACGCTTTTCGTCGTCTTCGGTGATTTTCTTGTCTTTGAGGGCTTTCTTGATGGCGTCGTTGCCGTCGCGGCGGATGTTGCGTACAGCCGTGCGGTGCTCTTCCAGGACTTTGTGGAGATGTTTGACCATGTCGCGGCGGCGCTCTTCTGTGAGCGGGGGCACGGGAACGCGAATGATTTTGCCGTCATTCATCGGGTTGAGCCCGAGATCGGCGGTACGGATGGCCTTTTCAATGGCACCGAGTTGTGACGGATCGTACGGCTGCACAACGATCAGTTGTGGCTCCGGCGCGTGCACCGTGGACATTTGGTTTAGCGGCATCTGCGAACCGTAGTAGTCGACGTTGACCGAGTCGAGCATGTGAACGGAGGCGCGTCCGGTGCGGGTCGCGGCCATGGCCTTGCGGAAGTCTTCGACCGCTTTCTCCATGCGGGTGCGAAGCTGAGAGTAAGTTTCTCTAAGACCGGGAATTGCCGCCATTGTGGCTTGAGCCATAGGGGAGCTCCATAGATTCAAAACGTTGCATTATAAACCCAACTTCTTGGCCACGGATTTACACCGATTAACACGGATTCAGTTCTTGAGGACGTGTGAATCAGTGACGGGGATGCTAAGCGCTTACCAGAGATCCGATCTTTTCGCCGGTCACAACCTTGCGGATGTTACCGCGATGATTCAGGTTGAAGACGATGATGGGGAGATTGTTGTCTTTGCAGAGAGAGATGGCGGTAGAGTCCATCACTTGCAGTCCTTGCTTCAAAACTTCCATATAGGTGATTTCAGCGAATTTTTTGGCGTCTTTGACGACGAGAGGATCGGCGTCGTAGATCCCATCCACCTTGGTGGCTTTGAGAATGGCATCAGCCTTAATTTCCATCGCGCGGAGAGACGCGGCGGTATCGGTGGAAAAATAGGGGTTACCAGTGCCGCCGGCAAAGATCACCACACGTTGCTTCTCAAGATGGCGGATAGCGCGACGGCGGATGAAAGGCTCGGCGACCTGGTTCATCTCAATCGCGGACTGCACGCGGGTGTGGATACCTTGCTTTTCGAGGGCATCCTGAAGCGCCAGCCCATTGATGACGGTAGCGAGCATGCCCATGTGGTCGGCGGAGACGCGGTCCATGTCGCGAGCCTGCTCGGCAACGCCACGAAAGAAATTGCCGCCGCCGACCACGATGGCGATCTGAACGCCAAGCGAATGAACGTCAGCCAGTTCGGCTGCAATTTCGTGGATGCGAAGCGGGTCGACGCCGAAACCCTGCTTGGCGGCTAGGGCCTCGCCGGAGAGCTTGAGCAGGATGCGCTTGAAGATTGGGATCGTCGTGATTAGTTACCCACTATGCCCAGTAAAGGCCCTTCGCTTCGTTCAGGATGACAGATTTTAAAATAAGGGCGCCAGAGGCGCCCCCTTATTCTTTGGTTTCTGTCGGCTTCGTCGCCGCGACTGTCGCTCCGGCATCGCCGACTTTGAAGCGGGCGAAGCGGCGGACGGCAATGTTTTCGCCCAGCTTGCCGATTCTTGTGGCAATGAGCTGCGCGATCGAGACGGTCTGGTCTTTGATGAACGGCTGCTCGTAGAGACAGACCTCCTCGTAGAACTTACTCATCTTGCCTTCGACAATTTTTTCAACAACCTGCGGCGGTTTGCCAGTAGCTGCCGCCTGAGCGCGGTAAATGTCTTTTTCGCGCTCGTAGGCTTCGGGAGTGACGTCTTCCTTACGCACAAACTTCGGATCGCTCGCCGCAATGTGCATCGCGATGTCGTGGATCAGATCTTTGAAGTCTTCCGTGCGGGCCACGAAATCGCTTTCGCAGTTGACTTCAACCAGGACACCGATTTTTCCGCCAGCGTGGATGTAGCTTTCGACGGCGCCCTCGGTGGTGGCGCGTGAGGCCTTCTTGGCGGCGACAGACACACCGCGTTTACGGAGCAGGACGACTGCTTGTTCGAGATCCCCTTTCGCTTCAGTAAGGGCCTGCTTGCAGTCCATCATAGGTGCTCCAGTTTTTTCGCGGAGGTCTTTCACTTGAGTTGCGGAAATATTCACAGTAGTTGTGCTCATAAATTCAGTTTCTAAAGTCAATGCGTTATAAAATTCAACCCGCGCCGGACGACCCGCGCGGGTCTTATTTTTCTTTCGTCCGGATTGTGGAGTGGGGCTGAAGCCCTGAATCTAACGCTAAGCGTCGGCCTGGATAAAGCCAGGCTTCCGAGAAGAGTCTCAACTGCAGACTCCTGGCGGCTGAAGCCGACTCGGAACGACAATCACGTTAGGGGACTATTGGCACGAATGAACTCGTGCCCTTCCCAAATTCCACACGCCCTTTCCTGTTGCATCGGTCTTCAGCTGCCGGCTCTTAAAACGTTTGTGTTTCCACCGGCGAAGCTTCCTCTTGAACTTCTTCTTTGCGCGCGGCGGGCTGTTTGCGCGTGCCTTTGCCCAAAACTTCTTCCATGCTGATGTCTTCCGGCTCGGCTTCGGCGCCGGTGACATCGGCCGCGCCTTCGACCGGAGCTTCGGTTGCTGCCTGTTCGGCTTGCTGTGCGGCGCCAACTCCCGCGGCCAAGTCGGCGGCCTGCTTATCGCTCATCAACTGAGCGCCTTCGACGACTGAATCGGCAATTTTCGAAGCGAACAGACGGATGGCCCGCAGCGCGTCATCGTTACCGGGGATTACGTAATCGACTTCAGTGGGATCGCAGTTCGTATCCACAACGGCGACCACCGGAATGCCTAACTTGCGGGCCTCGCGCACAGCGATCTGCTCTTTATTCGAGTCGATGACGAAGATCGTATCCGGCAGACGGTTCATATTCTTGATGCCGGCGAGGTTTGCCTGAAGATGTTTACGCTCGCGTTCGAGTTTGATGACTTCTTTCTTGGGAAGCAGCTCGTAGCGGCCGTCAGTCGCCATGTCGTCAAGTTCTTTGAGCCGCTTAACCGATTTCTGAACCGTCACCCAGTTGGTGAGCAGTCCACCCAACCATCGCTGGTTGACATAAAATCCATTGCAGCGCTGCGCTTCTTCGGCGATTGCGTCCTGCGCCTGGCGCTTGGTTCCCACAAAGAGCACGATTCTGCCCTGCGAAGCCAGCTCGGCGATAAATTTCGACGCTTCTTTGAACATCTTCAGCGTCTTTTGCAAATCGATAATGTAAATTCCGTTGCGCTCTCCGAAGATGTATTCCTTCATCTTGGGATTCCAGCGCTTGGTCTGATGCCCGAAGTGGACGCCCGCTTCGAGCAACTCCTTCATGGTGATGTTAGCCAATCAACCTCCTTTGTTGATCTGCATCCAGCTCATACTGAGCGGGATTGCTATTCCCGTCCCCGCACCTGTCGAGTACGGGAAGAATTGAACACCTAAAAATCAGTGGCTAGTTGGTCGTGGCTAGTCACTGACAACTAGCCACCAATCACTGCCTATGTGGCCGCCGAGACGGCGGCGCTACTATCGCTTCGAGTACTGGAAGCGCTTCCTTGCGCCCTTCTGTCCGTACTTCTTGCGTTCTTTTTTGCGCGAGTCACGGCTGATCAAGCCTTCGGACTTCAGCTTCTTCCGCAACTCGGCATTAAATTGCAGCAGAGCGCGGGCAATGCCCAGTTTTACAGCGTCGGCCTGCCCAGCGACGCCACCGCCAGAAACATTGGCGAGCACGGTAAAGCTGCTGGCCGTCTCGCTGGAAATGAGGGGCTGGCGAGCGCTGGAGCGCTGCGACTCGGTTACGAAATATTGATCGAACGGACGGCCGTTGACCTTGAATTCTCCGGTGCCCGGACGAAGAAAAACGCGCGCTATCGCCGACTTGCGGCGGCCTGTTCCGTAGTATTGGACTAAATCAGCCATTTGGCTATCAGCTCTCAGCCGTCAGCTCTCGGCTGACTCTGGCGCTGCAAACCTTTCTCAAAATTCTCACGACTGTTTCAAATTCCCGCG
Organism: Acidobacteriota bacterium; assembly: GCA_003225455.1. GTDB lineage: Bacteria > Acidobacteriota > Terriglobia > Terriglobales > Acidobacteriaceae > QIAB01. The sequence continues at coordinate 37,598 of QIAB01000064.1, forward strand.
AAAGCGGGAACTCAAACCTCTTATGCCAACGCCCGCTCTTCCGGTTTCTGCGCCTGATGCGGGTGGTTATCGGCTTTGTAAACTTTCAGCTTGCTCACCATCTGCCGCCCAAGTTTTGTTTTAGGCAACATGCGTTTGACAGCGGCTTCGATCACGAGCTCGGGCTTACGCGCGAAGCGCTTGCGGAGATCTTCGGTACGAAGGCCGCCGGGATATCCGGTGTAATGCTGATAAACCTTTTGCTCACTCTTCATGCCGGTAATCTTGACTTTGGCAGCATTGATGACGATGACGTGATCTCCAGTATCGAGAAATGGCGTGTACTTGGGATTTTCTTTCCCCATCAGAATGCGTGCGACCTGCGAAGCCAGTCGGCCGAGCGTCCGCCCGTTGGCATCGACGACGTACCACTTGCGCGCAATTTCCCCCTGTTTGGGGAAATAGGTTGACATTCCAAGTCTCCCAGATAAAAAAGCAGATGAAAACCGCTGAGTACCCACATCAGCGCCGAAGGCGCAGGGAA
>QIAB01000167.1 GCA_003225455.1 Acidobacteriota bacterium
CGCGACTTTGTTGTCAGAGAGCACGTTCAGGAATGGCGATTGGTTCAAAGCAACGCTGAGCGCCTGCTTGAGCGTGTCGTCGAAAACCGGATCACTAGCGCTGTTGGCAAAGTCCGCGAGCACGAGAGTGTCCTTCTCAGTGAGCGGCTTGGCTCGGTGCGAGCGATAGTAAAGCCCGCCAGCAATCAGCGCGGCGGCCAGCAGGACGGCAGTGGGAACCACAATTTTCCAGAGGTTCCTCTTCTCAGCTGGAGCCTCAACAGATTTCACCACGCTCGATGATGGCGACGTAGCTGCACTCGGTGTGGAACCCGATGCTGGCACTGGTTGTGGGGCTGCTACCTGAGAACCACTCTCCTGCACCGCTGGCATTGACCCAGAACTCGCTGGTACGCCGTGCCGCGATTCCGTTTCCCGCTTCAGTCGCTTCAGGTCGGCACGCATTTCCGCCGCGCCCTGATAACGGAGTTCTCGGTCTTTTTCCAAAGCCTTGTTGATGATCCGTTCCAATTCCGCTGGCATGTCGCGATTGAAGCGAATCGGCGGCGGCGGATCAGAGTCCAGTATTGCTTTGAAGATGAGCGCAGAGGTTTCACCGTAAAAGGGCAATGCGCCCGTCGCCATTTCGTACAACACTGCACCGAACGAGAACAAATCGGTACGGGCATCCAATTCCTTTCCCTTGGCTTGTTCGGGCGACATATAGGCGACCGTTCCTACCATCGTGCCCGGACTGGTCAGGTGCTCCGCTTCCACCGAACCTGTCTGGGTGTTGAGAGACCCGCAGTGATCTGCCCCAGAGGCACTTCGATCGCATCGGTCGGCCAGTAAGGCGCCACGATCGCCAGCATTCGTAAAGGATGCACACAGCTATAAATCCCCGAGCTCCGTTGGTTCAGGGATCTCCGCGCGGCGGATCAGAATGCTTTCCATATCCGTTTGCATTTATCGAAACTAAATGTAAACGCGGCGCAGCATTTCAGCGGCAGTTTCGTCGAGTTGGTCGGCTCGACGGACATCTTCGAACCGCGCCAGAAGGTCATCCACCCGGGTACGTTTCCTTTCTGCCCCGTGAAAATCCTGGATGATTCGGCCGTGGTGCATCATGACGAGGCGGTCACCAAGATTGGCCGCCTGATGCATGGAATGAGTAACCATCAGTGTGGTGAGCTTCTCTCGTTCGACGATTTCATCCGTCAACGTGATTACCTGGTCGGCGCTCTTGGGATCGAGGGCGGCGGTGTGTTCATCGAGCAGGAGCAATTCAGGTTTCAGCCAGGTGGCCATCAGCAGAGTCAAGGCTTGTCTTTGCCCGCCCGAAAGTGAACCGATCTGGTCGTCCAAGCGGTTTTCAAGGTCCATTTTCAAGTAGCGCACGCGTTCTCGCAGTTCATCTCTTTTCGCAGCGCCCAGTAACCAACTCAGGCGTCGAGGCCTGCCGCGCCGGGCAGCTAGCGCGAGGTTCTCGGCCACCGACATTTCAGGGGCAGTGCCGCTGAAGGGATTCTGGAACACGCGCCCGATCAGTTTCGCCCTTCGGTATTCGGGCCACTTTGTAATGTTGACGCCGGCAAGGGAAATCACGCCTGAGTCGATTTGAAGTGTGCCGCCGACTACGTTGAGCAACGTCGATTTGCCGGAGCCATTCGTCCCGATTATGACGACGAAAGATCCTGTCTCAATCTTCAGATCAACGCCCTGAAGTGCGCGGACCTCGTTAGGTGTACCCTGGCTGAATACTTTCCTCACTCCGCAGATTTCAAGCATGTAAGGCCTGCGCTTTTCGCCGCTGGATATTTTTCAGCAGACCGGGAAGAATCAGCGCCGCGAATACAAAAGCGGCAGTCATCAGCTTCAAGTCGTTGGGATCAAGTCCGAGGCGCAAGGCAATCGCCACCAGCAAACGAAAAAGCACCGAGCCCATGATCGCACCAACGATCGCCATCCCCACCTGGCGTGTGCCAACCAACGCCTCGCCAATGATCACGCTCGCCAGTCCCCAAACAATCATGCCGATGCCCATTTGAATATCGGCGAAGCCCTGATACTGAGCGAGAAGAGCACCGGCCAATGCGATCAAACCGTTCGAGATTGATAGCCCAAGAATGATCATGCGCTCATCATTGACTCCGAGAGCGCGGATCATCTGGCGGTTGTTGCCGGTCGCGCGCATCGCGGCTCCTAGATTAGTTTGCAGGAAAAGGTAGAGGAGCAACGAGACCAGGAGCACCGCTACGAATGCAGTGATCAGCGTGGAAGCCTCCGTGACTGTCACATCCCAACCGAGTACGCGCAGCGTTGACCGGCCGAGCAGACGCATTCCAGTGGTTTCAGCATAGGAAGAGAGAGTTGGCCGCCCGAACAACGGTACATTGCTCTTACCCATAATGTGCAAATTGAATGAGTAAAGGGCTGTCATCACCAGAATTCCGGCGAGCAGGCCATTAATTTTGAATTTCATGGCAAGTGTGCCGGTAACACCGCCTGCCAGGAAGCCTCCTGCGAAGCCGGCCGCACTTGCTAACACCGGATTGATACCTTTGATCAAAAGTACGGCGGCAATCGCTGCTCCCAAGGTGCTTGAACCGTCGGCGGTGATATCTGGGAAATCGAAAATTCTGAAACTGATGAAAACGCCCAGCGCCAGCAAGGAGAGGATGAAGCCGATTGTCAAAGCGCCAATCAGAAGACTCATGCGGCTATGGCCTCAGATGTAATCTCGCGAATTGGTCCAATCCAACAGGCGCCACGGATAAATTCGCTCTGACCAGCGCCGGCAATCGCCCGGTCATCGCCGAGCAGGTGCAAAACGTTTTCGAGTGCCTGCACTTCGAAGAGATTCTTCACCGTCGCTCGCAAATCGATCCTTCCTTTTTGCAGAGGACGGTAGGAGAAGGCAGCGGCATGGAAGTGACCATTGACTGTCGTGTGTGAATCCTCTTTCGATGAGTTCAGCGGTCTAAGTAGAGGCGCGAGTTCGGGGCAATCGCGTGCCGCGACTCCTGCCACCAGCGTCATGCTGCGCGGGTGGGCACGGTCTGCGGTAAATGTAAGCCAGTCGCGCACCTTCGGAAATTTGAACGGGTCCTCTTCCGTTACGGATTGCGCGGGAGAGCGGCGCAGGGCGGCGCCCATCAGTCCAGCCGCCTCTGTGACCATTACGGCTCCAGCCCGATTAGCTTCCGCGAATTCCAAACAAGATTTGGCAAGTTGAGCCAGTGTGATGGCTTCGCTTTCCTGGTTTACCTGAAAGCGGACAAACTTGCTGAACGGGCCCTCGCTTACTGCATCGCAGGCCATGGCATAACAGACCTGGGCTTCAGGCCGCAATTCCCCGGCGGCAACCAAGTAGTCCGGCATATTGGTTCCGTCGGTTGGGCGATACGCTACCGCGCCCGAAACCGCAATGAACTCCCCGAATCGGTTTTGGCATTCGTCAAAGCTTTCGCCCAGAGCGCCAAGGCCGATTGCGAAGCTCGAATCGGAGAACTTGATCGCGCGGCAGCTTTCCCGGCGGAACCCGCATTTTAGGAGCAGGCCTGGATCTCCGATGATGCGGCATTTGAGTCCGGCTTCCGGCTCCAGCTCGTGAATTTCAAATGCTGCCCCGGCTCGTTCGATCTGTCTGGCTGGCAAGGCTTCGAGCGCGGTGTACGCGGGGCGATCCGGGATTGAGTCTTGGACTTCTCCCGTCGCGAGCAAGATGTTCTGCAGCCCACATATTTCGATGACTTTTCGGACCCGCTCAGAGGCTTTGCTGATCGAAAGCGAGCCCTGAATGCTGTTCAGGCTCTTATAGAACCTGACCAACATGCCAATGCCGGCAGAGCTCAGGAATACAACTTCAGACAAGTCCAGCAGCACTTGATGCGACCCTGCACGAATCTCTTCATCGAGCGCGCTGGCCAGGTGGTCGGACCAATAGCCATCGATACGTCCACTGACCGCGATCTCGACACCATCGCCAGAACGGCGCTTCGTGATGTTCATCCTCGTTCCCTGCTCGATTGATTTGGGCGTGTGTTCTTCGCCGTCTTGGGAGCCGATTTGCGCATGTGTACTCCCGATGCGTCCACCACTACATCGGCGCGGCGAAGAATATCATCCGGTACGTGCCAATTATCCTTTAGGTTTTTCAGCGCCAGTGTGTTCACGACGAACCATGCCGGCACCGAATTCGTGATAGGTATTTGCCTGGGGTCTTCGCCATGCAAAACCCGCGCTGCTAACTCCCCGGTCTGTTTCCCGATCTCATAAAAGTTGGCGCCATAATCGAACAGAGTTCCGCGATCGGGCTTGCCTGGGACAATGCTGAACACGGGAATACGTGCCTTGCGGCCAGCTGAAATAACGGAATCCGCCGCAACGCTAACCGTAACGTCGCCGCCAATCCATAGCGCTTCAGCGCCCCGGGAGACGAGTGAGTCCTCAGCTTCAAGTACACCATTGGAGTTCTCAACGTTTGCTTCCAGTAACTCGATTCCCATATCCTTACAGACCGCTCTGGCGGCTTCAACGAAGGCGCGGGAGTTAGCTTCTGCCGCGTTCCAGGCGACGCCGACCGTCTTCAGCCCTGGATACATTTCACGCGCGATCTGGAAGGCATTCGCGACCGGAAGAAAACTTCCTATGCCCACCAGATTCGGTGGATGATCGAGAGGCTTGTCGTGGGTTATGCCAACACCGGCGACGGCTGGGTCCGCGACCGCGCCAAAAACCTGTACAGTCTTGCCGCCGCGATTGGCATTCGCCACGGCCTGTAACGAAAGGGTGCTGGCGGTCAGAAGCAGATCGTAATGCGAGTTGACCATCTCTTTCGCAATGGAGTTCGCGATGGCGATGTCGCCGTGAGCGTTATAGCGCTGAATGACCACCGTCTTACCGTCGGCGTATCCGCTTTCAGCAAGGCTGTCCACCATGCCGTGAACGGTCTCGTCAAGCAACAATACAGACGCATGCTGTAAGAGCCCAATGCGCGGTATGGCGCTGGCTTTGCGGCTTCGTTGCGGCAGATCGGAGAACAACAGTACCGACGAAGTCACAACAATGAGGCTGATGCCCAGGAAAAGCCGCTCTAAGTTCGCCAGCATCTGCTGTTTTGTGGAACGCTGTGAATTATGGCGGTAGAGTTTACCACTCCTGAAGATGCGGCCACAGGATTCATTGGGGGAGTGCTTTTCGTTTGAGGGAAGGCGCAACGTAGCGGGGATCTGGCCCACAGGGTTGATCCCCCATAAATGTATTAAGCGTCTATGCGCCTCTGAGCTACGTCCTTTAGAACCCATACTCGCACAAATTGTCCTTTGTGACTCTCGTAGGAATACTTACGAAAAGATAGGGGATGCGGGGCTGTGTGTGTACTCCGCTAACGTGCGGGAGATGCTTTCGTCGACAAACTCGCTAGACGTTGAGGGAGGTGGGGCGGTCATTGGTATAGATCCAGGAGTCGAGTTCCAAATCATTGAAGGCGGGGTTTTTTGGATTGAAGCGGACTACGACTGGTTTACCAACGGGCAATTCGCGTGCGGCGAAGTCGCGAGCTTCTGGTTCGGTGGAGAAATTCTTGTACCAGGTTCCGGAGAGACAACGGCCATTGGGGTCGTGAAATTCGTAGGTTAAGGTTGCGCAGAAATAGTGGCCGCTTTCCCATCCGGCGTCCCGCTTCCGTTCAATATCGAGACGGGTGATGGCGCCGTCGGCGGTGGGCCAGGTTAGCGATGCACGATAAAGCCAGAAACCACGTGCGATCACAGCGACAGTTGCTAACGCCGGGACCAGCCAGAAGAGCATCTGGTAGTCGTTTGAACGAAGCATGGTTCATCGTAAGGCGCCGGGAGAAAAGTACAAAAGAAAATTCGCGAGACCGGTGTCATCATGTTGGGTACTGATCCTGCTTCACGGCAAGCTGAGCACAATGCTAGTTTCTGCTTTGCCGCAGATCATGCCGCAGGACCCAGACCCTGAATGTCAACCGTGAATCTTTGAAATGGCCGTTCTGCCCGCGCGGGCGATGCCCAGCGGGTCGTCTGTCATGCCGCGCTCGAACAAAACGTTTGCGAAGTTCATCACGTCGTTGCGGACCTCCTCTTCAGTGATGTCGCTGGCAATCGCCACGCTTGTTTCCTCTGTGGACATCGGTCCTCCCGTTTCGGCTTAGCTGCACGCGAGTTGCATCCGCGCAAACCTCCGGTGTTGCCTGCTGCCACACTAGGCGGTTGGCCCAGCCGTCCGGCACATCAGGACGCAACTAGGACACAAAACTCAATGTTTGGAATCAGAAACTTGCGGAAACCGCGAGAATTGAGTCAGCCGAATCAACTAGATATGGTCGGCCCTAGCAGACGATTTTCGAACTTTTCTGCTGAATTCCGATATTTTTGAACTAGCGGTTTCAGCAGCTTAGGATTGAATCGCTCCGAATGGGTACACTCTAGCAGACGATTTTTGAACTCCTGTCGTGCGGGCCGCCTAGAATACAGTCATGCAGCTACAATTCCCGTCAGAACATCCGCTGATTATTGCGCGCACTCAAGTTGCCCTGCCGAAAGGCGCGTTTATCCGCGCGCTGCCGTTCGTTGTGGACGAGAGTCAACGTTTCCGTGTCGATGCGATGGTGATGTGCGCTGACATCATGGCCTCTGCCTATGCCCAAATGATCGAAATGGCGCTCAGGTCCAAATGGGATGAAATGCAGAATGAGGAACTGCGTTCTGGTCACCTCGACATCGCAATGTTTCAGCACGCCTGGTCGATAGTGGACCAAATCTACAGCTTGCGACAGCTCCTCCGCAGCCTCGCCTTTAGCGGTGATGACGTGGACGCCTTCATGTCGGCCACTAGTAGTGCGCACGTTTTGCGAAATCGGACCGATCACTTGGACCAGCGAATTCCGAACATCGCCGCGTCGAAAGGCAATTCCCGCAGCTTGTTTGGAAGCCTTTCCTACTTTGTTCTCGGTGCCGCAGTTGGCGCACCAGAGGTCGCGGTCTTCGCCGTCGCCCAACACGCAGATCCTGTTCGGCCTAGCGAGCAAATTGCCTCTATTCGAATACCGGGGGAGTTCCGAATGCCTATTGGGAACTTTGTTCTGACTGCAGCGGGCGAGGAACTGGACATTGACGCTGCAATCCTAACGCTCGCGCCAGTGATGACCCGAATAAACGAAGGGTTCGAGAAGAGCATACGCGCGCAAGCGGCTGAGCAAGCTGCCAAGCACGGAATCGAACAGAACGCGCTCCTCGCCCACTATGGCACCCGACTGAAATTCATGCTAGCGATGAAGGTGGGTAAACCTACAATGCAGTCCGATCCTGCCGACGAAAGCAAAGCGGAACCGGCTATTCTCTGATCGGTATTCTCGTGAGTTACGGTTTCGTGCCGTCTTGTGAGGCTCGGATTGCAAAGGTGACGCTGAGCCTTGAGGCTATTACATTGCCGTTGCGCCTGGATTCGTAATTGTCGCGAAATCGTTTCCGTCGTCACCTTGCACCTTCTCTTCGCCCCTCCTGAGTACACGCAGTATGACAGCGAGC
>QIAB01000065.1:0-5554 GCA_003225455.1 Acidobacteriota bacterium
CCCGATTCCGCAGCCATGCGTTGCAAGACTTCGTGCATCGGCAATGCCCGCCGATATTGACGATCGGATGCCATGGCATCAAGAAAATCGACCGCCGATAGAATTCGTGCTCCGATGGGGATATCCGTCCCCTTTAGGCCGGAAGGATAGCCCGAGCCGTCCCACTTCTCGTGATGCGCCCTGACAATCGGCACGACGGGATATGGGAAACGCACCCGCTCCAGAATCTCCGCCCCGACGACCGGGTGAATTTTCATTTTCTCGAATTCTTCCGGCGTTAGCCGGCCCGGTTTGGAAATGATGTGTTCAGGGATCGCCAATTTGCCAATGTCATGCAATAGCGCAGCGGCGTGCAACGCCTCCATTTCCGACGGGCTGATTTTCAGTTCCTTCGCGACTTCAATGGCATACACGCGAACCCGCTGTAAATGGTCATGGGTAGTGTGATCTTTGGCTTCAATCGCCAGCGCCAGCGCCTCGATAGTCCGTAAGTGGAGGTTGGCCATATCCTCCACATGGCGCTTCTCGTCTTCGAGTTTGCCAAGATAGAGGCGGTAGGACCGGTAGATGAGGTAAATGACAGGAACCACCAGCAACGAAGTTTCCCATCCAAATGCCCGGTTGAACCAGCCGAGCATGCCGGCGAATGCAGCTCCCACCAGATAGTACGGGAAAGACCAGAAGTAGCAATCCACCCAAATTTTGTTAAGCGCCTTGCGTTCTGTCAGGGAGATGACAGTAGCAGTGGAACCCGTGTTGGCGAGGAAGTAAGTTGAAGCGGCCAAACCCAGCAATAAAGGATGACTTCTGAACCATCCTGCACCTACTGCGAGGTGGTAAACGTCATAAGCCACTGCGGTCGCGAATGCGCTCGCGCAGAGGTTAAACGTGACTTGAATCGCGCTGGGCCGGTCACGATAGAAACACTGGACCACAATGGCGGCGCTGCCAAGTATCAGAGTCTCTGTAAGACTGAGCTCCAACACCCCCAAAAGAATGAATAGGAAGTTCACCGACATGGTGCCGGTGATCCCGGGGAGATGCACCTTCAGCCGCGCAGCCAAAATCGCGATCAGCAGATAACAGATGAACTGGGCAATATTTTTGCTTGTAGGGTTGATGGCTGCATCGAGCAGCACACCTGTACCAACCGCGACAACAAGGCTGATAAACGCCTTGGCGCGGAGGTCCAGATCCCTCCAAGACTGAGACTGGGCAGCCAAGTTTCTCCCTGCGACTCGAGTTCGCGTGTACCAGGGGAATGAACGTGCGTATGGTTCATTTCCTTGATATCAGCTAAGCGGCTTTCGCTGCAACAACTTGCGAGATCTATGGGAAACTTTCGTAACGTGTATGGTGACCCGCTCGGAGACCCGGAACCCGAGGAAATGCTTCGAACCCGACAGTTTAGGGTGGCCGAGTGGTAAGAGCGATAAGGGGAGGTGATGGTTACTGTATTCGAGGTGAGAAAGCAGCTTGGCGAGCACGACTTCTGTTTAGCCCTCTCCCCGGCAGCCCTGATGACTTCCGCTGCAAAGCGAGAACTTCACCCTCACGGTAATCCAAGACTTTCGACAACAGGCTGCGTCTGCCTAACATTCGGACATCGGCAATGGCCTGTGTTTGAGTTTGCTGCCAGGTTCCACCTAAGTTTCCAAAGTCGAGCACAAGGTGAACCTTCTTCAACCACCAGGAGGGAGTTTTGGACATCTCACCTTCGATCCGAGGGATGAGATAAGAGCCTTTATCAACCCAGATCTGGCCGTCGATGAGACTAATATCCTTATGCTTAGGGGAGACTCTGAGCTTGTAGCATGCCCGGTCGTTCAACTCCTCTTCGCCGAGGTAGGCGAAATTGTAATTCTGGGAAGATATGGCCCGCAGAGATGCCTCGGGATCCTGGGCAGTCATCGAGGATTCTTTGTCGAGGATCCGCCGAACCACATCTGCCCCCCGGCTGCTGCCGGTGTGGTTCTGAATCGAGTACGTCTTTATATTCGGAGGCATGAACGTGACGCGTGCCACTACTTCGGCGCTCGTGCGTGATGCATCCGCTTCAAAGAGGCGGTAGTCGCGAACGGATTCGTAGGGAACCTGTGGGCGATTGGCCTCCTGCGCCGCCTCAATATTCCGAATGATTATTTCGAGGTCCGGGATTCTTGATTGGGAAGCTTGTTCAGAAGGAAATGTTCCGCGAACTTGTTGGCCCTGAGTCGCCGAAAGGAAGGTCAACGAAACCAATGCGCACTGAAGAAGAGCACTTTGTGCTTGCATAAACCGACGACCCCGATTTCATTTGTTCGTTATGCCGTCCAGTTCTTGGTTCTCAATCCTCAGGCAGCGATTGAGTATTGATGGTTATCGCGGTTAATAAGCGCCATGACTTCGGGCACAGAGGCGATCTCGACTTCGCAAATCGAACCGGCACGCTCGAGTTTCTCGCGAACTTGATGGGAAGGGTTGAACAACTTGAATTGGATGCCGTGGTCGTGTGCCCATCGCCGCAGAAATACCAGCATGCCTAATCCGCCGCCCTCCACCTTTTGTATCTCGGTCATGTCCAGGACAATGGCACGGGAGTCCAGTTCTGAGGCAACTGCGTTGCGTAACTGGTAAGCGGCGCCGCTCTGAACAATACGGCCTGAGCAGCGTATCACAGAAACGCCAGCCACGTTTTCAATCGATAAGTTGAGCATATCTTGACTCCCAAATCATTGCGCAGTACGAAAGAGCACGAAAAAGGCCAAAGTTTAGACGCCTGTTTTGTGCTGGATAGATGCCAGGAAAGCAGCTACATGAGAAATTTCGCGACGGTGAGCCAGAATTAATGATCTACATGAAAGACGGTACTTTCTAATACATGGAAGGCGCGAACGCCTAGATCACTTCCGCAGCTCTGGTCACGGTTCCTGACCTTTAGGGCGGAACTACTCGGCTTCAAATACCTCTCTCACCGGTGCTTGATAAAGACTGAAAACGATCACCACACGAATAATGATTTCGAGGCCGCTCCACACCAACGTGGCGATGCGGAGAGCGACCACAGCGCCCGAAACTCTGGGGACCAAGAGCACGATTCCGATCAATGCAAGCACAGCCGCAACCCGCCGTGCGCAGTTGTGAAGCCGGAGCAATCCGATTCCTACAGCAATCCCAGCACTACCCGCCAGTAAGAACATGTAGGGGCCGGCAGTCTCAAGTCCGCTGAGCACATCTGCGCCGGCGGCCATTGAGACAAGACCGGGACGGGCGAGCATCGTCAAGCCAATCCCAAGCAGGTAGACTGCCGATAGAAGAAACAGCGCGGCAATCGCAGTAACAATTGTGGGACGTTCCCGGCTCACTTCTTTTCTTCTGGCTTCTTTTCCTCTGCTTTGGCTTTTTGCGCAGATGGCGGGAGCAATCCATTCAGCCGGAGGTACATCGCTGCCGTCCCATAGTGATCGGCCCAACTGCTGGCAAGCGCCACAAAGGCCCACGCGCGAGCTCGCGGCTTTCCGTCGAACCAGGTGATATTGTCGTTCAGCTTGGAGTCGGTGGCTTTCGCGAGCGCAGTGCTGCAGAAATCAAAGGAAGCTTTGACGGCCGCCATTAGCTTGTCCTTGCCTTCCGTTCCCTGCAGCTCTTCCGTCTTCGGACGGGGCACATCGCCGACATTGGAGCAGAAGAAATAATTGCCGTCGGTGATGTGGGCTGCGAGATGGCCGAACGTCATTTGCTCGGGAGTAGGTTTGTAGTTGAACTTGTCGGCAGGCATTTCCTCGATGGCGCCGACCGTGTTCTTGGCGCGGCTTGGGAGCATTTCGCGCAAGATGTTGGAGATGGGATTCTTGGCTTCCTGGGCGAACGCCGCGGTAGAGAGGAGCAGTATCAGTGCAACGGGTTTCATGCATGCCTCCGCAACTTAGCAAGCAGGATAATCCTTGGCGCGGGGAATTGTCGATTGAAGGGTATACGTAGGGGGCGGATGTCCTCGTTCCTCAAGGCGAAGTTCCGCAGTTGTCGCCGACCTTCTCTCGCGGAGGCGGATCTAGGCGGTCAGCTCGATTTCCGGCGTGGCTTGCAGCAGGCTGCGTGTATAGGCGTGGGTGGGCTGCGTTGTGATTTGCTCCGTCGGGCCAACTTCGACCAGCTTCCCGCGATACATCACTGCGATTCGCGTTGCCAAATACCGGACCACCGGCATGGAATGCGAGATGAATAAATAGGTCAACCCGAACTCGCGCTGAAGCTGCGCGAGCAGGTTGACGATCTGCGCGCCCACGCTGACGTCGAGGGCCGAAACCGGCTCGTCAGCAACGATAAATTTCGGGCGCAGCGCAAGCGCGCGAGCGATGCCGATGCGTTGCCGTTGGCCGCCGCTGAATTCGTGCGGATAACGTTGGAGGGCGGATTCATCGAGACCCACCGCCCGTAGCAACTCGGCAACGCGTTTGCGACGGGCAGTCGATGCCGTACCCTTCGCCGGTTTTGCGGAAGGCGAAACCATAAGAGCATGTTCGTGAATAATCAGCGGCTCGGCGATGATATGTTCAACCCGCATGCGCGGATCGAGCGAGCCGAAGGGATCCTGAAAGATGATCTGCATATCCCGCCGGCGTTGCCGCATTTCGCGGCGGCTGGCTGAGAGCAGATCGCGGCCATCGAACCGAATGCTGCCGGAAGTCGGCTCCATGAGCCTCAGGACCAAACGACCGAGCGTGCTCTTGCCCGAACCTGATTCGCCCACCAGCCCCAAGGTTTCGCCGGACTCGATATTCAGCGAGACATCGTCCACCGCGCGAACTTCGCCTTCAGCGCTGCCGCCAAAGATCGACTCACCGAGCGGGAAGACTTTCGTCAGATTTTGAACTTCGATGAGGCTCACAGTGGTTCACTCCCGTGATTAACGACTTGATTCACTCCTACGCGCACTTTTTCGACATATTTCTGAAGCTTAAATACTGTTCCATATTCCGGGAATATGGAACAAATCACGCGGCCCCGATCAACGCTACGGCCGCCAGCGCCACCACCATTCCAACTAATTTCGAGCGGGTCAGGTGCTCATGCAAAACAAATCGCGCCAGCAGGACGGTTATCGCCGGATAAAGCGATGAGATCACGACTGCCGAGTCCAATCGTCCGCTTTGGCTGGCACGAATGAACAGCGCAGTGCCGGAAGAGTCCAGACATCCGGCGATCGCCCCCATCACGGCGGAGCGCAGGTTGATTTCGCGCGGCTGGCGTCCGACTAAAACAATGGCGGCGGTCAGCAGCAGAGAGGCAGTTCGTGAGATCGCTGCCAGCCACAGTGCGGAGCCGTTTCCAGCCTGCTTGGCGCAGAGAAAGAATCCTGCAAAACCTATCGCTGCGAGGACAGCCAGTCCCAAGCCTTCAGGTCGAGCGTGATCCTCGGGACGCGAGATCAGCCATATGCTGACTCCAGCGAGAACGAAGCCGGCAATCTGAGGCTTGCTGGGCGAGCCTTCGGTAATCATGCCGAACAACGTAGGAATGACAGCGGCGATTATGGCTGTAAGCGGCGCGGCTAATCCCATCTTTCCGATTGCCA
>QIAB01000065.1:5588-6233 GCA_003225455.1 Acidobacteriota bacterium
TCCAGCTGCGATCCCCCAGCAGAGGCTCGCTCGCGATGGAAAAGCAGAGTGGTTCAGCAAAGCCAGCACCAGCATCAGCGATGCGCCGCCAAAATGAGTGATTGTCGTAAGGAAGAACGCACTCGCCCGGCGAGCGGCGACTCCGCCCAAAAAATCGCTTGTGCCCCAGGAGAAGACAGCGCCGAGGCTAAAACCCGCAGGGACGAGTTGGGCGGACATGGAGAAACGAGAGTAGCATGACGAATCCGAAATTGACTTACTATGACAGCACCCGGCGGGAATCATTCATCGTGATGTGAAGCCCGCGAATTTGTTTATCAAGTCGCGAAAATCCCGCATCCTGCGCCGCCTCCAGCGTGTCTGATAACTTGTGGCTCACAACCCTCCAAACCGCTTTACGATAGTTCTCTCGTTCGCGCTTGTGTATTTATTCTGGGGCTCAACCTATCTCGGAATCGACATTGCCGTTGAGCGCATTCCTCCTGCACTGATGTGCGGCACGCGCTTCACTATCGCAGGCGTGTTCATGCTGGCCTATTGCGGGCTACGCGGGAAGAATATCCTCTACCCTTCGCGTCAACTCTGGCAAATGGCCGCCGTCGGGGTACTGCTGCTCATGGGAGGCAATCTCACGCTTGCCTATGC
>QIAB01000065.1:6238-47489 GCA_003225455.1 Acidobacteriota bacterium
GTCGCATCCGGATTGGCCGCTCTGATCATTGCCGTCACGCCTTTGTGGTTCCTGGTGCTCGATTCCTTGCTGCTCGGCGACCATCACATTGCGCCGCGCGGAAAAGCCGGCCTTGGCTTGGGAGTGGTTGGCCTGGTAGTTCTGCTTTGGCCTGACCTAATGGCGACCGGCTCGTTCGGACGCTCGCAGCTATGGGCTTCGCTGAGCTTGATTTTCTCTTCTTTCAGTTGGGCGCTGGGCTCGGTGCTGGCGAAAAAGTGGAAGTCGCCTGAAGTCGACCCGTTTTCCGCCACAGCCTGGCAGATGATTGCCGCTGGAGTGGCCAATCTCCTGTTTGCGGTAGTTCTACGTGATCCCTCGCGCGTGAACTGGACCCCACGCGGGCTGGCGGCAATCGCCTATCTGGTGGTTTGCGGGTCGTGGATCGGCTACACCGCTTATATCTGGCTTCTCGGCCATGTCCCCACTTCAAAGGTCTCGACGTATGCGTACGTCAATCCAGTGGTCGCCGTTTTTCTGGGATGGCTGATCCTGCGCGAGCCGATCACGCCATATATTCTTGCGGGCAGCGCGGTCGTGGTCGCGTCTGTGGCACTGGTAACCAGCGCCGAAGTTAAAACCAGATCTTCTACGGAACAGATACCCGCCGTTGAAGCCGCCGGAGATTGAACTGGCATTCGACCAGGAATGCTTATTACTCGCGTAACAGCGCCTCAGCCGCAAGCTCGGAAACGCCCATGCAGATAAGCGAAGAGCAGGGCTTCAGAGGCTGCGGAAAAACTCACGAAGGCCTGCAGCACTTGTGGTAGAGCGGCGCAGAAGCGCCGCGCAAGTTGTTTGTTCTCGATCTACGGTGCGGCTGGAAGCCGCACCCTTTCAAATCTCAACCCGGGCTGTCGAGCTTTTCCACGGTCTGTGAAGCCGCGCCCTTCCAGATTTCTTCCGCCTTCGTCAAGCCCTCGTAATGAATGATGCAGCCTGAGCTTGCTGCTTCTATATTGTGAACCCACTTCTCGTGACCGACCACATCAAGTTGTCCGAGCGCGATCCCGCCCATCTTTACTTCGCTTCCATCCACGCATCCGATCCCGTCACCTTAACCGCCACATCCGAGATCCAAAGGCGTAGGGGCTTGCCGTCAGCGTTGCCGCGGTGCTCGGTTGAGACCACAAGAGGACCAGCCTTCTTGTAACCCGTCCACGTCGCGGTAACCAGTTTCGGTTTCTTGTCCCCGCCGCGGTGATAGACAAATTGCACAACGCGGTTATCTTTGCCGACGTAGAGGTCCCAAGTATCGCCGGGCGTATAACCGCCGGCTTCCGCGGGATACTTCACCGAAACCAGCGTGGCCGAGCCGGCGCCTATGGGCAGCTTCTTTGTACCTTCATTGGTGATCGTGGCGCTCTTGTCCCAATAAGCATGGAACGGGAATATAAGCCAGTAATTATCGTTGACGAAAGCCGGTTCGACTTCGTTCTTTACCTGGTCGGGCTGGCTGTTGAGCTGAGAGCTGTCGTAGCTCACCTTCACGGGCTTGCCCTCTTTATCGGTACTCTCAAAGGAAATTTTGCCGGTCTTCGGCTCCCATTCCCATTTGTGTGTGGCTTTAAACAATCCAGGAATGTCTATATTCCATGTGTAGCGGATCGCTTCAATCTTGTCATAAGAATCAAGGCCATAAGCTTTGGCGATCTTTTCGATGATTGGATCGCGTTGTTGCGCCCAGGAAAAAGACGTTGCAGCAAGAATCACTACCACGGAACCCAGAAGACAAATCAGCTTTGCGCGGATATTTGTCATGGCGGTCGCTCCTCAGTGAATTTGAATTGACCCAGTGTAGATGATGCGCAAAGATTTGCGGATACAGAATTGCGGTGGGCGCAGTACACTACGCTACCACTGACCCCATAAATATCCCATCTGGCCATCAATTAAATGGGATCAACAGCGGGAGACTGGGAAATTGCGTCGTCATATAATTCTGAAGTCCTTGTCAGGAGAAATCATGAGTCATGAATCAAGACAGCTTTATTCCGGTCGAAATGAATGCCAGGTCTCGAAACGACCTGGTCGAGCGCGGGTTTAGTCGTCAGCCGCTCAGAGTGGACGTAGAGATAGCGCGCACACTCGAAGCGTTATCTCATGCTGCCTGGTCCGTTCCGAGAGACAAATACTATGCTGGTGGCGACAGGTATCGTTCCTTAAATCGTCTGCGGGCGGAAATTGTTGAGGGCGGGGCAAAAGTTTGGCCCACCGATGAGAGCGCGCCTTATGTCCAACTGGAAAAATACAACACCACACTGGGCGGCCAGCCGCGAGAGTACGCTCCGCTGCCCCAGGCGATCACCGGCGACACTAATATCGACATAGGCATTCGCAAGCTGATTGCCTACCATCTGCGATACCTGCCGCTCTCGAAGGTGGGTACGAAGTATCTGGTCAACCTGCATGTAATCCGATTCACGGCCACGCCGGGCCGCCCCTGTGACACCAGCCCTCCGGGTCTGCACAAAGACGGAGAAAAGTACATCGCCACGCATCTGCTAAGCCGGTGCGGCGTTCAGGGCGGCGAAGTCATCATCACCGACAATGACAAATGCGAAATAGATCGCTTCACCATGCGCGAATTGGGTGAGTGCTACATCTTCGACGATGAGCGCATCTGGCATATGCTGACGCCCGTGGCAGTACTGGAAGGCAATGAGTACGCTTACCGTGACACGCTGGCATTCGATATGTTGCCCGAGGGTTGGGAGCCGAGAAAGTGATCTGGGAAGCTATGGCGGAGGCTGGGGCCCTCAGCCCCGATTTGTTAATGAGTTCAATAGCGGTGCGGGTAAGAAAGGTCTCCTGATCTCGGCAACGGGAATGCCCACGCTTCGAACACCGCGAAGCGTGGGCCAGCCTCATTCGTGGTGATCGGCGGCAAAGCTGGGCCAGCCCGCCCTCGGCTGCATCGGAAAAGAAAAGTGCGGAGTCCATCCAACTCCGCACTAGCTTAATCGGTTTGCGCGCTAAGCTGCGACTTCGCTGCTCTTGCTTACTTCCCGAAGTGATCTGAAACCCGCGCGAACTTCTTCTGAAAGGAGTTGCGGCTGTTCCCAGGCGGCAAAGTGTCCGCCTTTCTCAACTTTGTTGTAATGGATGAGTTTGGGAAACGCACGTTCAGCCCAACTCCGCGGGGCCGGGTAGAGCTCGTCAGGAAATACGCTCACGGCTACAGGGATGGAGACGCCTTTGGCATCGAAATACCCTTTGCCCCAATATTCCCAGTAGAGGCGTGCGCCAGAAAGCGCCGTGTTCGTCAACCAGGTGATCGTGATGTTGTCGAGGATATCGTCTCGCGTTAGGCCTTCGGGGTGTCCGTTAAACACACGCGCGATCAGCTCGTAGCTGCGCGCGTCGTGGTCAAGAAAATAGGCTGCCAGACCCACGGGAGAATCCGCCAACCCAGCCAGCGTTTGCGGGCGCAACCCCATCTGGAATCCGTAGGCGATGCCCTTCGAATATACAAATTGCAGCCGCTCGTAAGCGATTTTCTCTTCGGCTGAGAGACTGGACGGCGCCGGCGCTCCGGAAAACGCCGCGGCGTCAATGTCGGCTGGAAACACGCCTGGCATGTTGGTGTGAATGCCGATCAATTCCAGATGCCCCTGCGTCGCCATCACTTCAGTGATGACCGCGCCCCAATCGCCGCCTTGCGCCGCAAATTTCGTGTATCCGAAACGTTTCATCAGCACCACCCAGGCGCGCGCGATGCGGTCGGGGCCCCAGCCGGTGGTTGTAGGCTTGCCTGAAAAGCCGTAGCCCGGGATCGAGGGGATCACGACATCGAAAGCGTCCGACGCGCTCCCGCCGTGTGCCGTGGGATTGGTGAGCGGATCGACGATCTTGAGCTGCTCGACGACAGAGCCCGGCCAGCCGTGCGTGACGATGAGCGGCAACGCATTTTCATGTTTCGAACGAACGTGAATGAAATGGATGTCGAGCCCATCAATCTCGGTGATGAATTGCGGTAAGGCGTTCAGTCTTGCCTCGCACTTGCGCCAATCGTATTCCGTTCCCCAATAGCGCGCCAGCGCCTGAATCGTCGCGAGCTGCACGCCTTGCGATTGATCCGTGACCGTTTCCCGTTCGGGCCACCTTGTTGCGTTGATGCGCCTGCGCAATTCTGTGAGTTCCGCTTCCGGAAAATTCACTTGAAACGGACGAATCGCATTGTCGGCTGCCTGCTCGTTGCTCTGTTGTGTCGCACTGGTTTGTGTCATTGGGGTCTTCCTTTCGAGAAGTTTCGGACGTTGCGGTTTGAGTTCGAAGAAATTCGGCGTGGACGTGCGGTCGTGTTGCGCAATGCCGCTATTCGAGGTGCAGCTATTGTACTGCCAACTTCGTAAGTTTGTTAACGGGCGATAAAACTCAGAACCGGGTCAATGAGTGGAGCCCTTCTTCATCATGCTTTGCCCTTCTTCTCTCGCTTCTTTATCAACCGATCGCTGGCAAAGAACGAATGCAAGTTCTTCATTGCCGTCTTAACCCGCTTGTAAGAGATGACGATGAACATCGACGGCGTGTGCGTCGCAAATTCGCTCATAAAGATATTAAAGCTGTAGTTTCGGGTCTGCGCGAAGAGGCCCTTGAGTTCGGTCTGTTTTTGTGTGCTAAACGCTTCCTGGAATCGTTCTCTCGTGTCCCTCTCATTCAAGTTATCCGGCTTCTGAAGGAGCACCAAGACATCGTGAGGATCAGCCACCGTGGTGATCTCCTCGGCTCCCCGAATATCTTCAACGGTCATTCCGACTTTCAGCCTCCACAACTCAGCCGTCGTAACGATGACGGGGATAATCACATGCATCGGGGTTGTGTCGCCCCACGGAATTAACTGCCACTCAATCGCGTCTATAGCCTTGGCGACCACAGCGTACCGGAGCTGCTGCACCGCCTGCTCGATAGTCTTGGGGTTCGCGTCCTCGGGGAGCAGTTCGATGCCCCTTGCGCATAGCGGGTAAGTGTTCTCGAACTTCTCTAAGACACTTCGATCCAACTCCCTATCCACACAACACTGATCCATAGTCACAAAAAGTTTGGCAAAGCTGGGTCCGCTCATGAATATCTCGCCGTACTCCCGCGGCATGAAAACCCATTTTGTTCCATCATGACGGTACTTGCACTCGACAAGACACTCGATATGCAGGTCTCGCTTAGGATCGACCTTTTTCGCGTGGACGTCGACGGAAAAGACCTGCGACAAACCATCAGATGTCTTCCGCTCGTAGCTATACTCGCCCGGATCACGAATCCCTAGCTCTTCAAATATCCGAATGACGGAGTACTCAAGAGGGAGTCCTGAGGAGAGAAGATGGTCCTTCCATGTCTTCTTGGACATGGGTTGGATGATACTACCGTCGGGAAACACCTATGGCATCACGCGTAAAGCGGCGCAACCAGATGATCACACCGGCGATTGCCACGCATCCGGATTCCAGCAGCATTACCCAAAACGGAAGCGTCTCCCACGGGCGCCCAACTGTGCGCAAGTGCCACAGCAGCCCCCTGAATCGCACCCGCCAAGAACGCATCAGACGGTTCATCCCCCGCACGCCGAGTAAAAGCGTTGCCTGGCCCTGCCTTTATATACCTTGACACGCATATGCTCTGTGGAGTATATAAAGAGAGTGGAATCTGTCTTCGAAATCATTGCGGAGCCGAACCGCCGCGCGATATTGAGCCTCCTGGTCTCGTCACACCAGTCGGTTGGAGAGATCGAGCGTCAACTTCGTATGCCGCAGCCGACCGTGTCAAAGCACCTGCGCGTGCTGCGCGATGCCGGTTTCGTGGAATCCACGGTGGACGCACAGCGCCGTCTCTACCGGCTGAAACCTGAACCACTTCAGGAGCTGGATGCCTGGCTGGCTCAGTTCCGCCGGTTCTGGTCCGCGCACCTAGATGCTCTCGAACGCCACCTCAACCACATGGAACGAGATCAATCAACATCAGATCAGTCAACACCAACGAAAAAGAAGACGAAAGCAAAGAGAAGGAATAGAAAATGATGACCGAACGCGAGCAGTACACACCGGGTCCGGCCAGCGGGGCGCAGGTACGAAAGGACCGAGAGAAAGACAAGTGGACGCTCATTCTCGTCCGGGAACTGCGCCACTCGCCGGAAAAAGTCTGGCAGGCGCTTACCGACCCGGCACATCTGCGCGAGTGGGCGCCCTTCGACACCGATGGGAACCTGGGTACGGCTGGAACGGTGAAGCTCATCTGGGTTGGAATGCCCACGCCGATCGAAACAAAAGTGACGCGAGCCGACGCTCCCCAGCTGCTTGAGTACAACGATACCCGGTGGGAACTCGAAGCCTTTGGTGGCGGCACGCGCCTGACGCTGTGGCATAACATCGATCGCCGCTTCGTCTCGTGGGGCGCCGCGGGCTGGCACATTGCTTTCGATGTTCTGGATCGGCTTCTCAGCGGAACTCCCATCGGCCGCATCGTCGGCGCCGATGCCATGAAGTTCGGCGGCTGGCAGCGATTGAACGCCGAGTACGCCAAGCAGTTCGGCGTTGAAACGCCCAACTGGCTGCCTAAGTCGGCTCAAGAATCATGAATAAAGGAGGTCCCAATGAACTGGAGCAAATGGGTTCGGCAGACCCACCGCTGGCTGTCCATGGCCTTTACGGTGGCGGTCATCGTCAACATCGTTGCCATAGCAGAGAAGAAGTACACGGCCTCCGTGGGCCTGTTGGCGGTGATCCCGCTCGCGTTTCAGTTTTTCACCGGTCTGTACTTGTTCGTGCTGCCGTATGTCACAAAGTGGCGCAGCGGGCAACGCACCAACTGAACGGGCGGCCCAGCCGCACAACGAAAGGCCATGTCCTTCGACGACTTATTTCGGAACGATCGGCCTAACACGATACAGCAACAAAAAGGAAGCCAGAATGAAAGGCCTTAGAACAAAAAAGGAGTTGTCACCAGAACAACGCGAAGAACTACTCAGAGTATTGAAAGCCCGGTTTGAGAAAAACATGAACCGCCATGAAGGTCTCGAATGGGCTCAAGTAAAAGCAAAGCTGCAAGCTCATCACGAAAAACTGTGGTCCCTCAGTGAAATGGAAAGAACTGGCGGTGAACCGGACGTGGTTGGTTATGATAAAAAGACGGGCGAATACATTTTTTATGATTGTTCAGCGGAAAGTCCAAAAGGCCGCAGAAGTGTTTGCTACGATCGTGAAGCACTGGATTCCAGGAAAGAACATAAGCCGAAAAATAATGCTATTGAAATGGCAGCTGCCATGGGCATCGAGCTTTTGACGGAAGAACAATATCGAGAGCTGCAGAAGCTTGGAAATTTCGATACGAAGACGTCGAGCTGGGTGAAAACACATTCTGATATCAGAAAACTCGGCGGCGCCCTCTTTTGTGATCGCCGCTACGACACTATTTTCGTGTATCACAACGGTGCGGAATCTTACTATGCCGCCAGGGCGTTCCGTGGCTCGCTAAGGGTCTAAATTTGGACTGTGAGTTTTTTCAGCCGCTGGCCCAGTCTTGCTGTTTTTGAAATTGTATGATGAAGAAGAAGTGGACCAGCCGCCGCATGTAAACCCATGCCAATGAAATCGTCCTCTATCGCACTTAAGCCAATCGGACTCTGGACGGGTGCTTTCGAGCAACAACCCGCCGCTAAGGTGCAAGAGGCTGTCGGGGAATTAGAACGGCTCGGGTTCGGGGCCGTCTGGTTTAGCGAGGGACTCGGCCGTGAAGCCTTCACACAGGCGAGCCTGCTTCTCTCCGCAACGTCCCGCATCGTGATCGCCACTGGAATTGCGAATATCTATGCGCGCGATCCCTTCAGCATGGCTGCTGGGCAAAAGACATTATCAGAGTCTTATCCCAGCCGCTTTCTCCTTGGTCTCGGCGTGAGCCACATTCCGTTGGTTGAACAATTGCGCGGTCATCGTTATGAGAAGCCCGTCGCCAAGATGCGTGCATACCTGGATTCCATGGACGCCGCTCGGTATCAGAGTGTGACCCCTGCCTCGACCACTCGTGTGCTGGCAGCGCTCGGTCCCAAGATGCTGAAACTGGCTGCTGAGCGCGCGGATGGCGCTCATCCTTACAACGTCACGCCCGAGCATACGGCCAAGGCGCGCGAATTGCTGGGGCCGAAACCGCTGCTATGCCCGGAGCAGGCCGTCGTTTTGGAAACAAATCCCACCAAGGCACGAGAAACCGCACGTTCGTTCCTTGCTCTCTATCTCACGTTGCCGAACTATACGAACAATTTTCTGAGAGAGGGATTTGAAGAGGCGGATTGCAAGAATGGCGGAAGCGACCGGCTGATTGATGCCATCGTCGCCTGGGGGGATCTCGATAAAGTCTGCAAGCGAATTCGTGACCATCAGGCGGCCGGTGCTAATCACGTCTGTATCCAGGCGCTGTCTGCGGACCCGAAAGCACTGCCGTCGCGAGAATGGCGTGAGCTCGCTTCCGCATTAATTGGCTGAGTTTGGAGGTTCCCGGCCGGGTGCCCATCCTAAACGCCGCGTTTTTTGATCCTCGAGTTTATGCGCTTGATAATCTCTCTTTTGAATCAGCACCTGGTCCGGCAGTCCGGCGTCGGGCGCGGATTCGGGCTTGGGCAAAATGTAAGCGGCCCACGCGAGGATCTCTGACCAGGATTCTTCGTCATGTTTCCCAAGACCCCGGGGAATTTAATGCTCGGGTAATGCTCGACCCTTCAGGTCTATTCAACTCCAGCCTCGACGGGAATGTCAGGCGCGCCATCGACATCCACGAAGGCGACAAGATTGATGAAGCGGCCTTGAAGGATCTCATCCGCGCTGCAGTGGCGCTCAATCTCAAGGGCAAAAACAAGCTGAAGCGTCGGCGAAGCCCACTCTAAATTTCGCAAAGAACGCGAAATTTAGAATGGGGCACCCAGCTACAAGCGGGCTTCCACCCCGGCTTGAATGGGCACCCGCCGATTAGCTTCATCACAGGTCCGGCCATATCTCCTCCCATAGGGGAAGCGTTTCGTTACCTGCCTCATACGCCAAGCGGTTCGGCGTCATACGGGCGATTAGGCTAACGGGCATTTAAAAAACAGCTTCTACTCCAAGAGCGTCGGCATACTCAAGCTCGTCTGATCCGACGCAACCAGATGATTGCACCTGCCATTGTCACGCACCCGTATTCCAGCAGCATTACCCAAACCGGAAGCGCGCCCCAAGGACGCCCAAGTGTGCGCAAGTGCCACATGATGTAAGTGGGGACAATGCTCACAGTCCAGAGGATGATCAGCAGCGTCGAGGCCGTCGTTGGAATTAGAAATGGCAGCAGCCAGAGAAGATACCAGGGAAATACGACGGGTGCGCAGAGAAGAGATGCTGCCATGGGCCAGGCAAACTTTTCCCAGGAAAACATGGGCCAGACAAATGCGTCTGCTCGCTGCGCTCGATGGACAGCCGGGGCGGCTGTCCCCACGTGAGTTGTGGAATTTCTTCTCAGCCATACTGCTGCAAGAAAGCCGGCGAGCACTGCCAGCCCAGCTAGCAAGTGCGGGGGCACCACGTGATGGAGTATCCCAAACACGGGACCATTAAAGCGGAAACCCATCACATATGTCCCAAGCGAGCCGATCGGAATGCGGTCGTGATTAAGAAATGGCAGGTACAAGAGCCCGACCACGGCTGCCGCCAGCGCAGCGTCGCGAATGCGAACCCGCTTCCAGTAGAGCGGCAGCAATACAATCGGCAGGAATTTCACCGCGACAGCTAGCCCAAACATCATGGCTGCGATCGCACGCCAACTGCGCGCGAGCGCGGCGACAGATATCACCAACAGCAGCGCGCCAACAATATCAATGTGACCGCTCCCCGCCACCTCAATGGCCAACAGCGGGTTCCAGGCATACGCCAAAACCAAGTGCGCGCCTCGTCCGCTGGTTCGCAAGAGATCGAGCAACACAAACACAATTGCAAAATCGCAAACTACGAATGCTACTTTGAACGCAAAAACAGATTCGTGAATGGCGGTTACCGTGCGGAAGAACAGCTGCGCTCCTGCTGGATATGGGCTCGGCAGATCCGGGTTGTTCAAGGTGCGGGTTTCCGGGGTATGCAGCGCCTTAACGGCAGGATCGCTGGGAACGACAATGTAGGGGTTGTAGCCGAGCCTCTGCAGACGGCCATCCCAAACATAGCGATGAATGTCGTCATCGTCACCTGGAGGAAGTCGAAGAAATTCAACGTGCCACACAGCTGCCAGGATGAGCCCAATGACGACAACGCGTTGGGGAAATTCTGGCGTGGCGAAGAACTCACGGACGGCTAAGAGGTACGCAATGCCCGCAAGCGCTAAAGACGCCATGAAGTACGGTCCGCCTCTATCGCTGAAGTTGCGTGAGCAGATGGCTAGCGCCGCGAGTAAGATGGCGCCGAGAATGTGCAGTTTCCACTCGGAGGTGGCCTTCACGGTTTTCCCGTGCCCGTCCGTAATCCTGCCGCCACGAGCTCCCACTTTTTAAGCCACTCCGCCGTGCGTGGCGCCCTTGCCGGGTCCAGACGCAACTCCTCCAACAGCCGAGTCAGGTCGTCGGCTACATCAATATCGTAAAAAGAAGGTGCGAAACCTACGGAAAGCTCGAGAGCTCGTGCGCGGGACAGGAGTCTCTCGAGCGCGCCACTGGTGCCCATTCCGTCGCCTGCGAAAAGCGTAGGATGAGAGGCCTTTGCCCCGACCAGATAGTAGCCTCCGTCGTGCGTTGGTCCAACGACTACGTCATGTGCGGCCAGGGTTTCGAACGCGTCTTCGAGAACAGAACGCGGCAGGTGTGGGCTGTCGCTGTTAAAGGCAATAGTGCGTTGATGATCACCTCCTGCGAAGTGCGCAAACACCGAAGTGAGGCCCGCGACAAGACCTTCACCCTTCTGCGCAACTACGGTTGTGTTGTTCCCCGCTAACTGCGCCAGCTCGTTTACGTCCGACTCCGGGCACATGATGGCAACTTCCACATCGCTCAAGGACCGCGCCAGCGCGAGTGTGTCTTCTAGAAGACAGCAGTAGAAATCAGTGACGGCCTCAGGAGAAAGGCTGGAAGCCAGCCGAGTCTTGACCGCGCCCGGCCTCGGTGCTTTCGCCATGATTACCAGAACGCGGTCACGGCCTGAGGAACGCACTGCCGTCTCGCTTGAAGATTTCATAAGGTTGACGCGGACCTACGCTGGCTCATTTTTTCCTTGGACACTATGAACCTACCACGGCTGAGGGTGCCCCATCCTTCCCCGGTTTTGGGAAAGGTGGGATTCCACGCAGTTCGATCTTTAGTCTATGGGAGAGCACTCCACTGGAAGGAAAAATCTCATCCGTGGTTCCCACCCTTCGAAAATCGAGGCTGTTACGAAACCTGTGCCGTCGGCTGAAAGCCGACTCTGATTTTCCACTTTCGCTTTCCCGGCACTCGCGTGCCGGGCTTTCTTATGCCGCCGCTTCGCGGCTGACGCGCGTCTTGTCCCACCGCTCAGCATTGCGGCGGGGTTTCGTAACAGCCTCAAACCGCGAAGGGTGGGGCACTCTCATTTTGGGGTGATTTTGGGATGGGGCAGCCCGCCACCGATAAAAAGTAGCGGGTGAGATGGCCTGATAACAGCCAACCATGCCCGCCATGCATGGAACTGGTTTACGGAGATCACTTCACCACTTGGGTTCCCCACCCGTCATATTCACCACTCACTGAAGCCGCAAGCGTCATAAAGTCGTGGCGAATCCTCTGAAGGTCCGATAACTCCGGAATCATTGTTTTCGTGGCGAAGCACAGCCAAGTTTCGCCCTGCGCAGCTTTCTTCACTTCGACCTCGAACCCAGAACTTCGGATGGAGGTTCCGGCCTTGTCCGCGACGGACTGCGTTGGAAAATATAGAAAGAACTCTATGTTGTGCGGCTTCAAGAGGTCCGAACCCGACCTTCGAAGTTGTACAAGTACGGACCGGTCAAGGTCAGGTTTTTCCTTGGAGCGAAACAAATCGAAGATGCCCATGAATTGTGCCTCCAACAAAAGCGGGAATATAGCCAATCGCGGTGCAAACTGGAATCGCTGTCGCAAGATCCTATTGCGCTCACTGAGGCTAATTTATGGAACGGGTGTTGTACACCTTCACGCGGACCGCGGCGCGCCAGCCGTTCGCCGCCGGAAATAATAGCGCACTATTAAGCTGAGAATGAACCAACCCGCGCCGAGCGTGCCCTTCAGCGTACCGCCGATCTTCGATTTCCCGATTCGCGGGTGATAGCTCACCGGGACTTCGACAATGCGGAAACCAGCCAGGGCGCCTTTGAGAATCATCTCAACTGCCCAGCCATAGGTGGTCTCTTCGAGGGCGAGAGCGCGTATCACATCGGCGCGGCCAGCGCGAAACGGGCCGAGATCAGTGATCTTTACTCCGTACAAAAGCCTGATCAGACTCGCAGCGAGACGATTACCAAACACCTGATGCCACGGCAACGCACCAGCAGAACGCCGCTCCTGCAGGCGGGAACCGAGCGTAATGTCGGCGCGCCCCTCAATGATTGGCGCTAATAGAATCGGCAGTTCAGAGGGCCGATCGCTGTAGTCGCCGTCGAGAAACACAACCACGTCAGGGGAATTTGCCGTGGCCAGGCCCGTCAGGCACGCTCGCCCGTATCCGCGGCGCGGTTCCTTAACGACGCGGGCTCCCATCTTGGCCGCGATCTCGGGCGTTCCATCCGTCGAATTGCTGTCAACAACGATGACTTCAGTGACGAGATCGGCAGGAATATCGGCGAGTACACGTCCAATCGCCTGCGCTTCGTTATGGGTAGGGATGATGACGGACACTCGCACTGGATGTTGGCTCAGAAGTATGGAGCGGGCGAGAACACCCCGCGGGCGAGGGCGCCCGCGCCACACGGGCAATCACCACCACGGAGAGGACGGCCGGCGTTGCGCTAGCAACGCATCGACGCCCCAGGTTCGACCTGCGCGTCCCACCGCGACTCCGAGCGATGCGAGCACCGGAACCAGCAGTTCCCAGATCCACGAGGTGCCCCACTCCGAAATCCAAAGGCTCCCGAGATACAGAAAAGCCACGAAAGCGGCCGGACGCGTGAGCAGACCGATGACCAGGAGGACGCCGAGCGAGATTTCGGTCAAAGCCTGTATGGGAGCCGCCATCGCGGCATGGCTTGCCGCCAGCGCCATGACCGACTTCCACACGGCCGGCGAATGACCATGCGTGATGTAGTAGTTGACGAGGCCAGCGTAGCCCGCAGGGGTGTACAGGCCTTTTCCCAAGTTCTCGAAGAAGACCCACACCAACATTGCCCCGATCGTCACGCGAACGATTGCCAGACCGTTTCCTGCTTGCGGTTGATGGGCGACTGTGGTTACCTCATTTCTCACTGAGGTTGCGCTCGTTGTCATGGTGAACCTCGTAACGACTGGATGCTATACCAGAATGGAAATATTCGACAGGCTCAAATCCTGTCTCGGCCCAAGAAATGAAAATCTGGGTTGAAGAGCGGACACTTATGTTTGCCCTGAGCGCAGCCGAAGGGACCGCGCAGAGGCGGGTTGAAATGATTGCGAGTTGCGAACCGAAGCCATCGAGCTTCGCTCGACAGGACAGCCGAGGGCGGCTGTCCCCACGTGATTTTGTCCGCTGCAGGCCCTAAGGGCGGATTCTGCGGAGCGAATCTCTACGCGGCTCTCAAGAGCCGCTCTTCCACAGTGGCGCGTGCTAAGCCTTTAACAAAATCTCGTCGGCTGCTGGTAAAATCTCGATCTATCCGCCGATTAAGGAGTATCCCCCATGAAGCTGCGAATCCTTCCGTCGTCGCTGCTGTTTTTTTCAGCATGCTTGTTGGCTGCCCAAAACACTTCGAGCACCGAGAAATTCAGCCCGCCAACTCGCACCTTTCACTTCACTTACAACTTCACCGTGAAGGATGTTCCCCGGGTAGCCAAACGAGTGCGCGTCTGGGTTCCGGTGCCGCAGACTGACCAGCATCAGACTGTGCGCGTTCTGGCGGTCAAGGCTCCGGTTAAAACGCGGATGACGCAGGACCCCGAGTACGGCAATCGGATGATGTATGCCGAGATCGAGAATTCTGCTCCGGGCGAAGCAGAGTTCACTCTCGAGTATCAGGTCACGCGCAAGGAATACTCGCGCGGGGATTACGCGCAACTGGAACGCAAAGACCAGAAGCCTCAGGTCGTATTAGCGTCGATGAACCGGCTGGTTGCACCTGACAATTTGATTCCTACCGACGGCAGGATCAAGGCCCTGGCGATCGAGGTAACCGGATCAAAGACCGGCACGGTCGCAAAATCCAAGGCGGCCTACGACTATCTCTTCACCAATATGCGCTACGACAAGACAGGCTCTGGCTGGGGACGCGGTGACGCAATATGGGCCTGCGATTCAAAGCGCGGCAACTGCACGGATTTCCACTCTCCGTTCATTGGCATGCTGCGGGCTGACGGGATTCCGGCGCGCTTCGACATCGGCTTCCCTCTGCCCGAGAACAAAGACAAGGGAGATATTGCCGGTTATCACTGCTGGGCCGAATTCTATGCGCGCAAAACCGGCTGGATCCCCGTTGACATCTCGGAGGCGTGGAAAGCGAAGCAGAAGGAAGACTATTTCTTCGGCACCGTTGACGCCAATCGCGTGCAGTTCTCCACCGGCCGCGACATCACACTCTCTCCTAAGCAGGATGGTCCGGCGCTAAACTACTTCGTCTATCCTTATGTCGAGGTCGACGGCAAACCCCACGAAAAGCTCGATAAGAAGTTCAGTTTTGAGGAAGTAAAACATGCGGAATGAAAGCCTCCTGTCGAAGCGCTCAGGGTTCGCGTTCATGCTCTGACAGCGCTCGGAAGTAAGTCATAGAGACGGCAAAGTCTGTCCCTTGGCGAAACAGTCTGGACTGTTGCTGCTGGCTAAAATTGATGTCCTAAAATTGTAATCGGGACGCCAATTCCGATCTCGTCATCGGGAGCGGGACCTGGCGGTCACAGCTGCTGGGGCCGCGGAAATGATTGGATAGGTATCAGTACTGAGAAACGCGCTTCTGGTGACCGATCTTGACATGACTCCCGAAGGCTCGGCGAACCGCAAATCATAAAGGCTTCCAGACAAACACGTTCATGGGCGAATCCTTTTCGTCCTTGGAACGTATCCCGGAATACTAGGGGAGTACTAGGCTGCGACCGCGACGGTAACCGGTTGATACCAACTTACTGGTGCCGGGAGGGGGAGTTGAACCCCCACGAGGGGTGAACCTCGGCGGATTTTGAGTCCGCTGCGTCTGCCAGTTCCGCCATCCCGGCTTGAGACCGAAGCTGATTGATTTTCTAGCTTAATTGATCTGCGGAGGGCTCGCAATCGTGCTTCAACGACGGAAGAGCCTACTCCATCGTATTCCCGCGTGCTTCTTGGATTATTGCTGGAACGACTCAGGTAGATACGATCTCCCTGGGATTCCCTAACAGAAACTCCTTCGTTCTCAGCTCTTTGATCGTATCCCGCAGCTTGGCTGCCTTCTCGAATTCGAATCGCTTCGCTGCTTCACGCATATCACTCTCAAGCTTGACGATGTATGCATCAAGCTCTTCCTGCGATTTGAACTCGGGGATGCCTTCCGCCTCTGCGCTCGTCAGATCCGCATAATCGGCTTCGATGATGCTGGCCAACGACATCTCGAGTGGGCGCACGATGGATTGCGGGGTGATGCCGTTTGCGTCGTTATAAGCCTGCTGAATGGCACGGCGGCGACTGGTTTCGTCGATGGCCTTCTTCATGGAATCCGTCATACGGTCGGCGTAGAGGACCGCTCTGCCGTTTAGATTGCGGGCGCAGCGCCCAATCGTCTGGATTAACGATCCGCTGGAGCGCAGGAAGCCTTCTTTATCGGCGTCCAGAATCGCCACCAGCGAAACCTCGGGCAAATCCAGCCCCTCGCGCAGCAGGTTGATGCCGATGAGAACATCAAACTCGCCCTTGCGGAGATCGCGCAAAATCTTTACGCGCTCGAGCGTTTCTATTTCCGAGTGCATGTAGCGGCATTTGACCCCGACTTCGCTGTAATACTCGGCCAAGTCTTCAGCCATGCGTTTTGTGAGCGTCGTCACCAGCACGCGCTCGCTCCGCTCTACGCGGCCGCGGATTTCGTGCAGCAGATCGTCAATCTGGCCTTTCACCGGGCGCACTTCGACTGGAGGATCGACTAATCCCGTAGGCCGGATAATCTGCTCAACCACAACTCCTGCAGATTTCGTCAGTTCATACGGGCCAGGGGTTGCCGAAACATAGATCATCTGGTTCATGCGGTGCTCGAACTCTTCAAACGTCAGAGGACGATTATCGAGAGCAGAAGGCAAACGGAATCCGTATTCGACCAACGTCTCTTTGCGCGAGCGATCGCCATGATACATGCCGTGCAACTGCGGCACGGTCTGGTGGGATTCGTCGATGAACATCTGATAGTCGCGTGGAAAATAATCGAGCAGCGTGGGTGGAGGCTCGCCGGGCAAGCGGCCGGTGAAATGGCGGGAGTAATTTTCGATCCCGTGGCAGTATCCGACCGACTTGATCATTTCCAGGTCATACATCGTGCGCTGGTGCACGCGCTGCGCTTCCACCACTCGGCCCTGCTTTTCCAGTTCCGCTTCCCACCAGGCCAGCTCTTCGCGAATGGATTGAACCGCGCTGGCTCGGGTTTCCGGCTTCATAACATAATGAGTCTTCGGATAGATCGGCAAGCGCACATATTTTTGCTTCACTGTGCCAAACAGCGGATCGATCTGCGAGAGAGACTCGACTTCGTCTCCCCAGAGTTCCACGCGGTAGGCCATGTCGTCGTAAGTGGGAAAAATCTCGATTACGTCTCCGCGCACACGGTACGTTCCGCGGCGGAACTCGCCGTCGGTACGCTCGTAGAGAATTTCAACGAGCTTGCGGGTGATGTCCTCGCGCTTGATCTTTTGGCCCTTTTCCAGGAACAGCAGCATTCCGTAATAGGCTTCCGGCGAGCCCAGGCCGTAGATGCAGCTCACCGAAGCGACAATCAAGCAGTCGCGGCGTTCGAAAAGAGACTTCGTTGCCGAAAGCCGAAGCTTATCGAGCTCGTCATTGATGGTCGCTTCTTTTTCGATATAAAGGTCAGCGGTGGGAACGTAAGCTTCCGGCTGGTAGTAATCGTAGTAAGAGACGAAATATTCGACGGCATTGCGTGGGAAAAAGCTTTTGAACTCGTGATAAAGCTGGGCTGCCAAAGTCTTGTTGTGCGCCATGACCAGCGTCGGGCGATTCACCGCCTCGATCACTTTCGCCATGGTGTACGTCTTGCCCGATCCTGTGACACCTAACAGAACCTGGTGTTGCTCGCGGTCGAGTACACCCCGAACCAGCGATTCGATAGCGGTCGCCTGATCGCCCTGAGGTTTGTAGTCGCAGATGAGTTTGAAATCCATGTACGTAGCCGTCAGATTTCAGTCATTTGAGCAACGCAAGAACGCACAGAAGCGAATCTAGCCTGCTGGATATCTCTCGATTATAACGCGATGATGCGAACGCCTTTTCGGGATGGAGCGCCAAGATGATTTTGCTTAAGACGGCAGAAGATCAACTGATCCGAGCTATTCGGAGTTCCTATGGCAGCTTGAAATTAACTGTGATCTGGGTCTGGATTTCGACCGGTTCGCCGTTCAGGAAGTAGGGTTTGTATTTCCATTGGCGCACGGCATCGATGGCTGCGCGTCCAAGGATAGCGTCTCCGCTGAGCTGTTTCACGCTGCTGATTCGGCCGTCTTTCGTGATGCTGGCCATGAGCTGCACCGTTCCTTCAAGGCGCATCTGCTTTGCTGACGAAGGATAGACAGGCTGAACGCGCTTGATGAGCATTCCCTGTGATACGCCCTGCGAAACTTTCAGTGTTTGTGTTTCTCGAACAGGGTTGGGAACATGAACCGGAGTGTTCACGATGCTGGCGACAGTGTTGGTGTCCGGAGCTGAAGGAATGCTCGGCGGAACCGGCGGGAGCATGGCCGCCTCACTTTTTGGCGCGGAGAAGTCATCCTTGACCATGTTCTTCTTGACGATGATCGGCGCGGGTTTGACCTGTGTGGCTTCTTTGCTGGCTGGAGGCGTCTTTACAACCACCGGCGTAGGCTTTGCAGGTGCTGGCTTGGCATTCGGCTCGAGGGAGATTTCTTCGGGCTGCTGCGCCGGCGCCTCCCTCGTCTGTTGAGCGGGAGTTGAAGCAGCAGGCTGCTGCTCCGGCATTGCGCGCGCGGGAGGCGTTACAACGACAGTGGGTTGGGACGGCACAGACTCTTTTTGGATCGCAACTGGGTTGTCACCCGCGTGCATCTTGGTCCAGCCGAAGTATCCAGCGATGACGAGTACTGCCGCGATCAGAATGAAGACAAATTTCTTGGCCGCGCCTCCGGCACTGGATGGCTCGTAGGCTTCCGGACTTGTGAGAGAGGAGAATACCGGCGGTTCTATGCGCGCTGGTGCAGGCGCCGATTTGGCTTCAAATGGAACGATCTCCGGATCCGCAACTTCTTTTGCAGGTGCTGCAGCAGCCGCAGCTCTAGTAACAGATAGCGGCACGCTCGACTTTGAAACTGGTTCCCAGGGAAACTCTTTTGCGGCTATGCTCAACGGTGCTGGCGTCGCCGGAGCAACTGGAACCTTTGGCATATATTCAAGCAGAGTCGCTTCCGCCGCATCAGGCTTTACATCCAGTTCCGCTTCTAATTCAAAAGCCGAGGCGCTCGCCACTGGAACAGGAGCTTGGGGTGGCTGCACAGGAATTGTCGCGGTAGACGACGACTGCACGGTGCTGGATTCTGCAAGTCGTGCCGCCGGATCAGACGCGGCGGGAATAGGCTTGGTCGCCTCCGCCTTCCGCAGTAATCCGCGGGCAACGCGCAGCGTGCCTTTTGACTGCTCGATGTTAATCGGCTTGGTGAGAACCAGGTTGGCGCCGATGCGAAACGCTTTGGCAACGCCGTCCTGCCCTTCGACTACGGCAACGGAGAGAGAGCTCGAACTTGAGGCAGAATTGCGGGCGCTCTTGAACAGCAAAGTCGCGTTCTGCTCGTTCTCGCAGTCGACGACGATTGCGTCGAAGTGCTGTGCCATCAGTTTCTTGACGGTAGCGAATGGCTCATTGCAGCGCTCAACCTGAAATTCCAATTCACTCAGGACTTGCGTCACTACACGCGCAGTCTTGTCGTCCGGGCAGAATAAGAGTGCCTGATAATGCATAATGGCCATCGTAGGTATGCTCGTCAGCAGCAGCAAGTTACGTAGGTAATTCTGCGTTACACGAAGAAGGGTGCTGGCCGGTTTTGTAATAGGCAGAGCATAAAATGGCAGGCATGCGCCTGCCGTTATGGCTCAAGATCTCATGGACGATTTGGGTGATCGTCTGGATCCCTCTCTACTGGAGGCAATACGGCGCGCAAAATTTTCTGTATTTTTGCGATCTGGGAAATTTATTGATTGCCTTTGGCCTCTGGCTGGAAAGCCCTCTGATTTTTTCCTGGCAAGCAACTGGCCTGCTTCTGTTTCAAACCCTCTTCGCGATTGATCTTACGGGCGCGTTCCTAACCGGCAAACACTGCATCGGGGGCACAGAATTTATGTTCAACCCACATTTGCCGCTCGCGCTGCGCCTGCTCAGTTTGTTTCATGTGGTCACGCCACCACTGCTGCTTTTGGCCATTTGGCGCCTGGGTTATGACAAACGTGGATGGAAGCTCCAGACGCTCACAACCTGGATGGTCGTCCCGATCAATTATTTCTGGCGGCCAGAGGAGGACGTGAATTGGGCGCGCGGGCTTTTCTTCCACGAGCAGCATGTGATGCCAGGCTGGAGTTACTTGCTGCTGTATCTGATTGCAGTGCCGGCGCTGATCTACTGGCCGACGCATTTTCTAATCTTGGCCAGGCTCGCCAGACCGCACGAGCGC
Source organism: Acidobacteriota bacterium (assembly GCA_003225455.1). GTDB lineage: Bacteria > Acidobacteriota > Terriglobia > Terriglobales > Acidobacteriaceae > QIAB01. The sequence goes on from QIAB01000065.1 coordinate 26,244, forward strand.
GGACGCTCGCGCTTACATCGCAGAATTGCATTAACGGAACGTCTAATCTCGGGGCCAGGTTTGATCTGACTCGCACGAGCGGGACGCTCGCGCCTACATCGTGATCTGACCAGCACGAGCGAGACGCTCGCGCCTACATCGCCGATTACTGGATTTGCGCCAGAGCTCGTTTTGTTGCTTCAAGCAGGGCATCCGGGCCCACTGGCTTGCCGGTTGCGTTTTCCATCCATAGGTCGGGTGTTACGTCGCCCATCTTGGCCATGCGTTCGAACTCAGGGCCGATTGTGCCCGCTTTCTTCATCTGCTGTTCGATTTGCGCCGCGATCATATGGCCAATGGAGTAATCCGGCAAATAGAGAAAAGAATCGATCATGTGCGAATACACGGCCAGCAGCACGACATCTTTCTGATTGAAGACTGGAGCGTAGTAGCGGTTCCAAATATCTTTTGCGATTTGAAGTGTCGCCGCGTTAAGCTGGCTGGGCGTGGCTTGCGGATGGTCGTACATCCAGTGCCAGACGGCGGTATCGACCAGACCGACGCCTGCAATTTCGTAAGTAGTCCAGAAGTCGTTCAGCGTCATCTCCGCCTCGCTTCTTGCGTCAGGCGCGGGCAGATCGAGCAATTGAAGGTCCCGGGCCTGAAAAACAAACGCCAGCGCTTCCGTGAATGCTGTATTGGGCACGCCTTTCAGCAGAGTGTGATCCACGTCATTTAATGAGAACGTCTGCTCGACGTTGTGCCCCATCTCGTGCACAGCGATGTTGAAGCCTTTGTAATTCATTCCTGGTTTTTCGACGCGGGTGCGAAGGTGGGCTTTTTCGGCGCGCATTTCGGCGCCCATGGCGTGACCGGAGCCGCGGGCAGGCTCGATGACAATATGCTGCGCCACATACTGTGCGCGCTCAGGCGAGAAGCCGAGCTTCATCAGGAGATTGGGGATGTCTTTCTGATATGCCTCAGCTGCCGGATATTTTTTTGCGACGATGGCATCGAGCTCACTCTCGCTGTATTTGCTACTGGGGCGAAACCCGTTGTACCAGATATCAAACGGCTCCAGCGGACGCCCAAGGCGAGCTTGAATTACCCTTGCGATTTGCGGAACCAGCGGCGAAGTCAGCACTTGTTCGAGCATTGCTTTCACCCGCACTTCGGGGATCTCGCGATCTTCATCAAAGCGGCGAGTGATCAGAGTTGGCGCCGTGGGAGAATACGGATCGGCCCTTTTTGAGGCTAAGAAATCTTTTTGCAGGATTGCGTAACGGGTATCAGGCTCGCGCGCGTCGGTGACATTCGCGTTGGCAGGCGAAGAGAGATCCGAGTCAGTTACCGCCGCCGGCTTCACTTCGTTTGTAAATGGGTTCCAATCGACTCCCGGATTGTTGACGACAACCGCCGGAATTGTCTGGGTGACGATTCGTTCCATGACTTGCTGAATCATGCGCTGCCTGGCGAGACCGTTCTGTTTGGCGGCATAATCGGCTTTGATCTCGTCGCGAAGGTTCCAGTGGCTCAGCAGTCGCAGCTTCGGGGGAAAGAGTCGTTGGCCATCTTGATCGACCAAGTGATGCATCCAGATGTTGTAATCGGCGACATAGCGCGCGGCAGCCGCCTCGGCCTGGCCAACGGCCAGATTCACATCCGCGGGAATGCGCTTGGAAAATCGCTGAGCGAGCCGTGATTCAGCCCATTGACGTCGTGTCCAGCCCGGGCCTGCCTTCAGGCGCTCATCGAGAGTTGTCAGCGGAAAATTCAGCAGCACTACAAACGCGAGCTTGTTTTGAAAGAAATCGTCGATGATATGCGCCGAGGGATCGTAGCCGCCGAACATTTCATCGAATGGGAGCACCGGGCCGAGATCGAGATCTATTTGCTGGCGGAATTCGCGGCTGATTTCGTGCATGTGTCCGCCGAGCTGCTCGAGAAGATGCTCGAACCGGTTAAACAACGTGTCGAGCGCCGCTTGATCGCCGGCGAAATTTGTGCGGACGAACTCCTCGAATGCGACGGCATCACCGTCTTCCGGCCGCCAGAACTCGGATACTTGGCGCAGGCCACGCTTGAGGCGGTCACGTTGAGCCTCACCGTATTTCGTGATTAGTTCCCGTTCGAGCTTCGCGCTGGACGCGGTCATCCAGGAGAGTTGCGGGCTCGTAGCAGTCGAGTTAGGCATGGAGTTCTCCTGCGCGTTGACTGAGACTAAGGCGATGGTCATTAAAACCCAGGCACATATCAGGCGCATGGGATTTTCCTTGAAAGTCGGCTTCGTGCGGCTTCCTTCGCGGAGCAATAAAGGGCTATGCCCGCTTTGGCCGATAAATGTCGGTGCTGGTTCCAAAAAATACTTCTGCTGATTCCATGAGCGTCTCCGAAAGCGTCGGATGCGGATGAATAGTTAGCGCGAGATCTTTCGCCAGCGCCCCCATTTCGATTGCAAGGACGCCCTCCGAAATCAGTTCTCCTGCGCCAGCGCCGACAATCCCTACACCCAGGATGCGCTCGCTGTGCGGATCGAGAATAAGCTTGGTCATTCCTTCCGTGCGGTCGAGAGTCATGGCGCGTCCAGAGGCCGCCCATGGAAATTTCGCAACCTTGATCTCGCGATTTTGTTTTTGCGCGTCCGTCTCAGTCAGGCCGCACCAGGCAATTTCCGGATCGGTGAACACAACGGCCGGAATCGCATTCGGTTCAAACGCGACTTTATGGCCGGCGATAGCTTCGACAGCAGTGCGCCCTTCATGCGTAGCCTTGTGCGCCAGCATCGGCTCGCCGGTCACGTCACCGATGGCGTAAATCAGGGGATCATCCGTCTGCAGTTGCTTATTCACCTGAATAAATCCGCGCTGGCTGACCTGTATCCGAGTTTTTTCGAGGCCGGGAATCTCGGAATTCGGCTTGCGTCCCACAGAGACGAGAACCTTGTCGAAAATTTTTTCTTGCTGTTTAACCTCAGAGCCATCGAAGGTGACGCGGATTCCTCCATCCTCGTCTTTCATCGACGCAACGGTCGTGTTCAAGAGAATCGAATCGAAAATCTTTTCGATGCGTTTGTGTAAAGGAAGCACGAGATCGCGGTCGGCGCCGGGAAGCAGTCCGGGCAGCATCTCAACCACCGACACTTTGCTGCCGAGGGCTGCATAAACTGTGCCCAGTTCCAGACCGATGTAGCCGCCGCCAATCACCAGCATAGTCTCTGGAACTTCTGCTAAATCCAGTGCGGAAGTGGAATCCAGCACGCGCGGGGAATCCAGCTTTAAAGCAGGAATAATCGCGGGACGCGATCCCGTAGCCACAATGATGCGGTCGAACGAAAGAGTTTGATCGCCGCCGTTTGCCTTTGTTACTCGCAGCGTTGTGGAATTTTCAAATGCAGCGCGGCCTTGAACATATTGCACTTTACGCTGTTTCGAGAGAACCCCCAGACCACCAGTCAGTTTCTTAACCACGTCTTCTTTCCAGGAACGCAGCCGGGCCAAATCGATTCTCGGATTTTCAAACCCGATTCCCCAATTTCTTGCATGCTGAGATTCGCCGATCAGCTTGGCGACGTGCAACAACGCTTTCGACGGAATGCAGCCTCGGTACAGGCAAACGCCGCCCGGATTCAACTCCGGGTCGATGAGCGTAACCTTCATTCCCAGGTCGGCAGCGAGAAACGCGGCAGCGTAGCCTCCTGGCCCGGCGCCTACAACGGCAATCTGCAAGTTAGTATCAGCCATTAATTCTTATAACCACGAAGGACACGAAGGTACACGAAGAATCGTAAAGAGCGATATCCCTTTTCCTTCGCGTGTGGCTTCGTGCTTTTCGTGGTTCTTGATTTTCATCCCTGAACGGACAGCAGGAAAGGTTGTTCGAATGCCTCCGCGATCCAGCGGAGAAATCGGGCCGCATCAGCGCCATCGATCAAGCGATGGTCATAAGACAAGGACAGCGGCAGCACCAGCCGAGGCTCAAATTTCCCGTTAATCCAAACTGGTTCCATGCTTGAACGCGACAGGCCAAGAATCGCTACTTCGGGATGATTCACGATTGGCGAAAATCCTGTGCCACCGATTCCGCCCAGGTTAGTAATGGTGAACGTGCCGCCTTCCATTTCTTGCGGCGTTAGTTTCTTGTCGCGAGCTTTTTTTGAGAGTTGGGTGAGTTCGGCGGCTAACTCGACGATATTTTTCTTGTCCACATCGCGAATTACCGGCACAAGCAGTCCACGATCGGTGTCCACCGCCACGCCAATATGGATGTACTGCTTGTAAATGATCTCCTCTTTCGACATGTCGATGCTGGCATTGAACTGGGGAAAGACTTTCAATGCGGAGGCGCAGACCTTCAGCGTGATTGCGGTTACTGTCATTTTCCCGCCGGCTTCTTCGGCTCGGGGTGCGAAGCGCGCCCGCAACTGCTCAAGCTCAGTGATGTCGGCTTTATCGTGCTGAGTGACGTGCGGAATGCTGCTCCACGCTTCCCACAGGTGCTCGGCCGTTTTTCGCCGGATACCTCGCATAGAGACGCGCTCGATGTTGCCCCACTTCGAGAAATCTGGAAGCGCCGGCTCGGCCACGTGTGTGCGAGGCACCTGTGCCGCAGCGCTGACTGAGGCAAGCAGTGACTTGGAGTACGCCTTGACGTCATCTTTGCTGATGCGTCCGCCAGGACCGGTGCCTTTGACAGCTTGAATGTCCACGCCTAATTCGCGAGCGAGCCGGCGAACGTGCGGCGCGGCAGGAACCGGCTCGCGATATTCAGTGCCGGCGACTTTGCCAAGTTGTGCCGGCATGGTGAAATCCGGAGTCACGGGACGTGGCTGATCGACTGGCAGCGCCTGCTCTTCGGTCTTGCCCTCAGCTTTTATTGCAGCTTGAAATGCAAGCCGCGCGCCATGCTGGCCCGATACGTGTTCGACGGGAGCGTGTTTTACCGGCTCGGGCGGTGGCGTCGCGCCGCCCTCAAGCGTGAAGATGACCTGTCCGACTTTGACCTTTTCGCCTTGCTTAACTCGAATTTCCTTGACTACTCCAGTCACGGAGGATGGAACCTCGACGACAGCTTTGTCAGTTTCGAGCTCCATCACTGGCTGGCCGTCAGAGACTTTGGTGCCCGGCGAAATCATCAGCCGCACGAGGTCGCCTTGTTCGATGTTCTCGCCAAGTTCTGGCAGCCTGAATTCCGTGGGAGCAGGAGAAGGCGAAGAAGATTTGCGGCGCTCGATCTGGGGCTCAGGAGGCTCTGCCGTTTTCTGTTGCGATGTCTTAAGTTGCGTTGGCTCAGGTCCAGTAACTTTCGTCTCCGGAGCCTTAGCTCTTGCCCCGGTTCCGTTCTCAACCGTGAAGATAACTTGGCCGACTTTAACTTTTTCTCCTTCTTTGACGCGAATGTCTTTTACAGTGCCGCTCACGGACGAGGGAACCTCGACCACCGCTTTGTCGGTTTCTAGCTCCATCACTGGCTGGCCTTCGGCGATGCTTGCGCCGGGCGCGATCATGAGCCGCACGAGATCGCCCTGCTCGATGTTTTCGCCGAGTTCGGGAAGCTTGAATTCGATCACGATAATTCCTTGCCTTGTTCTGGATCCTCCGGTTTTAACCACCGAGGGCACAGAGGAGCACAAAGGTAGTCACTTTTAACTGATTGCTGGGTTCGCTTTCTCCGGATTGATTCCAAGATCTTTTACAGCTTGTTGGACCTGCTTGATTTCGATCTGCTTTTCACGCGCCAGCGCATGCAAGGTTGCCAGCACAATGTGTTTGGCATTGACTTCGAAGAAGTCTCGAAGTGACGCACGGTTCTCGCTGCGCCCAAAGCCATCGGTGCCCAGCGCTACGAGTGGACGCGGAACCCACTGAGCGATCGACTCCGGAAGAACTTTCATGTAATCCGATGCCGCCACGAATACTCCCGGCGCATCTTTCAAGCATTGCGTCACGTACGGCACGCGAGAAGTCTGGCCGGGATGCAGCATGTTCCAGCGCTCGCAATCGTTGGCGTCACGGTACAAGCATTTGTAGCTGGTCACGCTCCAAACATCGGTGGCCACGTTGTATTTTTCCTCTAGAATCTGCTGTGCTTTCAGAACTTCATACAGGATAGTGCCGCTGCCGAAAAGTTGGGCACGCAGTTTGGCATCTTTGTTCGCGGAGGCTTTGAACCGATACATTCCCTTCAGAATTCCCTCTCGCACCTCTTTGCCGTCGGGCATTGCGGGCATCGGCACCGGTTCGTTTGTGACCGTCAAATAATAGAAGATCGATTCCTGATCCACGTACATCCGCTTGATGCCATCCTGAATAATCACGGCAATCTCGTAAGCGAATGCGGGATCGTAAGCCAGCAGATTGGGCACAGAGAGCGCCAGCACATGGCTGTGGCCATCCTGGTGTTGCAGGCCCTCGCCGGCGAGCGTGGTTCGGCCGGCCGTGCCGCCCAGCAAGAATCCACGAGTGCGCATGTCGGCAGCCGCCCAGATCAGATCCCCGATACGCTGAAATCCAAACATCGAGTAATAAATAAAAAACGGGATCGTGTTGATCCCGTGATTGGCGTAGGCGGTGCCGGCAGCGATAAACGAGCACATCGATCCGGCTTCGGTAATGCCTTCTTCTAAAATCTGGCCGTCCTTTGCCTCTTTGTAATAAAGCAGCGTATCCATGTCGACCGGTTCGTAGAGCTGGCCGACACTTGAGTAAATTCCCACCTGCCGGAAGAGCGCCTCCATGCCGAAGGTGCGCGCTTCGTCAGGGATGATGGGAACGATCAGCTTGCCGATTTCAGGATCGCGCAACAGCTTGGCCAGCAGGCGCACGAAAACCATGGTGGTGGAAACTTCGCGGCCCTCGGTTCCTTTGTAAAACTCTTCAAAGTGCGATTCTGCCGGAGGCTGAATTGGTTTGGCCCGAACTTTGCGCTCAGGCAAATATCCGCCAAGTTGATTGCGGCGCTCCTGCATGTAGCGGACTTCCGGGCTGTCGTCTGCCGGACGATAGAAGGGAGCGTCATGCAGTTCTTCATCCGGAATCGGGATGCCGAAGCGCGAACGGAACATGCTCAACTCTTCATCGTTCAGCTTTTTTTGCTGATGCGTGATGTTCTTGCCTTCGCCGGCTTCGCCGAGGCCGTAGCCCTTGATCGTCTTGGCCAGAATGATGGTCGGTGATCCCGTATGCTCGAACGCCGCTTTGTAGGCAGCATGCACTTTGATTGGGTCATGTCCGCCGAGCCGCATACGCGATAACTGCTCGTCGGAGAGGTGCTCAACCATCTTCAGCAACCGCGGATCCGTTCCGAAGAAGCTCTGCCTGAAATAGGCTCCGCTCTCAACAAAATATTTTTGATACTGGCCGTCGGTGATTTCGCCCATGCGCCGCACCAGCAGGCCGTCGCGATCGTGTTGGATCAAACTGTCCCAATCGCTCCCCCAGATCACTTTGATCACGTTCCAGCCGGCGCCGCGGAAAATGGCCTCCAATTCCTGAATGATTTTTCCGTTACCGCGAACCGGTCCGTCGAGCCGCTGCAAATTGCAGTTCACCACGAAGATCAAATTGTCGAGACGCTCACGCGAGGCCAGCGTGATCGAGCCAAGCGATTCCGGCTCATCCATCTCGCCATCGCCCAGAAATGCCCAGACCTTGCCGCCCACGGCCTGCTTCAAGCCGCGATTTTCGAGATATTTGATGAAGCGTGCCTGATAGATTGCCTGGATTGGCCCCAGACCCATCGAAACGGTGGGGAATTCCCAGAAATCCGGCATCAACCAAGGGTGAGGATAAGAAGAGAGACCGCCTCCCGGTTTCAGCTCGCGGCGGAAGTTCTCTAATTTCTGGCGCGGGATGCGGCCTTCAAGATAGGCTCGCGCATACATTCCGGGAGCAGCGTGGCCCTGAAAATAGACAATATCGCGATCGCCGCTTTCGGTTTTCGCGCGAAGAAAATGATTGAAGGCAACTTCACATAGCGTCGCCGAGGAAGCAAAGGTCGAGATGTGGCCGCCGATGCCGTCCTGCATCTTGTTGGCTTTGACAACCATCGCCAGCGCGTTCCAGCGCACCAGGCTTTTAATTCGCCTCTCCATTTCCTGGCTACCGGGAAATGGCGCCTGCTGGCCCGAAGGGATTGTGTTCTGATAGGGGGTGGTCGCCGTGAAGGGCAGGTTGACCCCGGCCTTGCGCCGGGCATGAAGGGAAAGCTGCTGCAGCAAGCGGCCGGCGCGGTCGGGTCCGCCCTTATACAGCACATAATCGAGCGAATCCAACCATTCTCGTGTTTCCAGAACTTCCAATCCGTCGGTCTGAGTCTCAGGCACGGCAGCTCGTCTCCCGATTGTCGATGCGGAACCTTCAATCATAGTAAATCGTGCGGAATTTTGCTGGCACTTAGGTCGAGGCTAAAAAAGAGGAAGATCGGCGGAATCCATTAAACGCATCGGCTCAACCACCGAAATCATCCAAACGGAGTAGGCTATTTAGGTCCGTCCACCGACGATAAATAGAATTAGATCCGAGGGCCAGATCGGAAAATTCATCATTTAGGAGACTTCCCATGCCAAAGAAAGTGTTTTCCGGCAATCACGGCAAAGTGAGCGCTCAACCACGCTTTCACCAACGTGCAAGCGAAATTCAGGAGTACGGCACGGTCAACCATGCGCTGCCTCTGGAGTTGGAAGAGCCCGTCAGACTGGAGATGACCGAGCAGCTCAACCAGCTTCTTGCCGACACCATGACCATGCGTGATCTGTATAAGAAATCCCATTGGCAGGTCGCCGGCCCGACGTTTTACCAGCTACATTTGTTATTCGATAAACACTATGACGAGCAGGTTGAACTTGTGGATACGATTGCCGAGCGCATTCAGATTCTGGGCGGAGTGAGCCTCGCCATGGCCGCCGATGTGGCCGAGACAACCCAGATCGACCGGCCGCCGCGCGGCCGGGAAGAAGTCCCGGTGCAGCTCTCAAGGCTTCTGGATGCTCACCAGATCGTCATCCGGCATTGCCGCAAACTGGCAAGGCGCGCCTCAGAACTCGGGGACGATGGCACCAACGATATGATCATCAGCGACGTCCTGCGAGGTAATGAAATGCAGGTCTGGTTCCTGAGCGAGCACCTGGTAAATGTTCCTCTTGTGGAAGCAAGGGAAGTATTGTCAAAGGCGGGGTAAGGCAAAAAAATCGGGGCTGGCAGCGGTGACCCTAATCTCCACTCCCAACCCCGTCTCCCAGGTTCTGTGGTAGGTGAAGCGAGTATGGGCCAGGGCTTTGCAAGCGGCAAGATTACTTAGGGTCATTGTCCTTAAGTAACGCCTTACTTCAAGCAGTGCCTTACTTTGCCGAGACTAACGAGTGCGTGATCGCGTGGACCGAGAGCGCGATCCGGTTCTGTACTCCAACTTTGCGCATCAGCTTGGCAACGTGCGCTTTCACCGTGCGTTCTTCGATTCCCAGCGCAGCGCCAATTTCTTTATTGGAGCGGCCCGCCACCAGCATCTCCAGCACTTCCTTCTCGCGATCGGTGAAGCTCACACGTCCGGCGGGGAAAATGCGGCCTGGAGCTGCGCTCACTCGCTCAATGAACATCGAGAGCACGCGGCGGGGCGCCCATACTGAGCCTTGATTCACCACACGGATCGCTTGCACGAATTCGGTCGGCGAAGCGGCTTCGTCGAGATAACCTTTGGCGCCCGAGGCGATGGCCTTCAGAATCGTTTCTTCATCCATGCCCGAGCCAGTGACGATAATGCGCAAATCGGGGCGCGTCGCCTTCAGGCTTGCCATCAGGTCGAAGAGGTTCTGGCCGTTGCGATTACCAAGCAGAATGAGCTCAACGTTGGCCAGCGTGCCTATGTCGGACATCGAAGCGGAGATCAGTTCGAAATCTGGCTCGGAGTCGAACAGGGCGCGAAAACCAACGAAGCGTAATGGATCGCTTTCCACTACAGCGATGCGGATTGGTGTTTTTTTAGCTGGCGCGACTGCGGTTGATTTCATAGCTTTCCCGTTTCTCATGAACTGCGGCTAGCATAGCTGCAAACGTTGTCAATGCAAAGAGTTGGTAACGGAAGGGAATTACCGGGGTAACATAGGGTGCATCTTAGAGAAAAAGGGCAAGAATCCATGAATCTACGGTACGGACGGGCTGCGCAGTGGATTGCGGCGGTCATGCTGGCGGGCGGAATCGTGGCGGCACAGACAGCTTATACCCCTAAATTTCCCGGCGATCCGGCGCGTTCGGATTCAGAGGCTGCGGCGCTGGGTTACATGCGGACGGTGCTGCGGGCTGAGAAACTCTACAAAAGGAAAAATAATCACTTCGCGACATCGCTTGCCGAGCTAGTGCACACGGGATCGTTTACCCGGCGCATGGTGAATCCAGATCGTGGAGATTACACGGTCGGCTTTCGCGCTCATAAGGATAAAGACACGTTCGAGCTGACCATGACGCCTAAACAGGAAGATCCTCAGCATCGCTCGTTCTATGCCGACGAGGATGGAGTAATTCACGCGAACGAGGAGGGTCCGGCGGACGAAAAGTCGCCTGTGGTGAAGTGAGTTGCCGCCATGCTTGACCTTGATCAGGCCGGCATTACGATCTCGGTCCCGGTGTTATTTCGGAAGCTTTTCCGTTCCGGTAAGTGATCGTCAGCGGATTCCCGCCGTTTGGGTAATTGACGGTTTTTACTGCTGGGTCATCTGCGCGCTGCGGCATGCCCATGCCGATCGCGAAGTCGGCTTGCAATTCGTTCATCCCGAGCTTGACTTCGTGCTTCTCGATGGCTTCCCAAACCTCCGCGGGCCAGTGTTTGTAGAGTTCATGCGGATCCTGGATGTACAGCATATCGTCAGAATAGATTTGATAATTCCCTGCCCGCACGGAGCCAATCGGGAATGCGTAGTTCCTTCCGTCTTTTTCGAACACAGCCATGAGCTGACGCTGATCGGGTGAGCCGGGGGAAAGATCGGTGACTACGTCTTTGATCTGTAACTTTTCAATTGGCAACAACTGCCCGGCTTCATGGGAGAAATCAGCATGATGGCGTGAGGCATCATAGGGATAGAACGTATGTCGGTATCCCTCCCTTACCCAAACAGGCTGTTGGGTGAGCTGGCGCGATGACTTCAGATCGTAGGGATGCAGTTTTTTGGGCGTAACGTAGTAATCGGGATTGAGTGGCGGCGCAAGCTGTTTCTTCGCTTGCTCGATGTTTTCGGAATGCCGCTGATAGAGAATGTATCCGCTTCGCACCGCAGCCAACGCGATTGCCGCAAACAGGAAAAGCTGAATTTTCCGCTTCGCTTCGGGAGTAATTTGCATCGCCATAAGCTTACGAGGCTTAGAAATTTCCCTCACGAACTTAACGTCCTCACCAGTGAAGAACGACGGATTTCGCGACAAATCTGTATCGATCCGCGTCGATCACAGGGAAAGAAGCGCCAGACTAGCCGCGCAGCAGGGCTTCGTACCAAGCTAAGCTGCGGCTCTCGGAGGCCTCCGCGATACGCTCTCCGACGCGGGTGACCACATCCAGGAAATGGGTCCCGCGTTCTACGTAGTCCGGAAGCTTCTCGCGGAAATCAGCAAATTCATCGGGATACTCCGATGCCAGCGTCGCCAGGCTAATTCCGCCGAAAAGAATGCCTGCTGCCCTCTTTCCTTTCAGTAACAGAATGACGCTTGCTCCGGCCGAACCTGCCAGCAGCGCCCGTTTCCAGTTTTCCATTCGTTCCTCCAATCACCGAATTGTAATCGAGTGCATAAGGACTGCGCTTTATACTGCGGAACTCACTCCGGAGGACTTTGATGCTGAAATTTCACCTGAGAGCGTGGGTTTCCGTTGTGTTTTTTGCAGTTCTCGCTGCGCCACAGACCAAGCCGCGCGCACGCGATCTGGAAGTTCCGTTTGACGGCACTCCCGGAGCGGTTAATGCCATCACAGATGTAAAGGGCGTTGAGGTCGGACATACCACTCTGATTTCCGGGGACGGCATCCTGAAAGTGGGCGAAGGGCCCATTCGAACCGGAGTTACCGCCGTTCTGCCTCGCGGAAAAGAATCCAAAGATGCGGTTTTCGCCGCCTGGTTTACTGAAAATGGCAACGGCGAGATGACCGGCACAACATGGGTGGAGGACTCTGGCTTTCTCGACGGGCCGGTGATGATCACGAATACGCATAGTGTCGGTGTGGTTCGCGATGCCGTAATTGCGTGGAAAGTAAAGCACGGCCATCCTGACATGGAGGGCTACTGGTGGTCACTTCCCGTGGTCGCCGAAACCTGGGACGGATGGCTGAATGACATTAACGGTTTCCATGTTAAGCCTGAGCACGTGTTCCATGCGCTCGACTCGGCACACGGCGGCCCGGTGGAGGAAGGCAGCGCCGGCGGCGGGACAGGAATGGTGTGCAACGAATTCAAGGGCGGGATTGGAACTGCTTCCCGCGTGCTTAGTGCGAAAAACGGCGGCTACACCGTCGGAGTGCTGGTGCAATGCAATTATGGCGATCGCGAACAGTTGCGGGTTGCCGGTGTGCCAGTTGGCAAGGAGATACCGGAAAATCCGGCATACGGCCGCGATCAGGGATCGATCATCGTGGTTGTTGCGACGGATGCGCCGTTGATCCCGACCCAGTTGAAGCGTGTCGCCCGGCGCGTCACTCTGGGCCTCGGGCGGGACGGCAGCTATTCGGGCGACGGCTCAGGAGACATCTTCATTGCGTTTTCGACTGCTAATGAACGAGCGATTGGCTCGAAGGAAAAACATCAAATCACGATGCTACCGAATGAGCAGCTCGATCCGATATTTTTAGCCACAGTGCAGGCCACCGAGGAAGCTGTAATTAACGCCATGGTCGCGGCAGAGACAATGACTGGGATCAACAACCACAAGGTAATCGGATTGCCGCATGAACGGCTGAGAGAAGTGCTGAGAAAGTACAATCGACTGGAAAAATAGTCTGCGGGAGTGCTAGATGCGGAAGTGTTTGCTGATCGAAGCGGAACTGTCATTCAACCCAAAGCTGCGTCGAATTACTTGGGATTGGCGCGGTGACGCGATCACCGAGGGCAGCACCCTGTATTACGGTGTTCACTTCGTCTCGGCTCCCGCCACAATTAATCCTGGAGACCGAATCGTCGCAGAGTTATTGCTCCGCGCATATCCTGAGGATTCATGTGAGTCCTTCCAAGTAGGCGAGAGAATCTGGCTGAAAGAAGGTCCGCTAACCAGGGCAGAAGGCACGATTATCCACAGGTCGGAGCACGAGATTCCGAATGACAGTGCACTTGGTATCCTTGGACAGCTGAGAAAAGGATTACGCTAATAAATCGTGTAGCCCGGCGCAGGGGTCCGCAGATCAGGCTTTGATGCCATCAGCAGCAACGCGCCGGTTTTCTTAAACGCGCGCAGATCATCCAAGTTGCGGAACGATTTCGTTTCGTAATCATCGGGCGTGGGCGTGTCGTCGGGAATCTGGCGAGCCTCCACATTTTCGAACGCATGCTTCTTGAGAAGCTCGACATATTCCACTGACGAGCGAACATGGACAGGCACTTTCAATTTGTCCACCCATTGCAGCGAGTAAGGATTGTCTTTATATAAATTAATCAGGATGAACATTCGGCCGCGTGGCGCGAGCACGCGAAACAACTCCGCCAACGCGCGATCCTGATCGGGATAGTAGTAGAACGACTCGACCGAAAGAACTTTGTCAAAAAAATTCTCTTCCCACGGAATCTGCTGCGCCGATCCCCAAACGTACAGAATATTTTCGAAATCTTTTGAAGCCGCGCGCGCTTGACGAATCATTTCGTCGGAAACATCCACGCCTACGACTTGGCCGAAGCCCTCTGGACCATCCGCTACCAACCGTGCCAGCAGCCGCGTAGCCCAACCCGAGCCGCAACCCAGATCAAGCACGCGCTCACCCGGGCGGAGGTCCATCAGCCGAATAGTCTTCTCGGTGATGTTGAGATGATGGCGCTCCATCTTCTCGCCTTCACCCTCTTGCGCCCAGCGATTGAATTCGTGTTGCAGCTTCTCGTCGGGAGTTTGGGATTTCTCTGGCAACTTGATTTCCCTTGATGTCGCTTGAGTGCTCTTGGTGGTTGTCCTTCGATTTTATAACTACGCACGACATTCTTTCGACTGCGCCTCTCAGTGGAGTTTCGCGCTTCTGATTCTGTGCTAAAGTTTTCATCCTCATGAATGACCCGCAACCCAAGCCTGATCCAGAGTCGCTTTATTGTCCGCGGTGCGCTGTTGAAGTTACGGACCCGTTGAGCTGCGGAGATTGCGGCGCGGTCATCTGCCGACGCTGTGGCACGCCGCTGGAATCGCCCGATGAATTGGGGATCGGGTGACTGGAAACACGGTGAAGCAAGAAACCGTGGTGGAGTAGCAGATGTTTGAGCGGTATACAGAGAAGGCAAGGCGGTGTCACACTGGCACTACCGTCTTCCTAGCCGGGCTGAAGAACGGCACCTTCACAACTTCTGCAGTCACATTCTGCCGCATGGCTTCGATCGTGATTTCCATTTGCAGCTTGTTGCCGAGCTGTGAGTGCGCGCTTTCGATGCTGGCCAGCGCGATCATCTTTTTTAGAACTGGAGACCACGTGGTCGTGGTGGCTTTGCCAACCTGCTTTTCATCCAGGTAAACCGGAACCGCTACCCGCGAGGCCTGGCTGGGCGCAGCCGGAGTCAGCCCGAATTTGTCGTAGCGCGCTTCCACTTCTGTCCAATCAAGCTCCAGTCCGACCAGTTGCCGGGGGACTCCGTGCTTGTGATCGCGCTCGAGCGCTGCCTTGCCCACGAAATTCTCTTTCTCGAGGTGAACCATCTTGGCGAAGCCGAGTTCGTAGGGCGAGTACTTCTGCGAGGGGATTAACGCCTTCTTGCTGCTGGTGTAATCCACTTCGATCAACAGCAGCCCCGCCTCGACGCGCGCGACATCGAGCGCCAGCATACCTGCTGCGTGAATATCGAACTGCTTGCCTTTGTCCATCAACGCATCCCAAACTTTGACGGCATCATTCCAGGGCACCCAGATTTCGTATCCCAGATCGCCGGTGTAGCCGGTGCGCGAAATATCGACAGGAACGCCGGCAATTTTGCCGCTCGTCATGCGGAAATATTTCAAATTGGTGATTTCCGCCTCGGCGACCGACTTCAGCAGCTTGCCTGAGGTCGGCCCCTGCAGCGCTAGCGCGGCAGTTTTCTCTGAGATGTCCTCGATTTGAACGTCCATGTTCAGGCCGTTCTGGCGAAACCAGCGCAGGCTGGGATCGGCGGCGGTCCAACGATATTTGTTTTCTTCGAGACGAGTGAGGGTGCCGTCGTCAATGACTTTGCCCTGCTCGTCACACCAGCAGCAGTAGATGACCTGGCCGACGGTGACTTTGTTGATGTCGCGCGTGATCACGCGATTGACGAGCTTGGTGGCGTCTTTGCCAGTGACCAGATACTTGTAGAGCGGCGTGATGTCGATGAGCGCACAAGCGTTGCGGATGGCGTTGTACTCGTGCTCGTGGTGCACTTCGTACACGCTGACCGTGTAGTATCCAGACCACTCGCGGTAGTTGAGGCTCTGGCAGAGGGCAAGGGTTCTTTCGTGAAAAGCGGTTCCGACGGGCATAAAGGGTTTTTTGTTCGACAGAATGTGAAATCGGATTATATGTGTCTGACAGTATGAGGGTAAAGAGTCCGGGAACAATAACGACGGATCAGAAGTCGATGTCATAACAATAATGGACACCGGCGATCAGCTCCGCCCGTGTGCGTCGGACACTCTTGTCCGACAATACCTGACGGATGCGCCGCTGCCATCAGTATCCGATCCACATTGCGTTCTGCCTGATCTCTGTCTTCTCTGTGGTGGAAAGCCTTTTTGCGGCTGACACAACCGCATTCTCTTCAGGTACAATGGGCCCTGATCCGGTCATGCACCGCCTCATCCAATGGATCGTCCTTCCGAGCGGACTCTGATCCACTCCCGCCGAAGAGCGCCGTTCGCGAGTATCATTCTCTATTCGCAATAGAAGCCAGCGGCTAAAGCCAGCACTCGATTGAACGCTTTGCGGCACGTCTGAAGACGTGCCCTGACACGAACCTTAAGAGCTAAAACTTTAGGAGCTAAACGCCAGTGGCAGTTTCATACGACGTGATCGTGATCGGCGGAGGCCATAACGGACTCACCAATGCGGCTTATCTGGCTCGTGCCGGCAAGAAAGTTCTGGTGCTGGAGCGGCGCCATGTGCTCGGCGGAGCGGCGGTGACCGAAGAAGTTTTTCCTGGCTTCAAGTTCTCGGTCTGTTCTTACGTGGTTTCTCTGCTGCGACCGGAAATCATTCGCGATCTGGACCTCCCGCGCCACGGCCTGGAAATTCTTCCGCTCGACGGAACTTTCACGCCCATGCCAAACGGCGATTATCTGTGGCGCGTCAACGATCACGGCAAGACGCATCGCGAGATTGCGCGCCACTCCAAGCTGGATGCCGAAGCTTACGACGAGTTTGGCAAGGCGATGCAGGCCATGTGCCGTTTCGTGAAGCCGATACTCGGAATGGTGCCGCCCGATCCCGCCACGCTCGATCCCCGCGAACTAGTGAAGCTGCTGTTTATCGGCCGCCGCTTTCAGGGTCTAACCAGCGAGGACAAATATAACCAGGTGCAGTTGATGACGATGTCGGCTGTCGATTTTCTCGATCAGTGGTTTGAGACCGACGTGCTCAAGGCCACGATGTCCGCGTCAGGAATTATCGGCACTTTTCTCGGCGTGCGCTCGCCTGGGACCGCCTATGTTCTGCTGCACCACTACATGGGGGAGATCGACGGTGCGTTCCGTTCCTGGGGATTTGCGCGCGGCGGCACCGGCGCGATCTCCAACGCAATTGCCGAAGCGGCACGCGAAACCGGCGCGGAAATCCGCACGCAAGCGGGAATCTCAAAGATCATTGTAAAAAACGGCCGCGCGCGAGGCGTGGTGCTCTCCAACGGCGATGAAATTTATTCCAACGTGATTTCATCCAGCATTGACCCTCGCCAGACGTTTGTTAATTTGCTGGAAGATGGCAATCTGTCAAATGATTTTCTAGACGAAGTTCGGCGTTATAAATTCCGTGGGTCGTCAGGCAAAGTAAACCTCGCGCTCGATGCGCTGCCAAATTTCAAATGCATGCCGGGACCGGGAGCGCATCTTCGCGGCGCAATTTCAATTTCGCCCAGCGTCGAATATATGGAAAAGGCGTATGACGATGCTAAGTACGGCAATTTCTCCCGCCGTCCGTACGTCGACATGGTGATCCCCACGCTGACCGATCCGTCGGTTGCTCCGCCGGGCAAGCACATTCTCTCTTGCTTCGTGCAATACGCGCCCTACAAGCTGCGTCCCGGTTTGAACTGGGATGATCAGAAGGAAGCATTCGGAAACAATGTGATCGATACGATTTCCCAAAGACATAATTCTGCACAAGCAAGTTATCACCCCGCTCGATCTGGAACGCGAGTGGGGCCTGAGCGAAGGCAATATTTTTCAGGGAGAACTTTCGCTGGAGCAGCTTTTCTTTTTGCGGCCCGTGCCGGGCTGGGCGCAATTCCGCACGCCGATTAAGAACCTTTATATGTGCGGATCAGCCACTCACCCGGGAGGCGGAATCATGGGCGCGCCGGGGAGGTTGGCAGCGCTGGAGATTCTCAAACATTTCCGAGGGGCGGCTTAGGTGGCAGATAGTCGCGATGTCGTCATCATCGGCGGCGGTCACAACGGGCTAATCACCGCTTTTTACCTCGCCAAAGCGGGATTCAAACCCCTGGTGCTGGAACGCCGCGTGCAGCCCGGCGGCGCGGCGATAACTGATGAATTCCATCCCGGATTTCGTGTTTCCACTCTGGCGCACTCGGCCGGCCCACTACGAGCGGACGTCCTCCAAGATATGCAGCTCGAACGGCATGGGCTCAAGCTGATCACACCCGAGGCGAGCGTCGTAGCGCTCTCATCCGATGGACGCGCACTAACCCTCTACAACGACGTTCGCAAATCATCGCAGGAGATCGGCAATTTTTCGCAGAAAGATGCCGCGAAATATCCAGCGTTTGAGCAGTCGCTCGGCAAGATGGGCCGCGTAATCGGCAAAGCTCTGGCTCTCGCGCCGCCAAACATCGACAACCCGACTAAAGGCGATCTCTGGGGCATGCTCCAGACCGGGCGGAGCATTCGCAACCTTGGGAAAAAAGATATGTACCGCCTGCTGCGCTGGGGACCTATGGCGGTCGCAGATCTGGCAGCCGAGTATTTTGAAACTGAATTGCTGCGGGCAACGATCGCCGCGCGCGGAATCTTCGGAACTTTTCTGGGGCCGTGGTCGGCGGGAAGCAGCCTTGTACTTCTGATTCGTGCGGCGGCTGATCCGCGTCCTGCAGGTACGGCGTGGTTCGCAGCCGGCGGGATGGGATCAGTTACACAGGCGATGGCCGCCGCGGCCAAGCAGGCAGGAGCGGAAATTCGCAGCGGGGCAGAAGTGATACAAGTCCGCGTGAAAGATGGCACGGCTACTGGCGTCGTGCTCTCCAATGGCGAAGAGATCAGCGCGAAAGCTGTGATCTCGAATGCCGATCCTAAGCGCACGCTGCTCCGGCTGGTCGATCCGTCATATCTTTCGCCGGATTTCGTGTTGAAGCTTCAGCATTACCGCATGCCGGGAACGGTCGCGAAAGTGAATCTTGCGCTATCCGGGTTGCCCAAATTTTCTGCGCTCAACGGTGATGGCGAGGCGCTCAAAGGCCGCATTCACATTGGGCCGGAGATTGATTATCTGGAACGCGCATTTGACGAATCCAAATACGGCAATTTTTCCAAGCAGCCATATCTTGAAGTCACGATTCCGTCTCTTACGGATCCGTCGCTCGCACCTGAAGGCCAGCATGTAATGTCGATTTACATGCAGTACGCTCCGTACAAACTAAAAGACAGCGATTGGGAGTCAGAACGCGTGCCGCTCGGAGATACTGTCGTTAAAACGCTGGCGCAATATGCGCCGAATTTGCCAGAGCTGATCCTCACGCACCAGATCATCACCCCACAGGATTTGGAGGACACTTATGGCCTAACCGGAGGGCACATCTTTCACGGTGAGCTGGCGCTTGATCAGTTTTTCACCATGCGTCCGCTGCTGGATTGGGCACGCTATCGCACCCCGATTCGCAACTTGTATTTGTGTGGATCGGGCACACACCCCGGAGCGGGATTGACAGGTGGATCGGGAGCGAATGCGGCGCGCGAGATTTTGAAAGATCTGAAGAAGTAGCCCTCGTAACGGCGCGCGAGACGCCCGCCCGACAGCCGGCCAGAGGCCGGCGCTACGCATGAAGAACACAGCTATCTTACTTGTCTCTTGCCCTGATCAAAAAGGCGTGGTCGCGGCAATTGCGGATTTCATCTACCGTCACAATGGCAACATTCTGCACGCCGACGAACATGGAGATCTGGACAGCGGAATGTTTCAAATGCGGGTGGAGTTTGATCCGGCAGAATTCCGCATCGACCTCGCCGATTTTGCTCACCATTTCTCACCTATCGCCGACAAGTTTGAAATGACGTGGCGTCTGGCGCAATCGAATTACCGGCCGAAAATGGTTATTCTGGTTTCGAAGTACGACCACTGCCTGGTTGATCTGCTGTATCGCCATAAAAGCGGCGAATTGGCCTGCGATATTCCGCTAATCATCTCCAATCATCACGATAACCAGCCGATCGCCGAGTTTTATCGTATTCCGTACGTCACGGTTCCTGTGCCGAAAGAAGACAAACGGGTAGCGGAACAAGAAATTCTAAGCTTGCTCAGAGACCATGCGCCGGATTTCATTGTGCTGGCGCGATACATGCAGATTCTTTCGAACGAGTTCGTCAACCAATATCCACAGCGAATCATTAATATTCACCACTCGTTTCTGCCGGCATTTGTTGGTGCCAAACCGTATCATCAGGCGTTTGCGCGTGGTGTGAAGTTGATCGGCGCGACCAGTCATTACGTTACGGAAGTCCTCGACGATGGCCCCATCATCGAGCAGGATGTGGTTCGAATTTCCCACCGCGATTCCCTCGATGACTTGCTCCAGAAAGGCCGCGATCTGGAGAAGGTAGTGCTGTCGCGAGCCGTGCGCTGGCACATTGAGAACCGCGTTCTCCTTTACGGAAACAAGACCGTCGTTTTCGATTGATAACAGTCTCCAACCGATTTCCCCGGGCTCTTCGTGCTCGTTGCTAGAGCTTTTAACAGCGGAGCTCGCTGAGGCGGCGCGGAGTTTCGCTGAGAAAGCGGTTTCAGAGCCAGCTGATGGCTCGCCGTCTGCTCTTTGTGACTTTGGTGACCTCTCCCCCCGAACATGCTTGTGCTGGAATACTGGTTAGGTTCTACTAACTGAAACGATTTACCTTTCTAGAGACCCGGGGGTTGGGCTTGGTTGAAGATCCGAAGTGGGAGCTTGCGATCCTTGCCACCGTCCAGGGCTTCTACGAGAAGCTCTTACAGGACGCTGTCGGAGGCGAAGTTCCCGTACCAACGGGGCTGGAGGCAGTCTCTCTCCAACAGGCCGATGGCGACGTGAACCTGACACTTGCGGCTATGCGCCGATGGCTGCGGCTGCTTGACATGGCGATCACGCCGGCCATGTTGCGGCGCGCATTTACATCCGAAACCGATCCCGAAATCGCCGAGGCAATGCTGCGCTATTTCGTGCGCAAGAAAGACATCAGCGATGTTCACCGCGATAAGACCGACCTGGTTGCAACGTTTCTATATCGCCATCCACGCGTCCCGGGGCAATGGGAACGCCGGGGATATGGACTGGATGGGTCGCTTCCGCTCTCGCCCTTTGAAATTGCGTTGATCGAGATCCTCGCTGACACCGATGTGCCTGAACTGCCCGAGGAGCATGTGCAACTTCTGCGCCGCTTCGATCCATTGCAAGAAGAGGCGAAGAATTTCCATGATCTGAATGCTTTGCTGGATTCTGAGATCATTGCCCGTGTGCGCGAGCTTAAGCAGTCGCTCGATGCCTCTTTCTATCATCCCGGCGTGCTGGCCACGATTGCTCCGTACAATGCCGCATTTGGCATGAAATTTGATGAACTCTTTCGCGCTGCCGCAGCCGAGATCAAGAGCTTCGCCGAAGCGCTGCAGGAACACGGCGGCAGCATATTGGGCAATGTGGATGGGGTGGACGTAACCGTGGATCACATTGCCGCGCTTGAAGAAAACGAACTG
>QIAB01000065.1:47528-57303 GCA_003225455.1 Acidobacteriota bacterium
GGTTTCCAAGCTTAAGCGCGCTCTGGAGCAGCGTCCACCAATTCGCCGGCTCACGCAGCCGATTCCAATGCCGCAGCCCGCAAAAAGCCGGACGCCGCCAAAGCCGAGGCTGGTTCGCCAGCCTCGCCCTGCGATGGACGTTCCGGCCATGCGATCATCCGTCACGCCGCAGCAGATTGCGAGCGAGGAGACGAAGATTCGTAAAGTCGAGGAGTCGGTGCGGGTATTTGTCCGCGTCGCCGATCCCAAATTCCGCCAGATCGTCCCCATGAGATTCTTCAATTTGATACTGACGGCAGCGGAGGCAGACGCGTATTGCGCCGACTATGTTCACGAAAAGAACCTGCGCGCAGATGTTGCGCGGGTGCTTTTGCGATCAGTCGCGGTCACCGCACGAATCACAACTGAACTGGAGGAGCTAAAGCGCTCGCAAAATTCCGATTCGCTTTGGAAGCTCCATGCGGATTCGCTGCTCGCACTGTTAGAGGTTGCGAGCGCCGTCACAGAAAACGGAGAGCGGGTGCTTGAAGTGGCACGCCAAAGCGATGCTTCAGCCGAGCAAGAATCGACCAGAACTTCTTTGAGCAAGCTTCGGGACTCCGCCGACTTTGCGGTGCAGACGCTGTCTCGCGCCGAAAGCGAAACCTACGCTGGCTAGCCCCGATTACACATATCTGCTGTATCCTGCTTCAGACGGCTCATTCTGCCCATGCCAGCTTTCCGAATTCGAACCATCGCTCTGCTTCTTTTCGTTGTGTTCTGTTCGGCGGCGGGCAACAGCTATTCAGTTCTGACCCATGAAGAAATTGTGGATCTCTTATGGCGCCAGAAAATCCAACCGCTCCTGTTGAAGCGATTTCCCGATGCGACCGAAGAAGACCTGCGCAAAGCCCACGCGTATGCCTACGGCGGATGCGTTCTGCAAGATATGGGCTACTATCCGTTTGGCAACAAGTATTTCAGCGACCTGGTTCATTATGTCCGCAGCGGCGACTTTGTGACAGCGCTGATTCGTGATTCTTCAGACTTGAATGAATATGCATTCGCCCTGGGCGCACTGGCACATTACGCCTCTGATGTAAGTGGGCATCCCATCATCAATCGCATAACGGCGATTGAGTTCCCCAAGCTGGCTAGGAAGTATGGCAAAGAAGTCACGTATGCGAACGATCCGAAAGCGCATATTCGCACTGAATTCGGATTTGACATGGTCCAGGTGGCGAAGAACCGCTACACCTCCGACCGTTATCACGACTTCATTGGATTCGAGGTTTCGAGGCCACTGCTGGAACGCGCTTTCTTTGAGACCTATTATCTGAAGCTCGAGGACGTTTTTGGGGATGTAGACATGGCAATCGGCAGCTACCGCCGCGGCGTCAGCAAATTCATTCCAGAGATGACGCGGGTTGCATTGCTTTCGCGTCACGATCAACTGGTTAGAGAGAATCCCAATTTTAACAAGAAGAAATTTCTCTATTATCTGAATCGCGCTGGGTATGAACGCGAGTGGGGGACGGTCTATCGCAAGCCTGGGTTTGGGACGCGTATTCTTGCCTTCGTCCTCAAGATTGTGCCGAAATTCGGGCCGTTCAGGGCTGTGAATTTCAAGATTCCGACAACACAAACCGAAGACATGTACATCAAGAGCGTGGATGACACGGTCGAAAATTACTCCCACTTGTTGGAAGAGGTCGCTAATAATACGCTGCGGTTTCCCAATCGCGACTTCGATACCGGACGCGAAACGCGGGCGGGCGAATATGTTTTGACCGATAAAACCTATGCTCGCTTGGTGGATCATCTCGCTAAGCAAGCCAGCGATCCGCTGTCGGCTCCATTACGGCAAAATGTGTTGGAGTTTTACGGGAATTTGAACGATCCCATCGCCACGAAAAAGAACAAGAAGGATTGGCAAAAGCTGCAGGAGGAACTGAACGAACTGAAGGGCCAATGCCCAGACTGCCAGCAACAAGGGCATCCTTCCGCCGAGCAATGAATCCAACAAGAGGGGAAGTAGGTCAATTTGAGGGTGATGATGAAAAGCCGGGACACAGGAGAGACATCTTTGCGTGCTTTGCGAGTCCTTTGTGAGCTTTGCGGTCGAAATCTTAACCGCGAAGGGCGCGGAGATACGCCAAGGGCGGCGCAAAGCAACCCACACCCAAGGTACCGACTTGCCTTTGCCTGGGCGACTGAGGCAACTTATAGTCTCGCTTTTTCGAGGTGATCTTTTCGAGGTAATCTTTCGAGGTGGATCATGAGCCCCGGCGATAAGCACTATCACGCGACCATCATCAAGCGCCTGGATTTCGCGCCCGAGTTGTGGACCATCCGCGTCCAAGCCGGCGGCGACTTCAAGTTCATCCCTGGCCAATACGCCACACTGGGAGTGCAGGGGGCAGAAAAGCGCCTAGAGCGCCCTTACTCGATCGTGTCCTCGCCTTACGAAAACGAAATCGAATTCTTTTTTGAACTTGTGCCGAACGGTGAACTGACCCCGGAAATTTACAAGCTGCAAGTCGGCGATGAGTTGCTCATGCGCAAGGTTCCCAAGGGGCGATTCACCCTTGATACGAAGAGCGGCCGCCGCAATCACCTGCTGGTATGCACTGTAACGGGCATTGCGCCGTTCGTTAGCTACGTTCGTACGCTGTATCGGGACTGGAAAGACGGGAAGTTTGCCGGTGAGCAGAAAATGTTTTTGCTGAACGGCGCGAGCCGCTCATGGGAATTCGGCTACCTCGACGAACTGCGTAGATTTGCCCAAGAAGTGTCCTGGCTCGAATATGTGCCTACGATCAGCCGCCCATGGGACGACGAAAAGTGGACGGGTGAAGTGGGACGCGTGGACGATCTCATCCGCAAGTATGCTGATATGTGGGGCCTCGACGGCTCCAACTCTGTCGGATATCTTTGCGGTCACCCGGAGATGATTGAGCACGGCAAAGGGATCCTGAAGCGGCGCGGCTTCCGCAAGGAAGCAATCAAGGAAGAAATCTATTGGATTCCGGGCAAGGAAGCATTGGCCAGCTAGTATTGCGTCCCAAAACTTCGCGCCATAAATTAGAAACGATTTGAAAGGGCGCGTCTTCAGGCGCGCCGCAAGCTCCGCCAGAGGAATGAGGGCTTTATAGCCGTGCCCTTCCCAAGACCGGCGTTCCTATCTGAGGCGCGGGCGGGAGGACGCTGTCCCTAGCACAGTCCACGTAGGGGCGGGTGCCCTCACCCGCCCGGCGATGCAACGCATCGCGACGGCGTTGGCGAGCAGGGCTCGCCCGCCCGGACGAGGGCGTCCGGGCCTACGTGAGCCTGGTGGATACGATCCAACAAAGTTCGTCGGCACGGTTGTAGGGGCTGCGGAAAAACTCAAATTCAGGACGGTTTGGGAAGGGCACGACTTTAGCTGCTGAGCTGAAGTCGTGGCAGGTCGCAGTTGGCCTTGGAACTCATACCCCGAAATTGCGGGACGCCACACTAAAAACGATTACGCGCTCTCCGCCGGCGCGAAGAAGACGAGCACAGTGAGTTCTTCGGCGATATCGAAGAAACGATGCTCAATCCCTGCCGCAACAAAGATGATGCTGCCTGCGCCGATCTGCTGATCTTCATTTCCAACCTTCATGCGCGCACGGCCGCGGATCACGTAATACATCTCGTCTTCTTTGTGAGGAGATTGCGGGTCTGTGCCCCCTGCGGGCAAAACGTAAAGACCCGCGCTCAGGGCTGGAATGCGTAGGAATTCCAGATAACGTTTTCCGGCAGTCGATCGTTGCTGCTCGAGATTTGTAAGCTGAAAAAAATTACGGCTTTTGCCAGCCATATACTGTCAGTCGTTCCACGAGTCTTCTGCCGAGGACACACTTCCGCAGTTCCGCCCGCCACCCGCATCCGAATTCCAGATCACTTCGTTTATACCACCGCCAAAGCTGTCTCGATCTGGCCTAGCCGTCTCTCCAATTCTGTTCTGTGGCGTTAAACTGGAGAGATGTCCACCGAAACCCTCAACTCGCTCGCTCACGCCTCCTCCGCCTACCTGCGTTCCGCCATGCATCAGCCGATTAACTGGCACGAGTGGGGCGAAGAAGCATTTGCCACAGCGAAGCGCGAGAACAAACCCATCCTGCTTGATATCGGTGCGGTGTGGTGCCATTGGTGCCATGTGATGGATCGCGAATCATACGACGATCCGGAAATTGCGCAACTGGTGAATGAACGCTTTGTAGCCGTAAAAGTAGACCGTGACGAGCGTCCTGATATCGACAGCCGCTATCAGGTTGCGGTGAGCTCAATCAGCGGACAGGGTGGTTGGCCACTTACCGCATTTCTTACGCCCGATGGCAAGCCGTTTTATGGCGGAACGTACTTCCCCCCGAACGATCATTATGGGCGGCCCAGCTTTAAGCGCGTGCTGCTGGCGATTTCCGATGCTTATCACGAAAAAAATGGCGACGTAACCGAACAGGCCAAGCTGGTGGAGAGCGCCATTTCTCAGGCGGAGTCTTTCGCCGGACGGAGCGGCGAGTTTTCCCCGAAAGTAGTTGATCAAATCGTCGAGTCGGGGCTGAAGATGTTCGATGCGCGAAACGGGGGATTCGGAAGTGCGCCGAAATTTCCGCATCCGGCAGCGCTCGATCTGCTCATGGATCAATATGTGCGCACCGGGGATCCGAAACTGCGGGATGCGGTCGTGATCAGTTTAGAGAAGATGGCACAAGGAGGCGTGTACGACCAGCTTGCCGGCGGATTTCACCGCTACTCGGTCGATGAGCGCTGGATCGTGCCGCATTTCGAGAAGATGTGCTATGACAACTCCGAGCTGCTGAAGAATTACGTACACGCGTATCAGGTAACCGGCTCGGAATTTTTTGCCGAGATTGCGCGCGACATCATTCGCTGGATGGATGAGTGGCTCTCGGATCGCGAACACGGGGGATTCTATGCCTCGCAGGATGCCGATTATTCGATGGATGATGACGGCGACTACTTCACCTGGACTGTCGAAGAAATGAAGTCAGTATTGACTGAGGAAGAAGCGGAAGTCGCCAGCCTGCGGTATGACATCAACGAAATCGGCGAAATGCACCACAATCCGGCGAAGAATGTGCTTTACATCCGAGCTTCGTTAGAGGAAATCAGCAAACGGCTAAATATTCCGCTGGAGACGGTGCGTACGCGGCTGGACTCGGCTAAGCAAAAGATGTATGCCGCGCGCCTGAAGCGGCCTACTCCATACATCGATAAGACAGTCTACGTGAGCTGGAACGCGCTCTGCATTTCGGCATACCTGGAAGCTGCCAAAGTGCTTGGTCTGGATGCCGCGAGGCAATTTGCCTTGCGATCGCTTGACCGCATTCTTGCCGAAGGCTGGGAATCGGAGAACGGCCTGCTGCACGTGATCGCTTACTCCGATTCGCAAGCTGAGCGGCGCAGAATCTCGGGTCTGCTCGATGATTATGCATTTACAGCATGCGCCTGTCTTGATGCATACGAAGCGACCAGCGACCTGAGCTACTTCAATTTCGCTCGCAAGATTGCCGACTCAATGATTCAGCGCTTCTTCGATTCTGTTTCCGGTGGTTTCTTCGATACTCAGACAGCCGCGAATGGCAACGGCGACTCACTAGGCGTGCTTGGGACGCGCCGGAAACCTTTTCAGGATTCGCCTACTCCAGCCGGAAATCCGGTTGCGGCTATCGCTTTGCTGAGAATGCACGCGTATACAAACGAGCTCAGCTATCGCGAGAAAGCCGAACAGACTTTGGATATCCTAGCGGGCGTAGCTGGGCAATATGGCCTTTTCGCCGCAACTTATGGAATCGCTGCGGTGCACTTCTCGCAGCCTCACACGCAGGTTATTGTGGTTGGCAGTGGCCAGCTCGCAGACCGGCTTTTCGCATCCGCCGCGGCTCCGTTTCAATTGACGAAGGCGGTGCTCAAATTCGAAAACAACGAGATTGTTCCGAAGAATCTCCCGCCCGCCCTGGCGGAGACTGTTCCGCATCTACCGAGGATTGAGAAAGAAACAGCCTCCGCAATTATTTGCTCCGGCTTCAGTTGCCAACCACCGATTTCCGACCCAAAGGAATTGACGGAGAGTTTGCGGCGCAGCACTGGCAGTGTTGAGAGACAAAAATAGGGCTGACCCCAACGGCCAACCCAAGAATTCAGAATAGATACAGTTTAAAGCGGTCACACAAGTGACCCTGCCCGCTTCTACTTCGGGCAGTTTGATTTTGGCCCACACATCGGAATCGGCCCGCCGTCGGCATGTGCCGCCGGAGCGGACGCGACCACGTACGCGCAAGCCAACCCTACCATCAGGATTACCATCCTGACCGCACGTTTCATGGGATTGTTCTCCTTTAGCGTGCGAATCCCCTGGGAGCGGGAACTCACACGGGCAGGCATTATAGCGTGCCGTGTCAAGTGGCCCTGAAGAATTTCGCTATGATACCGGTTCCCGGAATAAGGAGTCGCGCTGTCCGAGCACATCCTTGAACTTTAAAGAATGTCTAGAAACGACAGTATTCAACCGATTTAAAACGATCAGGCAACATAGAATCCGGACGGATCTGGGATTTTTTCTTAAATTGAGATCGGACAGCCGCGACATCTAGAGAAACAATTGGTTCGTATTGCTCAACGAATGCTTCGCAATCCAGAGTGCAAAACTGGATTTAGCAACCTACGATCTAGAAGCTAGATGGATTTGTGACGCAGGGTAAACGTCTTCGGACAAGGCTGATGGCGCTGGTTTCATCTCCAGCACATGATTGCCGCCAGTCCTGGAAAATGCCCGGTCAACCATGCCTTCGAACATAGGGATCAGGGAATCAGAAGCTGCGGGCTGTCTCAGGTCTGCAAGACTTCGATCCCATCGCTGCGAAGTCAATAAGGTGGCCGTGGTCTCGCGAGCGGAAGTTTTCTTACAAGCGTAAATAAACCAGACCACTATCGCACACTCATACGCGGCAGTGTTGACTAGGTTCAGCGTTGACTGCGCGAGGTGGTCGTTAAGGCCCAATGCGACAGCAGATAACTCGACTCCGGCAAACACGCCAAAACCAAGAGCAATACCAAAACTGTGCTGTTTCCACGAAACGCCCAAGTATCTCGCAAACAGCAGCAAGAAGAGAACAAGCCCACACTGGATTACACGCACGCAGCGCTGCACCGTCAACACGGCCTGTGCCACTGGATCCGCTGCTGGCGGGCTAGCTGCCATGACCACACACGCAATCAACAGCATGACCAAAGCAGACCACTTGAAAAGTACTGATCCCAGATCCTTTAATGCGTGGTAGGGGCGAAATACATCCAGAAAAATCTCATGAATTACCTTGAAGCCCACAATCAGGCTGATCGCCGCACAGATCCAGTAAGAGTAGAAATATTGCTCATAGTTTCCCCACCTATACGTAGAAAATACGAGACAAAATATGGGGACTTGAAGAACGATATAAGAGAAGAATACCGGGAACGTCCTGTGGAGCTTTCGCCGGAACATAATCCCCGCCACGCCCAGTTGCAGCACAGGCTGGATCATCCAGAGCGCGTTATAGGCGGACTGAATTTTGGAGTTCATCGCGGATGCCGGCTATCATCGTCCACGGAGGCTCAACGACCTAAATTGCTTCTTCGTCCTCGCTAGGCAAACTTTATCAGTTCCTACCGAGTGGTCAATGAACCAAAGTAATCAGGGGTAATGGTTACTCCAGAGAAGATGGCGATGTCATTATCGACGCGTTAGCGCAACTAAGTGCGGAAACACCAGGTGCTGCACCTGCTGTTGCGCAGAGCCCGGCTACACCCGCGGAGAGGTCTGAATGTAAGCCCGCATCATACGCACTTCGTCATCTTTCTCGTCGAGATCATGCAGGAGAAGGTCGCGCAGGGAGATGAAACCCTGCAGTTGGCCACCGTCGCAGATGGGCAAATGACGAAACCCATGCTGGCGCATCATGTGCATGCAAGTCTCGAGTTTTTCCTGAGGGCTGACAGTCAATGGATTAGGAGTCATTACCTCACCGACTCGCGTTTTGCGCGGGTCGCGTCCTTCAACCACCACGCGCTTCATCAAGTCGCGCTCGGAAAAGATGCCAGCCAGCACGCCCTCGCGCAACACCGGCACGGCGCCAATATTCCGCGCCACCATAGCCTGCGCAACTTCCAAAACTGTCTGATTGACGTCGGCTCGATAGGTATCCTGATTCTTAATCAGGTCGCAGATGTGCATTTGCCACCCCCAGGCCGGAGGCTCCGGCCAGCCCAACGAAGGTGAACGCCAACGAGAGTATATGACGAAATCAGGTCAGGCGAAAGCGAAACCTGCTGGTGCCTAGACCGGGGCCATATCGGCCTGGGCGGTTGGATGAATGTAGACCGAAAGCCGATGTCTACGGGCACCTCATGAGAATCCTGGGGCGGACTGACTCAGGTTTGCCGGGGGTACCACGAAAGCGGCTGCCCCACGCTGCGTGGGGTTCGAAGCGTGGGCATCCCTGCTGCCGGAATTAGGAGACTTTTCTCTGGGGCTCGTTCACCAGCACGGGTCCGGCTTCGCCATAAGCACCTGCAGAAACAAGCTGCGATCGGCGTTTATTGCCACCGGCTCAGTAGGCCCGGACACCCTTAGCCTGCCCTGAGCGAAGTCGAAGGGTCGGTCCGGGCGGGCGAGCGTCGCTCGCCAACGTTGTTGGATGCGTTTGCATCGCCGGGCGGGGGAGGGCACCCGCCCCTACATCGTCAATCCTGCCCGTTAGCATAGATATCCAATTGTGGACTGTGACGAATGAACCTGAGATCGGCGTCCGTGGTGCCCACCTTTGCAAAACCAGCAAAGGTTGATTGGATAAGAGCGAAGGCTCGATGCAAACTCAGATAGTTTTGATTGAGGACCAAGACTGCTGAGTAAAAAGGAGCCTTCGCACATGATGATTATAGGCTGTGATTTTCATCCGAGCTGGCAACAAGTGGCGTGGTTGGACACGGAGACAGGAGAAACGGGCGAGCAGAAGTTATTGCATGCGACGGGAGAGGCAAAGCGGTTTTACGCCCAACTGCCGAAGCCGGCGCTGATCGGGATGGAAGCCACCGGCAACAGCCAGTGGTTCATCGAGCTGATCGAGGACTTGGGGCATGAGATCTGGATCGGAGATGCAGCGCAGATCCGGGCCAGTTACGTGCGCAAGCAAAAGACCGACAAGCGGGATGCAGCGCACATTCTCAAGCTGCTGGTGGAAGGGCGGTTTCCACGATTGTGGGCGCCCGACCGCGAACAGCGCGACTTGCGACAACTGGTGCTGCACCGGCACAAGTTGGTGATGATCCGTGCGCGGGTCAAAAACGAACTGCAACACCTTTCCTTGAATAAGGGAATGCAGAGGAAGCGCAAACTGTGGAGCCAGGCCGGACTGCAGTTGTTGCGCGAGCTGCCGTTAAAACCCTGGGCCAGTTGCCGGCGGGAAGATCTGCTGGGACTGCTGAGCATGTTGCATAGGCAGATCGAGAAGCTGGACGGAGCCGTCGCGCAGGCAGCCGAGGACAACCCGCAAGCCAAGCTGCTGATGACGCAACCGGGAGTCGGTCCGAACACCGCACTGGCGTTCGTGCTGACCATCGGCGATGTGCGTCGTTTCCCGCGGGGCAAGCAGGTGGCCAGTTATCTGGGGCTGATTCCGCGGGAAGAAAGCTCAGGTGGGCGTCAGAAACTGGGCGCCATCACCAAACAGGGCAATCGCATGCTGCGTTCGCTGCTGGTAGAAGCGGCGCAGGT
>QIAB01000066.1:0-8600 GCA_003225455.1 Acidobacteriota bacterium
CACATTTTGCCTGCATTTGGCGGGAAACGTCTGTGCGACATTTCAACTGTCGAAGTGCAGCGTTTCATTCTTCAAAAATTCAACAATGGATTAGGCTGGGAAACCTGCAATCACCTGCGCAATCTTCTGTCGAAAATCTTCGCCTGTGCCAAGAAGTGGGGACATTTCGGCGGAGGAAGTCCTGCTTCGGGAGTCGAGCTTCCAGAAAAACGACCCGCGCGCGAAAAACGAGTGCTCATGCCAAAGCAAGTTGCTCTCCTGCTCAGTCATTTGCAGGAACCGGTTCGAACGATGGTCATGCTGGCAGTTCTGACCGGCCTACGAGCAGGGGAGATCCTGGGCTTGCGTTGGCAGGACCTGGACCTCGAAAGAGGCGAGCTCCGCGTGGAGCAAGCCGTCTATCGTGGAAGCCTCGGTACTCCCAAAACGAAGGGAAGCAAGAGAACACTTCCCCTTCCTCACGCGCTGGTACTCGCATTGCAAACAACTGCCGAAAATCCAGGGGCTCCAAAGGGGCAGGAGCTCGTCTTTCCGACGCGCAAAGGAACTGCCTTCAGCGATACCAATCTGCTACTGCGGCAAATCAAACCGGCGGCTCGCAAGATTGGTCTTCCGTGGGTGAGTTGGCACAGCTTTCGCCGCACCCACGCCACTCTTCTGCAACTAGCCGGTGGTTCCGCGAAAGACGCCCAGGCACAGCTCGGGCATGCGCAGATTACAACCACCCTTGGCATTTACACCCTGCCTGTTCCGGCGCATCAGCGGGAATCGGTAGAGAAGCTTTCCGGATTGGTGACGAATGGTGACGAGTTCGAAGCCGGTTCGGGAGCGGGACTCACACAATCTGAGTTGCTTCAGTGACTTGGGTGGTGGGCGCTATAGGATTCGAACCTATGACTTCCACCGTGTGAAGATGGCACTCTACCGCTGAGTTAAGCGCCCATTTTACTGCGGTAAGTTCATCATTATACACAAGTTCCCTATCCACGTTCTTGCTACTGAATCGTCTGCGGCTCTCGGCTGCGTTACACGTCAAAAGCTCGCGTACCGCCTTTGAGGCAGAAGCATTCTTCTCCCAGCAAGAGTTCATTGCGCCAAATTGCTGAATGGTATGCGGTCAATGTGGAACCTGGGCAAGATCCATGCCAAACCAAAAAAGTCCGTCCGAGTCTTTTGAGTGTCTTAGGGATAGCGAACAGTACCTCGAAAAGCGGACCTGACCTAATGTGGACAGTCAACCAAATCTGGGCAGCCTAAGTCGTCCCGCGAACTCGCAGCCTCGTAGCATGGATCCGACACTTGCGGAAGGTGCAGTTCGAGAGAAACTGGGTAATGGTCCGATGCTGTGACCGAACTATGTACCTGCGGCGAGGCGGCGCGGAGACCGCCCCTGATCAGGATCCAGTCGACCGCCTTACTTCGGCCGAATCGCGGCGGTCGGGTTGTTTGTATCGCGATGCCAGCGAACGGGTTGTAAAAAGACGCGTTCGCAATCGCGGAGCTCGGACCAGGCTGCGTGATGTCAAAATTGAAGTCACCGGCTGTGACGACCGGGACATTTGAGCTGTACCGGTTCGCATCCTCGAACGACTCGATGAGTTGGCTGCGACGCAGGCTGTCGTCACTGCGACTCTCCAGGTGCAAGTTGTACACGACCAGGGTCCTATTGCCGATGCTCACATCAGTCCGAAGCGCCATTCGGCCCCCGAGCCGCCGCTGCAAGAAAGGAAGCTTCGGCGCCCACCAATATGGATGCCAAAATTTCGACTGTCTCTGGAAGCGAAGAATGTGGGCTTTAGAGATGGGCCAGGGCGAAAGCGTAGCTTGACCATGATAAGCAGGGGATTGATACGATCCCTGGCTGAGCTCCTGAAACTCGATCCCGAAAACATAGTTCATTCGCAGCTTTTGGGCGATCTCTTTGGCAATATTCCGATACAAAGTTCGGCGGCTGTTCCGGTCCGTCTCCTGAAGAATGATTAGATCGGCCTTGTTGTTGAGAAGAAATTCCGTAACACCATCTAATCGATACCCTCGAGCAATATTCCAACTGACAACCCGAATGACATCTGGCGCCTTGGAGATAACACCCCCAGTGCACAATGTGCCAGTCTCAATTTGGTCCATCGACATAGCTGCTGTGGTGAACTGAGGCTCACACGACTTATGTTGTTGCCTGCTGGCTGAGCGCAGCGCCAGTCCGCGAAGGTTTCGTCGTAGACAGCGCAACGCATGAATAAAGAGCAATGATCCACACCAGGTTTGCGCCGAGAGCAGTTGCCACAAACGCCACCTTCGTGAAATTTACAAGTGCGAAGAAGAAAAGCGCATATGGAAAGAAGCAGCGGCGAATGATGAATTCAGTGTGACGTCCCAGGAAGAGCAACGGATTTGACAACTGCTTTTCAGCTTTCTTCTGCCATACCGCGAGGAATTTTTCTGGATGTTCGCGGGAAAAGCGGTGCTCGGGTAAAGCTGACTACAAGAAAGCTCATCACGGCTCCGAAACACAAGAGAGCACCCCAGGCAAGATACGTTTTGCTCCCGGAGCTTCTCGTGAGTCCGAGCGCCAGTCCTCCGAACACAAACAAGTAATAAAGATAATCGCAAACAGTCTCCAGCCAGCAACCCAAGCGCGTCGATTGCAGCTTCAGGCGGGCAACTTCGCCATCGCAGCCATCGAGTACGCTTGCGGCTACCGAAAGGAACGCTCCCAGGAGAGTGCTCCAATACCCACCCCGGGCGAAGAAGACACCAGAGGTGAAACTGACGCCGAGCACAAGCATCGTGACCATATTCGGGGTGAGGGGCAACTTGATGAGCTGACGGCTGATCGGAATCGATACCCGCCTGTTGTTGCGAGCGAAAAGGCCATCTGTGGGCTTTAGAAGCCATGTGTCCAGTTTCCGTTCGGCTTCGGGCAGATCTTCGGGCACTGCGACCTTATGCCACATATCGGCGGGCACGCCCTTGATTACCGCAAATCCACGAGATTGGACACAGGAATGTACGTTGGCAAGCACCTGGTGGGGCAGTTTGCATTTGCCAAAGACGTCGAGCGCTAGCAGTTGTGGAAGCACGTAAATGCCGGCGAGTTCGCGGTCGGTGGCCAGGGCGAGTGCGCCAGTCCCGTCCCATTCGATTGCACTGTGCAGGAGCTGCGGCTTAAATATTGTGTCGCCTGAAATGATGGTCACGCTCTCCGAAGTGACGCCTTCGTGGCGAATCAGGGAAGAGAGATCCATCTCTTGCCCAAGTTCCCGAAATTTAATCGAATCAGGCAGACGCCCGGTTTGGCGCAAGGCAGATCTTATGAGTTTTGCCTGCCCACATCCCGTCGCGACGATGATGCGGTCGGCTTCAGTACCATGAATGGTCAAGATGGCGCGCAGGAGTATGGGAAGCGTTCCGACGCGAGCCAGTGATGAGGAAAATCCGGTAGCATTCTGCTCGCAAGTGGCGAGGATAATTACGGTTTGAGAATGTTTCTGCTGCTCCGGATTCATCGCTTCCTCCCTCGATTCCTGTACGTTCGGGTTCGACTCTAGATCAGTTTGGTTTTGCTGACTCGCCCTCCTCATCAGCATCAAGCAAACTGCTCCAATGGCTGCCCAAAATATGGCACGCGCACGCCGGCACAAAGCCAAGGTCAGCCCCGATGAGGCGGTTATGCCGAAAAGTTTCGTGATCAGCATATTTCCGCCTTCGTAGGTCCCGACATTTCCTGGATTCAGGGAGCCGGCAAGATTAATGAGCTTGGTGAGACCTTCGAGTGCGAGAGCCGCAATCAGGGTGACTCTCGCGCCCATGAACTTCAGAACGATGTAGACTTCCAGGAGTGCCAGCGCGTGGACTGCAAAATTCAACGCCAGGCTTGCCCAAAATGCGCGAGGCGCTTCGCGATGAAAAGTCAGCAGACATTCTTCTGCTGAGTCAATGACTGACTGCTTGCTGCTGATCCAGCTCTGAAATCGAGGCAATCGCCCCAGCGCTCTCGCGGTTTTACTCGCAAATCGCCAACCCCTTCCGATGGCAATACCGACGAATGCCACGAAGGCAAGGTTTTTTCTGTCAGTCGCAAAATAGCTGGCGCTTAGATGCCTGGGCCTCTGATAGGATTTGCGACCTTCCGCTGGCCGGATTCGCGCCGTGATAGCCTAAACTCCCGCCCTAGGCGCGAGTATACTTGCCTCATCGGTTCAAAATGGTATTCGATTCCAAACCTGCCAAAACGCCGGTACTCCCTTCAAAGAAAGGGACTTCTCCGGCTCCAAATGCGCAACTTTTTTCTCCTGGCAGGGTTGATTCTGATGTGAGCAGCATTGCCGTCGATCGCGGGGTGCTCGCGATGGGCGGTGGGCCTCGTCAGCCGCAGGTTGCGGCCGAGGCGGGTGTGTCTGGCGAGCTAACCGATGCGCAGGTAATGCTCAAAGTGAAGGCCGGCGACGACTCGGCTTTCGATTACCTGGTGCAGAAGTACCGCCGGCCAATGATGAGCTTCATGTATCGCATGGCGCACAATGCAGCGCTGGCGGAGGACTTGGCGCAGGAAGTCTTTCTGCGGGTCTATCGGTCACGCGATAACTACGAGGCCAGCGCGAAGTTCACGACATGGCTGTATCGCATTGCCACGAATCTGGCAGTGAACCATGCCCGCGATACGCGACAGGAGCGCCCGGAGAACACAGTCAGCATCGACGAACCGGATGAGGAAAGCGGACGGACTTTCGATGTGCCCGACGCTGCGCCGACGGCGGAAGAAAACCTGGTGCGGCGAGAGCGGCTGGCGGCTATCCGGCAGCGGGTCGAAGCTTTACCGGAGCGGCAGAGACTGGCAGTTGTCATGCATAAATATCAGCAAATGGATTACCGTCAGATTGCCGATGTATTGAAGCTGAGTGAGTCCGCCACCAAGTCATTGCTGTTTCGCGCTTATGAGACATTGCGCGAGCAGTTGAAGGAGTTTATTTAGAGACGCGTGCGGGGCGCCGCGCCACACTTGGAACATTTTGTATGAAGGGTGCAATCATGAAGTGCAATGAAATTCGCGAACTGATGCCGGATCTGGCCGCCGGGCTGAATGCAGTCACGCCGGAGATGAAAACCCATCTTGACTCCTGCGCGGAATGCGCGGGGAAGCTGGAGGCTTTCCGCCAAACCATGTCGCTGCTCGACGAGTGGAAGGCGCCAGAACCATCGCCATATTTTGACGTACGTCTGCACGCGCGCATACGGGAGGAAGCTCAGAAGGGAAGCGGATTCCTGCAATGGCTGCGCCGTCCTGCATTGGCCGTCTCATTCGCTGTGCTTATGCTCGTGAGCGTGACTCTGGTGCGATTCACGAAATCTGGCTCTAATCGCGGACCTCAGCAAATGGCAAGCGTCCCGGCAGAGCCAGGCACAGCTGTGGGCGACCTGCAGGCGTTAG
Organism: Acidobacteriota bacterium; assembly: GCA_003225455.1. Taxonomy (GTDB): domain Bacteria; phylum Acidobacteriota; class Terriglobia; order Terriglobales; family Acidobacteriaceae; genus QIAB01. The sequence continues at coordinate 5,429 of QIAB01000066.1, forward strand.
ACAAGAATCACGAGCTGTATTCAGATTTCGATGTGCTCGATGATCTGACCGTGCAGCAGGATGTGACGGCGAATCCATAGGAGCTTCTTGCGCCCTGCGGCCACAGCTCTTAACCGCTGACCTCGAGAAGATTTCGCAGAGTGCGCCAGGAAAAGCATGCGACACCACTATTCAATAATTATCGCGGAACTGCTTCTGGCCGGCATGATCATGGTCATGCCGGCATTCGCACAGAAGCATCAGCCGCCTCCGTCGCGGCCGCAGCCTCGGGCGGAACGACGCGAAGAGCGGCAAGCCAGCAGACCGCCGGCTCATCATGCTGGCGAATGGCTGCGGCAGCACAAAGATGTGCCGCCAGATCAGCAGCGGAAGGCTTTGGAAAACGATCCCCAGTTCCGCAACTTGCCGCCGGAACGCCAAGAACGGTTGCGTGACCGCTTACAGCGTTTCAATAACCTGCCTCCACAGCAGCAAAATCGCATTCTTAACCGCATGGAAACCTGGGAGCACCTGACTCCCCAGCAGAAGCAGCAAGCGCGCCAGCTTTTCGGCCAGCTACAGCAGCTTCCGCCCGGTCGCCGTCGCACGGTTGAGACTGCAATTCGCGATCTGCGGGCCATGCCTCCGGAACAGCGGCAGCAAGTAATCGAGTCCGATCGCTTCCGCGCCATGTTTTCGCCGCAAGAACGCGATCTACTCAATAACGCGACCAGACTGCCGCTTGCGCCGGCTGAGAATCCGAATGAGCGGGGACCGGAAGAGTGAGGCTCCCTGAAGATGGGGAGCGATTGGCCATGATGTAGACGTAATAGTAATGCTGGGAATACATACATCCTTCGCTTGATTCCGTTTTTGCCGAGCAAAAACCGAATCGGCGCTCAGGATGACATCTGTGGCTGAGGAGGCGTCGGTTGTACTGGGTGCTTCTTCTCAGATGTCATCCTGAGCCGGAGGATTCGCGCGGCGAATCCGAGGGCGAAGGATCTATGCGTTTCGCGCGGCTCTCCGGACAATACGGGTCGTACCAACCCTCGCTTAGATCTTCCACAGCGCCAACGTCGATCGCGCTGAAGGAATATGGCCTGGGATTCGCAAACCACCGCCATCGCTGAAATCGGCATCTACTATTAAGTCCGGAAGTGTGAGGTGCGCTGTGGCTGACACGTTACGGATCACTATTGACGAGTTGCGCCGCCGGATGGAGGCAGGCGAAGACTTCACCGTCATCGACGTTCGCAATCCGCAAGCTTGGGCCGAATCGGATGTGATGTTGCCGGAAGCGATTCGCCTTCCGCTGGAAAAATTGGAAGAGAACCTGCCTAAGATTCCGAAAGAAAAACCCATTGTCACGTACTGTACTTGACCAACCGAAGGTTCCAGCGCCAGTTTGGCGCAGAAATTAATGCAACACGGGTACAAAAACGTATGGGCGCTCCAAGGTGGGCTCGATGCCTGGCGCAATGCTGGACTGCCGCTGCAGACAAAGAAGCAGGCTGCGTAGCCTTTAGTCTCGTGCTATCCACCAGATTTCGGCGCTAACGCCGCAGCAAGTTCCTCGCCACGAACAGCACATTTGCCGGGCGCTCCGCCAGCCTCCTCATGAAGTAGGGATACCATTCGGTGCCGAAGGGAATATAAACACGCATGCGCCAGCCGTCCTTTGCCAGACGCCGTTGCAAGTCACGGCGAATTCCGTAGAGCATTTGGAACTCAAATGCGTCATGCGGAATATTTTCCCGAGTGGCAAACGCCTTCGCGTGATTGATGATCTTTTCGTCATGGGTGGCCAGGCCATGATAGATCCCGCTCTTCATTAGGATTTTCATCAGCTTCACATAATTGGCGTCTACTTCAGATTTGGCTTGAAACGCGATCTCGGGCGGCTCTTTATAGGCGCCCTTGCACAAGCGGATGCGAATGCCCTCAGAAAGGAGTGCGTCAATATCGCTTTCCGCGCGCCTCATGTACGACTGGATCACCGCCCCCACACATTCCTGATTTCCAGGAATGCGGTGAAGCTTATGTACGAAATCCAAGGTGCGCTGAGTATAGGCAGAGCCTTCCATGTCCACCCGGACGAAATTCCGCGGATTCGAACTGGCGGCTTTTGCCACCAGTCCACTTACCAGCTCGCAGGCTAAATTCTCATCCACATCCAGCCCCATATGCGTCAACTTGAGGCTGATGTTGGCGTTGAGTTTGCGCGCGGAAATCTCATCGAGCAGTTGATGATAGAGCTGCGCGCTTTCCCGAGCCTCTTCTGCATTAGTAACATTCTCCCCGAGGTTGTCGATCGAGACGCCCATCCCGCGCTGGTTTACTGCGCTGGTCGCCTGCAACACGTCAGCAACTTGTGTGCCCGCCACAAACCGGGCAGACACTCGTTGCCCAATGGAAGAACGCTCGGCTAATGCACGCAGGGAGCGGCTTTCGGACAGGGAAATGAAGAATGCCCTCAGCACGTCCATCCTTCGAGCAGATCGGGTGGACGGGATTGCGGGAACAGACTTTCAGGTTGATGACCCTGCGCCGGCCGAAGGAAGATCACAGCAATTTTGTATCACAAGGTGGAATCGTGGGGGCCACGGGACGCGGTCACTTCGGGTCGAAGCTGACTTCGATGGGCTCGTGAGTTTCGTGCGTGGCTGGTTCCCATCTCCATTTCTGGATGGCATTTTCCGCAGCCTGTACCAGAACCGGGTGTCCGCCCTTTACTGAAACCGACTTCACGACGCCATTCGGTGCGACCAAAACTTCAATCCTGACCGTTCCCTTTAGGTTCATCGTCCGGGCAAGTTGGGGATAGGCCGGGACTACACGGTTCACTACTTTGCGCTTGCTTCCTGACTGTTCTTCCTGCTGTTGAGCCAAGGAATGCCCAGGAATGAGGGCTGCGGCCCAAAGTAGAACCAATAGCGCAACTGCGCGACGATTCGTCATCGAGAAGTAATTACGTCCGCAGGTTATTGGTAATGGTGAACCTGGTAAAGATGACGGTAGTAACCGGCGGTGGTTCCGATCGGGGAAAGAACACTGCGCCGCCGCTGGCGATTAGAATCGGGGTTTATGGGGGAACCGGATGGACCGAGGGGCGACGGGCGACTTTATTGGCTCGGGTCGAGCCTGGGGTTGTGCGCGGGATTCCTCGAGGCGAAGTTTGGTGACCTATTAT
>QIAB01000066.1:8606-16149 GCA_003225455.1 Acidobacteriota bacterium
CGCCTCTACCATGTTGCTGGGAGTCCTGCGGCCGGAACGGCCATGGCGGTGGACGGTTATAGTCGGCGTGTTTGTCCCGCTGGTGCAGTTGATTGCTTATTTGTCACTGACTCGGAAGCCTTATCGCGCTCAAATTTATGAGTCTTTCCTGGGATTCCTCCCCGGCATAGCTGGCGCGTATGGCGGCGCGCTGGGGCGGAAGGCGTACGGGATTTTGTTCGGGGCGAGGTAGTTTGAGCAACCGAGCATTCAGCAATCAGCATTCAACCGCTGAATGCCGTGTGGATACTGCTCAAAAGTGCTGGATAACCACAAAGTTACTCCCGTTTCCACAGCAGTAAAAGGTATGCTGCCCCGCATGGGAGTTTTGCTCTCGGTGCTGGCTTCCGGCAGCCGGGGAAATTGTGCCATCGTCTCCAGTTCGAGCACACGCATTCTTGTGGATGCCGGCATCTCCTGCCGCGAAACTTTTAGGCGCATGAAAGCTGCGGGCGATGATCCACGCAGGCTTTCTGCGATTCTCATCACGCATGAGCATTCCGATCACGTTTATGGTCTGCGCGTTCTGGCGAAGAAACTGAACGTTCCCATCTTCATGACTGGTGCGACGCATGAAGCATGGGCGAGAGAGGTGCGCGAGGAAACCGGCGAGAAACCTCAACCCGCGAAGCTGGAGACGTTCTGCTCCGGCCGCAGCTTTCAAATCGGCGACATCGCCATCACGCCCTTCACCATCCCCCATGATGCCGCAGATCCCGTTGGCTTCACGTTCCGCGCAGAAGGAATAAAGGTCGGAATTGCCACGGACTTAGGCTATCTTCCTCCCAACGTTTGCGATCACTTGCGCGGCTGCGATCTGCTTGTCATCGAGTCCAATCATGATGTCGAGATGCTGCGCGGCGGGCCGTATCCCTGGTCGGTGAAGCAGCGGGTCATGAGCCGCGTGGGGCACCTTTCCAACGAGGCCCTCGCGGATTTCTTCTCAGGCGACTATGATGGAATAGCAACTTACGTTGTTCTGGCGCATCTATCTGAGCAGAACAACCATCCTGAGATTGCGCGCAGAGCGGCTGAAAAGGCTCTGGGGATCCGCCAGACATTACTTCACAATCGGGTGATGCTGGCAACGCAGTCGGAGGCGATGGAAGCAATCCGGCTGTAGTTTCTATGAGTCAGTGCATCGATCCGATCGTAGGCAAAATTCTGGCCGGCTGGCGGTACGATATTTCCGGCCTCGCGCCGGAGATGCGTGGCGACTATGAAGAGCACTTCAACGACTGCGAGCGCTGCCGCAGCAAGCGGCGATTACATCGCACGATTGATGTTTCGCTGATCGCGCTGGCGTCGGTTTCTGCCGGAGTTTTCCTGCTGGCGTTTGGAGTGATTCGCCACTTCGGACCGCAACATGCCTTCATTCTGGAGTTGGCAGCGCTGGCCGGCTTTGCCCTCTCTGCTCTGATCTGGCTGGTGGTCGCGGTGGCTACTCCGGCGCCAGTGACTATGATAGAAGCCGCTAAGGTGGGGGCAAGGCGCGTGCATGACCGCTTGCCGCAGGAGATCCGTGAGCGTTTGCCGGAAGAGCTGCGGATGAAGATTACAGGATCGTAAACCCACGCGCGAAGTATTTTGATGGCGAGCAATTTATCTTCGCTGGTGATTGCGGTTGTGATGCGTCCTGGTGCTTAGCGTAAAACGGGAACAACGGATGTCAAAGATACTGATATTTCTGCTCACCGTTGCCGTCGCGGCAAGCTCCCCTGCAGCTCTGGCGGTTGTCTCAGGCCATAGTTCGCCTGCTGCGGCTCCGAGCTGCCATCAGCATAGGTCGAAAGCTCCGGCTCCGGGACCTGTCAATTTTCAATGCTGTGTCTCGGGGCACCATGCTGCGATCATCCCATTGCTTTTTGAAATCCAATCCCCGTCAGTCACGGCCTCAACGTTCAATTTTCCCGCACATATTCCACGCGGCGCCGGAACTCTGACGCCAATTCTCATCTACTTGTCTGGCGATCCTCCTGGCATTGTTCCCTTACGGATCTGATTCCCTCACATGATCGATGGGCTGCCAAGCCTAAGTCACAAGCCTGACCTATTTCCCGATCTATCTTTGGGGGCAAACCGTGCGAGCATTATTACGTGGCGTGGCGATCGTATCCCTGGCATTTTCCTGTTTAGCGCAGGACGAAAAGCCATCGAGCCAGCATGGTCATTCCGGGGGAAATATGCAGAGCATGCCGGAAATGAACATGGATGAGAGCACCCTGGGTTTGCCATCATTCCACGCGGCTTCCGGCAGCAACTGGCAGCCGGCATCGGTACCCGCGCATTTGTGGATGACGCATAGAGGCAATTGGGATTTGATGGCGCATGGAGCTTTGTTCCTTACCTACAACCAGCAAGGTGGGTCGCGCGGAGAAGGTAAAGCTGAATCCGTGAATTATCTGATGTTGATGGAACAGCACAAGCTCGGCCCGGGCACGATTCTTTTCCGCGAGATGCTTTCTGCCGAATCGCTGACCTCACCCCATCCCGGATTCCCCGAGTTATTCCAGACCGGTGAAACGTTTCATGGCCAGCCGCTGGTCGATCATCAGCATCCGCATAACGTTTTTGCGGAGCTTTCCATGCTGTATACGGTGCCGATAAACGAGAAAATCTCCTGGCTTTTCTACGGAGGGCCATCCGCGGAACCGGCCCTCGGCCCAGTCACGTACATCCATCGGGAATCAGCCTCGGAGAACCCAAGCGCCCCGCTCAGCCATCATTTGCAGGATTCAACTCATACCAGCTTTGGCGTAGTGACCACAGGATTCGTGATCGACCGCTTCAAGATCGAAGCTTCTGCATTTAATGGGCATGAACCGGATGAAGACCGGTGGGACATTCAGCTGGCGGGGCTCAGCTCCTGGTCATTTCGAGTAAGTGCAGCGCCCACCCGAAACTGGATGGCGGAATACAGCTACGGCTATTTGCAGCGCCCTGAAGCTCTGGAGCCGGGCAATGAGCGCCGCCAAGGCGCTTCACTTGAATACAATCGGCCGCTGACGAATGGTAACTGGGCGACCACGCTCATCTGGGGACGCAAGCGCAAGCTGCTCGATGACACGGTGCAAAATAGCTATTTGCTGGAATCAACCCTGAACTTCCGCAAACGCAACTATGTCTTCACGCGCATGGAGCTCGTGGATAAAGATGAACTGTTTCCGCAAGCTGCTGCTCACCCTTCCTCCCGCATTGGCGCCTATACGTTCGGCGGGGTACGTGATCTGGTGCAGAATCATCATTGGCAGCTTGGATTGGGCGCTGATGCCGTGTTTTATTCCAAGCCTGACGTTCTTGATCCAGCCTATGGAGATCGGCCGTTTTCGTTCCACATATTTTTCCGGCTCCGGCCTGGGCTGAGCGGGCATGGGCACTAGGCTGTTATCAATGCCGACACGTGCCGAAAATTTCCACCAATCAGGCGATGGGGGGCAGGCACAATCTACCCAAATGGAAGCTTCGGTAAAGATGTTGCGCACGGTGCGACTTGCCCTGCTGGTTGCTCTCCTGCTTTACGTGTTTGTGGGCGAGCGAATGCCGCATCCTCCGAAACCCACTAGCCCGGTCTTCTACTATGCGATCACTTGCATGGCTGTGGGCGTGATCGTAGCGATCTTCCTTCTTCGCCGGGTTATGGTAATTCGTGCAGAACAAACACTGGTCCAAAACGCGGAGGATTCCGCGTCACTGAATCGCTGGCAGGCCGGCTATATTGTCACCTTCGCTCTCTGTGAGGCGATTGCGCTTTACGGATTTGTTTTGCGATTCTTGAGCTTTTCCTTGACTCAGGTGATGCCATTTTATGTTGTCGGTTTCGTTCTCCTCCTGTTTTTTCACCCGCGGCAGCCATCCAATGAGATAGGCTAAGAACATAGAAGATCGCGGAGGCAGCGTGTCCATCAACACTCCAGAAGAATTAGCTTCGATGCGCGCGGCGGGCGCAATAGTGCGGCGGATGATTGAAGCGATGAAGCGCGCAGTACGGCCGGGGGTGACCACGGCAGAGCTAGATGAAGTCGGCGCGACGGTCATGCGCGAGCACGGAGCACAATCCGCGCCACAACTTGTCTACAAGTTTCCGGGAGTGAACTGCATAAGCCTGAATGAAGAGGCAGTTCATGGCATTCCGGGCGAGCGCGCAGTGCGGGAAGGCGATTTGGTGAAGCTGGATGTCACGATTGAGAAAGACGGCTTCATGGCGGACGCGGCTGAGACTGTGCCAGTGGGAGAAGTGCCCGAAGAGAGCCAGCGACTCGTCGCCTGCGCCGAGCGAGCGTTTCACAAAGCGATGCTGGTGGCGCGGGCGGGATTTCGAGTCTCGGAGATTGGGCGCGTGGTGGAGCGTGAAGTGCGCCGCAATGGCTTTTCGGTGATTCGCGATCTGGGCGGCCACGGAATTGGACGGACAATTCATGAACCGCCCCGCGTCCCAAATTATGCCGATCCGGCCGCCAGCCAGATTCTCACTGAAGGACTTGTCATCACGGTTGAGCCAATCATCGCGGCTGGATCAGGGCGCGCAATTGTTGCTAAAGATGGATGGACGGTGTGCACCGCCGATCGCAGACCATCTGCGCACTATGAGCACACCTTGGTGATCACCAAAGGTGAGCCGATCTTGTTGACTGCGGCGTAGGACACTTCTACTTATTAATATGGCACGTCGCCAGGCCGCGCTTCTCCAGATATTGCTGATGATAATCCTCGGCCTCGTAGAAGGTTGTAGCGGGGACGATCTGGGTCACGATTGGCTTGCTGTAGCGATGAGCCTTTTCTAATTCCCGCTTGGAAGCTTTGGCTGCGGATTCCTGCTCGGGCGAATGATAAAAAATCGCAGAACGATATTGTGTGCCCCAGTCAGGGCCTTGGCGGTTTAGCTGAGTGGGATCGTGGTTCTCCCAGAAGACGTCGAGTAATTTGTCGTAAGAAATCTTCGCGGGATCGAACTCCACTTCCACGGCTTCTGCGTGACCGGTACCGTCGGTGCAGACGTCTTTATACGCCGGGTTGGGAAGATTCCCGCCGGTGTAGCCGACCAGGGTACCAGTCACGCCCGGAAGCGCGCGGAAAGTCGCTTCGACTCCCCAGAAACAGCCTGCAGCAAAAGTGGCTTTGGCCATGAATTAATCCTCACCTCTAGTTTAACGCGGAGTTGCAGCGCAGGCACAATTGTGCCCACTAACAAGACCGCAGCTCCATCTATCAGATTCCCCAACTCGCAAAAAGTGTCGGGGGCAAATGATTTCACTTATCGATAGTCAGGTACGTTCCTGATTGACTCCTGCGTGGTGTCAGGATAAAGTGCGCGCCATGCGGGTCTCCCAGCCCGCCTGAGGTTCTGTGGCTCCCGTGACCCTTCGCAAAGCTTTGCGCCTGCCCATTTTCCTCTTCCTGTTGATCCTGAGTATTGGGGCTGTTTCCAGCGCGTTCGTGGGCGGACCAGGATTTGCTCCCCAAACCCGCGTTGGCTACCCCACAGGAGATCAATGGGAACCGGCGATCGCGGCGGACGGTTATGGTCACGTTTACATCCTGTATCCGCAATACGTGACCGTTCCTGGCTGCCCCTCATGTCCGCTGCCAACGATGATACTGGTGGTCAGGAATGACAATGGCGCAAACTGGCAGACACCGCGGCAGATTGCACCTCCTGGCTCGGGACAGTTTGATGCGCAGATCGTAGTCGATCCCGCCGATCACAGGACGGTCTATGCAGCCTGGCTGCAGAACAATAAAAGCGACACGGTGGTGGCAAAGTCCGCCGATTTTGGCCAGAGCTGGTCGGTGGTAATTGCGGATAGCACCAACGCCGGCACGGACAAGCCCATTCTGACAGTACACGGCGCCAATGTTTACGTTGGCTTCAATCACGCGCAAAAGGTTTGGGTGGCCTCGTCGCATGATGGCGGGATTACGTTTACTTCGTCGAATGTGAATCCGAACGGAAAGCTTGGCTGGTCACTAGCCGGCGGCGGAACTATAGATCCGGAGGGCAATGTCTATTTCGCCTGGGCCGGATACATGCAAAATGGCGGCGCGAAAGGGCCGGTAAACCTCTACATCAGTAAATCCTCCAATGGCGGCAGGACCTGGAGCAGCACGGTACTTGACATTTCCGGTGCTCCGCCGGATTGCTCGGCTTACCAGTGTGGCTGGGCGTTTCCGGGCGCGCAGATCACGATGACATCCGACGTTGGGGGAACCTTGTACGCGCTGTGGAATGCGGGCACGACGGACGCAGGGCCGGAACGAATTTACTTTGCGTCGTCGACCAGTGGCGGGGCCATTTGGTCTCCTAAGCTGGATGTCTCGAAGGCGATTTTGGGCGTAGGGCACGCGTTTCCTGCGATAACCGCCGGATCGGCGGGTGACGTACGGATTGCCTGGATGGATGCACGCAATAATCCTCTGTGGAACGTCTACTACCGCAGCTCGACCAATGGCGGTGCGACCTGGTCAGGCGAGTCCAAGCTCTCCAGCTACGTGGCGGGTTACAGCTACGTTCTGCCCGGCGGCTTTAGCTTTCCGTTCGGAGATTACTTCGAAATGGATATCGACAATCGCGGCAACACGCAAGCCGTCTGGGGCGAGGGCCTGAATTACGACACGCCTGGATCGATCTGGTACACGAGCGGACGATAGGCGGAGCTCCGTGCATGTATTGTGCTTATTCCGTGGCCATGGCACCGGTCAGCTCGGAGACGCGGAAGACATGGTGATCCGCGCACCAGCGCTCTAATTCACCCGCAATTTTCTCTGTGGCGACAGGATCCCAGAAGCTGGCGGTTCCAATCTCTACCGCAGTCGCGCCAGCCAGCATGAATTCGACGATGTCTACCGCCGTCGAGATTCCACCCATGCCGATGACGGGAATCTTTACCGCTTTTGATGCGTCGTAGACCATGCGCAAAGCGAGGGGCTTGATTGCTGGCCCAGACAAGCCGGCGGTGACATTAGCGATGCGCGGCTTGCGGGTTTCGGCGTCTATGGCCATCGCCATAAACGTGTTGACTAAAGAAATCGCATCAGCCCCGGCCTCCTCAGCCACGCGCGCCATGTGGGCGATGCTCGTGACATTGGGAGAAAGCTTCACGATCAGCGGGCGCTGCGAAACCCGGCGCGCGGCGTTTACGACTTCGTCGAGCGAACGCGGGTCGCTGCCGAACTGAATTCCGCCATGCGCCGTGTTTGGGCAAGAGACGTTCAGCTCGTAGGCGGCGATGCCCTCGCCTTCGTTCAAAATCTGAATCGTAATCTCGTAATCAGCGCGCGTGTATCCGAAAACGTTGGCAAAGACCACTACATCTTTCATCTCCCGTAGCTTGGGAAGTTTTTCTTCGACGAATGCGCGGGCCCCGATGTTTTGCAATCCGATAGCATTCAGCATACCGGCAGCAGTTTCGTAGAGCCGAGGGGGAGGATTGCCCGCCATCGGTTCCTTGGATAATCCCTTCACCACGATTCCGCCGAGTCTCCCGAGATGAACAATGTCTACAAACTA
>QIAB01000066.1:16177-40042 GCA_003225455.1 Acidobacteriota bacterium
CCCGCGAAATGGACGCTGAGGTCGGGACCGCGAGTGCTGGCGCCGGGAGAGACGCTCATCGGGAGTTCCCCATGGCGTGGCTCCGATCCTGTTGTGGAACCGCCAGACCTTCCGCCAAAACTCGTCCAATGGCATGAGTTGGCGGATTAATTCCCAGCAGGGACGCAAGTGTAACCGCGAGATCTACCGGCTCCGCGTGCGTGCGATAAGTCCCCGGTTGAAACGGGAGGCCATAGAACGCCAGGGGCACGTGCGTGTCGTAACTGTAGGGCGATGTGTGGTCAGTCCCCTCGCTAATTCCTACCGTGAACGGCGCAGGGACTCCCATCACATACCATCCGCCCTGGGGCGAGTAACTGTGCAGATATTTCAGTCCGGTCTCGGTGTTTGGCACATCGCCGCGCGCCAGCTGTGCACGGGTGTAATAACCCCGGAAACCGGCGCGGAGCATGGCTTCGCCTGCGTCTCTTTCGCCGTCTTCTTCGCCAATCTTGACGGCGGCAAAAGCTTCCGAGTCCAGCCAGGCAATCGGGTAGTCAAGAGTCTTCACGTATTCCGCTGCGTGACCGGGAGACAACTGTTCGGAAAGCCGTTGATTGATCTGCCTTCGGAGCTGCGCGGCTGAGAGATTCGCTGCGGGCACGCGCAGCCTGGAGGCGACCACGGGTAAGGGAGCGATGCCATGATCGGCCGATAATGCGAGCCAGACATTCGCCAGTCCGATCTGGTGTTTCAGGAAATCGAAGAAGGCGGCAAGCTGGCGGTCAGTCGCAAGCGTCATGGCCTCCATTTGCGGAGAGTCGGGGCCGACTTCGTGGCCGAGAATGTCGTTTCCCGAAAGGCCGATCACCAGAAGATCAGTTGCAGGTCCGTCGCCCAGCTTTTCACTGCTTATCAACTCGCGTGCGAAATCAAATTCGTAGTCATTGGCAAATGGAGTTGAGCCTACGAGCTCGCCAAATCCCGCTTCCTTGCCGGGTGGGGGAGTGGTTGTGCGCAGGGCATTGCCGTTACTGTCCTTCCATTGTTGATTGAGATATTTCTCAGCGCGTTTACTGTCGTTGAACTCCAGCGCCCACTTGGGAAGCTCGCTGCGATAATAAGTTGATGTGATCCAGAGTCCGGTTTCTTGATCAATCCAGTACGCGCCATCGGCGGAGAATCCCGCCGATAGAACTGCCGCGCGGTCTTTCAATGCGATAGCGAAAACGCGCGACTTGCCTTGCGTTGCCAGCTTCAGCTCATCGCCGAGTGTGTCAGCAAGCAGGTTACGCGGCGAAGAACCAGGCGCGCTGCTGTTCACGCCCACGAGCTTCGCTTGATCATCCTGAATTGAAGTGACCACACGCCTTTTTTGCGGATCCCACCATTCGTTCGCCATGATGCCATGGCCGTCGGAGTAAGCGCCGCTGAACAGCGTTGCATGGCCGGGCGCAGTGCGCGTGTTGGCGTAGTTGTAGTTGCATTCGCTGAAATTTGCTCCGTGATCAAGAAAGAGCCGGAATCCGCCTTCGCCGAACAGGTCGCGATAACGCTCCAGGTAGTCGCCACGAAATTGATCGATTACGATAACGACGATCAGCTTGGGGCGGGCATTATAGGCGGACGCAAAGCTCAGGCTGGCGAGCCAGAGGAAGAAAAATCCAAAAATGAAACAGCGACGGGGGGATGTCATCGCGCTGGTAGTTTACAGTGTGTGAGCTTCCTGCCAAAACACACATTGGGCAGCCGGAACGTTATGTTGTGCATCTGTGGGACGCTGGGCCATTCCATAACGGGAAGGACATTGCAGATGAAACTTATTTCTGTTGCCGTCGTACTCTTCGCAATCGTGATTGGACTAGTCGCATGGACGCCACACTCCTCCGCCGCGCAAGACAAATCCGCGCAAATAGAACGCGGTAAGTACTTGGTGGAACAAGTTGCGCGATGTGCGGATTGCCATTCACCCGTCAATGAGAAAGGCGAGCCCATTCCCGGCAAGGAACTGCGCGGCGGCGCCTTGATGTTCAAACCCATAACGCCCATGCCCATGTGGGCCGATAAGGCGCCGAACATCGCTGGTCTGCGCGGCTGGGACGAAGATGCCGCAATCAAATTCCTGATGACTGGAATCGCCTACAACGACCTGCCTGCGCGTCCGCCGATGCCACCCTACCATCTGAGCCGGCAGGATGCAGAGGCGATTGTAGCGTTTCTGAAGTCGCTTTCACCGGTGGAGAAATAGGTTCTTTCGCAGGTTTCTGCTCACCTGTTCTCTTCTGGCCGTCTAGCCGCATGAAGCTTACGACAGAGCAAACCCGCAAAACCTGGGCTATTGCTTTGTATGCATGCATTCTGCTGGTGATGCGGGCTGGGATCGCCAGGTCGGGAATCGCAGCGAGCCTGGCTGGGCAATTACGCCCCGCGCTCTTGAGCTTCGGGCTTTTGCTTGCGCCGCTGTGGTTCTTTGGCTTCGGACTGGGGGAGTGGTTGGGGCGGAAACTCCGCTCGCCTTGGTCGCGAGCCGCTTTCCCTGCGCTGCTTGGAGTGCCATACCTCGTGTTTGCGATTCCCGCTGGAAACGTTCGCTGGTCTACGACGGTCGTGGTTTTCCTGCTTCCTGTGGTGCTCTCCGCAGTGGTTGAATCGTCCGCATCCAAGAGAAAAATGGTTTGGCAGGATGTGGTTGTGCTGGGTGCTTTATTCGGCGTGTACCTGTTGCGGCTGCTCATGCCTGACTGGCCGCATGCCGGATTGGCCGTGCTCCCTAAGCTCTATGTCGCCGGTCTGGCCTTGTATCTCTACGTCGTGATTAGAAAGTTTGACGGCGTTGGTTATTCACTTGTGCCTAAGCGGGATGCGTTTCTGAGTGGATTGAGAGAATGGGTTTACTTCCTCCCGCTTGGAATTGGATTAGGGGCAGCTTTGGGATTTATTCATTTTCATGCGTCCGTGCCGTTCACTGCGAGCCTTTTAAGCGGTGTGTTAACCACGTTCCTGCTGGTCGCGGTGCCTGAGGAGATGTTTTTCCGCGGAATACTTCAAAACCTGCTGGAAACCAGACTAGGACAGAACACAGCACTCGTGCTTGCTGCTCTATTGTTCGGCTTGGCCCATTTCAACAAAGGCGCAAGCTTCAATTGGCGCTACGTGATTCTCGCGACGATTGCCGGCATTTTCTATGGCCGAGCGTGGCGGGCGCGAAGGCAAGTGCTGGCGTCGTCAATCACGCACACGGCGGTCGATGTGGTTTGGTGGCTGTGGTTTTAGGTAATCACAGCTTGGGTAGGACGGATGCACCTGGTGCGAAGCGTGCATTCTTCGGCGTTTTTTCGATACATTAGTTGATTCCATGCTCGATCTGAATTTTGTTCGGGATAACCTGCCTTTGGTCGAGGAAAAGCTGCGGCAGCGCGGAATGGATCCTGCAGCGGTGCTGAAGGATTTCGGCGAGGTTGACGTCCAGCGGCGGCAGGCAATTACCGATGCCGAGACCACGAAGGCGCGGCGCAATCAGGCCTCAGAAGAGATAGCAAAGCTCAAGAAAGCCGGGCAGGATGCAAGCGCGCAAATGGCGGAGACCAAGCAACTGCGCGAACAGATTCAGGAGAAAGAAAAGGTTGCAAATGAGCTGGAAGTCCGCTTGCGCGAAATTCTTGCTGGAATCCCCAATATTTCTCACGAGAGTGTGCCCGTAGGCAAGGGGGCCGAAGACAACGTTGAGGTCCGCCGCTGGGGCACGCCGCCGAAATTCGACTTCACCCCCAAGCCGCACTGGGAGCTTGGAGAGCAACTCGGAGTGCTTGACCTGGAGCGCGCGGCGAAACTCTCCGGCGCGCGATTCGCTGTTTATTGGGACTTGGGCGCGCGCATGGAGCGGGCATTGGCCAACTTCATGCTCGATCTGCATACGCGCGAGCACGGCTTCACTGAGGTACTTCCGCCGTACATGGTGAATTCAGATTCGATGTACGGCACGGGCCAGCTTCCTAAATTTGCTGCAGATTCATTTCGCGTGCCGCACGGCGAAAAAGATCTCTGGCTGGTGCCGCGACGGCTGAAGTTCCGTTAACGAATCTCTATCGCGATGAAGTGCTCGAGGCTGCACGCTTGCCGATTTCACTCACTGCGTACACACCTTGTTTTCGCAGTGAAGCAGGATCTTACGGGAAGGACGTTCGTGGCATTATCCGCCAGCATCAGTTTCAGAAGGTGGAGCTGGTGAAGTTTTCGCGTCCTGAAAATTCGTATGACCAATTGGAAAAGCTCACGCGTGACGCAGAGGAGATCCTGCAGAAGCTTGGGCTCCACTATCGCGTAGTGACGCTTTGCACCGCCGATATGGGATTTTCAGCCGCCAAAACCTACGATATCGAGGTATGGCTGCCGGGGCAGCAGTTGTTCCGCGAGATTTCTTCGTGCTCGAATGTTGAGTCGTTCCAGGCGCGGCGTGCGAATATTCGCTACCGGCCTGAAGGCAAGAATAAAACTGAATTGGTGCATACTTTGAACGGCAGCGGATTGGCTGTTGGGCGCACCTGGGTCGCAATCGTCGAGAATTATCAACAGGCGGATGGCAGTGTCGTGATCCCAGAGACGCTGCGGCCATATATGGGAACGGATCGGATCACGGCGAAGAAGTGTTAATATCTCTGCCCTCCGGCGAACGTTTGCGGTAAAGCTTTTAACCGCTACGATCGCGGAGGGAAAGAAAAGCAGAGACCGTACGAAGTTTGCGAAGTGCAGGAGCAGAAACTAGACTTGAACAGGGCAGAGCCAATTTCGGGTGTAGCGGGCGCTCCCTCGGTGCCCATGACCAGAATCTGGCGCACAATTCGCGGCTTTATTCTCTGGTCATATGAGCGAGGAACGATTCAGTATGACGTAATGGTCACGTTCATTTTGATTTTTGTTTTTCTCTCCCCGTACTGGGTCAACTTCAGAGACAAACCGATCCAACGCAATCCGCATCCAACCGATGTAATCATTACCTCAGATGGAGGCGGCGGATTTATCTACCAGATTCAGGGCGTTGCTGTCTCCGCCAAAGACGATTTGGCCGTCCGCGAGCAACTGCTGCGCATCATTGAGCCAATAGCGGGAGAAGTCACCATTACCAAGTACGACATTGAGCGCGACCCGCTGGGACGGGTGCAGAGATATAAAGTCTGGGTGCAGAGATAAACGCCGCTTCCTGTTAATGAAAGTTCTGAGATCATCCCGATTTTTGTTACTGTTCGCGCTGTTGCCGCTCGCGTGCGCGCAGCAGGCGTCCGCGCCTAAATCAGACGGCGCGCTGGAACGCGTGCTGGCACAAATGGATAAGACCGCCGCAAACTTCCGCACCACTGAAGCCAGCTTCGTGTGGAATCAGTATTCGAAGGTTGTGGATGAAACTGACACACAGAAGGGCAAGGTATATTTCCGGCGTGCGAGCAACGATATTGAGATGGCGGCAGACATCACCGATCCGGAGAAGAAATACGTGCTGTTCAACGACAGCAAAGTTCAGGTCTATCAGCCGAAAATCGACCAGGTAACGGTTTACAACACCGGCAAGAATCGCGAGGCATTTGAAAGTTTCCTGGTGCTCGGTTTTGGCGGCCGCGGACACGACATGCTGAAATCCTTCGACGTGAAATATGTGGGAACAGAGACCGTCGAAGGCGTGGAAGCCGCCAAGCTCGACCTCACTCCGAAATCGCAGAAAGTAGCGAACACGTTCGCTCATATTCTGCTTTGGATCGACCCTGCACGCGGAGTTTCGGTGCAGCAGCAGCTTTTTGAGCCATCGGGGGATTACCGTTTAGCGAAATATTCCGTTATTGAGATTAATCAGAAAATTCCCGACACGGTTTTCAAGCTGAAGACGACGGGTAAGACCAAGATTGTCTCGCCCCAGGGCTAAAAACGCCCCGTGTTTTAAAATGAGCCTGGGCTGGGCCGAGAATTTGGATTCATGAAGATAAAGGCTGAAAAACGAAGCACGGCAGTTTATACTGCTCACGCACTACTCCCGAGGCTACGTCCGGGACAAACCACAACCAACTCCGGTCCTCATGGCTAAAGTCTTCACGATTCCGGTTCTTCCAAAAATGGGACGTAAACGGCGGGAACGCAGTTCCGATCCCCGTTACGTCCAGGGCCAGCGCCTGCTGGTGGAAGCGATGAAATACCTGACGCAATCGGATCCCGTATCCAATCGCGGGGCGATTGAACTGATTTCGGAACACGTGCGGACAAGGTTCAGGATGACGGACTCGCCGCTGGGATAGGAAGTGGCTGCCCAGAACAGGTAGGGGTTCTACACAGATCGGCCAGTGATGTTAAGACTATCCTCCACAAAATACAAATGTTACAAATGTTTCCACACCGCTGAAGTGACCCAGAGTCATGGCCTCGTACAGAATATTCTTCTTGATAGTTCGCAGCCAATCTGATTAAACTTCCTGCCCAATTGAACCTTTTGGAGACGTAGGCCAAAGAGGGGGACCCTATGTGGCGAAGCCAGGTTCTGCGGCGGACGCTTGTTCTGTTTTTTGTGGTGGTTATCTTCACCTGCTTGCCAGTCGTTGCTCAAACTGTCACCGGCGACATCACAGGAGATGTAACGGATAGTACGGGGGCGTTTCTACCTAACGTAACGGTCACCGCTTTAAACACGGGCACAAATCTTTCACGCTCAGCAACGACCAGCAGCACAGGAAATTATCGAATCCCCGATCTGCCGATTGGTCAATACAAGGTCACGGCAACGGCGCAGGGCTTTAAGACCGCTGTCCTGAACGCTGAAGTGCGCGCAGGGGCAATCGCGCAGGCGACCTTCAAGCTATCGGTGGGTCAGCGCTCAGAGGTCATCGAGGTCCAGGGCTCGGCGCCCCTCGTCGAGACTTCCCCGAACGAGAACAACTATGTTGATCGCATAAAGATTGAGAACGTCCCCTTGAACGGGCGAGATTTCAATTCGCTGCTGGCTATCACGCCAGGCGTACAACGCGATCCTGGCGGCGGCTTTCTGGCAATCAGCATTAATGGCGCCCGCACAACTTCTAATAACTATTTCATTGATGGTCTATACAATAATGATCGCTATTATGGTGACTCGGCCATCAACCAGACCGGCATTCTTGGTATTCCCGCCGTCACATTCCCACCCGACGCAATCGAGGAATTGAGTGTCCAGGAAACACCCTCCTCAGAATTTGGCGTGAAGGGCGGAGCTCCGATTCTGCTTAACATGAAGAGTGGGACGAATGCTTGGCACGGTGGAGCAAACTGGGTCAATCATAGCGGGTTTGGGGATGCCGCAAATTATTTTTCCAAGCACAATACCGACAATTGCGCCGGTCCTGGCGAGTGCAAACCTACTCCCATCCACAACAACCAATTTCATGCCAACATCGGTGGACCAATTGTGAAGGACAAAGCATTTTTCTTCCTTTTCTACGAGGGGCAGCGGAATAAGTCTGTCGCGATCAAGGGTAGAACAGTGCCTACACCTGATGAGATTACCGGGGTGGAGGATGACATCGCTGCCAAGGGCCTCACGATCGATCCAGTTGGACAGACGCTACTGAGTTATTTCCCCACGTCTCCGACGGGCACGTATGTCCAGCAGACTCCAAGCACAGCCAGCAATAACGAATTTGGCTTCAAATTCGACTACAAGTTGAACCAGCACAACTCCCTGGCGGTGCGCTACATTTTTGGTGACAGTTTCCAGAGTGGGCCGCCATACGCAGGTTTGCCCCCAAATCCAGCATTGCCGCAGGACTTGTTCAATTCTGTGGCTCCCTCACGTGCGCAAATGGCCGGTGTGAGCTGGACAATGAACATGGGTCCCAACAAGATCCTGGAGAGCCGGTTAGGATTTACGCGCTTCTCCCAAATTCTTGGCATTGGTAACAAGATTGATCCCAAGAGTTTGGGCATTGATACGGGACCACTGAGCCCTGGCGATTTCGGCGTGCCTTACGTTTACATGTACCACCTGGGTTATGGCGGTTACATTGGTGGCGTGCAGGGGTACCCAATCACTACGGCTCCCGATCAAACATGGGATTGGTCTGAGCATTTCTCCTGGGTTAAAGGGAACCACACCATTAAGATTGGCGGCAATTTTCAACGCGCCTACACGAACAGCCTGCGAAACTTCGGCAGGACTGGTTTGGCTGTTGGTTATTCCGGTTACTACATAGCATACTATGGTTATCACGGATACGTGAACGGTGATCCAGTTCAGAGTGATATTGAGCAGTTGCTGCTAGGTAAAGCGGACCTCGCTGATCGGAGTTTTGGGGACACCCACCGTCACATCTACCAGAACTCGGTTGGCTTCTATGCTCAGGATGACTGGAAAATCAAGCCGCGTCTCACTCTGAATTATGGTCTCCGATACGAGATCAACGGCACCATTCGTGACACCCAAAATAAGGAAGCCAACTTTATTCCTGGACGAGGCCTCGTCCAGGTAGGGAATGGCATCAGCGGCATCCACAATGTGGACTACAAAGACTTCGGGCCACACCTGGGATTCGCCTGGGACATTTTTGGCAACGGGAAGATGGCACTGCGAGGCGGGTATTCCTTGACGTTTGACGTCGCTAACTTCGGAGCCCTAGCAGCTCCTTACGGTTTTGCGCAGGCGCGCGCTGGAGTCTTTACTGAGCCCAATCTAGGCTTTTTCCAGATTTCGAATGCATCGGAAATAGGCGCCGGAGGAGCTGGCAGCGCGGGGACATACGAGCCTCCCTCAAACACTAATTATACGTTGGGGCAAGGTTGTTACGACCCGGTGACGCACGTTGGCGACTACATCTGTTTCGATTCCGCTGTCGCTGGACCATTGTACGGTGCTGATCCTACTGGAGTGCCACCGTTTAATGCGTTCTCCGTTCGACAGGACTTCAAAACGCCGCGCTACCACAATTTCAACCTCGCCATCCAGAGCGAACTGTTTCGTAACAATGTTCTTACACTGACTTACTCCGGACAACGTGGGCGCAAGCTCCTGATTTATCATGATTTAAATGCATCTCCTCTGGGATCTCCATGCACAAGAGATGTGGATTGTGATCCATTTCGTCCGTACACCAGTACCTTTCCCGATCTGCGGCACGTGATCGCAGCAACCAACCTCGGGAGCTCGCAATATGACAGCTTGCAAGCATCATACAATCAGCGTAGTTGGCACGGTTTGGACACACAGTACAACCTGACCTGGAGCAAGTGCTTCGACTTGAATTCGGTTAACCGGGGAGGACAGGGGGATTATCCACAATTAAACAATCCGCTGGATCTTAAAGATAATCGCGGCCTTTGCGATCACGACAGAACTCTCAATTTCAATGTTGGTGGCGTGTATTCCTGGCCCACAATCCGGGTCTTAGGAAACCGGCTAGGCGGAGGCTGGCAGCTCAGCACGATTTATACGGCGCTTAGCGGAAAGCCTTTTAGTGTTTTCAAGAATGGAGGTTCTGACCCGTCCGGGCAAGGGCTACGTGGGACTTCCATTCGCGACAACTACGATGGATCGCAGATTATTTACCACACGAGAAATCCGGACTCATACGTCGAGATCGTCCCGGGTCAATTTACAGTTCCGGATCCAGGAACGGTGGGTAATTCACGCAGAAATATGTTGCGCGGTCCGGGACTGAGCCAGTGGGATATGTCTCTCATCAAGAATACTAAAATTAATGAGCGGCTTAGTTTCCAGCTTCGCTGGGAAGTGTACAACATTCTGAATCGAGCGAATTTCGCACTGGCATCTCTGGACAACACAGGTACTAGCGCTCAGTTCGGTACGTTGACGCAAACACCAGACGTAGCTTCAGGCAATCCCGTAATTGCGCAAGGTGGTCCAAGAAATATGAATTTCGCCCTGAAGTTCATTTTCTAGAACATTAGGCCGGTACGAAACCCTGGGAGTCTGCCTATGGTAGACTCCCTTCTTTATGGCGGGTCGGCGCTCCTGGGTGGCTTTCTTCCCTCTTTTCTTCTGTGCCTTGTCGTTTGCGGCTACAGGCGCAGTTTTCCATCCCAATATCATCGTCATCACGCTCGATACTACCCGTGCCGACCGCATGGGGTTTCTCGGCTCGGCCCGGGGGCTTACTCCCAATCTGGATGCAATGGCGCAGCAAGGTGTCGTGTTCACCCGTGCTTACGCGCATGTGCCGCTTACGACTGCGTCGCACACGAGCATCTTCACGGGAACCTATCCTCAATACAATCATGTGAACGACTTCGGCATCCCCCTTTCGGCGCGTCTTCCCTATCTGCCGGACATCCTGCATCAGCATGGGTATCGCGCGGGAGCATTCGTCGGCTCGCTGATTCTCGATCCGCTGGACGGCACGGCTCCAGGCTTTGATCGCGGCTTTGACGTGTATGACGCCGGATTTCATTTGCGGCGGCACGGAATGGATCGCTACAAGTCAGTCGAGCGGCGAGCCGGTGATGTGGTGGATCATGCGCTCGGCTGGCTCAGCCATGTGCCAAACGGGCCGTTTTTTCTTTGGGTGCATTTCTACGATGCCCACGATCCCTACGATCCGCCGTCGCCATACAAGGAACGCTATGCCTCACAACCGTATGACGGAGAGATTGCGTATGCCGATGCCTGCCTCGGCAAGCTGTTCGACGCGCTCAAAAAGCACGGGCTTTACGATGAGACGCTGATTGCAGTGATGGCAGACCATGGCGAGTCGCTGGGTGCGCACGGGGAAAATACACACGGAATTTTTTTGTACGACGAAACGCTGCGCGTTCCACTGCTGATCAAGCTGCCGGCAAATCGCTCGGCGGGGAAACGAGTTGAGACCAGAGCCAGGCTGGTGGATGTTGCGCCCACGATCCTGGCCTCATCGGGATTTAGTGTGCCGCCGGAGATGCAAGGCGAGCCGCTTGTGAGCACGCCGAAATCTGCTCGGAATTCTACGAAGGCTGCTCAAAACGACGATGAGGACCGTCCCGCTTACGCAGAAACTGACTATCCGCATCGCGCATTCGGGTGGAGTGCGCTGCGAGCGTTGCGCTCGGGTAAGTATCTCTATGTTCAGGCGCCCGAGCGGGAGTTATATAACCAGTCGGCCGATCCGGACGCCGCTCACAACCTAGCCGGAAACTCGAACGCGATCGCAGACACAATGGCTGCGCAACTCGACGGCTTTCGTCAAAAGACCAGCCAGACTTTGGTCGATTTGGCCAAGCCTGATCCCGAGCAAATGAAAAAACTGCAAGCGCTGGGCTATGTAAGCTCGGATACTAACGCAGAGAAGGACGACAAAAAGCTCGCCGGTGTCGATCCCAAAACCAAGATCGAAATTTCCAATCTGTTGCACGATGCCATGTTCGACGTAGAAGACGCCCACTACCAGGAAGCGATTCCGTTGCTTGAGCGCGTGCTGAAAGAGCAGCCGGAAATGCCCGTCGCTAATATGCAATATGGAATGGCAGAAGCCCGGCTGCGAAATTATGACAAGGCGATCGCGCCTCTACAGAAAGCGACTAAGCTTCAGCCGGATAACGGCATGGGCCATTACGAGCTTGGCCTAGCGCTCTTTGAGACGGGTGATTGGAAATCCGCCGCGCCGCAGTTCGAGGCTGCGGTAGCGCGCGCGCCCAAGTGGGCGGATGCGCATTTTTCTCTAGCCGCAGTGTATGCGCGCATCGACCGCGTGCCGGACGCCATGACCGAGCTCGACACCACGCTTGCGCTCACTCCGAATCATTACCGCGCCAATCTGTTGCGCGGACGCATCCTGTCCCTGCAAGGGAACGCATTAGGGGCGTTGAACAATCTCGAAAAGGCGGTACAGGTTCAGCCCGAGTCGCAGGAAGCGCATTTATTTCTCGCCGATGCTTATGGACAGCTCGGGAGGACGGTTGACGCTGAACGCGAGCTGGCGGCGGCCCGGAACTCGAGACCGCCGGGACAGAATTGAGCAGATTTTCCGGAAGAAGAAAAGGAGCGGGAAGGTCCCGCCCCCGAGAAATGATTCTATCTGTACCTTAGAAGCTATAGCGTAAGGAGAGCTGCATGACGCGCGGCTTGGTTAAGGTATATCCAT
The DNA here is from genome assembly GCA_003225455.1 of Acidobacteriota bacterium. Classification (GTDB taxonomy): domain Bacteria; phylum Acidobacteriota; class Terriglobia; order Terriglobales; family Acidobacteriaceae; genus QIAB01. The sequence continues at coordinate 28,234 of QIAB01000066.1, forward strand.
ATTTACCGAAGCTGCCGGCGTCCGTCAGCGCTTCGTTATACGCTGATAAAGCCGCGTCAAAGCGGACGGAGTTGGTTACGTTGAACACTTCCCAACGTACTTGCAAGTACTGCTGCTCAGTAAGTTTCCAGGACTTACCCAACCCCATGTCGATCCCAAAGAAACCGGGACCACGCAATTCATTACGAGTACCAGACTCCCCAGGGAACGGATTCCGGAATGAACTGATTGCCTGCGTGGGATTGCGGAACATGTTTGGGTCATTGTTGGAGTCCCTGAAGGTCCCGACACCTCCGTTGTTGCCGTTGGGAACCGCAAAGCCTTGAAGCTCCCAGTTAGTCGGCCAGCCAGCGCCCGGATAAATGCCGAACGGGAAGCCACTGGTCCAGTGTGCGAGGCCGGAGAGACTCCAGCCGCCGAAAAGAGCGTCTGAGACTCGTCCCATTCCGCCACCGAAATGGCGGCCGCGGCCCACAGGCAACTCCCAAACCCAGTTGGCGTTGATCTGGTGCGTGGTATCGAAATCAGATACAGCGCGGAGTTGTTTCGGATCCCAGGCGTTGATCACCTGGTCCCCAAATCCGCCAGCGAAGTTGGCGTTCCCCTCAAAAAGGCTGACGCGTTCCGCGTTAGATCCCTGATCAATCGATTTTGAAAAGGTGTAGTTGAGGTCGAACTGCAATCCTCTCGACATCGGGCGCCGAAGGGTTAACTGCAACCCGTGATAGGCGCTGTTGCCCTGGCTACGCCACGCCCACAGCGACGAAAATTGATCACTCCAATAAGCAAATGGCGCCGTGTTGCCGTTGATTGTCGCGCACGCCGGCAAGCACAACAGATCGGCAATGAAAAGCGCGGTGGTCTCGTTGCCGGTAAAGCAGGAGTACATGTCGTACATAGCTTGAGTGGCCGTATAGTTGGCCGCGTTTACATTGTTGCCGGGCGCACACCCCAGATCGGTTGGGTCACCCGGTGGCCCAAAACCTAAGTTGCCTGCCGCCCCTGGGAACAGGTTTTCCCAGTAGGGAATGGGTGCCAAACTGTTGATATCGACGCCTTGCAAAGCAGCTTTGGAAAGCTGGGTAGCCGCCTTGAAGTAATCCGTTTGAGACTTTGTATCAACCAGATCGAGTGGCATCGCCAGTTCTGATTCTTGCAACAAACGACGCCCGAGGCGACCGATATAAGAGGCTTCTATCACAAACTGATTCGGGAGTTCCCGGGTGATGGAGAAATCAAACACGTGGGAGTACGGAGTCCTGAGCTTGTCATCCAAGCCCCACGCGATTGCAAAACCAAAGCAAGGATCATTAGGAGGAGTGAAGGGAAACCCGTGGGGCGGAGGAGGTGAAAGGCTAGGACAGCCCGGCGTCACGCTCTGGGTGGGAACTGTAGTCAAATTCGTGAAGCGTGCGGTTGTATCCACGTCCTGGAAGCCGGCGGGATTAATTATCGATGTTGTCAATCCATACGACCCCTGCCGATCAAAGGTGTTGATAATGCCCTCACCGAAGTGATCGAAGTAGATTCCGTAGCCTCCCCGAATCGAACTCTTTCCGTTATTTCCGAACAGCTTATGCATAAAGCCGCTTTCGAAATTCGGCGAATAGGCAAAGGCAAATCGTGGGGCAAGATCCTTGTAATCCCAGTTCCAGTAAGGCTTACCACCGTTCGCCTTCCCCGAGAGGTTGAATGTGATTTCAGGCTGGGCCGAGGAGGGCTCGCCCACCAGCATGCCCTTGGCACGCGCGTTAAACCAATCGTGCAAACTGAAAGTGGGCGCAGCTTGTTCACCGTGAGTCTCGTAAGGCGTTTGCAATAGAGAATGCCGCAAGCCTAACGTCAGAGTTAGATTCGGCTTCACCCGCCACGCATCTTGGACGTACCACTCGCCCTCCCAATTCTTAAAATGGCGGGGAATAAGCGTGCCGGGCGTAGCCACCACTCCGTTCTTGTCCTGATTGAAAATTGTAGTTACCTGCGTAAGCAAGCCGGCAGCTGCGGCTGTAGCGAAGTCGTAATCCGTGCCGAACTGCGTATCCACCGCAGGAAGGCCGAATGCTCCAGGGTCAAGCGACGATCCCGTATTCGCAATTCCCGCGTTATCCAGCCAGAACACGTTCGTCAAGGCATTCGAGAAGTTTTGCGCGTTGGATTGTCGGTTATTAAAGATGAAGCGGTGCGTAGTGCCGAACTGAATGGTATGCCGTCCCTTGGTCCAGGTGACGTCATCGGCAAAATTATGCACAGGAACGTTCACAAACACACTACGGCTCAGGCCGACAGGATCAGCCAACCCGCGGAAAGTCGCCTGGTTGCTGGTCGCCAGGCCGGCATCACCTGTGCCTTGGCGAATGAAAGCATAGCGAAAGTTGTTGATTAGGTTGTCGCGGAACAGGGCTGTGTAACCAACTGCGACGCCCTTGCTGTTGTTGGTCAAGAAATCGTTTGCAGGCAAGCCGGGGAATTGTGGGGGCGCCAAAATACGATCATTCTGCAAATTTCCGCGTAAGAATAAACTGTGCCGCCCAGAGCTGTCCATTTTGAAGTCGAGCCTAGTGATGAAGGTATTCAGAGTTTGTGGATTCGTGCCCGCAAAGGTAAATCCTCGGAAATCCAGACCGTCTCCGACCACATCTGTGTTCGGCTGCGGATAATGGGTGAATATGGCGTCCACATTTGGATCAACCGCAGCGACATGAGGGTCCATGCCGCAGAAGCCGTTCACGTCTGCCCACGGGCAAATAGGAACCCCCGCTGCGATTCCATTCGCGGCTGCATTGGGATCCATGCTCTTGAACTGGTCAGGCGTAAGCGTAGCGATTAGCGAACCGTTTGGTCCCGGCGTCACTTGAACGTTTGGATTGCCGGTGGAGCAACTTGGATCGGTTTGGTCGCAGCGATAGCGCATGATTCCCTGCCGCAAAAACTCGCTGGGCACGAATTGGTTAATCTGCGTAGTTTCGTGTGTACGCTGACCTTCGTACGTAGCGAAGAAGAACGCACGATCCTTCTTGATTGGTCCTCCAACGGACGCACCGAAGGTGTTGCGAATCAGCTGTGGTGGCTGGTTGGCTTCACCATTGCGGAGTTGTGCTTGTTTGTTAAACCAGTCGTTAGCGGACGTAAATGCGGTCCGGTTGTACTCATATAAGGAACCATGCAGGTTGTTCGTCCCACTCTTTGTTACCAGGTTGACTTGGGCGCCGGAAGCGCGTCCCGCGTCAGCATTGGCGCTGCTCGTGGTGACCCGAAATTCCTGCAACGAATCAAGCGTGGTCCGCAGCGCACCCCGGAATGCGTAACCCTTCAATTGATCGTTATTATCAAGCCCGTCGAGCATTACATTTGTCTGATCACTGCGGGCACCGTTTACTGATCCCCCTCGGCTGTCCTGGTCCTGCTGATCAGGGGTCTGCGAGCCCAAGTAGGTCACACCGGGCTGAAGGCTAAGAATGGCGACGGGATCGCGTCCCTCAGCGGGGAGCGCTATAAGCTGATTCGCGTTAAATACGTGCCCTTGGCTGGCATCTTCAGTGTTGACTGTCGTCGCCGCTCCCGTAACTTCCACCATCACTGCCGACCCTTGCACCTGAAGTGTGAAGTCAAGTGTCGCCGGCGAACTGACCTGCAGGATTACATTGCCCTGGTTAATTGGGGCAAAGCCACGGGCAGTCACGCTCAGAGTATAGGTGGAGGGTGGTACTTGCAGGAATTGATAGACACCCTGCTGGTCGCTCTTCGTGGTACGCGAGAACGCGGTCGCAGGGTTGCTTAATGTAACGCTCGCGTCTGACACTACGGCACCTTTCACGTCGAAAATAGTTCCGTGCAAGGAGGTGGAAGATTGGGTCCGGGCAAATGTGCTTAGAGCGAGAACGATGGCAAACAACGAAGCTACTAAGTGCGAGGAGGAACGCATAGCAACTCCTTTAAACGGGTATGTGGTCTGGCTGCTGTCGAACCTGAAAGCCTTAACAGATACAGGGAATGAGACCCTGAAGGACTTTACCGAGGCAATTTGCAATTCCCTGGCCAAGCCGTGTCGCTGAATTTTCAATGATTTAACGTTTTAATGAGAGAAAAATCCAAATTTCAAGAGATCGGATACAGCTTTTTGAAAAATCAGAATTCAGCCATGCACGTTGAGATTGTTCGAACAAGGACGCTGACAAGCAATAACAGCACTGGGTAACACTCCAGCGTGTACCGAGGCTCGGGGTTCTCCAGCGTACCCAGAAAAGCGGATCGGACGACTAAAAACAGCACTAGAAGCCCCACATATGGAATTGCGCGCCCACGCACAAGGCCGACCACAGCGGCCAGCACGTAAGCGAGACCGATTGCGCCGAAGGCACTGGCAACTGCTGACCACATCGGATCGTCGTTAAATTCCCACCAGCGGCTATCGGCGGGGAGCATTTCGGTGCGGGGGCGGAGCCACATGTCAGTAATGCGCAGAAGGGGCAGCCAGATATAGTAGCGCAGCGGGGCGGCATGGATTCGGGCTTCGGCCAGGGCCTCGAATCGGGCATCGAGGTCGGGATCGATATGGAGCACCTGGTTGTAGTCGTTTATGACCTGTAACGTTTGTTTCTTCTGTTCTTCTGAGTCAAAGGCGCGGTTGGGCAGCTTGATGGGGTCGATGGTTGCTCCGGGGACCTGCCAGTAGATTTCCTCGACTGAGGCGTAGTCAACGATCCATGTCTTGACCCAGCGATTGAATCCCACGGGGACATATTCGCCTTCTTCATTGGCATAGCGCGGTGCAAGCGGCTCAAAGCGGCGCATCGTGTGGAGGTTTCGAAGAGTCCAGGGGACGAGGGGCGCGAGCGAAACCGCAGCAACGATAAGCCCGGCGCGGAGATGGGGCAGGATTGGTTGGCCGCGGAGAATAAGAAATATCAGGTAGATTCCGATCGAGATAAGAAGCAGGCCGCCGTCGGGCCGGAGGAGGATTGCTCCCGCGATTGCGGCTCCACAGGCGAGCCATGCGGAGATTTTTGTTTTTCCTCGCGCGCTTGCGCGCGATCGGGGTGTTTGAACGGAGAGGTTCGATGGCACGACTGAAGTCGTACCCTTCCCGACGGTGTCTTTACGATTTGCGTCCTCCCGAATCGTGTTGGGTTCGTATTCCGGAGAAGACTCCCGGGAAGCTACTAATCCATCTAATCCAATGATTGCGAAATCCAGCGCCAGCGCGGTAAAAAAAATCTCCAGAGTTTCCGTCAGGGCGGCGGCGGCGTAGTTGGCGAGAAATGGGCAAAGCGCGGCCAACAAGAAGGCTACTTTTGCGGCTCGGGGAGGGATGAGACGTCGCGCCATGTCCGCGATCAGAAAACAAGTGCCGATATCCACGAACATCTGTGTGATGAGCACTGCGCGATAGTGCTCCATCCCGAAAATTGCGAAGATCAAAGCGAGAAACGCGGGATAACCTGGCAGGCGGATGTAGGTGGGAGAGATTCCCTCTGTTCTGCTCAGGCCATAGATGCCGTGCTGGAGCCAGTTCTTGGCAACGTCGCCATAGACGAAGGAGTCTGTTGTGACGCCGGGAAAGCGAAAAATAAAGAACAGCCGCAGCGCAATCGCGGCGAGAGTCAGCAACAGGAAATAGCGAAAATTTTGGCGCACGAGATCACGCACGCTGGGAATATAGCGCGTTTTGAGCGCATCGCCACGACCGCAACGCGCGCGAAATTCCTCGCATCTAAGTGATTAACCTGCCGTTTGACCCTCCCCCAGCACCAGCTTAGGATGGAAATGGCCTTGACCAAATGGCGCAGCAGCCTGTCTTTTACGATCCCCGTCAAGCCCGCTGGAAGCGGCTGCGGCGGATTTTTGACCTGGCAGCGCTTGCCTTTACTTTCTTAGTCATTTTCTTCATCTATACCGCCCTGCGCAGCGAACGTCTGCCCGACCTTCTGCTGCCTATTCAAAAACGCCCATATCACGCGCTAAAGGAAAAAGAGAAAAAAGAGAAGGTTAAAGAGCGGCGCAGGCTGGCAGCTTTACACCGAGGCCATCGCAAGTCGAAGTCGGCACCGTCGCAAGTGAAGCTGAATGCGGAGGAAGGCATCCGCGCTGCGTTTTACGTTCCCTGGGATGCGGCCAGCTTCTCGTCATTGCGCGAATATGCACGCCAAGTCGACTTGCTTTTTCCGACATGGCTGCAAGTGCTCACGCCAGATGGCAGGCTGCAATCTGTCGACGAGCAAACCAACAAGCTGTTCAATGTAGTGCAGGGTTCCACGGTTCATTCGGTTGATGACAAGGTCATGCCGTTTGTGAAGTCAGAAGACACAGGAATGGAAGTTTTTCCCGTGGCGCAGAATTTTGACGGAACGGATTGGGTTGACATCAGCTCGTTTCTCAACGATCCCGATGCGCGTGCACGTTTTGGCCAACAGACCGATGCCTTTCTTGCAAGCGACAGATTTCGCGGACTGATGATTGACTTTGAGGACTTCCCGCAGAAAGCTCAGCCCGGCTACATGGCGCTGCTGACGGAGCTTTCGAGCGATCTGCACGCAAAAGGGCTGAAGCTGTATGCCAGTGTTCAGGCGCGTAACCCAGATTTCGATTATCCGACTGTCGCGGCGCTAGTTGATGGCGTGATCGTCATGAACTATGACGAGCACTATCCGGGAGCGGCTCCGGGGCCGGTGGCATCGCAAGAATGGTTTGTGCGAAATCTGACCGCGATAAAGAAAGTTGTGCCTCAGGAGAAGCTGATCTGCGCGATTGGCAACTATGGTTACGATTGGGTGCAAAGACCTAAACACGGGACTCTTCCGCCCGGCGTGAAAGACACAAACGCTTCTGTGCAGGATGCGTGGCTGACGGCACGGGATTCGGAAGCGGATATGGATTTCGATGGCGACAGCCTGAATCCGCACATTACTTATCTCGACGAAAACAATCGCCAGCATGATGTCTGGTTTCTTGATGCTGTGACTGCACTCAACGAAATGCGCGCGGCGCAGCTTCTTGGAATCAACACGTTTGCGCTTTGGCGCTTGGGATCGGAAGACCGGTCGCTGTGGCGAGTATGGGATGTGCCTGGCGAAGCCGCAGCTCCCGAAAAGTTGAAGGATGTTCCTCCCGGGCAGGACGTCGACATGGAGGGCGACGGGGAAATCCTCCGCATCGAGGCTCGTCCTACGGACGGCGAGCGGTCAATCACGTTGGATGTCGCATCTGGTCAAATCACCGATGAGAATTTCGATTCTTTACCGGAGCCTTATCGAGTGGGACGCTATGGTTCGAGCAAGAACCAACTGGCGATTACGTTCGATGATGGACCCGATCCCGAGTGGACGCCGAAGATTCTCGACGTTCTAAAAGCGAAGCAAGCTCCCGCGACGTTCTTCCTAATCGGAATCCAAGCCGACAAATTTGCTGATCTGACGGAGCGCATATATCGCGAAGGGCACGAGATTGGAAATCACACTTTTACGCATCCTGATATCAGCAACATCTCGCATCGCTTCATGCAATTGGAGCTGAATCTGACCGAGCGGCTTTTTGCCAGCCGCCTGGGAATGCGGACCATCCTTTTCCGGCCTCCTTATTCCATTGACCAGGAGCCTGACACGGAAGATCAGGTGCGGCCGCTCGAAATAACGCAGGATATGGGCTACACCACGATCGGAAACAAGATAGATCCCAGCGACTGGCGCGAAAATCCGCATCGCTCGGCCGAGCAGATTTCTGCCGATGTGCTGGCCCACCTGCCACCGTGCGCACCCAATGACCAGCGCTGCGGCAATATCATTTTGCTGCACGACGGCGGGGGCGAACGCCGGGAAACGGTTCGCGCTTTGCCCATGATCATTGACGGCATTCGCGCCCGCGGGTATCAGATTGTTCCTGTATACCAACTGCTCGGCAAAACGCGGGCCGACGTGATGCCGCCTCTGCCCGCCAACGAGCGCTGGGCGGCGCGGCTGAACTTTGTTGGATTCTGGCTGTTTGATTTCACTATCAAGGCAATCACGTGGATTTTTCTTATCGGCGACGTTTTAATGACAGGCCGACTACTGATCATCGGCGCCTTTGCGATCTTTGATCGGCTGCGGCGACGACAATATGGCTGCGACGTAGGTTCCTACAAACCCGAAGCGGCGGTATTAATTCCGGCTTACAACGAAGAGAAGGTGATTGAGCGCACGGTGCGGGCGGCCCTGGCCTCGGATTATCCCAATCTGCGGGTGATTGTTATTGACGATGGATCGAAGGACAAGACGCTGGAAGTGGCGCGCGCCGCCTTCGCGCGCGAGGAGATCACCGGCAAGGTGCTCATCCTAACGAAACCCAATTCTGGAAAGGCTGATGCGCTGAATTTTGGGCTCGAGCATTTGCGTACTGAGGAAATTTTTGTGGGCATAGACGCCGATACAGTGATTGCCCACGATGCAATCTCGCGGCTTGTCCCGCACTTTATCAATCCGCGGGTAGGCGCTGTGGCAGGAAACGCGAAGGTCGGAAATCGCGTGAATCTGTGGACGCGCTGGCAGGCGCTGGAGTACATCACCAGCCAGAACTTCGAGCGCCGCGCGCTGAACACTTTGGGTGCGGTAAGCGTGGTGCCGGGAGCGATCGGCGCATGGAGAACATCGGCCGTCCGCGAGGCGGGTGCGTTTCACACTGATACGGTTGCCGAAGATGCCGATTTGACCATGGCGCTATTGCAGCGTGGTTACCGCGTGGAATACGAAGACCGCGCGCTGGCTTACACAGAGGCTCCGGTCAATGCGAATGGGTTAATGCGGCAGCGCTTCCGCTGGTCATTTGGAATCCTGCAATCAGTTTGGAAGCACCGCTCGGCATTTGGCCGAAAAGGCGCTCTGGGCTGGGTGGCGCTGCCGAACATCTTTATCTTCCAAATCGTTCTGCCGCTGGTCTCGCCATTCATTGATGTGATGTTTTCTGTCGGCTCGATCTGGTACTTCATTCAGAAGTTTTATCACCCCGAGTCAACCGACCCCGCCAGCTTTCAGCGGCTGGTTCTGTTCTTCGCTGCATTCCTGGTGATTGATTTTCTTGCCTCTGCCATCGCCTTTGCACTTGAGCGCCGCGAACCCGAGGGGCGCGAAGATGTGTGGTTGCTTAGCCAGGTTTGGCTGCAACGATTTGCGTACCGTCAGTTGTTTTCGGTAGTGCTGCTCAAGACTTTAAAGCGGGCCATCGAAGGTCAGCGGTTCGCGTGGGACAAACTGGAGCGCACGGCGAAGATGAGCTATCGTACCCCTGAGCCGCGCGAACCGGTGAAAGTTCCGTAGCTGCAAAGCCGACGACGATGTCTCCCCGGTGCTAAAATTAATCGGTCGCGAGGCAGTCTTGGCGCGATCCATATCCCCCTCGAGGTGCGCTCATGGCAACTGTTGAAGCCCCTGCTAGCCCGAAGATTCGCCTGCATGAAGGCCCATTCGTAAATGAGCCGCTCATAGATTTCACAAAAGAAGAGAATGCTCGCAAGATGCGTGCCGCCATTGAAAAAGTGCGCGGACAACTCGCCCGCGAGTATGACTTGATTGTCGGTGGCAGGCGTGTGAGGACGACTGACAAGATCAAGTCTCTGAATCCGGCGAAGCCTTTGCAGATTGTGGGCATTCATCAGAAAGCCGGCAAAGAACACGTCGAGCCTGCGATGAAAGCGGGGCTCGATGCGTTTGACAGTTGGAGCCAGACATCCGTCGAGGAGCGCGCCAGCCTTTTGTTCCGCGTAGGTGATTTGCTGCGCGAACGCAAATTCGAGTTTGGCGCATGGATGGTGTTTGAAGTCAGCAAGAACTGGGCGGAGGCCGACGCGGACGTTGCTGAGACCATCGATTTTTGTGAGTACTACAGCCGGGAAGCTCTACGACTGGCCAGGACTGAGCTGCCGGTGCAGATGGCCGGAGAGCGCGACACGCTGTTGTACATTCCGCTGGGCGTGGGAGCGGTGATTCCGCCATGGAATTTCCCATGCGCGATTATGGCCGGGATGACGCTGGCCTCGATCGTTTCCGGTAATACTGTGATTTTGAAACCGTCGAGCGACTCGCCGACCATCGCGGCAAAATTTGTGGAACTGCTCGAAGAAGCTGGTATGCCCGAAGGTGTGGTTAACTTCTGCCCTGGGGCCGGTGCCAGCTTCGGGGATGCGGTAGTCGCTCATCCGAAAACGCGCTACATCGCATTTACCGGTTCGAGAGAAGTAGGATTGCGGATCAACAAAGTCGCCGCCGAGCAAGCGCCGGGTCAAGTTTGGATCAAGCGCACGATTCTGGAGATGGGCGGCAAAGACGCGATCATCGTGGATGCGGACGCGGATATCGACTCAGCCGTTGAGGGCGTGGCTGTTTCTGCTTTCGGCTTCCAGGGGCAGAAGTGCTCGGCCTGCTCGCGGGCAATCATTGATGAGCGAATCTACGACAAGTTCCTGGAGAAACTGAAAGCTCGCGTGGAGAAGATCAACCTTGGCGATCCTGCCGAAAACGCCAACATGGGGGCTGTGATCAACGAAGGCTCGATGAAGACGATCATGAGCTATATCGAGCAGGGAAAGAAAGATGGCCGGCTGATCACCGGCGGCGCTCGCGCCGTGAACGCCGGTGATGGCTACTTTATTCAGCCGACGGTCATCGCCGACATTCCTCCAAAGTCGAAGCTGGAACAGGAAGAAATATTTGGGCCGGTACTCGCTGTCGTTAAATCGAGGAATTACGATCACGCCCTGGAGATCGCTAACGATACGGAATTTGGCCTGACTGGCGCGGTTTACACACGCTCACGTGAAAAAATCGAGCGTGCGAAACGCGAATTTCACGTCGGAAATCTTTACATCAACCGCAAGTGTACCGGTGCAACAGTGGGCTGCCATCCCTTCGGCGGATTCAATATGTCGGGTACAGATTCAAAATCCGGAGGGCCGGATTATTTGTATCTCTTCACACAGGGGAAGGCTATCGGAGAGAAGGAAATTTAGAGCCTGAAATGCGTACCAACCGGAAGTATTGTGGCTTCCGGTTATTTTTTTCGTTTCCGAATTTTCGGTTGCAATGCACCGCTGGTTAGTTGCAGAATGTGCGCTCTTACGTTCGCCAGCAATTTTAGGTAACCGAACCTGAGCCAGCGAGGCGCGCGGCTTATGGACATCTCCCATCACGATGTTCTTCTCGTAGGCGGAGGTGGGGCCGGACTGCGAGCTGCCATCGCCGTGGCCGAGACCAATGCCAACCTCAGCGTCGCGGTAGTTTCCAAGGTTTACCCCATGCGCAGCCACACGGTCTCCGCGGAAGGCGGCGCTGCTGGGGTAATCAAGCCGGGAGACACACTGGATGAACACGCCTACGACACCATCTCGGGCGGGGACTGGCTCTGCGATCAGGATGCCGTCGAAATTTTTGTAAAAGAGGCGCCCGAAGAGTTATTGCGCCTCGAGCACTGGGGTTGCCCCTGGAGCCGGGATCCCGACGGCCACATTGCCGTGCGGGCATTCGGTGGCATGAAGAAAATGCGCACGTGGTTTGCTGCCGATAAGACCGGGTTCCACCTTCTGCACACGCTGTTTCAGACCACACTCAAATTCAAGGCAGTCACCCGCTATGACGAGTGGTTTGTGACCAAGCTCCTGGTAGACGACGACCGCGTCCAGGGCGTGGTCGCGTTGCAATTGATGTCCGGCAAGATACAGGCGATCACGGCGCAAAGCGTGATCCTGTGCACTGGAGGGTGCGGGCGCGTTTTTCCCTTCACCACTAACGCAAGCATTAAAACAGGCGATGGCATGGCGCTGGCGTACCAAGCAGGCGCTCCACTCAAA
>QIAB01000067.1:0-34922 GCA_003225455.1 Acidobacteriota bacterium
TCGCTGCTGGTAGAAGCGGCGCAGGTGGCGGTGCGCTGCGATGCGGGATTGCGCAAGCAGTATCTGCACCGCTGTCATCAAAAACCCAAGGCGGTGGCCAAAGTGGCCATCGCCCGCAAATTAGCCGTACGACTCTACTGGATGCTGCGCACCCACACCGCGTATCCAGAGATCGTTCGCATCGAGAGCAGCTCGGGGCTGGCCCTGGTCGTCCGCCACGGCGGATAGACCGCAGGTGTTGATTGGGCGCTCTCGCATCCCGTAACGACGGGATGTTCGCATAGAAGAATCATGGTTGATGTTTAGGCCGAATCGATGGTTGGTGGAACGAGTTCCACCGCAGAGTGATTCAGCGTGAGATTTCCAGGGTCTTGGTCCTCAACCTCTCTGGCAAACTCACCCGGTGCTCCGCACCGGCAAGGAGAACTATGCCTTGACAAAGCCTTCGCTCTTATCGAGGGGCAGCCATTTTTGTAGCTGAGTCAGAGCAAGTCAAATTACCGGTTCTCGTCCAAGTAGAACATGTCTAGAATGCGGCTGCGATTGTCAATCAGCAGCACTCTGCCGTTATAAACGACCCGTTCGAGGTCGCCGGACAGCTTTGGAAGCTGCTCTTCGCAGGCAAGCGGCAGCGACTGCACTTGCCTTTGCACATCGGCAGATAAAGTCTCGCCACGGCGTATTTGGCGCTCGGAGCCGGAAGGCAGTTCGGGCCGCTCGGTTGCACCCGCGGGAAAGTCCGCAGCATGTTCATTCACGCAGCTGCGGATGATGCGGCGGTCACGCAAGGTAAACAAAGGCGTGTCATCGGCGCTCGGAGGCGCAGAATCGGGCGGCGTTTCGCGCTCACTTGCGGAATCTCTCGCACGTCCAGGCTCGGGAGCCTTGTTGGACGCTTCTGCGCGATTCTCGGCAGAAGATGGCGGTGGCGTAGTTGGCGAGCCCGGAGCAGAAGTCGTAAACGTCAGAACGGCTTCCGGATCGACCAGCGCAGGCTTCTTCCCTGTTGCGGCGGCGGCGCCGGTACCAGCCCCAGCGCCGGCGACGGTCCCGATCGCAGCGCCTTTTCCCCCGCCCGCAATTCCTCCAATAATCGCTCCCAGCACAGCACCTCCGCCGATCTTGGTAGCGTTGCTCTTCGTGTGGGACTCGCCTTTGATCACCAGCGGCTGAACGTGAACGGATTCCGCGACTGTGCCTGAGCTGATGGTTACTAGAACAAGATCCAGTTCTCCCGGCTCACTGAGCCGCCCGGTGCGATGAACATCAGTTACGCGACCCATCACATCGGAGCCCTTAGGGAAGAGCACCTTGTCGCTCACTTCAATCGGCTCATCCAGGGTGCCGTGAAACGTGTCGCCCACTTGAGCCTCTTCGCTGCTGAGCCGGTCGATAACGCGAACTCTGATGGTAGCGCCGACTGGTATCTCAAGGTTTTTCTGAGCCCACGCGAAAGTTGTCGGCAGGACTATCATCGTCAGCAGAATTGCGCAAATGAGAGTGCGGTTTTTGCGATTCATAACCAATCCTCGTCTGTGACCAAAAATCGAATTACTGCAAGCAGTGCCCTTTATTTTGGGATGCGAGTCTACCCATCCGGCTGCACAGGAATTTTACAAGCTTGGCGCACTACAGATGACCTTCCATGAAGACGAAATACGAACATGTCCACAGCACCGTCGGAATGCTGGCGCGCGGGCGAGATGTCAGAATTATGTTGTATTCATCGCAGATGTCAATGCCCTCGATGGGCGATGCCGACGCTCGTGGCTCGACCAAGGCAAGATAGGACAAAAAATCATAAACGTCATTTACCCGGTTTAAGTCCGGCACCGCGAAAGATAACGTGGTGTTTTCCGCTGCGAAATGCCATGCCAGCGATGCTGCAAGCGTAACTGCACTTTCATACGCCGCTTCCGGCACCACTCCAGGCGGAGGATTATCGAAAACGATTCGCAATTTGCGATCGTCCTCACGGCTGAACTCGCGCACTTTGAGTGAACCCGATTTGGCGGTCGCCTTCCAATCCACGTGGCGAGCCGAATCTTCCGGCATGTATTCGCGGATGCGGTATAAGTCCGATCCTCGTCCTCGCGTGAAGCTTTCGAACTCGCCGGTGATCAGCGGAAGCATCTGAAAGAACTCATCAGCCGGCTCGACAGACGGATACACGATGATTTCGCGGGCTAGCGCAACGCGCCGTGTCTTCCGCAGAAAAGCGAAAGGAAAGCGCGTCGCTACTCCAAGCTTGTCCTGCTGATAACGTCCGCGGCGATCAAAGCGTAGTTCGAGATCTGCGGTGAGTTCGTTCTTTGCCGGAACGTACGGAAAATACGCCGCGCCTTGGAAGATACCTGGCGGAGGCAGAGCCTTCGACACGCGCCGTAGCTGGCGATCTGGAATTTGCAACCACTGCTTTTCCGCCGGGCGGCCGGGAGGGAATGAGAACTTCGCAGGTGTCCATTGCCAGTGCTTTGAAGCCCGCTCTTTCTTCAAGGCCAAGACGCTGATCGAGAAGGCGGGCGCCCAGCGCCGGCGATTTCGCAACACGATGGCCCCCGAAAACGCCGTACCAGCGAATACATGGTCCGGCAGCCGGAGCTCGACTTCCAGATCGCGTAGCATCGCCGCAGAAGCGATCCCGGAGATAAGAACCGCCGCCAGCATGGCTGCAACGATGATGTAGAGCAGGTTGTTGCCGGTATTAAGGGCTGCGATGCCAATCAGCAGCACTGTAACCACGTAGATGATTCCCACCGGGGTCACGTCATAGTCGACGGCGTCGCGAACGCGCGAAGTCGCCACGCGGCGGGCGAGATAAGGAACTGTCGTTAGCCCGACAATTGTCGCCAACAGCAACGCCAGCGAAGCGAAAATCAGGGTGGCCCAAAGATTGCCCGACTCGCGCGAGACCGTGGAAAACATCGCGGCCCCGAAAGCCAACGTCAGCCCGACGATCGCCAGGAGGAAACGCACCCATGCTTCAGGAATTTCCAATTTCAGCCAGCGCGGAAGGCGTTTCTCAGTAGAGGACACCTGCGCCGGTGCTGTCCAGAGGTCAGGCATTTGGGGGGCTGGTATCAGGTTAACACCCATCGCTATGCCCAAGGGAGGCACTCCTTTGAGGCTGGACATTCATGAGTGCTGCGTCATTTTCGATTAAAGTTGAACACGCCGGCGACGCCTCCACCATAGGATGGCTAGTAAAATGCAAACCCCGGCCACGACCGCGACATTGGCATCGCGCAAAATCTCTACCAGGTCATCCCAGTGCTTTCCAAAGAGAAAGCCAGCGCTCGAGATTACCGTTACCCAAAGAGCAGCGCCCAGAAAATTGAAAATCACAAACTTCCGCCAATCCATGCGCAGCACGCCGGCCAATGGCCCGGCAATTACTCGCATTCCAGTGATAAAACGCGCGACGAAGACTGTTGCGGCACCGTAGCGACGGAACAAATCCTCCCCGCGACTAATTGTTGCTGGGCGTATGCGCAGAGTTTTTCGATAGCGTTCCAGCAAGGGCCGGCCGCCATAAACACCGACGGCGAATCCAATGTTGTCACCTATGGTGGCAGCGAAAATGCCAACTAGAATGATGTAAGGAAGCCGCAGTCGATGTTCCGAAAAAGCCAGAAAGCTGGCCAGGAGCAACACGGTTTCGCCGGGCACTGGCAACCCGGCGTTTTCCAGCAACAGAGCACCGGCAACTGCCCCATAGCCGTAATGCGCGAGGAGGCTGCGGAGCAGGTCAACCAGATGTTGTGCCATTCTTTCCTGACTTGCTTGCCAGCAGAAACTCGATCACTGTGCTGTTGAACTGCTCGGGAACTTCCTCGTAAGGCAAGTGGCCGACGCCCTCAAAGATTACCAAACGGCAGTCCTCGAAACTTTCGCGCAAGCGAGCGGCGGACACGGGATCTACGGCAGCATCCAGCTTGCCCCATATCAGCAGAGTAGGAATATGAGCGATACGCGGCAACATCGATCGCAATTCTCGAAGGTCCCGGACCCAGGAGCGCAACGCTGACAAGCCATACTCGAAAGCGCCTGCCATCGCCAATGGGGCGGAGTACCCTTCGAGTGTGCCGGGGCGAATGCGCGCAGTATCTCCATAGAGCCGGCGTAGTACGAGGCTGTGTGCAATTTGAAAATGAGGGGCGGCGCGCAGGAAAATCGGCGCGATCAAGCGGTTGCTGAGAAGCGCAGCCATCAATCTGCCGTGAGCGGACCACGGATTCACCGGCGCGACCAAAATCAAGCGGAGAATCCGTTCAGGGGCCAGCGCCGCGGCCATCATCGCGACTGCGCCACCGTGTGAAGTTCCCAGCAGATCGCACTCTGCAACACCCACCGCATCCAAAAAACCGAGCAGGCGTGCGGCATTAGCGCGCAGGCAGCAGTCGAGTCCTCGAGGCCGGTCGGAAAATCCCACGCCCGGCATATCTACGGCGTGTACGTTCGCATAGCGTGCCAGGGTTGGAATGGTGTAGCGCCATGAGAACGAATATCCCAGTAGGCCATGGAGCAGAAGCAGCGGCGCACCAACTCCATCTCGCAGGTAGCGCATGCGGACGCCGTCCAACGTGATCCAGTGGTCTTGGATGGAATATGAAGATTGCAGAATGTCAGGCCCTTCACGATTTTTGCGCAGTTTTCTTTTGTAGCTTGGACAACTTTTGTTTCCGCTTCAACCCTCTATATAAGTGATATCGCCTCTGTCGCTTCTGTGAAGGGGAGCTTCGGCTCCCCTATTTTTAGCTAGCTCGCGGCGGCGTCGCGCGCCTTTCTGGCGTTCCTCAGCAGCTTCTTCAGCACACGCAGACCTTTGTCTACGTGCTTCTCTTCGAGCAGAAACGGAGGGAGAAAGCGCAGAACAGTATCCTGCGTGCTATTGAAGAGCACGCCCTCGCCTAACGCTTGCTCCACGATGGGTCGCGCCGGGATAGCGAGTTGAAGCCCCTGAATGAAGCCGCGTCCACGGATTTCAAGCGCCGCTGCCGACTTTCCCGCGAGCAATTTCAACTCTTCTTGCAGATGCTGGCCCACGCGAGCAACGTTCTCCAACAGCTTCTCTTCCTCGACTACAGCCAAATATTCAAGAGCGACGCGACAGGCCAGAGGACCGCCGCCGAAAGTAGTTCCGTGCTGACCTGCCGAAATCGCCGACGCGAATTCCTCTTTAGCCAGGAATGCTCCCAGCGGCAGGCCGGCGGCTATCGGTTTGGCAATCGCCACAATGTCCGGTGTCACGCCAAATGACTGAAAAGCGAACATGGTGCCGGTGCGTCCGAGACCACATTGGATTTCGTCGAAGATAAGCGCGGCGCGATGGCGGTCGGCTAAGGCTCGGCACTCTTTAAGAAACTCGACCGAGCATTCGTGAATTCCGCCTTCCCCGAAGATTGGTTCGAGAACGATGGCACAGGTATTGTCATTCACGGCGGCGCGCAATGCTTCGAGATCGTTGCGCGGCACAAACTTCACATCTTCCAAGAGTGGCTCGAAGCCCTTGCGGTACTTATCCTGGCCGGTCAGCGACATGGCGCCGAAAGTTCGTCCGTGATATGAGCCTTCCAAGCCAACCAGTTGACTTTTGGCTTCGCCGCCAACACGATGCCCCGCCAGACGCGCCAGCTTAATCGAGCCTTCAATGGCTTCAGTACCGCTGTTGGAGAAGAACGCGCGCTGCAAGCCGGATAATTTACAGAGCTTTTCGGCGAGCAGCCCTTGAAACTCGTTGTAATAGAGATTCGAAAGGTGGATGACTCGCCCAGCTTGCTCCCGGATTGCCTTCACAATGCGCGGATGCGCGTGGCCCAGCGCGTTCACGCCGAGGCCTGCAACAAAGTCCAAATAGCGCTTGCCATCCAGGTCGTAGAGAAAAACGCCTTTCCCGCGTTGGAGAACCAGTGGGTATCGGCTGTAGGTCTGGAGCAAGAACTGGCGCTCGCGTTCGATGATTTCGTCCGTGATTGGCATATAGCCAGAAAGACCGATTGTACCGAACAGCGACAACCACAACCGAACCTACAGTGGAGAGCTGCAGAAAAATAGTCGGGGCGGGTTGATGACTGCGGGTAACCTTCTGGTACGAGTGGGCTTACCAAATGCGAGAGAATCCTTCCAAAAATCATAGCCTTAGCTGGACCGGGCTTCTATAATCGTGGAAGTCAAGTTTTCCACGGCACTTAGAAGTACCCTCATGTCCCAGCGCGTGGCAGCGAAAATGCTCAACTCACCTCGCGAGAGTGTTCTGCCGAGGTCTGCTTCTGCGTTGCGGCCCATGAATCGGGAGTTCCAACTTCGTTTCACCGCTGGCCTGTTGATCCTTCTGACCACGGCTGCCGTAGTTCTTGCCTGGATCAATTTCCAGAAAGAGCCTGAGTTCCAGATTCCTTATGATGGCGTCTCCTGGATCGAGCACAACGGGAGCCTGCTGGCCAGCCGCGTCGATTTGTCCGGTCCGGGCGCCAGAGCTGGTGTCAAGGACGGTGACACATTAGTTGCGGTAAATGAGCACGAGGTTAAAGCTGAGCCCGGGTTGATGCGCGAGCTTTATCGTGTCGGCCCCTGGTCCAAAGCCAAATACTCGCTGTTGCGGCAGTCCGTGCCTCTGGATACAACGGTTATCCTCGTCCCCGCTGATCGGTCGTTGAATAGTTGGCTGCGGTTAATTGCCCTCATCTACCTCGGCATCGGAATCTATGTTCTTCTGCGGCGCTGGACCGCCCCGGGCTCAACCCATTTCTACATTTTCTGCCTGGTATCGTTTGTTTTTTATGCCTTCAAATACAGCGGCAAGCTCAACGACTTTGACTGGATAATCTACTGGGGCAACGTTACGGCCTGGCTCCTGCAGCCGGCATTGTTTCTGCATTTTGTTCTGACCTTTCCTGAGAAGCGACAGCTTGTTCGCAAACACTCCTGGTTGATTCCACTGGTCTACATCCCTGGATTTGTGCTTTTGCTGAGGCAGATTCTGGCGATCAGGCTCGTGCAGGCCAGCGAGAGCCTGCGTTGGAGCCTGGATCGCTCACAGATGGCGTACCTCGCCGCCTATTTCATCGCAGCTGCGGTTGTTCTGGTGTACAGCTATCGCCGTGCCAGGACGCCGATTCTGCGCCAGCAGCTCAAGTGGGTGACCCGTGGAACCATCCTGGCGGTCGTCCCGTTCACGCTGTTTTACGTCATTCCGTATCTGACGGGCGCGATGCCGACCACAGCCATGAAAGTGTCGGTGCTATCCCTGGGTTTACTGCCACTGACCTTCGGCTACGCCATTTTCCGCTACCGCTTGATGGATGTGGACCTCATCTTCAAGCGAGGCATGGTTTACACGCTGGCGGCAGGTGCAATCGTAGGAGCGTACTTTACAGTTGTTGCTGCTGTGGCTGAATTGGTCCACGCTCGCGTGCCCAGCTCCGGTCCTGCGGGCATGATCCTGGCAATTGTCGTTACGGCGCTGCTATTTGATCCGGTCCGCAAATGGATTCAGGAGCGCATCGATCAGTTCTTTTACCGCACCCGCTACGACTACAGAAAAACACTCATTGAGTTCGGCCGCGAACTGAGTTCTGAGACGGATTTGGACAAGATGCTTAGTTCGGTTGTGGACCGGCTTTCACGGACTCTGATGGTCGACCATCTGGCAATTTTTCTGTCCGCCGATGCACCGCAGCGCTTTGTGCTGGCTAAGTCATTCGGTTTCACCCATGCGGGCCTGGACTTGGGATTCCTGACCAGCCCACGACCGGAGATGGAAGCTGGTCACTTGTTCTTCGACAATACCCATCTCGTTCCTCGCGAAGCGCCCTCCGCGCAGGAAGCTATCGCAAAGCTGGATCTGAACTATTACATTCCCTGCCGCGCCCAGCAGAGAACCATCGCGTTTCTGGGACTGGGCAAGACCGCGGAAGGGGATTTTCTCTCGAGCGAAGATATCGAGTTACTTGAGACTCTGGCTGGAAACCTCAGCATTGCCATCCAGAATGCGCGCTTGTATGCCTCGCTCGAACAGAAAGCCGCCGAGTACGAGCGTCTGAAGGACTTTAACGAAAACATCGTCGAATCCATCAATGTTGGCGTGCTGGCGGTCGACTTGGCTGACCGCATTGAGTCCTGGAACTCGCAAATGGAAGTGATGTATGCGCTGCCGCGCTGGCAGGCGTTGACACGTCCGTTGAGCGAAGTCTTCCCTGCTGCATTCGTCGAAGAGTTTTACCGCGTGCGGCAGAATCCTGGCATTCACAATCTGTACAAGTTCCGGCTCGATGCACCTACAGGTGAGACCCGCACCGCGAACGTTGCCATTGCGCCGTTGGTCACGAAGAAATTCAACGTGATCGGCAGGCTGATCATCATGGACGACATCACCGAGCGTGTGGAACTCGAATCGCAGCTCTCGCAAGCTGACAAGCTATCTTCGATTGGCCTGCTGGCCGCAGGTGTCGCGCATGAGGTGAATACGCCCCTTGCCGTCATTTCGTCGTATGCGCAAATGCTGTCCAAACAGTTGCAGGGAGATCCCCAGAAAGGAGCATTGCTCGAAAAAATTACGCGGCAAACCTAACAATCTTCTGAATTTCTCGCGTACCAGTGGCACGGAGTTTACCGACGTCAATGTGAACAAGATCATCCACGACACTTTGGCTTTGCTCGAGCACCAGTTCAAGACGGCGAAGATTCGGGTCGAGGACGAACTTGCTGACCATCTTCCGTTTATCAACGGCAATGCCGGACGATTGCAGCAGGTGTTTCTGAATCTGTTCCTGAATGCTCGCGATGCCATGCCGACGGGTGGAACTCTGCGTGTCGCAACATCAAACGGTGATGGCGTCAGCGTGATGGTCTCTGACAGCGGCAGCGGTATCGCTCAGGAACACATCCATCGTATTTACGACCCGTTCTTCACCACCAAGGTCGCGCCACGCGAGGGCCAAAGCAAAGGCACGGGCCTGGGGCTTTCTGTGACGTACGGAATTATTCAGGAGCACGCCGGGAAGATTCGCGTTGAGAGCAGACCCGGCGAAGGCACCACGTTTTATCTCGATTTTCCTCTGATGAGGAAGGTAGTGAATGTCTGAAGCTGCGGTCATAATGCGCCATCCAAACGAAGCCCAAGCTTCGCCTTTGGGTGCGGTGTTGATCATCGACGATGAAGCCGCTATCCGCGAGTCGCTGGAAACTCTGCTGGAGTTAGAGGGCTACGCAGTGGACTCGGCCAGCAGCGGTGAAGATGGACTGGCTCGCCTGGGCGACCGCAGCTTCGATCTGGTGCTGCTCGATCTGGCGCTGCCCGACCGCAACGGCATTGACCTTCTCCCCGAGATTCACGCTCATGACCCGCAGCTTTCGGTAATCATGATTACGGCTTACGGCACGGTCGAAAACGCAGTCAAGGCGATGCAGGCGGGAGCGACGAATTTCGTCCAAAAGCCCTGGGATAACGAAAAACTGCTGGCCGACGTGCGGACTGCAGTCGCGCGGCATCGCGCAGAAGAGGAAAACGTCCAGCTCAAGCGCGCTCTGAAGCAGCGCTACAACTTCGAAAACATCGTGGGCAAGAGCGAGCCCATGCTGAAGATTTTCGATCTGGTGGCGCAAGTCGCCGCCAGCCGTTCGACAGTGCTTCTGCAAGGCGAAAGCGGGACTGGTAAAGAACTCATCGCCAAAGCCATTCATCTAAACTCACCCCGTCGCGATCGTCCCTTCGTTCCCGTGAACACCGGCTCCATGCCGCCCGACTTGCTCGAATCGACGCTCTTCGGCCACGTCAAGGGCGCATTCACCAGCGCCATCGCCTCGAAAAAAGGCCTGTTCGAGATCGCTGATCGTGGAACCCTGTTCCTCGACGAGATCGGCACAATGAGCCTGGACACGCAAAGCAAAATTCTGCGCGTTCTCCAGGACCGGAAATTTATGCACCTCGGCGGCGTACACGAAATTCAGGTGGACGTGCGCATCATTGCCGCCACTAACATCGATCTTAAGCAACATGTGCGTGAAGGCAAATTTCGCGAGGATCTGTTCTATCGGCTCAACGTAATTACCATCGATCTCCCGCCACTGCGCCAGCGCAAAGAAGACATCCCTTTACTGGTCGATTTCTTCCTGAGCAGATACTCGGAAGAGAATGAACGCCCGGTGCGCCGTATTACTCCCGAGGCCTTACGTCCTCTGCTGACCTACTCATGGCCGGGCAATGTTCGCGAACTGGAGAACGTGATCGAACGCGCCGTAGTTCTTTCCTCAGGCATAGACATCGGGCCCGAACTGCTTCCGGACCAGATCGCCGGTCGCGGCACTACGTTCCCTCTGCTCGAGCACCGCGGAGACTCCTCTCTGTTCGACATCATGGAGGACTGTGAGCGGCACATCATCGTAGACATGCTGGAAAAATGCAACTGGAATCAGACTGAGGCTTCTGAGCGCTTTCACGTTCCGCTATCGACTTTGAATCAAAAGATTAAGCGGCTGAACATCGAGATTAAGCGCAAAGGGCGGGAGTAGGAGCAGTCTACCTGCATTCCCCTCTTCAATTTGAATATTCAGCGCTCGTGCCAACCCAGGCTCAGCACCATGCCTGAGCCCTAATCCTTATAGACTTCTCTGCTATATTTTCTTGAGCGTACGCTTTTTCATGGAACTGACTTCTCCCACCGATTTCGCGAAGGACATAGTTCAATCTGTCCAGGATTACTCGTTGCTCGCGGGGCGCTCGCTCGCCAATCTCTTTCGCCATCCACGCTACTTTGCCGACATGATGCAGCAGGCAGATCTCATTGGCGTTGGCTCGCTTCCGATCGTTGTGCTAACTGGTACGTTCACCGGCGCGGTGCTGGCGCTGAACAGCGCGCACACGCTCGAGAGATTCGGCTCTCTCAGCTTGATTGGACAACTGGTTTCCGTCGGCATGGTGACAGAGCTAGGGCCGGTTTTGACTGGTCTCATGGTGGCGGGCAGAAATTCTTCCGGCATGGCCAGTGAACTGGGCTCCATGGTGGTCACGGAGCAGATTGACGCCATGCGCGCTCTCGGCACCGATCCCACGAAAAAATTGATCACGCCACGAGTGATCTCAACCATCTTTATGCTTTTCTTCCTAACCATCATCTCCGACTTCGTCGGATTGATCGGCGGCGGCATAGTGTCCAGCCTTATGTTCGGCATGGACTGGCATCAATATTGGAGCTCAGCCTGGCAGACCTTAAAGTTTCAAGACGTCTTTACGGGGTTGTTGAAGCCTGTACTGTTCGGGTTCATCATTGCCACTGTCGGATGCTATTACGGAATTTCTGCGCGTGGAGGAACCCAGGGAGTAGGGAGAGCGACGACGCAGGCAGTGGTTGCCTCTTCGGTTCTCATAATCGCAGTGGATTTCTTCGCTACACGACTGATCCTGTCTATTTTCGGTTACCGCTGAGTCATGGCCGCTCCTCCCACCGCCGTCGAGAATCGGCTCCGAACCACGGAACAGATTCAATCACCCGTGATCGCCTTCGAAGATGTTTCTATTGCGTTCGAAGCCAACTCTGTTCTGGAGGACATCTCGTTTCATCTCAATCGTGGTGAGACCAAGGCGATCTTTGGAATCGCAGGGTCGGGCAAGAGCACCATTCTCAAGCTGGCAATGGGACTTGTGAAGCCCGACAGTGGACGCATTGACGTGCTGGGAAATGACATCACACAGATGCGCGAGGAGGATTTGTTCGAACTACGCCGGCAAATTGGAATGGTATTTCAAGAGAGCGCGCTGTTTGACTCATTGACGGTTCGGGAGAATGTAGCCTTCCGCCTGATGGAGGAGCACCAGATTAGCGAGGAGGAAATCGAGCGGCGTGTGCGCGAATCCTTAAGGTTCGTGGAACTCGAGCGCACCGTGGACATGTTTCCATCCGAGCTTTCCGGTGGAATGAGGCGGCGTGTCGCGATTGCGCGCGCAATTGTTACGCGTCCCGAAATTCTGCTTTATGATTCACCGACTGGCGGGCTTGATCCGGTCACTTCAACCACGATCATTGAGCTGATCGTAAAACAGCGTGATGTCTACAAAACCAGCTCATTGCTGGTGAGCCATCGCCTGCAAGATGCCTTCGTCATGGCGTCCCACTATTTCGATCGGGACAAAGGCCGAATGCTCCCGCTGCCGCCTGGGGCGCGTGGAGATGTGCCAATGACGTTTCTTATACTGCGCCAGGGAAAGATTATCTTCGACGGCGACATCCACGAATTGGCCCACTCTAAAGACGAGTACATCCGGGAATACATTTCTTAAGCGACAAGGCCGTGAACTCTAGCTGGCCTTCGCTGCAGCCATTGCGGACTCTGCCATCGCCTTGCGCCGTGCGGCGACGCGGGCTTCGACCATCTTCAGACGTTCGCGCCCGGCCTCAAACTGCATAATCACTTTCTCGACATTGCTGAATAGACCGGGACTCTGCACGGCTGGATCTTGGCATACAGAAAAACCATTTCCCCGCTCACCCCGCCCTCAAGAAACAGGTCGGCGTTAATGATCCCATGTAACACGAGTGACGCCGCCATATCCCAATATCCAGCCACCTGGCGGAGCCAGGCGTTTTCCTGAGTTCCGAGCGCAGACGCTATCTTGATGAAGTCCTCGGGTGTTTGCGGCCAGAAATCTACCAGCCACCAGTTGCGGGCTTTGCGCATTTCAGCTTCGCGGCGGAGATCATAGAGCTTGAGAATCAGTTCAGCATCAGTGGCAGTCGGCTTGTTGGGCATCGCGAGCTCCAGAGGTATTTAGTAAATACGCCAGCGGACAGTTTACCCTACCGGCGCGGCTTCTACCGCAGCCAGTCGCTCATAATCACATTCTTTGTTTGGGCATGCGATCACCGGACCAGCCTTCAACGTCTTTTCAACCAAAAAGGCGTTTCCACAGCTTGGACATTTCTCCGCGATCGGCCGATTCGCAGAGGTAAATTTGCACTTGGGATAATTTGAGCAGCCATAGAACGTATTGCCCTTGCGCGCCCGCTTTTCAACTAGTTCTCCGTCTTCGCACTGCGGACATTTCACACCGATAAAGTTCTGCTTCACATACTTGCATTCAGGATATCCGCTGCATGAAGTGAATTCGCCAAAGCGGCCATGACGGATCATCATGTTCCGGCCGCACTTCGGGCAAAGCTCGTCAAGCGGGATATCCGGGACCTTCTTCCCCTGATCGAGGCGGCGTGTCGTTTTGCAATCCGGATATCCCGTGCACGCCATGAACTGCCCAAAGCGCCCACGCTTTAGCACCATCACCCGACCACAGTTTTCGCAGTACTCCTCTTGCGAGGTCTCCTGCAAGTCTGCGGAGTCAAGATCAGGCAGATTGATTGGATTTTCTTTCGTAAACTTGCACGTGTTCGGATCGTCTTTGTCGTAGGTGCTGCAGGCATAGAACGATCCGTGTTTGCCCCACTTGATCACCAGCGGCGCACCGCACAGTTCGCACTTTTCATCCGTCGGCTTCTCCATGCGCTTGATGTTTTCCATGATATTTTCCATATGCTTTTGCGCATAACGGAGATCCTTCTCGAATTTTTTGTAGAACTCGGCAAGAGCGTCGGTCCACTTCTCCTTGCCTTCTTCGATTTCGTCGAGCTCTTCCTCCAGGCGCGCAGTGTATTGAACGTCGAAGATATCCGGAAAGTTTTCGACCAAAAGATCGGTGACGACCAGGCCGATTTCCGTGGGAACGAATTTGCCGCCCAGCTTCTGCACGTACTGCCGCTCCTGAATAGTGCTCAGAATCGCTGAGTACGTCGAGGGCCGCCCGATTCCACGCTCTTCCAGCTCTTTCACCAATGACGCTTCGTTATAGCGCGGCGGCGGCTCGGTAAAATGCTGCTCCGGCTTCAGTGCACGCAAGGTCAACTTCTGTCCCGGCTCGAGCGGGGGGAGCTTGTGCTCTAGCTCTTCCTCCTCTTCATCTTTGCCCTCTTTGGATTCTTTATAGACCTTAAGGAACCCATCAAACTTCTGCACCGATCCGGTCACCCGGAACCAGAAGGCATCAGATGCCGTCTTCGCATCGATATCGACGGTTGTCTGGTCGAATACCGCCGGCGTAATTTGCGAAGCCACGAAGCGCTGCCAGATCAGCTTGTAAACTTTGTATTCATCTTCCTTTAAATACTGCTTGATCTGGTCGGGATGTCGCATAGCCGAAGTCGGACGGATCGCTTCGTGAGCAGCCTGGGCTTCCTTCTTCTCCTTATAGGTGTTCGGCGATTCAGGAAGATATGGATCGCCATACTGCGACTTGATGAACTCGCGAACTTCGGCCAACGCCTCATTTGAGACACGCGTCGAATCTGTTCGCATGTAGGTGATGAGGCCGACGGAGCCTTCCTCGCCCAGCTCAACGCCTTCATAGAGCCGCTGCGCGATCATCATGGTCCGTTTCACGCTGAAACGCAGTTTGCGGGAAGAATCCTGTTGCAGCTTGCTGGTGGTGAATGGCGGAGTCGCATTGCGGCGCCGTTCTTTGCGATCTACGGTGCGAACCAGCCAGTCGGCATTCTCCAGCGCGACGCGGATTTTATCAGCCTCGTCGCCATTCGGAATCTCGATCTTTTCTTCGCCCTTGCCGAGAAAGCGAGCATCGAAAGCCGGTGGCTTGGCGGCGGCAAGATGCGCATCAATGGTCCAGTATTCTTTCTTCTCGAACGCCTTGATTTCGCGTTCGCGCTCGACGATCAGCCGCAGAGCGACGGTCTGCACGCGTCCCGCTGACAAACCACGGCGCACTTTATCCCAAAGCAGCGGCGAAACCTGGTACCCGACTAGCCGATCCAGCACACGCCGCGCCTGCTGCGCGTCCACAAGATTTTCGTCGATATCACGCGGGTGCTCGAAGGCCTCCTGCACGGCGCGCTTCGTAATCTCGTTAAAGCTCACGCGGCGGATGCGCTCGGCTTCTTCTTTCCTCTTTTTCTTTGATTTCGAGCCGTTGCCCAATTCGTCAGCCAAGTGCGCAGCGATAGCCTCGCCTTCGCGGTCCGGGTCAGGAGCGAGATAGATCATGTCCGCAGACCCGGCCAGCTTCTTCAGCTTGGCGACAACCTTCTCTTTCCCAGGAATGACGATGTATTCGGTCTCGAAATCGTTATCCGTGTCGACCCCAAGCGTGCTTTTGGGCAGATCTTTCACGTGGCCGAGCGAAGCTTCGACCGTGTACCCCTTACCCAGATATTTTTGGACGCCTTGGCTGGCGACTCGACAATTACTAAACCTTTGGCCAATGTGTCCTCAATGGATGTTTTCTGATTGTGAAGCTAGCACGAATGGCAAGCTGCTGGCAAAATGCCCTCTGCTCGTGGTCGGCAAGTTATAGCTAAAAGCTCTTCACAAAATTCTTCCCCGGCAACTGCTTCACCTTGCCTGCCAGCTCCAGTTCAAACAGCGCGGCGAATATCTCTGAGGATGAGAGTTGTGGTTCCAGTCGCTCGACGATTTCGTCAATCTGAGTGGCCTCGTCGGCCTTGAGCACTGCCATGATCTTGCGTTCGTGCGGGCTCAACTCCGCTTCCCCGAATAGAGATGCGGTCTGACCCGCCTGCGATTCAGCGCCCTTCGCGGGCTCCAGCGCAAGTCGTACATCTGGCGGGAGTTCCTCCCACACGTCCTCCCAGGTTGCGACCAGCTTCGCGCCCTGTTTAATGAGCGTGTTCGGACCCCAGGAATTCTTGTTGGTGACATTGCCGGGCACCGCGAAAACTTCGCGATTCTGCTCTAGCGCGCAGCGCGACGTAATTCTCGTGCCGCTGTATTCAGCCGCTTCGACGACAAGAACACCGATGGAAATGCCGCTGATGAGGCGGTTACGAATGGGAAAATTCTGCGGCGCGGGAAATGTTTCTAACGCAAATTCTGAGATCAGCGCGCCTCCGAGCGCGAGAATTTGATCCACAAGCCGGGTGTTCTCCTTGGGATAAATCTGGTCCACGCCAGTGCCGAACACCGCTACGGTCTTCCCTTTGCCTGCCACCGCGCCCCTATGCGCAGCGCTGTCCACGCCGCGGGCGAGCCCACTGAAGATCACCAAACCCCGCGCTGCCAGATCGCATGCCAACCTCTCCGCCATCCCCATCCCGTACGGCGTGGGATGACGGGTCCCTATGACCGCGATTCCGGGTTTCGAGATCGCCTCAGCATTCCCGCGCAAATATAGAACGAGCGGCGGATCGTAGATTTGCTTCAACTGCTGGGGATATGCGGCGTCATCAAAAGACATCACGTTAATGCCCGCGCTCGTCGCGCGTCCCAGTTCCTCATAGGCAAGCTCCATAGAGCGCCCGGTTCCAAGGGATTGCGCGGATACCGTCTGAATGCCGGTTGCTTCCAGTTCCGTGAGCGTCGCCTTGAAAACATGTCCAATCGCACCAAAATGCTCGACCAACTTGCGCCCCTTCGTCGGGCCCAAACCCGGGGTCAGGTTGAGCGCCAGCCAGTGCAGGCTCGCTTCGTCCGTGGGCTTAAAACTCACAGCGGCTTCGGCCACACACACCTCCGCATGCAACTTGCCGGACTGTATACATGCGCCAAAATCGCTGTCAAGGTTAGATGACACACTGCTTTGTTAAAATCGGACAGAGCCGCATGACACGCTTGCGCATCTCCGCCATTTCCTACCTTAATACTGCGCCGCTGATGTGGGATTTCGAGCATGGCGGGATCGGACGGGAGTTCGAGATTTCTTACACAATTCCTTCGCAATGTGCGGCGGCTTTGCGCGAAGGTTCAGCCGATATCGGCATTATCCCCGCGGCCGCTTACGCGACGATTTCCGGCCTCTCAATTCTTCCCGGCGTGGCCATAGCGTCACGGCGTGCAGTGCGCTCCATCCTGCTCGTGAGCAAGGTGCCTCTTGAAAAGATCCGCTCAGTGGCCCTCGATAATTCGTCGCTAACTTCCGTCGCATTGCTCAAGGTTTTATTTGCGAAGTGGTGGCCGGGAAAGCGGGCTTTCAGTGACATGCCACCCGACCTCGAAAGAATGCTGGCCGGCCATGACGCCGCGCTGCTGATCGGCGATCCTGCGCTGAAGGTGGATCGGTCGCGATATGTGGCCTACGACCTAGCCGAGGAGTGGATCCGGTTCACAGGTAAGCCGTTTGTGTTTGCCTTTTGGGCGGTTCGGCAAGCCGCGCTCAAAGAGGCGCCGTTGTCATTGGATCTGACTACCGTGTTTCAGGAGTCTCGCGACCATGGTCTGGAGCCTCGCAGCCTCGATCAAATCGCTCGCCAATGGGGTCCGCGCACCGGTTTGAGCGAAGCCGGAGTCAAAGATTATTTAACTGAGAACATCCATTACTATCTCGATGCGGACTGCCTCGATGGATTGAATCTCTTCTACTCTTATGCCCGCGAATGTGGCGTGTTGCCCGACTGCCCAGCATTGCAATTCCTGGAAATCGCGAAGCCAATTGCCAGTTAGCTTTGTACTGGGCCACTCCGCCTGCGAAAACGGCCTCTAACCTAGACCATGTTTCTGCACATCCACACGCTGGCCGCGACATCCACCATGGTGTGGCTTCGCCGCCTCGGCGGACCCGGCCTGATTCTGCTTGGCATTGCCGACAATTCGGTGATTCCGCTGCCAGGCAGCATGGATGTTCTCACCATCTGGCTATCAGCCCGCCAGCGAGACTTGTGGCCTTATTACGCGGCGATGGCCACCGTCGGCGCGCTGCTCGGGGGCTACATCACTTACGCTCTAGCCAAAAAAGGTGGGAAACAGGCATTGGAAAGAAAGTTTTCCCGAAGCAAGGTTGAAAAACTTTATCACCGTTTCGAACGCTGGGGGTTCTGGACAGTCACAGTACCGGCACTCCTACCGCCCCCGTTTCCCATGGTGCCGTTTCTGATCGCTGCCGGCGCCTTGCAGTATTCGCGTAAAAAGTTTCTGGGATCGCTTGCGCTGGGCCGCGGAATTCGTTTCTTTATCATTGCGTTCCTCGGCCAGGCGTACGGCAGAGCCATTGCCTCATTCTTTTCCAAGTACTACAAACCTGCGCTGTTTACGCTGATTGGACTAGCAGTCCTGGGCGGAATATTGGCATTCGCTGAATACATGCGAATGCGCAAAAAGCCGCGCCAATCCCCGGCTACCTCGCGCCCCAAAGCCGCATGAGTTGGAAGCGGGCGTTCTGTTCGATAGAATTAAGTCGGTTGCGGAATGCCCCTCACAAAAGAGCAAGCTCTCGACCTGTTTCGCTCCGATGATCTGATCGGCATCGGCATGGAAGCCGACGCCGCCCGCCGCAAGCTGCATCCCGAGGGCGTGGTTACGTACATCATCGATCGCAACATCAACTACACAAATTTCTGTACGGAATATTGCACCTTCTGCGCGTTTTATCGGCCATTAAAGGGACCAAAAGCCAAAGAGGGATACATCCTCGAGTTCGAAACTATTTACGACAAGATTCGCGAGACGGTCGAACTGGGCGGTACTGGAGTGCTGATGCAGGGCGGGCTGCATCCGGACCTGAAAATCGACTGGCATGAAAAGATGTTGCGCGGCATCAAGCAGCGGTTTCCGAAGATTCATCTGCACTGCTACTCAGCTTCAGAAATCATCGCGATTGCCGAATACAGCGGCCTGACGATTCGCGATACCATCGCTCGCTTGCGCGATGCTGGATTAGATTCCATTCCCGGCGGCGGCGCCGAGATTCTCGACGACGAGGTTCGCTACCGCATCGCGCGGCTGAAATGCCTGACGGACGACTGGCTTAATGTGCATCGCACCGCGCACCAGCTTGGCATGCGCACCACGGCGACGATGATGTTCGGCGTGGGCGAAACCTACGAGCACCGCGTCAATCACTTTCAGCGGCTCTACGATCTGCAGGAAGAAACCGGCGGATTCACCGCTTTCATCCCGTGGAGTTTCCAGCCGGCAAACACCGCGCTGGGAGGACGCCACTGGGATGAAGCAACCGCCGTTGAATACTTGAAAGTTCTGGCCATCTCGCGACTGTGTCTCTCGAATTTCCTCAACGTCCAATCAAGCTGGGTCACTCAAGGATTGAAGGTCTGCCAAATGGGCCTGCGCTTTGGCGGCAACGATGTCGGCTCGGTGATGCTGGAAGAGAACGTCGTTCGCGCTGCGGGCGTGACCAACTGCACAACGGAAGAAGAATTACGACGCATCATCCGCGACGCGGGGTTCAAGCCGGCGCAGAGGGACACGCTGTATAGGACGTATTTCCTGAATTGAAAGAGTGTGTGTGCCGGACGGTCACGCATGCGCTCGACTAGATGATCGCGGATCGCCGAAGGCAGATGCGACCAGGTTTCGATCTGCGGCACTATTCACCAAAGACGAAACGGCCGAGTTCGTCACCGAGTTGCTTAGACTCGATCGGATCTTTCGAAGCACGGAAGCGTTCCGCGAGTTCAAAGAAGGCTTTTTCTTTTTGCTTGCTGGCTTCGATTCCCAACTCAATCAACTCGACCAGAACGCGGTTGTCGCTCAGCCGACGCCGGCTCGCGATCGACTCGACTTGCTTAGCTAGCGGCTTCGGTAGAGTCACACTCCGCCGAACCTGTTTTGTGATTGCCATGGCACCATTATACACCGTTATGGTGCAACGCGGAGTTATTCGCGATGCGGAG
Source organism: Acidobacteriota bacterium (assembly GCA_003225455.1). GTDB lineage: Bacteria > Acidobacteriota > Terriglobia > Terriglobales > Acidobacteriaceae > QIAB01. The sequence goes on from QIAB01000067.1 coordinate 19,638, forward strand.
TTCAGGCCGGCGCGGTGGGATACGCTGTATAGGACTTATTTTCTGAATTGATGCGCCAAAAGGAAACGGCCTCATTCGAGGCCGCCCCAGCACTCCGTCAAAGTCAGTTTAATTATCCTGCCGAGTCAGCATGTAATCAAGAGTTTTCGGAAGGAGAACCTCGCTCCGTCACCGGGCTCCCCCATAATGGAGCGCCTTCGCGAGCACCTGCTGAAGACATGGACCTGACGGGAGTCGAACCCGCACCTGCCACTTTGACGGAGTGCTGTGCTGCCATTACACCACAGGCCCATTCCGGCGACGCTACGCAGTCTAAAGCCTAGAGTCACGGTCATGTGTCACACCCTTATCTGTGGATTCCTAAAACGGGTCTGCCAAGCTTGGCCTGCGCTTCGGCGGCAACGATGTCGGCTCGGTGATGCTGGAAGAGAACGTCGTCCGCGCGGGCGTGACTAATTGCACGACTGAAGAAGAACCGCGACGCATCATTCGCGACTCAGGGTTCAAGTCGGTGCAGATGGGTACACTGTATAGGACGTACTTTCTGAATTAGCAGAGTCTGTGTGGGCCGGACATTCTTTTGTGACAAAAGAAAACGGCCTCATTTGAGGCCGCTTGTTTCTAGCACCCCCATCAAGGTCAAGTACATTATCGTGCTATAAGAGGCTGGAATCAATAATTGTTGTGCAGGAGAGCCACGCCCCGTCATCGGCTCTCCCGTTCTGAAACTCCCCGATCGCTGGATCTTCCGCTTAACATCGTCAGCACGCCTAGACGGGATTCCGTGGAAGAGCGGCTTTTCAAAGCCACGATAGCGTCCGTCCAAATGGCCCCGCCCTTTAGGGCCGTGGCGGGCTGAAGCCCGCCGATCTTATCTTGACTGTACGCGGCCGTGAATGGCCGCTCTTCCACGAGGTTTCATAAACCCCATCTATGGAATTTCCACAGGAGGCTGGCCCAGCCTTTGCGGTTTTTCAAAGGCTGGGGATCCCGGAATCTGTCGAATTGGTTTACGTATTCACGAACGGCTTAAGTAAGCCACTTGGGCGGCCTGATAGCATGCTTGCCACACGAGTGGTGACTTACCCGTTTTTGAAGGATTTCGCGCGTCGAGGGCGAAATTCCCAATAGTATCCGCGAGCGTCTCGCCTAGTTGCCCTTTAAGTAAAGTAAGAGGATCAACCCCTTTGCCCCATGCGTAGCGCCCAGACTTTTCCACCAGAAGTGCACGGAAAGCCGCCAAAACCGGGTAAACGAATCCAGCTGGCACTCCGTATTTCGATTCCTGGCCGATAAACAGCAATTGAGCCCTGCGCTTGCCATCGTAGGTTGTGACCCCTGTAAGTTTTCCGAATTTGCCACCAGCCACTTCGCCGCTTTTACCCCGTACCCTGTTGTAAAGATCTGGAAGCATCAACTGCACATGGTCGTATAGTTCGAGAATGTCCGAGGCGAGAGTATAGATCTTCTCGTAGTTGGCCTTGTGATCGGAGAAGTGCTGAAGACAGGCCGATTTGGAGCGATATGCGTTAATTGGATGAACCCGCTCGCTGAAGTAGGCGCGATCGAAGCACGTGAGAATTGCAATAACTTCTCGGACGTCGATCGGCTTAGAGCCGCCGTCGTCGAGAAGTTCATGTTCTTTATAGGCAATCAGGCCTGAGTAGTGGTGTAGCGCGAGTGCCCTCTTGAGTTTCTCGAACTCGCCCTGCAGGTTCATCAGACTCTGGTCACGTACTTGGTTCGAGGTGTTCCGGGCGTCAACAAGCGTCGGGATCTCTTCTTGCTTAAAACCCTCGAGGATTTCAAGCTTCACGTATTGGGGCTCCTGCAATGTTTCCCGTTCCTCCAGCAGGATATTGTAGGTGTGGCCTCCATCGAGCAATCCGTGCAGATCCGGATCCGCCAGCGTTAGCGTAAGTTGAGAAGTTTGATTGTTGAAAGAAACCGACTCTGCGGCAAGCACGATCCCGCGATTCAGGAAGACAAACAGCTCGGGGTTATCGTGCACGCTCTCCCTGATTGCCTTAGGCACCGCCCCTGAGAGCTTTGGGTCGCGGACGTTGATTTTTCGCCACGCACTCAAATCCGGCAAATCGCGCACGTCCACCACGGCTATGTAATCGCGGTAACCTTGCTTAAGGAACGGGGTTTCTACGTGACGGAAAGAAGATACGGGCAGCACAAAACGAGTAGACTTGTTCATACATACCTTTCAGTAAAGGGTTGACCTTTAACCTTCCACCGAGGGGGGATCCCTACGATGGACGGCCGCCATTACTAGCTAGCCGTATGCGGTCTACCACGGACGGGGAGCGTCGCCCACGGATAGTCCGCCGCAAATTGAGCTGCTGCTGCTGCTTCTCGCGCTGACCGAGTACGTGGAAGAGCGGCTTTTCAAAGCCGCGTACGCGCACGCAAAAATGGCCCGCCCTTTAGGGCCTGCACCGGGCTTAAGCCCGGTGATCTTAGTCTCGACTGTACGCGGCCATAAATGGCTCTCCCACGGCTTTTAGGACATGCTTATGCGGCCATTTTAAATGGCCGCTCTTCCACAAGATTCCATAAATCCATCCACGGAATTTCCACAGAACGGCGAGCCACACACGCCTTCGCATCGTGATGAACGTCACTTACACGTCTGATGGTCCATCCTAGGATTTCGCGGTGGATTTCCGTCGAATGTTCTTCGTTACGACCGTGACTTGGCAGCGCACGCCATTATTCCGCAATCAGGAGAAAGCCGAGCTGATGTTGGACGTGCTGGCGCACTATCAGGGCCGGAGAAAATATCTTCTTCACGAGTTCGTGATCACGCCTGATCATCTCCATCTGCTGATTACGCCGGCAGAAGGTATCTCGTTGGAGCGTGCGCTCCAGCTAATCAAAGGCGGTTTTTCGTACAGGCTTGGAAAATCGAAGAGAGGGTTGGTGTGGCAGGAGAGCTTCACCAACCATCGAATTCACGATGAACATGATTTCGAAAAGCACGCGGAATACATTCGAATGAATCCAGTGCGGGCGAGAATGGCGGAGTGGCCAGGTTTGTATCCGTCCTCGTCGGCTGGTGTGACACGGGGCTGCAGCGGGCTGAAGCCCGCTTGTCCGAATCTCGATCTTACGCGGCCATAAATGGCCGCTCTTCCACGAAACACCAACATGCACGTGCCTTCTCGAGGAATCGCGCAAATCAAACCAAGGGCCTCACGCGCTTCGGGATCCAGTCGACGATTTTTGCGAAGCGGAACTCATGCCGGTCCATCGAGCCCTGATCTATCGCGCCAGCGATGAACTCGAAACCATCTAGCCCGTCCACTTCGATGTAAAAACCATTGCGGCGCAAGAAGACGGCGGCGGCGGTGAAAGCGATGTGTTTATTGCCCTCCGGGAAGCCGTGGTTGTTTATCCCACTTCTGCCAACATCCGGCAGAAATGGGGCACCCCCGAGCGACTCCATCAGGGCGGCCGCTTCTTCTCGCGCTGACCGAGTACGTGGAAGAGCGGCTTTTTACTGAGTTGTCTCCACCGTCTTCACATCTGCCGTATTCGTCGGCACCGCGGGGCGGGCTATGAAGAAATTGTGGTCATAGAGATTGCGGTAGAGGTGTCCAGCGATTTCAGCGGCTTTGGGGCCGTAGGTTGGCCGGCCACCTTGCAGAAAGACTACGGTCACGATGCGGCCAACATCAGTTTTTGCGTAGGAAGCGAACCACCCGAAACGTGTGCCATCCTTCGAGCAGGTTCCGGTCTTGCCGAGGATCTCTTCTTCGTTAAAGTTCAGCCGAACACTGCGCGCGGTGCCGTACGTCACCGCGCCAGCCATACCGTCGGAAATCTCCGGAATGAGCGAAGCGATGTCGAGATGGCGTTTCACGCGCGGCTGGAAGTTGGCGACATCGTCTGCCGTGGTGGGGTGCTGCAGATAATACAGAGTTCCGCCGTTGGCGATAGCCGAAACCATGGCGCCCAGCTGCAGCGGGGTCATGGAGACACCCTCGCCGAACGAGCACATCTTGCCTACGCCGCCAAGTTTAGAGGGAATTTCTTCGTCAGGATAAGCCCCGAGCTGCTCGCCGGGGATGTTGTATCCGGCAAGCTCTCCCAAGCCGAACTGATGAGCGTAATAGCTGACTTTTTCAAAACCGAGCTGGCGGCCAAGAGACTCAAAGTAGGCATTATTAGAATGCGCCAATGCTTCGGTCAAATTCATGCGACGCCGGCGGCCAAGCCTGATTTCTGTATCTTTTGTGATCAGGTCCTCACTCAGCGCGGCCAGAGCGACCGAGAGCTTGATGGTCGAGCAAGGTTGAGCGCCGCTTGACAGTGCCAATTTCTGGTTAACCATGGCCAAAATGCGGCCACTGGTTGGCTCGATGGCGAGCACCGTGCCGTTCATATTTCCGAGCGCGTCGGCGGCTGCCTGGCGCACCACGGGATCTTCACCGGCCGTTGAATCGCCAGTGGTTGCATCCGAATCAATAAACGAGTTGGCAGTAAAGTGCTCGTAATAACGATGCCGCCGGCGATGACTGGCGTACACCACGCGCCGACGGGTGCGTGCTAACCTCCGCATGCGCTTGCGGGTACGCGCAGTCTCGTTTACTTTCTGGTTCTTGGAAGATTTAGAGGTCAGCGTATGAGTGCTGACGCTGGCGGCGATCCCAGACGCGGAAAGCAGCACAATTAAGGCAAGCATTGTGCCAACAAGGGTGAAATAATTTTTGGCTCTCACTTGTGCCCGTCCCCGGAGCTTACAGCTACTTACGATGCACGAGACTTGCCACTGGTCCATAGCCCGCGGCCAGAATCCGGCAACTCTGCGATGGTATGAGACTTAGCAGCAGTTCGCAATAGAAAAGTGGATTTCTGCTGAATTTCTTGCGTTCCACGTACTCTCATCAAAGAAAAAGAGTTAAGTGGTATCTGGGAGGGGTTCGGGGCCTTTGGTAATCAAGTCATCATTGCTTCGATGAAAGATATTTAACGGAAAATTTATTCCTTTCTGAAGAACAGCTATTCAAAGCGATTTCGCTTCGGGAACTGTCTGCCATGGCCGCTACACTCGCCGGAGTGGCACTCCGGGCGGGCTGTGTAAACTTCGCAACTACCACTCGAATCAAGCAGCGAGTATATTACCCATGCGCTTCCCCGGCGCTTGGGCCCAGTGTTGTCGTAGGACTGAAAAATCTTAAGACTGGACCTCTCATGAAAGACTGTCTGTTTTGCCGTGTTGTGAGTGGAGAAATACCCGCAAAAAAAGTCTACGAGGACGAGCACACGTTTGCGTTTGAGGACATCAACCCGCAAGCGCCGACGCATGTGCTGATCGTCCCCAAAAAACACATTCGTGGTTTGAAAGAAGCGTCGCAGGAAGATGCGGACGCAATCGGGCGCTGCCATCTTACAGCTGCGCACATTGCCCGCCAGCGCAGCATCGAGGATGGATATCGCACGGTGTTGAACGTTGGCGCCAAAGCCGGCCAATCAGTCTTTCACCTGCATGTGCACTTGATCGGAGGACGGAATTTACAGTGGCCGCCGGGATAGAAAGCGGTTCCTGAACGTCATCGGGCACAAAGACCCAGAGAAAAGGCGAACAATTAGTGACCTCCGTGACTGAATGTCCCGGCGGCCGAGGAAACCTAGCTTACGCTCTCCTCTTCCGGGGCGCCGTGCCGGCGCAGCAACTGCGGAAGATTCTGAGAGAACGCCGAGCGCGGCAGCACCATGTCACATCCCACTTCGTGCGCCTTCTGCTTCAGATCGCCCTGTACGTGGGAGAGAAATCCAATAATCGAAGTGCCTTTTTTCAGCTTGGATTTGAGCTTGGGAATCAGCGCGAGCGGCTTGGCGTTGGCGTTGTTCAGATCGAAGATGATGAGCGACGGCTTCTCATCGCCGTTCTGATTCATGCGGTCGAGCAGATCTTTTTCGGTCTTGACGAATTCAACCTTCACGTTCAGCTTGCGCGCGGTCTCCTGAATTTTCGCTAGGAAAAATAGATCGTCGACGAACGCGAAGATGCGCGAATTGGCGTCTTCCCGTTGTGGCAGCGGCTCGGGTTCCGCCTGCGCATACGATGGGGCAAAGCCGGGGCGCTGGCGTCCCGGCCGCGGTCCATTGCCGCCAAACGCCGCACGGTAACTGTGATCCATGGGGGCGGTGTAAATGCCACCATGCTGCTGGCGATCACGGCCGCTGCCATGCCCGCCACGGTTGGGTGGACGACGGCCACGCCGCCGCCTGTTTCTCCCTCCTCCATCGGAGGGTCGTCCGGGTCCTGCATTCATATTGTTCTCGTTGCACCCTGCATTCATCCCGCCCGACAGGCGGAACGCGAATCTGATTTCCTTACTTGCCGCTCTCTGGATGGTGCCTTGTGCCACGCACATTCAACCTGCGCGGAAACCCCAATTCGAGTGGAATTCTCGCTTGATCTTTGTCCGTTAGGCGCCAGGAGCCAGTGGGCGCGGAGGGCCAGCTAGGGAGCATGGCCGCTGGGAACAAGAAGATGTTACCGCCCACGCGGTAAAGAACGCAAGTGCAAAGTCAAGGTAGATTTGCACAGAAGTAACTGGAGGGCGTGGGCTCACTATCGGGTGGAAGCTGCGCTCTACTCCGAATTCACCTGCCGTGCCCACTGCATGGCCTGCCAGTAAACTTCCGCCACTTCACTTTCACTGAGGCGCATTGATCGGGTGAGATGGCCCGTGTCCTGCCACTCGCCGGATTCCCGCGCCAGCATCAGTTGATAGAGCGGTCGCAGCGGGCTGGCAGCGCCTGATAACACCGCCTTGGTCTCCTGATCCAGCGGAACATTGTCGAGTACTTCGGGCATAGAGATTTCCAGGATCGCGTCCATCAGCGAGAGCAGGCCCATGAGGAACAGATCGGAGGAACCGTGGGGAACCTTGCCCGCCAGCAACTCGCAGAAACGCGCCCGCACCAGCGCAGAAAGCACGAGTTCGCTCGATTTGCCTTGACCGGCGCCGAGGGTGGCAATCAGGCGCACCCAGCGGCGCACTTCACGCTCACCGAGAATAGAGAGGGCGTGCCGTACCGAATGAATCTCGCTGGGAAATCCGAAAACCGCGGAATTTAAATATCGCAGCAGACGATAGCAAATTGATGCCTCGCTTTTAATCACACCTTCGATTTCCCGCGAATCCAATTCCGGCTTAGAGACGGCCTGTAGCATGCGCAAATAATTAATGCGATTGGCGGGAATGTCCCGCGCCGTCATCAATTCTGGGCGGCGGAAAAAATATCCCTGAAAGTACACAAATCCTGCTTTGCGCGCTTCCAGGAACTCCTGCCGAGTTTCGACTTTTTCGGCCAGTAACCGGGAACGCCAGGGCCCATAACGTTTAATCATGGCAGCCTGTTCCGCGACCGGAACCTGGCGGATGTCCACCTTGATAATGTCCGCAAATTCGGTCAGAGACTCACGTGCGTCATTCGGCATGAAATCATCGAGAGCAATCATGAACCCAGCTTCCTTCAGCCGGGCACACGCCGCCTTCACCAGGTCATCCCCAGGAACGCTCTCTAAGATTTCGGCAACCGCTTGATTCGGAGGCAGCAGCGTCATGTAGTCCTTGAGCAGCACTTCCCGCGTGCAGTTGATGAACGCCCGCTGGCCACCGCAGAGAACATCCAGCCCCAGGAGGATGGAACTGTCCAGGGTGTTGCGCGAGGCTGCGTCTGGGTCCGTCGCACGAAAGTAATCTTCCACGCCATCCCGGAAAAGCAATTCGTAGCCGAAGACCTTCTCTTCTTTCGTGAGGATCGGCTGGCGAGCAACAAAACGGGTATGAGGAGAAACCGGTGGCTTGGCTTCTCCACGGGCTTGGGCAGAGGATAATGGGTCCACGGTTGATCTATCGGCAGGCGAGCGGGAAAGGTTACTGTTGACTTAAGGACTTTTCGGGCAAGCAGACAAGCGAATCCGTCGGATTTCTAGCGGGGACTGTTCAACTGCTGCAATTTTGCCGAGGCCATCTGCGCGGCGTCGCTGGAGGGATTTTCCTTCTGAATCTGCTCGTAAATGTGCTTGGCTTCCAGCGGCTGCTGGCTGGCCTGATACGTTTCCGCCAATTCTAATTGCGCGGCGACTTTGCCTACGGTGCGGGTGGGTTTTTCAGCTAGTCTTTTGTATAACTCGATCGCATCTTTATTTCGATTCGTATTGCGGTAAACCGAAGCCAGGGCAAATTTGGCCAGCGCAGCAAAGTCTGCATTGCGGGAATCGGCAACGCTCTTAAGCTCGCGCTCCGACGCAGCATAGTCGCCGAGCTGCGATGAAGTCAGGCCGAGAAAATAGCGCGCGATCTCTCCCGAGCGCGTATGCGGATACTTGCTGACGATTTCCTGAAACTGCTTATGCGCCGCGGTGGCGCGTTCTTTGCTGGAAGCAAAGCTGGGTTCATCCGGCTGGGCCGGCATACCAGCGGGACGAACGGGAGTGTCCAGGGTCCGCACTGCCTGGCTGAGCTCTACGCTGGCTTTCTCATCCTGCTGACTGATGTGGTACCAGCCGCCAAGCAGCGCTGCGACTGCGACGAGCAAAACGATCGCTCCGACGAGCAGCTTCGACTGATGTTCGACCGTCCAATGGACGGTTTTTTCGGCGACATCGATTGTGGCCCTGCTGAATCGGTCCTGTTTCAGTTGATGACGGGTTTCTGCGCGCACGAACTCCCCTTCGGGTTAGTCGTTAGTCGTCAGTCGTCGGTCGTCGGTCCTTAGCAAGTCTTCGGGCCGGGAAATGGGCTGACGCCTGGACTAATTGTGGGCTGACAATCATTCAGTCTAACAGGCAAAAATCAGCATCGTCAAAACTCAGACCGTTCTGGCGTCCTCGTCCGCGTGGCAGAAATGGTGGAGTGCAAGATGTGCGCGGTAGAAAAACCGGGGCTCAGCGCGATGCATTGAAGAGGCTGAATGGAGCAGAACGCGAAGCCCCGGTGGCACGCAGTTCTTTTAACATGGATGCGAAGATTCTGGGTGCAATTTTCCATCTTGTTCGGATTTCAGAACAACGGCAGATCGAGAGCGAAGCGGGTTCTACATCGCGAGGAAATTGGCGACCAGTTTCTTGCCGTGATTGGTTAACACGCTTTCAGGATGAAACTGCACGCCCTCTACCTGGAATTTGCGGTGGCGCAGACCCATGATGACTCGCGTGCCGTCGCGTTCGGTCGTCCAGGCACTCACTTCCAACTCGGCTGGCAGGTTTTCCTCCTCGACAATCAACGAGTGATAGCGGGTAGCTGTCATCGGGGAAGAGAGCTCGCGGAAGATGGTTTTGCCGTCGTGCTGCACTTGGCTGGTTTTACCGTGCATCAGATGCTTCGCGCGGCTGATCCGGCCGCCGAAGGCCGCTCCGATGGCCTGATGTCCAAGACAAACGCCGAGCACAGGAATTCTGCCAGCAAAATGGCGGATTAGCTCGATACTAATGCCTGCTTCATTGGGAGTACAGGGTCCTGGAGAGAGGACGATGCGCTCCGGTTTCATGGCTTCTACGTCGGTGACGGTTATCTGGTCATTGCGGCGAACTACGACCTCTGCCCCCAATTCGCCCAGATATTGGACGAGGTTGTAGGTGAAGGAATCGTAGTTGTCGAGGACGAAGATCATCGCTCAGGCCCAGTAGAACAAGGTACATCATAAAGGCTGGCCGGGTTGCCCTGCACGAGGACCGCCGAAGGTCCCGTTTCTTTGACAGAGACCTGAAAAAACAAGGTTTGTCTTGACACACTGGACGCAAAAGGCCATTCTTACAGGGCTTTTTTCGGAGCCCCCATGGCCGAGACCGGACAGGAAAAGCGGGCGACGCGGCGATTTGCGCTGCGGCTGCCTGTTTCTGTTACATACAACGAAAATGGATCGCAGGAAAAAACCGCCCAAACCCGCGACGTAAGCGCGCGTGGCATTTGCTTTTATTTGGATTCTGCCATTACCGCCGGATCGTCAATCGAATTTACGCTTACCCTCCCACCTGAGATTACCTTGACCGAAAGCATCCGTGTGCGTTGTAAGGGCAAGGTCGTGCGCGTGGACAATGGTGCAGTTGAAGGCAAGGTTGCCGTCGCTGCTGTGATCGACGAGTACGAATTCCTCTCTGAAGCCTGACGTTTCCAGCCTTCGTTGTGCTCGATCTGGCGTGGTTCGACGCAATCATTGTCTTTTCGTGTAAATTTAGGTAGCAGGAACTCTCTTGTCGTCGCCGCCGAACCCGTGGGTCGAGCCATCTCCACCGCCTGAGCCGTTCCCCTCGGCTCCCGTTCCAATTGCGGAGAGTCCATCGTGGACAGGCTGGGACGTGCTGCGTATCGCATTCGCCACAATGGGCTCAATCGTCGCCTTCCTTCTGCTGGTTGCGTATATGGCACATCGGCTGCTATATCCCGCACTGCCCCTCGCCGAGGTAAGTAAGTACCCGTTGGTTACGGTTATCGCGCAGTTTCTAGCGTATCTGGTTGTGTTCGCGTACATGATTTCGCTCCTCGAACGTAAGCGCGGCGCAAGCTTTTGGCATGCGATTCACTGGAATTGGCCGCGGAACTGGCCGGCATACGTAATGGGCGGCGTGGTCCTGGCGTTCGGCCTGCAAGCCTTCGCTCATTTTCTCCCTATGCCTAAGGAACTGCCCATAGATCGTTTCTTTCAGACGCCCGCCGAGGCATGGATGTTGTCGCTATTCGGCGCCACCTTTGCGCCTCTGATTGAAGAGCTCTTTTTTCGCGGATTTCTTTATCCGGTGCTGGCCCGGCGGTTGGGGCTTTTTGTCGGGGTTCTTCTGACGGCGGCGGGATTTGGCCTGATCCACTCTCCACAGCTGGGGCGCGCCTGGGCGCCCGTTTTGGTGGTGTTCCTCGTCGGATTGGCCCTGACGATTACGCGGGCGGTGACAAACTCTGTAGCGACCGGAGTCATCATGCACACCACGTATAACGCGACCCTATCCGTTTTGATCTTTGCGGCGACCGGCGGCTTCCGGCACTTTGAAAAGTTGACGCAGTAAGGGTTGCAAGCTGGTCAGGCGGGACGCCTGACCGACAGCCGGCAAGATGCCGGCGCTACAGCCTCGCCGATCTGTTCTGCTCCGCGATTCATGCCCAGTCACTAATGTGCTGTCATGTTATCTTGGAATTTCATGACTGCCGCGCGACAGGAACTGCTGCGGCTGCTGGCGTCCAAGTCATTCCGATTGGGGGATTTCAAACTCTCATCGGGCGCCAGCAGCGACTATTACGTGGACTGTCGCACCACTACACTTGATGGCAAAGGCGCGCGCCTGACAGGGCAGGTTTTTCTGGAAGAGATTCGAGCGCAAGGGTGGAAGCCACAAGCCATCGGCGGACTTACCCTGGGTGCTGACCCCATTGTGACGGCGGTATCGGTCACCAGCGGCGAGGTGGACGGATTTTTGGTCCGTAAGGCGGAGAAGCAGCACGGTACGGGACAACGAATTGAGGGCTTCCGGGAAAAAGGGGCACGGGTCGTAATCGTAGATGATGTTTGTACCACGGGAGCTTCTACGGTTCAGGCGATTGAAGCCGCCCGAGATTTCGGTTTCGAGATTGTCGGCGTGATGTGCCTGGTTGAGCGCCAAGAAGCACGCGGACGAGCGAGCGTGGAGAAGGCGTCGGCACCGGCCCGTTTTGTTGCAATCTTTAACGCGGACGAAGTGCGGCAAGAGCATGCATTACAGAACGACGAAACCTCACCGTCTGTTCTCGCCGTGGGTGCAGGATGCGAAATTTGCGGACGTCCGGCGATCATGAATCGCCCCCGGGTCCGCTGCGAAGAGCACAGAGTATGAGTGAGTCAGTGAATCGTTGAGACATTTTGTCACTGAATATCGAGCTCCCAATCGCTCAGTGACTCAATTCCTCAACGAATCAATTCTTATGGTTCAAACACTTCAATGGACCGATTCCGGCGTGCGCTTTATCGACCAGACCAAGCTGCCGACTGAAGAGGCTTATGTCACCTGCAAGACTTATCAGCAAGTTGCGGATGCGATCCGCAACATGGTAGTGCGTGGCGCGCCCGCCATTGGAGTTGCGGCCGCGATGGGAATCGCTCTTGGAATCAAGAACTCCAAGGCGGAAACCGTTGGCGAGTTGAAGCCGGAGTTCGACAAAATCTGCGATGCGATTGGCAACACCCGGCCCACGGCGGTCAATTTATTCTGGGCGATTCGCCGCATGCGCGAGAAATTTGAGCAGCTCAGAGTCAGGCCGCTGCCTCAACTGAAGCAGGCGCTGATCGAAGAGGCGCAGCGCATGCATGCCGAAGATATTGCCGGCAACCAGGCGATGGGCCGGCACGGCGCCACGCTTATGCCCGCGAGTGGCGGCGTGCTCACGCACTGCAATGCCGGCGCCCTGGCAACTTGTGGCTACGGCACGGCGTTAGGGGTGATTCGTGCGGCGGTCGAGCAAGGAAAAAAACTTCACGTCTACGCCGACGAGACTCGCCCTTTTCTGCAAGGCTCGCGGCTGACGGCTTGGGAGCTAATGAAAGATGGCATTCCGACCACGGTTATTTCCGACAACATGGCTGGCGCCATGATGAAGCAGGGGAAGATTGGCGCGATCGTGGTCGGGGCTGATCGCATCGCGGCTAATGGCGATGTCGCCAACAAAATCGGGACGTACACGCTCGCTGTGTTGGCGAAGGAACACGGCATCCCGTTCTATGTAGCGGCGCCGTTTTCCACGGTCGATCTGGATACTCTCGATGGCAACAGCATTCCCATCGAGCAGCGAAATCCGCGCGAAGTGACCCACATTGCAGGCAAGCAGATGGTCCCTGATGGAACTGAGGTGGAAAATCCTGCGTTCGACGTGACACCTGCAAAATATGTCAGCGCCATCGTCACAGAAAAAGGAATTGCGCGCGCGCCCTATGGGGAATCGCTACGGAAGCTTTCAGAGGACGTAGCGGTGCTGCAGCGATAAGGCAACAACGGCCGGATTCGTACGAGGACCAACTCTTTGGCCTACCTTGTCACCCAATCTCGAGTCAGCTTCAAATCGGGCGGAAAAAAAGTCGGCCTGGATTGTTTCCTCCCCTCTGCCAACGGAAATAAATTTCCCGCCATCATCGGGCTGCACGGTTCGGGAGGGGGTCATGCCAGCATGTTCAGCCCAGCGGACCTGTTGGCAGCAAACGGATTCGCCGTGTACGTGCTGCATTATTTCGACCGCACCGGCACTGCCGAAGCTGATCGCGAAACCATCTTTCGCCATTTCCCATTGTGGATGAAGACGCTGTGGGATTCGGTAAGCTTTGTGGCTGGACAGCCCCAGGTCGATCCCGAACGAATCGGATTGCTGGGATTTTCTCTAGGTGCGTATATTTCCCTTTCTAATGCTGCGATTGACTCGCGCATTCAGGCGGTGGTCGAATTTTTTGGAGGCTTGCCTAAAGAGGTGAAGTTTTTCACGCGACGGCTCTGCCCAGTGCTCATCCTCCATGGTGAAGCCGACCCGACCGTTCCCGTGGAAGAGGCTTATCATTTGCAGCAAGTTCTAGAAAAAAAGCAGATCCCTTACGAAATGCAGATTTATCCGGAAACCGGGCACAGCTTCGAAGGAGCGATCTGGCAGGATGCGGAAATGCGAACGCTGGAATTTCTTAAGAAATACCTGGCAGCTAATTGCCGGAACTTTCGCTAACCAAGTGTCGTACTTGATAATTAAAGTCGCGAGAAACTCCGATGATCAGCTTTCTTCTCTGGTGCGTGCTGTTCGTGCTGTGCTGGCCGGTGGCGCTGGTCGCGCTGGTGATTTATCCGCTGGTCTGGCTATTTCTGCTACCGTTCCGTGTGATCGGGATCGCCGTACATGGCGCGCTGGCCTTGGTGCGAGCAGTCATCCTGTTCCCGGCGCGGCTTTTGAGTGCGCCCTTTCGTATTTGATTTAAAAAAGGTACGCCGTACGTGCTTTTCTTCATGTTCAGCCTTGCGCTGGTTCGAGCATTTTTCGCGGTTCCTTTAGAGTTACAACCCATTCCTGGAATCAAAGCGCCTGCTGTCGAAATCCCGAGCCTGACGCAGAGGGACCTCAAAGATGGTGGGCGCTATAGGATTCGAACCTATGACTTCCACCGTGTGAATTTTGAATTCAACGAATTAAAACCCTTTGCCTGCTTTGCTTTTCCGCCTCCTATGGGACTCCAAAATCGCCAGAAACCGCCTAGTTTTGGTGACGAATTGGTGACGAGTTTTTGCGCTCGTGCCGAAAGGCAATCTTTTCGGCTCAGTTTCCGGATAGCCGACTATCCAGGAGGTACTGCGTCGTCGGTGAAATCGAAATGCCATGCTTGTAGGTCCCTCGACAATTCTCGGTGATCGTGCTGAGCGCCCCTCGGTCCGTTCCGAAGCGTCTAACGTCTGCGAATCGCAATGCGGCGAAAGGCTAATTTGACGCTTTGCCCTGCCGGACCTAGGATTGGCCTTTAGAATTCGGGCGGTGGATGTGCTCAAGCTTCGCCTTTTCTCCTGTCTCGTGTTGATGTATTCCTTTGCTGGCGGGCAGCCGCAAGGGACTATGCCTGCCGGGCGAGTTCGCACCTACTACATCGCGGCCGACGAGGTGGATTGGGATTACGCTCCTTCCGGCAAGGATCTGATCCATGGGGAGAAATACCACCTTCAAGATGATCCCGCTTCCAAGGGAACGCTCGACCCAAACGCAACCGTCTATCGTAAGGCCCTCTTCCGGGAGTACACGGATGCGGATTTCAAAACCTTAAAGCCCAGTTCCGAAGGTGGGCGCATCTCGGCATCCTCGGGCCCCTCATCCGCGCGGAGGTTGGGGACACCATCAAGGTCGTTTTCAAGAACAATACATCGCGCGATGTTAGCGTTCATCCGCATGGTGTGTTTTACGGAAAGTCTTCGGAAGGTGCCGACTATCAAGACGACACGAGCGGCAACGACAAGGCCGACGACAGCGTAGCACCGGGTGGAACCCACACTTACACATGGTCGGTTCCGGAACGAGCTGGCTCCACCGAACATGAAGGGAGTAGCGCCTTCTGGGTGTATCACTCTCATGTAAATGAGAGTAAAGACATCAACTCCGGTTTGATCGGTCCCATCATCATCACCCGCCGAGGTATGGCCCGTGATGACGGTTCCCCAAAAGACGTGGACCGGGAGTTCGTCACTCAGTTCGGACTCTATGACGAGCACCTGAGTTGGTATTGGGACGGCAATCTAAGACGACTCTACGGCGACCCCAAGAATTATGACGGGAGCAATGT
>QIAB01000067.1:34993-35531 GCA_003225455.1 Acidobacteriota bacterium
TTTGCGAATCCAAACGACGAAGAGGCCTGGGACATTCACACCGGCCACTGGCACGGTCAGACGGCGGTGATCGATCACATGCGTACCGACATGATCATGCTCACGCCCATGATGAGTGCGGTCGCTGACATGATTCCTGATAATCCGGGAATCTGGCTGTTCCACTGCCACATGCCTGGACATTTCTCTAGCGGCATGCGAACCCGTTTTCAGGTGCTACCGAAGTAGTGAAGAGTACTCGTGGGATTTGGTGATACTCGACACTCAGCCTTTGCTGATTCGGCCATTGTTTCCGGATGACAGCGGAAGATTGCTCGCGCAGGCAGAGGCAAACGCGAAGTAAGCCCGGCGAGAGCAGCACGGCCGACCAAGTCTGTTGGAAACGCGGGGGATGGGCGATGAGAATGCGTTTCATTCTTGTTGCTGTACTCTTGCTGGCAATTTCGCTTCACGCAGATGCTCAAGATCGCGCTGGACAGCTTATCATCGATGTGCATCTGCATGCCTCTCCTGCGGACGCCAACGGCCCCCCACCACT
>QIAB01000168.1 GCA_003225455.1 Acidobacteriota bacterium
AGATTTCTAAAGGTGGACGGCATGCAAACCTGCGATATCTATTAAAGCATAGCAATTCATTAACTGTATTGTTCGGTGCAGTTCTCCGCACAGTGCAAGGTGCGATTGGCGATTCCTTGACTACATGCTGCCCACGGCTTTCCGGACCGCCGCGCGCGCCAGCAGTAGGCGAGTGAACGCTGAGTGAACTGCGCGTTCACCAGTTCGTCTAAGATAATTTGGTTGATTTTCTCGCGCTTCTATCAGTGGCAGGCCTTGACGGCCAGATACGTATCCAGACGTCCATATCCCAGTTGCGAATAGGATATGGAATGGGCATGCGACAGCCCTGAAGCTACGTTAGAACTGGTGCAGTTTCCATTGGCGCCCAACATCAGTGCCGCGGTTCCGCTGATGAAAGGTGCGCTGAACGAGGTCCCCCAGCCAGCAGCATAGGTACCCCACGATAAGAGCGAAGGCGTAGTCAAGGGACACAAATCCTAGGCGGTGCGCAAGCACCGTTTTTTTCGGCTTCTGGTGACAGCGATGCAGATACTCCCGGCGAAGCTGGGGGTCGTAGCGCACTGCCTTCTGTGCCGCCTCCGACTTCTTGGAGAGGATGGGTTGGTCCACTCGGCAGCAGATAAGGCAAGCTAGCGCCTGGTCGGGAAATCCTAAACACTTCGTTTCCTCTTGTGATTCTTGCCTCGCTTAGCCTCCGGCTGTAGGGTAGAAGGTTCCAAAACACCGCCTCTTCGGCTACGGAAGGGGCGGTAACCAGTTGCGCCATTTCAGTGAGGACACCTGCCCTACGCGCTCTTCCTCCACCACCACTTCTTTCTTGGCGCGGGGCGGGCGGGCTGAGGTGGGCGGTGGAAGACGGGTTCATCGGCGAGGCCGAGGAATCCGCTGGGTTCGTAAGAAACGGATTCGGCGGAATCGGTGGCCGCGTTTGCCTCGGACTGCAGCTCGGTATTCCGCCAGAACTTGCGGGCGATCTTTGCATTTACGCCGGACTCGGCAGCACGCATGGCTTTCGGTTCGATGCGCGCCACCAGGACTCTTCCGGGGATGCTGGACGGCATCAGCAGAATGCTGGGTTTGCCGTGGCTCAGGACAGCGTCGAAAGGGTTGCCATCGTGCAGTTCAGAGGCGCCGCGCTTGAAGCGGCTGACGATGGCGTCGGCGGTTTCCTCGTCGAAGGCGATCCAGCGAACCATAGCAGTAACCCACGCAGGCCGCGCTGGGCCTGTAATTTCGCTATTCTAGCCTAGGAATCCGGCTTAAGACCAGAGATGCTGAGGGCAAGAGGACTGTTGCCTTGGTTTCTTTGTTCCCGGCAGTGCGGTAAAATTCGCGCTTCCCATAAAAGCGCGCAATAGCATCAGCGGTATTCTCTTTCCTCTTTGCGATGAGTTGTAGGACAAACAAAAGTTGTTCCCCGCAAGCGATCAGCAATTGCACCAGCGGAGACGAATGTTTCAATCGCGCAGCGTTCTTAGCCAGAAATCAAAAGGAGAATTTATGAGAGTGAGGATGGTCCTCGCTTTTGTGGTGTTGGCGGCAGCGTCGCTCATGGCGCAGACGTTTCGTGGAACGATCCTGGGGACAGTTACGGACCCCTCGGGCGCAGTAGTGACCGGCGCCAAAGTCACGGTGCGCAATGTGAACACGGGACTCGAGCGCACGACGCAGACTAGCGGGGACGGGAGCTATTCCATCCCCGAACTGCCGATCGGGACGTATACGGTGACGGTGAGCCAAAGCGGGTTTCAGACGTCTTCAATTTCGAATGTCGCCGTGGATGTCGCTGCGGAGAAGCGCGTGGACGTAGCTTTGAAGACGGGCGAAGCGGTGACTGTTGTTGAGGTTTCAGGCGAGGAATTGCCCCAGATCGAAACCACTACTGACACGCTCGGGACGACCTTCACAGCCCAACAGACGAAGGATATGCCGCTAAACGGGCGCGACTTCCAAAAGCTGATCTTCCTGACTCCTGGAGTTTCGGGTTCGCCCGACCAGATCACAGACTCTCCCGGGTCGTTCGGCATTTTCTCAATGAACGGAGCGCGCGGTCGCTCAAATAATTTTCTGCTTGACGGAACCGACATGAACGACGGCTACCGGAACGACCCCGCGATCAACGAGGCCGGCGTGTTCGGGACACCTGCCACGATTCTGCCGGTGGATGCCATTTCCGAGTTAAACATAAACTCGAATTTCATGCCCGAATATGGCCGCAACGCAGGGGCTACAGTCAACATCGTGACCAAAAGCGGCTCGAATACCGTGCATGGGACTGCGCTGGAGTACTTCCGCAACAACGCCCTGGATGCAAGAAACTACTTCAACTCAGAAGGAGCCCGGGCGCCGTTCCACAACAATCAGTTTGGCGGATCGCTCGGCGGTCCCATCGTCAAGAACAAAACATTCTTTTATCTGGATTATGAAGGGCAACGCGAGAGGGTTGGAGTCGTGACCTTGGCGTGCGTACCTGAGGGGACCGGTCCGGGCGGGTCGCTCAGTCCTAATGATGCCAGCGATCCCGTGATCAAGAGCTTGATAGCTAACCACAATCCCTGGCCTGCGCCGAACCGGCCTGGCATCCACTCGAATGATACTGGTTGCCCCCAAGGTCCAAACTCCTCGCTGATTACGCCGTCTTACAACAACCTAAGTAGCGCGATCGCGAAAATTGACCACAGTTTCAATTCAACCAATCTTGTGACGGGCCGCTATTTCTTCGGCGACAGCACGCAGTCGTTTCCGCTCGCTCTTACAGGTTCTGGCGGGCAGCTTCCAGGCTTCAATACTGTGACGCCGACGCGTGTACAGCTAGTGGCGCTTTCTTACGTGCATACGTTCGGGCCGACGCAAGTAAACGAGGTACGCTACGGCTGGAACCGTTTCGCAGAGGGATTTTTTCCCCAAGACCAGAATTTTCATCCGAGTTCGATTGGTCTCTGCGCTGCAAGCTCGACGGCAGACTGTTCCGGCTCAGGATTACACGATTCTGGCCTGCCAATCATCCTCGTTTCGGTGACCCCGACCGGTAGCAGTAGCTTCTTCTCTCAGCTTGGCGCCACTTCAGGTGACCCGCGACGTCGCGTGGATACGAACAACCAGTTCATTGACAACTTCTCGTGGAAACTCAACAAGCACGACGTAAAGTTTGGTTTCGAGTATCGACGAACCAGCATTCAGCAACATTTCGACAAATTTTCGCGCGGCAGAATGAGGTTCGCGGACCTGAGCAGCTTTCTTGCCGGGGACTTGAGCAACGGATTCCAATACTCGGGGAATACCCGGCGCCACACGTTCGAGAACAGCTACGGGTTTTATCTCCAGGACACATTTCGCATAACGCCCCGATTTACCTTGAACTACGGCTTACGATGGGACTACTTCGGTGTGGTTGCGGAGAAGAATAACCTTTTCAGCAACGTCACAGCTCTTGATTCCGTCAATCAGACGTTCAATTTGACGCAGGTGGGGCAACCCGGATTAAGCAGACTCTACGAGCCTGATTACAAGAATTTTGCGCCTCGTGTCAGCATTGCATGGGATGTTACCGGCAGAGGTCGGACTGTGGTGCGTGCTGGGTGGGGTATGTTCTACGATGCCTTCTCCCAGGATTTCTTCCTCGGTCATCTGCCCTATCCGCCGTTTTTCGATCCCGGTCCGGCATATAACGTGTTCAATCCGCTCGATCCGATGCAGGTCCGTCCGGCAACAGCCAGTGGAGGTGTGATCGGCGCTGGCGTGCCGATATATGACAATGCGCCTAACTGTTCGAATTTGGAATGCGACAGCTTCGCTGTTGACCGGCATATCCGCACACCATATATGGAAAATTACAACCTGAATATCCAGCACCAGATTGGAAGCAATTTCGCGGTGCAGATCGGATACGTCGGATCACAAGGGCATCGATTGTTTCGGTTCCGCGATCTAAATCAACCGAACCAGGCAGCCATCATTGCGGACGATTTAGCATGCGCATGCGACGATTCGTACGGAGTGCCGCGCGTTTACGGAGGCGTGTTTGGCGCTAACAACCCGAATACAGCGTTTTATCTCATGCAAGAGGAATCCACCGCGAAGTCGAATTACAACGCTCTTCAAGCTAGTTTACGTATCACCAATTGGAAGGGCGTGACTTCGATTGTCAATTATTCGTGGTCGAAGTCGTTCGATACCGCCAGTGATGGCGAAGACTTTGAGAATAATGCGGCGCAGCCGAATGACAGTACGCGTCCGAACTTGGAATATGGGCCATCAAACTTCAATGTCCCACACCGATTTTCCTGGGTCTTTGGGTATGAATTGCCGAAATCCGGCTCCAGCAGGTTAAGAAACGGCTGGGGATTCTCAACCACGGTTGCACTCCAAAGTGGGCAGCCGTTTCAGTTCAATTACAACTTCGAGGATGACTTCAGCGGCAGCGGAGAAGGTGATGATCGGCCAGATGTTGTTGGACCTATCGTTTATCACAAACGTGAACCCAACAACTATGTTCAGCTCAGCTCGTTTGCGATTCCGTGCACGGTCACGACAACCATCAGCGGTTTATCAAGCGATTGTGTGCCCGGAACGCGTCACTTTGGGAATGAGCGCCGAAACTCCCTTGTGGGGCCGACATTTAAACAGTGGGACTTCGCGATTTACAAGAACACCGCAATCACGGAACGCCTGAGTATGCAACTGCGCGCGGAGTTCTTCAATATCCTGAATCACCCTAACTTCGCGAACCCATTCCTGCCAGCTTTTGTTGCCGATCCAGGAGCTAATCTTACGCCAACCGGATGTAAATGCGGATTCGTTGCCGGCGGTCCTGGACGAGAGGTAGGCAACGGAGGTTATCACATCGTCGCTACCGGCGACGTTGGCATTGGCAATCCCTTCCTCGGCGGCGGGGGGCCGCGCGGGATTCAGTTGGCGGCGAAGTTTACCTTCTAGCTGATTGGCGTGGTCTCTTCTCAGCTCCTCTTGCCGATTGGCAGGAGGAGCTTTCGTTTTCAGCAACAACGCAGCCGACGTATTCGGCCGTGCTCTTCCAATCCCCCCGAACCGGGATTCCTGAATCAGGGTTACGCCCATCGCTTTCGTGATTCTCCGCTGTGGAGAACGAAGCAAATCTAGATGTGATACTCTCCCTCCTCCATGCCAGAACCTAAACCTGAGCGTCGAAAGCAGAAACGCCTGAGTGTCACCGTGCCCATAACCATTAAGTCTGAACGGGACGCCGTTCAGACGAGCGGCTACGCGCGTGACCTGAGCAGTGGCGGGATATTTTTGTACTGCGACTCGCACTTCAGCGAGGGGAGCGAACTGGAGATAGTGCTGATCTTGCCGAAGGAGATGACGGGAGGCCAGAAGCAATGGGTGTGTTGCCGTTGCTCGGTGGTACGGGTCGAGGAAGCCGGCGAGCAGCGCTGCGGGGTTGCGGCGCGTATCCTGAACATGGATATTCTTCCCGAGATCGGCGGGTAAGTAGAAGATTTGGCACGCGCTTTCTCAAATTGATAGGCAGAGAAAGCCTGTTCGGCGCGATCCGTGTGTGCATAAAATTTTCTTAATGCAGATGCATCGAGTTTGGTGCAATAATGCGGCCCTCGAATTGCTGCCGTCTTACAAATAAGAGATTACCAATCTGCGGGTGCTCCGATCATGTTGATGCAGAAGCTGTCCGACGGTGTCTTGCGTGTGCTCACACCGTTGGGGCCTCGCTACATCAGGCCGACATTTCTCCAACGGGTCTACATTTTGTGGATTTTCCGCCATTTTCACGTGCTGCCATTACAGGTGTTGAACGGACGGCAGCGAGCGTTGATTGAGTCGCTTTGCGCGCAGCAGCGCTTTGTCTCGCTAACAAACGAATTCGAATACGTACCGATTCTGGGGACGATCGAGCGGCGCCCGCCGGTGGAGGTGGAAAACGCGGCGCCGCAAAAATCGAACGTCGGAGTTGATGAAGCAGTATCTCCTCTGGTCGCGGACGCTCAACAGCGCCCCTAATATCCCTTCAGACAACGGACTTCAGACCTCCAGCCCTGACCTGAGATCCTTTCCGTGTCTCTCCAGCCCTCTCGGAGTGTGCCATGTCTGGCGCGTGTTTTAGTTCGGTAACAGACGGTCCTTAGCAAAAATTTCTCCGCTGCACGCCTGAACCTGAGTTTCTGGATTACTATATCGGGAACATTCCTTCCCGTTCCCGCCAGTAAGAGCCGCGTGTCCTGGGTTCAAGGAAGTTTGTTCCGCGCCTGGCTTAGAAATTTCTGCACGATTATTTGGGAGGCTGCACGTGTACAGATCCGTTCTTTTGTTATTGGGGATTGTTGTTTACGCCGCGCCGATTGCATCCCATGCTCAGACGTTCTCTTGTCCGGCCGGTACCGAGGACATGCTGAATTATTTCATTATGAATTATCCCGATCGCGCGGATTACTACATGGGGCCGGGGAATGCGAATCCAATCTATTCGTCGATTTTTCCCGACAATGGAGTGAGCTTCGCGGCGACGGGATATTTTGTGTGGACCAAAGGCGCGAATGGTTATCCCTGGGATGTGAAGACATTCGATCAGAATTTCGTGTATGACCGAAGTACGGAGCTGACGTGGACCGATCCGCGCACGTTTAAGCGCTTCAATGTGGATCTGCCCATGTCTCCGCGTTGTGTGACCAAGGGAGCGGCAAGCCAGCCCATTCAAATTCCGGCGGCAAACTCGACCTACAGTTTTTATTCTGCATGCACGGCGTACAAAACGGCCGCCCTGAAGAACGTGCTGAACCAAGTTTCCGCGCCGGCGCAGGTGAAGGCGGGTGGGAATATCGGCAAGGTCAAGACTCGGCTGTTCACGTACCAGTACGGCTGCGACTCCAGTTACGGCAGCTGCAGCGATAAAGAAGTGTTCAGCCTCGGATTGGGAATCGGGCTGTACGACTGGAACCATTACGTAAATCAGAATGGACAATGGGTCTTCGCGCAGGAATCGAAGATCAACAACAAAGATGTAGGCCATACGACGCCGTATTTTCCGTGCCCGAATTCGTATCAATGATTGCAGCCAACGCCTCTAGCTTTGGGCCGAGGCGGTTCATGTTAGACTCAATATGAAAGCCGCAAGCAGGACATCCCACCGCATGGGCGCGTAGCTCAATTGGCAGAGCAACTGACTCTTAATCAGTAGGTTGAAGGTTCGATTCCTTCCGCGCTCACCATCTTTTCAATCACTTGCAAGGAAGTGCTGTAAAGCCTAACCTACTGTGTCCGCACTGTGTCCGTAGCCAGCAGAGAACTTTGGCCTTGCGCAACAAGTTAATTCGTCAAGGGCGGATTTGGAAATTGATTGCAACGGCTAAGGGGTCACAAAATGTTCGCTTGCCGTTGACCTCATGTTCAGGTAGCGGATGCCGTACAGGCCGATCATGTAACCAGGTACCGCTGTTCGTGCTCAAGCCCAAGCTTTCGCAGCAAATCAATTGTGGGATT
>QIAB01000068.1:0-3139 GCA_003225455.1 Acidobacteriota bacterium
TTATTCTCGGTCGTGCTGCTCAAGACCCTGAAGCGCGCCATTGAGGGCCAGCGTTTCGCCTGGGACAAGCTGGAGCGCACGGCGAAGATGAGCTACCGGCCCGCAGAACAGCGCGAGTCGGTCAAGGTCCCATAGTATGCGGCGGACGTCCTCGTCCGCACGGAGCTAGAATTGACTGTCGCCGAATCGTTCTGTACGACTCATCTCTTCTCGAGGTGCACTCATGGCAACCGTTGAAGCCCCCACTCGTCCGAAGATTCGCGTGCATGAAGGTCCGTTCGTAAACGAGCCGCTCACCGATTTTACGAAGGAAGAAAACGCGCGCAAGATGCGCGCCGCTATTGAGAAAGTGCGAGGGCAGCTTGGGCGTGAGTATGACTTGATTATTGGCGGCAGACGGGTGAAGACGACGGACAAGATTAAGTCTCTCAATCCTGCAAAGCCTTCTCAGATCGTGGGCATTCACCAGAAAGCCGGAAAAGAGCACGTGGAACCCGCGATGAGAGCCGCGCTCGCGGCTTTTGAGACCTGGAGCCAGACATCATTCGAGGAGCGTGCCAGCCTTTTGTTCCGCGTAGGCGATCTGCTGCGCGAGCGCAAGTTCGAGCTTGGCGCCTGGATGGTATTTGAGGTTAGCAAGAATTGGGCAGAGGCAGACGCGGACGTCGCCGAGACCATCGATTTTTGCGAGTACTACAGCCGGGAAGCACTGCGGCTCGCCAGGACCGAGCTGCCGGTGCAGATGGCTGGCGAGCGCGACACGCTGCTGTACATTCCACTGGGCGTGGGAGCGGTCATTCCGCCGTGGAACTTTCCGTGCGCGATTATGGCTGGGATGACGCTGGCTTCGATAGTTTCCGGCAACACCGTGATTTTGAAACCATCGAGCGACTCGCCGACTATCGCTGCGAAATTTGTCGGATTGCTCGAGGAAGCCGGTATGCCCGAGGGCGTCGTCAACTTCTGCCCCGGGGCGGGCGCAAGCTTTGGGGACGCGGTTGTGGCCCATCCCAAGACTCGCTACATCGCCTTTACGGGTTCGCGCGAAGTAGGATTGCGGATCAACAAAGTCGCCGCCGACCAGGCGCCTGGGCAGATCTGGATCAAGCGCACGATTCTCGAAATGGGCGGCAAGGACGCGATCATCGTCGACGCTGACGCCGACATCGACTCAGCCGTTGAAGGCGTAGCTGTTTCTGCTTTCGGTTTCCAGGGCCAGAAGTGCTCGGCTTGCTCGCGAGCGATTATTGATGAACGCATTTACGACAAGTTCCTGGAGAAATTGAAGGCTCGCGTAGAAAAAATCAACGTTGGAGATCCCGCCGAAAACGCCAACATGGGCGCGGTAATTAACGAAGGCTCGATGAAGACGATCATGGGCTACATCGAGCAGGGTAAGAAAGACGGACGGGTGATCACCGGCGGCGCTCACGCCACGAATGCTGGTGAAGGATATTTCATTCAGCCGACGGTCGTTGCTGACATTCCGCCAAAATCGAAGCTGGAGCAGGAAGAAATCTTTGGGCCCGTGCTGACGGTCATCAAGTCCAAAAACTACGACCATGCGCTTCAGATCGCGAATGACACCGAATTTGGCCTGACTGGGGCGGTCTACACGCGCTCACGTGAAAAGATTGAGCGCGCGATCCGTGAGTTCCATGTCGGCAATCTCTACATCAATCGCAAATGCACGGGTGCAACGGTAGGATGCCATCCGTTTGGCGGATTCAACATGTCGGGCACAGATTCGAAATCCGGTGGGCCGGATTATCTGTACTTGTTCACGCAGGGAAAAGCTGTGGGTGAGAAGAAGATTTAGTTTTTGATATACGGATCAACCGGGGGCACTGTGGCCTCCGGTTATTTTTTGCCGCGGCAGAGCGCAATTTTAGGTTGCACGCGCTCCTGATTAGTTGCAGAATGTGCCCTCTTCGTTCTTTACCGGGTCTCAGGCTATAGAAAGCAGCCTGAATTATCTGAGCAGCGAGTCTCGCGGCTTATGGACATCTCCCATCACGACGTTCTTCTAGTCGGCGGCGGTGGGGCCGGCCTTCGAGCTGCCATTGCTGTGGCCGAGACTAGCCCCAATCTCAGCGTAGCGGTCGTCTCCAAGGTTTACCCGATGCGCAGCCACACGGTTTCTGCCGAGGGTGGCGCTGCCGCGGTAATCAAGCCGGGAGACACACTGGATGACCACGCTTACGACACAATCTCCGGAGGCGACTGGCTCTGCGATCAGGATGCCGTCGAAATTTTTGTAAAAGAGGCGCCCGAAGAGTTATTGCGCCTCGAGCACTGGGGTTGCCCCTGGAGCCGGGATCCCGACGGCCACATTGCCGTGCGGGCATTCGGTGGCATGAAGAAAATGCGCACGTGGTTTGCTGCCGATAAGACCGGGTTCCACCTACTGCACACACTGTTTCAGACCACTCTCAAATACAAGGCCGTCAGCCGCTACGACGAATGGTTTGTAACCAAGCTGTTGGTAGATAACGGCCGCGTTCAAGGCGTGGTCGCGCTGCAACTAATGTCAGGCAGAATTCAGGCCATCACGGCGAACAGCGTGATCCTGTGCACTGGTGGGTGCGGGCGTGTCTTTCCCTTCACCACCAACGCCAGCATCAAGACGGGCGATGGTATGGCGCTGGCTTTCCAAGCGGGCGCTCCGCTCAAAGACATGGAATTCGTGCAGTACCATCCCACCGGCCTGCCATTCACGGGCATTCTCATCACGGAAGCGGCCCGTTCCGAGGGCGGATATCTGATCAATAAGGACGGATACCGCTATCTTCAGGATTACAACCTCGGCACGCCGACTGACAAGCCCGTCCTGCGCAACATGGAGCTCGGCCCCCGCGATCGTCTCTCGCAAGCCTTCGTCAAAGAAGTGGAAAAAGGCCGCACGACAGAAACTCCATACGGTCCGGTCGTCCATCTTGATCTGCGTCACCTGGGCGAAAAGGTGATCAACACCAGATTGCCGTTTGTGCGCGAGTTGTGCTTGAAGTACGAGAACATCGCTCCTATTAAGGCGCTGATACCTGTCCGCCCGGTCATCCACTACATGATGGGCGGCGTAACACAACAGGCAATTGATGCACATGCTGAATTGTTTGTAGCGATCGAGTTGCTCCGGCGT
>QIAB01000068.1:3152-22627 GCA_003225455.1 Acidobacteriota bacterium
GGGAGAAGTGGCGTGCGTAAGTATCAACGGCGCAAACCGCCTTGGGTCAAACTCGCTGCCCGAGCTTCTTGTTTTTGGCGCGCGCGCCGGCAAAGCGGCAGCATTGACATCACTTGAGCAGAAGCCGCCCAGCGAACACGTCATCGCGCAAGCGAATGATGAGAAACGCCGTCTGGAAGAGCAGTTTCTGCGCAAGACTGGGGGCCGCGAGCGCATCGCCACCATCCGTTCGGAAATGCACCAGGCCGTGGAGAGCGGCGCCGGGATTTACCGTACTCAGGATTCGCTGCAGCAAGCAGCCGACAAGTTGCAGGAGCTTAGAGAACGATTCCGCAACCTTAGCCTCGACGACCACAGTCTCACTTTTAATACCGAGTTGCTCGGCGCGCTGGAGCTGGAGTTCATGCTCGAAGTTGGCTCGGCGATCGTTGCATCGGCGCTGCATCGCACTGAGTCCCGTGGAGCGCACCAGCGCACTGACTTTCCTGCTCGCGATGATAGAAATTTTTTGGCGCACGCTCTTATTTTCCGTAGCCCTGACGGCAGCGCACGGATAGAAACGACTCCCGTGGTTATCACTCGGTGGCCGCCAGGAGAACGTGTGTATGGAGTGAAATCTGAGGTGAAAGAAGTCGCTGCGAGGTAGGACATGGCTGAAACCATCAGCGTGGAAGTTGCCCGCTACTCGCCAGAACGTGACACCGAGCCCAGCTCTCAGCGCTACGATGTTCCCCTACATAAAGACTGGGTCGTGCTTGACGCCTTGAATTACATCAAGGACAAAATGGACGGCTCACTTACGTTTCGCTGGTCCTGCCGCATGGGTATTTGCGGAAGCTGCGGCATGATGGTAAATGGTGAGCCGAAGCTGACTTGCGCTACATTTCTTTCTGACTACGCTGGTGACGGAAGTCCAGTCCGGGTGCAGCCGTTGCGCTATTTTCCCGTGATCCGCGACCTGGTCGTTGAAATCACCGACTTCATGAACAAACTGCAAAGCGTGAAGCCCTGGCTCATTCGCGGAGATGAAAAGGCGGTTTCTGAAGGCGAATATCTCCAGACGCCGGAGCAACTCGATCGCTACAAACAATTCAGCATGTGCATCAATTGCCTGTTGTGTTACGCCGCCTGCCCAGTGTATGGTCTCGATCCGGTATTTATCGGCCCGGCGGCGATTGCGCTCGCGCAACGCTACAACATGGACTCCCGCGATGAGGGAGCGGGCGAACGCATGGATGTCCTGGCCCAGCACGAAGGCATTTGGGGATGCACTTTTGTCGGAGAGTGCACGAAGGTTTGTCCCAAGCACGTGGACCCGGCAGGCGCCATCCAGCAGTACAAGCTGACGGCGACTATAGAGCGGTTCAAGTCTTTCCTGATGCCTTGGGCTGCAGGAAACTCCGAAATGGAAAGCGCAAAATGAGCGGCGTCAGGCAGACCGTGAGATATACGGAGTACCATCCGCGCTGGTATCGAACGCGTGTTTCGACCTGGTGGTGGCTGTCGCGATGGCCTTATCTGAAATTCATTTTGCGCGAGATCAGCAGCGTATTCGTCGCCTGGTTTGTGGTTGTGTTGCTGCTGCAAATTCGAGCGCTGTCGCGCGGACCTCAGGCCTATGCCGCGTTTGAGCATTGGCTGCAAATTCCGGTGATTGTGCTGTTGAATTTGACCGCCATGTTCTTTGTCACTTTCCATGCGGTAACTTGGTTCAACTTGACGCCACGGGCGATGGTCGTTCGCTTTGGAGGCAAGCGCGTTCCCGACGGTTTAATTGTGGGCACAAATTATGCCGCCTGGGCGGCTGTATCGGTGGTCCTAGCCTGGTTTTTGTTGAGGTCGTAGAGTGGCGAAGCAATCCAATGAGCCGATTCTTTGGGCACTGTTCAGCGCAGGCGGTGTTTTCGCCGCGTTCGCCATACCAGTGCACCTGTTCCTTCTCGGTCTCGCGTTTCCGCTGGGATGGATTCCCGCTCCCGGTTACGAATATCTGCATGGACTCTTCAGTTCGCCGCTCCCTAGGATCTACCTCTTTGCTCTGTGCTTCCTGGCGCTGTTTCATTGGGCGCACAGGTTTCGGTATACCCTGTACGATGGCCTGCAGATCAAGCACCTGAACGAAGTAATCTTCGTTTGTTGCTACGGCGGAGCAATTTTCGGAACAGTATTAGCGGGCTACTTGTTGTGGAATTTTCATTGATTGTCCGCGATTCTGGGCTACTGGAGGTGGGCGATGGAGTTCAAATTAAAAACGATTTCTCCGGAAGGGATCGAGGCCGCTCTATCCAAAGTTGAGCTGTACCGCTTTCTCAACGAACCCGAGGAAGCCGAGTCCATCTGCCAGGATGTGCTGGCCGTTGAGCCGGGTCATCAACTGGCATTGCGTTTCTTAGGCCTGGCGATCACCGATCAGTTCTCGGGCGATCCAACAGACCGCTACGCTGAGGTGGAGAATGCGTTTCAGCAGCTCACAGATCATTATGAAAAGCTGTATTACACCGGACTTCTATACGAGCGGCGCGCTAAAGCACAGCTTCGGGCTAGACGCCCACCTCATACGTTGCTGGTGCTGCTGGAAGAAGCGATGCGTTGCTACGAAGAAGCTGAAAAAATCCGTCCTACCGGTAATGACGACCCCATCCTGCGCTGGAACCGTTGTGCGCGCTTAATTCACGCCCATGCCGAATCAGACTGGCATCGGGAAGTCGAGTTATTCGAGATGGGGGACACCGCTCCCTGATCTCAGTACACGCGGAACCACTGCGAGCCGTTATTTTCGGCCCAAACCTCTTTCCGCGAGCATCGCTGTCACGCGCCGTTGAATCTCATCACGAATCGCGCGAACCGCTTCCAATGACTGTCCCTTCGGATCGGCCAGAGGCCAGTCCTCGCGCTCCAATCCTGGCACGACCGGGCACGTCTCTTCGCAGCCCATCGTAACCAGCAAGTCGGCGCTGCGAGCTAATTCTTCTGTTAACAATTGCGGACGTGCAGAGGATAGGTCAATGCCAGCTTCTTTCATCGCCGTGGTTACTTCACGATGTACCTGATCCGCAGGCAGGCTGCGTGCCTGCCGAGATCGCCCGGGCGGCCTTAGGATCACAAAGCGCGTTGAACCACGCCGCCGCCATTTGTGAGCGCCCGGCATTGTGCACGCACGCGAACAGAATGGTCTTCATACGCTGGCGTTTTCCGTTTCATCTGGAACAAGTAGCTGGTCGGCAGTTGCCGAGAGGTCTGGGGCGAGCCAGCGAAATAAGAACGTCGCGGTTAGCGCTCCCGCAACTTGCGCGACCACGAACAGCGGGACATCTAATGGTCGAATGCCGGTGAACGTGTTCGTTAACGACCTGGCCAGCGTAACGGCTGGATTCGCGAAAGAAGTCGAAGAAGTGAACCAGTAGGCAGCGGTGATGTAGCTTCCCACTGCGAATGGCATTACGCCAGCGCGCAGCCGCGAACAACCCCAGATAATGCATAGCAGCCCGAAGCTCGCCACAAACTCGCTGAATAGCAGAGCGGACCCGCTCCTGACGTTGGAAGAGACCGAATACCAGCTCAGACCAAACATCAGATGAGCTGCAATTGTTCCGGATATTCCGCCAATGCACTGAGCTGCAACGTAGGCAAGCGTCTCCTGCCAGGTGATACCGCCTTCTATGGCGTCGGCAACTGAGACCGCTGGATTCAGGTGAGCGCCGGAAATTGGGCCGAACGTGCAGATCAGAGCGACCAGAGCCGCACCGGTGGCGATGGTATTCACCAACAGGACCAGTGCGACGTTTCCGCCAGCGAGCCGCTCGCCCATAATGCCCGATCCGACCACTGCCGCAACAAGCAGCCCGGTCCCGATTGCCTCGCTGACGGCCCGCTGCTTCAAATTGTGCCGTCTTGGCTTCATCCTGTGCAGCAAGGCTCCGCCTGTACAGTGCAGCACGATTCGGCAGGCGTGGCCGCCGGAGCGCAGCAAGCCGCGCCTTGGGACTGCTTCTCTGGCAGGTTGTCCTCGAGCACGACGAAAACTTCCCATTCGTTGCCATCAGGATCGCGTACCCAGGTCTTATCCTGCAGCGCGTGGCAGCAGTCGGTTTTCATTTCGTCCCGGGTAATCAGCCCAGCTTCCATCCAATTGCGGCGGATGGCGAGCACATCTTCAGTCGAAGCGACCTGAATCCCGAGATGCGAAAGCGCGCCCGCATCGGTGAACGGAACCTCATTCAAAGTGAAATTCAGCGGCGGGTTGGAGACATCGAATTTGGCATAACCTCTCCGCACTTTACATGGCTCAATGCCGAACAGTTTTCTGTAAAACTCCAGACTGGCTTCCACACTGCGCACATTAACGGCGACATGCGCTTTCAAGGCGGCTACCTTAGCTGAATTCATAACAATCTCCCGGAACTCGCACAAATCATATTCGCATACGCAAATATGACCCAGAATACTCACTATCAATACATGTGTCAAGGCATATATGTGTTCAGATAGAATAACGTCATGGCTCCGCAGAAATCCTATTCCCTCGAAACCCTCTTTCGCGCACTAGCCGATCCCACCAGGCTGAGGCTGCTCAATTTGATGAATGGTTGCCAAGAGGTCTGCGTTTGCTATTTTGTGGAAATATTAAAGAGCAGCCAACCGAAGATCTCCCGGCACCTCGCTTACCTTCGACGCGCTGGAATTGTGGCCGCGCGGCGGGAAGGCAAGTGGATGCACTATCGCCTCGTGCCCCCGCCATCGCACGCGAGCGCCGCGATTCTGGAGCAAACGCTGAATGCCCTTCGGAACGATGAGAAGTTTGAAAACGATCATGAGCGACTGAAACTTGCCTGCTGCCAGCCAACCCGATTAATCTCTTTGCGAAGCGCTCCCCTGCCCTTGCATTTGAATCCGTAGATATCTGTTCCGCCTAGGCCAGAGACGGACGGCCCAGTTTCTCGCAATGGCAGAACCCTTATCATCAAACTTCATCGGCGCAAAAGTGATTAAAGCGACTTTAGGCTTCTCGGTCGCGAGCCTCGCGTACACTGGCGTGGTCATGCATTCCCCCGCGCTCCCACTCGTTGCCGCACCGGTTCTGACTAGCCCTCTTGCTGAGTGGCAGGTCACCGCCGGCTACGCTGTTTTCGCCGTCAGCTACTTCGTGTTCGCCTTAGGCAAGCTGCCCGGGATGAAGATCGATCGACCCGGCATGGCCATCATCGGTGCGGTACTGATGGTTGCATTCCGGATTGTGCCCGCCGCCGAAGCGCTGCGCTTTATCGACTTCGGCACGCTCGTACTGTTGTTCTCCATGATGCTGTTGGTCGGCTACCTGCACCTGACAGGTTTTTTCGAGTGGGTAACCGAGCAAATCGTGACACGTCTGAAGCCGCGCCACTTGCTGCCGACTGTCATCTTCATCACCGGCGTGCTCTCGGCGTTTTTCGTCAACGACATTATCTGCCTGGTAATGGTGCCGTTCGTACTCCTCGCTACACGCCGTATGGGATTGAAACCGCTGCCGTACCTGCTCGCTGTGGCGACTTCGGCCAACATCGGCAGCGTTGCCACCATCACCGGAAACCCACAGAACATGTTGATCGGCTCGTTCTCCGGGCTGACGTACCGCCACTTCATCTGGCACTTAGGACCGGTGGCGCTAATCGGCCTAGTGCTGGATTGGCTGATCATCCACCGAATGTGCGGCAGCGATTTTGTGCCTGGAGAAGCCGAAGGTGTCGAAGCTGCGACGCTACACGTCTCGACCCGCGAGTTACGCAAGCCCGCCATCGTGATTGCCTTCGTGCTGGCTGGCTTCATTGCGGGCGTGCCGCCGCCCATGATGGCTGCCATCGGGGCGGCGCTCATGCTGATCACGCGCACGCGTAATCCGCGGTTGGTCTATGACGAAGTCGATTGGGGGCTGCTGGTGTTCTTCATCGGACTGTTCCTGATCGTGGGTGGTGCGGAAAACTGCGGCGTGACCGGCTACCTCTTCGACATCGCTGAGCGCTCCAATCTTCAGAACGCGGGTGTTTTCACGATTGTGACGGCGGTGTTGTCGAACGTCGTCAGCAACGTGCCAGCAGTCATGCTGCTCAAGACTCTCGTACCGGCTTTCCGCGACCCGCACACGGGCTGGCTGGTGCTCGCCATGGCCAGCACACTGGCGGGAAACCTGACGATCACAGGCTCAGTCGCGAACCTGATCGTCCTGGAGCGGGCCCACGGCGAAGTCCACATCGGTTTTTGGGATTACTCGCGCGTCGGTATTCCAGTCACGCTGGTGACGCTCGCCGTTGGATGGGCTTGGCTGGCCTGGGTGCGTTGAGAAACTCTTGACGCTCCTGAATGGAAACAAAGAGTTGGAGACTGACCTTGAGCGTCTCAAGCGGGCTTGTTGCCAGCCCACGCGCTTTGTGCAATTGCGAGACGCGTCCGTGCCCAACCTATGACGGTACTCCCGCCCCTTGTTGTGGCTGCGAGGCAGCGGCGGTAGCGGCGGCAGCTTCGTTCAAGATGCGGTGATGGATGGTGAACAGTGCCAGTTCCAGGCGGTCCGACACCCCAATCTTGTCATACACGTTGCGTAGATAGTTTTTAATGACCTGTTCGGTGGTTCCGAGCTGCGTTGCGATTTCTTTGTTCTTGTATCCCTGGACAATCAGTGCAACGATACGCAGCTCTTTCGCGGTCAGGCGATCGCGGACCCGCAAGCCGACCATATCGTTTTCGGTCAGTTCGCTGGGGACGGCGATATCCTGCACCCAATTCTCGCCGCGCGCGACCTTGCGCACGCAGTCCACCAGCGCTGCACTGGTCACGTTGCGATAAACAACGCCATTCGCCCCGGTGCCCATATAGCGCTGCGCGCTCTCGCCGGTATCGGCGAGCACCACGACTCGGGTCTTGGCTTTCGTTGCCGCCTGAAGCACGGAGTTGAAATCGGAATGGAACCCGCCCGCGACGATGAGCACGGCGGCGCGGAATTTATCCAGGGCCATGAACATCTGCTCCTGGGTTTGCGCCTGAGCCACAATGCGCATCTCGTCTTCCACTGCCAGCACCTTGGCGATTCCCGCGCGAAAGATTGCCTGGTTATCGGCCAGAATTAGTTTGAGCATCGCATCAGCTCCTCGCTTTTAGCGGCGAACAAAATCGTAGGTATCAATCACGCAGGCCACGCCGCGTGACTCCCCGGTGTTGCCGGCGGGCTCATCGGTACGGACGACGCGTCCCCGGCATTGCACTACAACGTTCTCTTTAGCTCCGGTTACTTCCGGCGGTAGCGTGATCTCGAACTCCACATTCGAGCCTACCTCGAGCGCTGCATCGGCGCGAATGTAGACTCCTGCGGCGCTGAGATTGCCAGTCACTCCACGATGCTCGCCGCTTTCTTCCGCCCGGTGAATCTTGATCGGAAGTTCCAACGGAAACCGTTTCCCCGTCCGCGCTTCGGACACAAGTCCTCCTCGTTGCTGGCCATTCTTGCGTGCAAAAGCCAGTGCCATGCCACATCCCCTGATGGAGTCAAAGATGTACTTAGCCGACCTTATATCACGGATGACGCTCCCGGCAAAAGGGCAGGTGATTGGTAGGTTAACGGCATAAAATCCGGTGTCGCAAGGCGATTTTGGCTGAAATCAGCACTTTCCGTGACAGTAATGCGACCTGGCATTGGCCATTAGTGCAGTAACGGACATGTCTAAGCGTAATCAGGTATCAGGCGTATTGCGCATCGAATAAAACAGAGCAAGAATGCGTTTGGTTTTACAAATTTAGTTTAGGAGTCCTCCCCCAATGCCTACGATCAGAGAAACAATGGCCGCAAACGGAGCTTACGTTCAAGAAAAACTGGATCAGGTAGAACAACTGGTTCGCGATCTCGCGCAAGTCATCATCCCCGGTTTCAGTGAGCGGGCAACTGCCTGGGAAATCGCCAACCGGGTTTGCGATTCGTATTGCCTGCCGAAAGCTGCTTGAGCTGGCGACCTTTCGCTAAAGATGACCTGCCAAGAAGGTCGAAGCGGCAACCGCCGCTTGACTTTCGAGAGATCCCTTCCAGACAATGAATCGTCCCGTCACGAGCCACTATGCGGGCCTGCAGTAGTGCCTCAATAATCTCACTAGTCTCCTGAGAGGTTCTGATGCTCATGGCACGTCGCACAATCAGACTAATTTTCGTCTGTGCCTGGATGATTTTAGCTGCGTGGGCACAGCAAGCTCCACAATTACAAGCGCCGTTGTGGAGTTCTAAGCCGGATGTCGCCGCCTTTGAGAAAATCGAAAACGATCATTTGGCTGCGGCGCAACGGGCGATCGAGAATTTGGTTGCCGTTAAAGGCCCTCGGACCATCGAAAACACGGTCGCGTCATTCGACGAGGCAATCAGGCAAATCAATTCGGCCAACTACTTTGCCACCTTGATGCAGCAGGTCCATCCCGATGCCACTTTTCGCGATCGTGCCACCGAGATGACCCGCAAAGCCAGTGCTGCCCAGACGGCTCTTTCGCTGAACCATGACGTCTACAAAGCGCTCAAAAATCTGGACGTCTCCAAATCTGACCCGGCGACGCGTTATTACGTGCAGCGGCAGCTCTTAGAGTTCCGCCTGGCGGGCGTCGACAAAGACGATGCCACGCGAGCGAAGCTGAAGCAGCTCAACGATCAGCTTACGGATGAGCAGTCGACTTTCGATCGTGACATTTCTGATGACCAAAAGATCGTCGCCGCTGATCCAGCGGAACTGGATGGCCTTCCCCAGGATTACATCGAGCGCCACAAGCCTGGCGCAGACGGCAAAGTGCACATCAGCACGAATTATCCCGATTCCCTCCCTGCGCTCAAGTTCGCCAAGAGCGACGCACTTCGCCACCGGTTATTTGAAGCGATGCAGACGCGCGCTTTTCCTAAGAATCGCGACGTGTTGAAAAGCATGATGCAGACTCGCTATGAGATCGCGACGCTGCTCGGATATCAATCGTGGGCCGATTACTTCGCTGCCGATAAGATGGTCGTCAATGGGCAAAAAATAGCAGATTTTATCCAGCAGATGGATGCCGCCGATCGCCCGATTGCTGAGCGCGAGTATGCGATGTTGCTGACAGAGAAACAAAAGAGCGATCCGCAGGCAAGAGAGGTTGGCGACTACGAGGTCGCGCATCTCAATGAACTCGTCCGCCGTTCGAATTACAACTTCGACTCGCAACTGGTGCGCCCTTATTTGCCCTATCAGCGTGTGAAGCAAGGCATTCTCGACACGGCAGCCAAGTTGTTCCAGGTGAACTTCCGCCAGGAACAAAACGTACCGGCCTGGGATCCCAGCGTCGAAACCTGGGACGTGTTCGATAACGGCAAGATAATTGGCCGCTTTTACCTGGACATGTATCCGCGGCCGGGCAAATTCAGCCATGCGGAAATGGACCCAGTTCTCGACGGCGTTCGCGGCAAGCAGCTACCGGAAGCAATTCTGATATGCAACTTCCTCAAACCGACTGAAACCGATCCCGGTTTGATGGAGTATGGCGACGTGGTGACCTTCTTTCACGAATTCGGCCATCTGATGCATTGGATACTCGGTGGCCAGCAGCAATGGGCAGGAATCAGCGGCATCACCATGGAGTCTGATTTCGGTGAGGCGCCGTCGCAAATGCTCGAAGAATGGATGCGCAACCCACAAGTGCTGGCGTCGTTTGCGCATCACTACAAAACCGGCGAGCCGATTCCAGCGGAGTTGGTGGAACGTATGAACCGCGCCTCCGCCTTCGGACGCGGCACCTGGGTGAGCCAGCAGAACAGCTACACAGCGATTTCCTACGACATTTATAAAGGCAAGCCCCCGGACATAGACCCTGACGCAGTTTGCCGCGAAGATATCCACCGCTATACGCCGTTCATTCCGACGGCGGGCACGCATATGTACGCTGCCTTCGGCCATCTCGGAGGTTATTCATCGGCTTATTACACTTATCTGTGGGATAAAGTGATCGCGGAAGATTTCTTCATGCAGTTCGATCACAATGAGCTGCTGACAGGCAATACAGGCATGCGCTACGGCACGTCGTGCTCGAACCCGGCGGCTCGATGTCAGCCAACGACCTGGTCAAGAATTTTCTGGGCAGGGCGCAGAACACGACTGCTTTCCAGCACTGGATGGGCGAGGAGTTCGAGAGCGGATCGGCGACTTCAAGGGCCGGGGGAAAATGATCTCAGAATCGCTGAGGCATCGCGAAGTGCGCAAAAGGTCTTGGAAGTGCGGATAGGCAGCCGCGCACTATTGGGGATATTAGCTTGAGCTAGAACTTCACTTCGACCGGCTCACGGTCAACCGCTGCGGCCTCGAAATACTGACGCTGCTGGAATCCGAACATACCAGCCATGATATTGGCCGGGAACGACTGCACCGTGGCGTTTAAATCGCGCACCGCGGCGTTGTAACCGTTACGCGAATACTGAATGCTGTCTTCCGTCTGAGTGAGCGAATTCTGCAGTTGGGTGAACTCCTGGGAAGCCTGCAGCTGAGGATAATTCTCCGCCACTGCGAACAGGCTCTTCAAAGCACCGCTAAGCTGATTCTCCGCAACGGCTTTGTCGGCTGGTGTAGTGGCTTGCATCGCCTGGGAGCGGAATTGGGTGACATTCTCGAACGTGCTCTTCTCATGGGCGGCGTAGCCTTTTACGGTCTCAACCAGGTTTGGAATCAAGTCGTGGCGGCGCTTTAGCTGCACGTCGATGTCGGACCAGGCTGTGTCGGTTCGAACCCGCAACTGGACGAGACTGTTGTAAATTCCGACGAGCGCGAATGCCGCAATTACCAGGATTGCCAGAATGACCCACGCCATGTGTATCTCCCCGCGAAAATGAATGGAAAATTAAGCGGACGGTATCACAGCCGGACCTCGCGCGCAATCAGAACCAGTAAGCGTTCGAAGCCAAAGTAATATCAGTGCAGGCGGCCGTGTTGCAGCACAATTCGGGGAAGTGGCATCCTAATTCTTAGAGACGTTCGAGTCGCCGTTGAGGCTGGAGGTTCGCCGGACATGAACTTCATTCGGGTGGGGCTGCACAGTATTTCGCGCTGGCTGGGTGCTTTTGTATTTGTATCGATAGTGTCCTCGCATTTCGCGGTTGGCCAGAGTTGCTTTACTGCCGCCGACATGGACGAGCCAACACGCTCCGCTCTGGTCAACACGGCGAAAAAATATTTTGATATGGTGGCGCGCGGAGATGTGGCGTCGCTCAAACGGAATTCCATCGCCAGTCTGGCCTCGGACTTCGCAGGGATCGAAACCGCTGTGAAGGACAATCAAGCGAACTTTTCCGGAGCTCAGGCGAAACCGCGTTCACCGTTCCTGCTGAAAGCTGAGGGCACGGCCCCGCTGCAAAAAGCCGAGTTCCTATGTGGCGTGTTCGGCGCTCAGGGACAAACCCGCGATAGCGCGGAGTTCATAATCCCGAACCTGCCTCCGGGAAGCTACGGAGTCGTCATCCTTGACGTGCCTACTGCTAAAGCCGCGTACACAGTTTCATTCGTCCTGCAGCAACAGGGCAATGACTGGAAGCTGGGCGGACTGTTTGCCCGCCCGGCTCAAGTGGCAGGCCACGACGGCAATTGGTTCATCGAGCAGGCACGAAGCTATAAATCGAAGAGCCAGGCCCATAATGCCTGGTTTTACTACCTGGAAGGCCGCGATCTGCTTATGCCCGTGCCGTTCATGTATACCCAGCTCACGGATAAGCTTTACGATGAAATGCAGAGCGTGAAGCCCGCAGACTTGCCTCCATCCGACCTGTCCTCAGCGGGAAAGACGTACAAGATCACTCATCTCTTTCCTCTAGTCGTGGGCAACGACCTCGACTTGGTAGTTAAGTATCAATCTTCCGATATCTCCAACACGGCGCAGACATTTCAGGACAACACCGCGGTGATGAAAGGGCTGGTTACGAAATATCCGGAGCTGCGCGATGCATTCGCCGGCATCGTGGCCCGCGCTGTGGAGCCTTCCGGACGGGATTACGGATCGCTGCTGGCGATGAGGGATATTAAGTAGTCGGTGGTCGATAGTCGCTAGCCGATAGCCAAGAACTTGATTAGGTCGCGATCTTGCCAACCACTTGATCCGCGAAAGTGCACTCCTTAGAATCTTTATCCTCTCGCAGTCCCATAAATACTGGAGCGCGCAGCTTCAGCCCGCCATCGGCAGTCTCGTGCGTCCACTCGGTGAACTTAATTTCGGCTACTAGCTCAGGTCTAATCCAGTGCACCCGCCGCGCGTCAACACTTCCATGAAACGGATTGCCCCTAGTCTCGCGATCCTTGAGCAATGAGAAGATTTGCTTCAAGGTCGTTTGATTGAATCCCGTGCCCGCCTGGCCCACGTGAACCAGATTGCCTTTCTTGTCGTAAAGGCCGAGCACAATTGCTCCGAAGTATTGACGGCTGCCTTCGGGATCCGTATAGCCGCCGATCACACAATCAACCGTTTGCGTAATCTTGATCTTCAGCCATTCGCGGCTGCGGCGCTCTTCATAGCAACTGCCACGGCGCTTCGCCACAATGCCTTCAATGCCCTGCTGCTTGGCCGCCGCGAACAATTTTGCGCCCTGATCGAAGTGATCAGAGTAGCGGATTGGACCGCTGGAAGTAAGAATCTGCGCCAGGACCTGCTTGCGATCCTCGAGCGAGACTCGCCGGAGATCGTAGCCGTCGACGTAGATGAGATCGAAAACGTAGTACAGAACCGGAATGTCGCCGCGGGCGCCAACCCGGCGTCCATGCTCGCGAATGCCCGTGCGCTGCTGCATCAGGCTGAAGGATGCGCGCCCTTGTTGGTCGAGGGCAACGACTTCGCCGTCCAGAATGGCGGTTTCGGCTTTAACAAATTGTGGGAGGTCGTGCAATTCCGGATATTGACCAGTTAAATCGTTCTGATTGCGGGAAACGAGGCGCACTCGGCCTTTTTCGATAAACGAAACCGCGCGATAGCCGTCCCATTTTATTTCGAAGAGGTATTCAGGATTATCAAACGGCTTATCGATGGAGATAGCCAGCATGGGATGGATTGCGGCTGGCATGGCGCGCTTGGCTGCTCCCTTCAAATCCCCAACCACAGAAGCCACGGAGGACGCAGAGGAGTTTTTCTCGCGAACGGCCTTAGCTATCGGCTTATTTTTTTCGTTTTTTTTTATTCGGTGGTCTTCTTTATTCCCGGCGGCTGGCTTTTTCTTTTTGTCTAGCTTTGCCAGCGTGTCCGCAAGCCACGCTGCTTTGACTCTCCCGCGTGAGGCTTTGCGGTCGCTCTCCCACTCGGCCGAGCCCTGATCTCCGGCAATCTCGCGCATCGTCCGGCCAGTCAGGGCAGACTTGTCATACTGCTCCGCGTCATACCCTGTCACTGCGGAGTCGTCCTGCTTTTTGATCAAAAGCCATTCCGTGCCTTTGCTTCCTGGACGGCGCGAGCGCATGTGAATCAGCGCGAAGTCTCCCTTCAGTTTCTTACCGTGCAGCCGGATTTTGAAATCGCCTTTCTTCAGCATTTCAGAGGCTTCAGCATCGGTTCCGGGCACAAATTTGCCTTTCACCGGCTGAGGCGAGAGTGGTTCCCAGGTGCCGACGTCCCACACCATCACCGTCCCGGCGCCGTAGTTGCCTTCAGGGATAATGCCCTCAAAATCGAAATACGAGACTGGGTGATCCTCAACTTGCATGGCCAGCCGCTTGTCAGCTGGATCGAGCGAGGGCCCTTTCGGCACCGCCCATGACTTGAGCACGCCTTCCATTTCCAAACGGAAATCATAGTGCAGCCGTGTCGCGCGATGTTTCTGCACCACAAAACGATGGCCAGACTTCTTTTCTACCTTGGGCGGAGGTTCGGGGGTCTGTTCAAAACGCCGTTTTCGCTTGTATTCTTCCAGGGCCACGAAACTATTGTAACGTTGTGGACAGGAGAGAAGAACGATGACTAGTGGCGAGTGAACAGACTTGCGCCTACTCACCACCACTAGCCACTAGCGAATCAGGCCGCCTTCTTGCCGGCAGCGATGCGGTGGGTGGTTGAGGTATCCACGTTGTAGGTTTCCACCGACGGTTCGCGGCTAAGGTGTGGTTTCAGGACCTCCGTAACCCGCTTGAAGTGTTCCTGATGGTAACGCTCGGCATCCTGTTTGCTGTTCCAGAAGCTAAGCGCGACCATGCGCTCCGGATCATTTTCCGAAGCCAGGGCGATTAGGTCTACAAACCCGGGTTGCTTCTGCAGAATCGGCAGAACTTCACTGCGTATTTTGTTGTTGAACTCATCTTTCTTTTCCGGTTTCACATGGCATTCCACAATGCGGGTAAACATGAGGGAAGCTCCTTTCGCATTCGTTGGAAGGTGAAGGTTCCGGCCTACCGCCAAACGGCTCTACTTGCAGCCAAAAGCGGCAGGGAAGGATTGGTCGTTACGTTTTGAATTGTAATCGCAGACAATTACATTATAGACCTGCGGAAAGAGTTGCGGTTGCACCGTGGGTCGAGTTTTTGCATCGTATTGCTCTTTTGTCCGCATCGGCGGAGGTTCGTACCTCTGGATTTTCAAGGGCTTAAATGAACCGTGAGTATCCAGAGCGGCCGTTTGTCGGAGTTGGAGCAATTATTGTTGACGACGGCCGGGTTCTGCTGGTGAAGCGCGGACACGCGCCCCTGGCGGGAGAGTGGTCGGTCCCTGGCGGCGTGCTTGAGTTAGGCGAAACTGTGCGCGAAGGTGTAGTTCGCGAGGTGCTGGAAGAAACCGGACTGACAGTTGAGACGCTTGAGTTGCTGGGCGTGTTCGATCGCGTGGTGCGCGATCTTGATGAACGCACTCTTTATCATTACGTGTTGATTGATTTTCTCTGTCAGCGCGTCTCAGGAGAGCTGTGTGCTGCGGGCGATGCCGATGAGGCTCGCTGGTTCCGCGCGGAAGAACTCGCAAACCTGCCGCTGGCGAAAGACACAGCAGCGGTGATTCAGTCAGCATTGGACAAGGCAGCAGAGTAGTTCACCTTCTGGTCGTTGCGAGGCACTGAGAGCCGGCCCATGGTGCTTCCTCCTCCGGCTGTCGGGTGGAAGGCCCGGCTGCAACTCACCGCACCACAACCCGACTTCCTACCTCGCCGTACTGGCCGCAAATGTAAGATTGAAACACTGTCAGCGGTTCTTGGGGAGCACTGGTTTAATGGCTTGGTTATTCGTCTTCTTCTTCATCTCCGGGTTTTGCAGCCTTCTTTACGAGATCGTCTGGCTCAGGCTGGCGATGGCGCAATTCGGCGTCACCAGCGCCCTGGTTTCGATTGTGCTGTCCACATTTATGGCTGGCTTGGGACTAGGATCGTGGGCGAGCGGACGGCTCATTCGGCGGCACGAAAACAAGATCGTCTTTCCCGCCTTGCGGATTTACGCTCTCACCGAGCTTGCGATTGGCGCTTCAGCTATCGTGGTGCCGCATGAATTGCTGTGGGGCCGGAAATTACTCGAGCATCTGGCGATTTCCTCGTCCTGGAGTTACTACGTCGTTTCTGGCATCTGGATCGGATTCAGTCTGGCGCCATGGTGCGCGTGTATGGGAGCGACCATCCCTGTCGCCATGCTCGCGGTTCGCAGACGCCATCAGGAAGAGGCTCCACGTTCTTTCAGCTATCTGTATCTCTCTAATGTGCTGGGAGCAGTTGCAGGCACTATTGCGCCATTGTTTCTGATCGAGATCTATGGCTTTCACGGAACCTTGAAAGTCGGCGCAATGCTAAATGGTGTGCTGGCCGTAACCGCAGGTCTACTCACCTGGAGGAGATCCCCCGCGTCGACCGCCGTTGCTGCCTCGGATGGTTCGAGCAAGACTCCTGGGGCTATAGAAAGCGCAGAGAGCCGAAAGTTACTCATGCTGTTGTTTACAAGCGGCCTGACAGCCATGGGCATCGAGGTGGTTTGGATTCGCGAGTTCACACCTTACCTGAGCACTGTGGTGTATGCGTTTGCTTCTGTGCTCGGGTTGTATCTAGCATCCACGTTCGCCGGCTCGCAGATATACCGCAGATGGAGTGTGCGACACCGCCAGGAGGGAGCCTGGGTGTGGGCGCTCCTTGGGATGTGTGCTCTTTCTGCTCCCATCGCGGCGAATCCGCAATTATTCTTTTCCACAATGGAGCGCCTGCTGTGGGGAATCCCCCCGTTCGCAGCTCTCTTAGGATTTGTCACCCCCATGCTTGTGGACCGCTGGTCTGGGGGCGATCCTGAGCGTGCCGGCAAAGCCTATGCGGTAAATGTGCTTGGATGCATTCTTGGGCCGCTTGTTGCGGGATTTCTCTTGCTGCCGCTAATCAGCGACCGATGGGTGCTGTTTGTATTTGCTCTGCCGTGGCTGCTTCTCGGAATGTTCCCGCGGTTAGCGCCGGGGAGGCAAGGGGGACAAGTGCTCCTGGCGAGGGAGTGGGTCGTCGCTGCTGCGGTCCCGTTGCTGGCAGCAATCATGCTGATGTTCGGGCGCAGCTACGAAGACCTGTTCCAACATCGTAAGGTCCTTCGCGACCACACTGCTACCATCATCGCAACCGGGTCTGGCATGGACAAGCGCCTGCTGATAAACGGAAATGGAATCACCACGCTCAGTACGATCACGAAGATGATGGCGCATCTCCCAATGGCCATTCACGATGATCCTGCGCATAACGCACTGGTTGTGTGTTTCGGCATGGGAACGACCTACCGTTCTCTGCTCTCCTGGGGTATCCCAACCACTGTCGTGGAGCTCGTTCCTAGCGTTCCTCGCATGTTCTGGTATTACCATTCTGACGCAAGGCAGTTGCTGACCTCGCAGTTGTCGCATGTAGTCATCGACGACGGGCGAAGGTATCTGGAACGTACCACCGAGCAGTACGATGTGATTACGATTGATCCTCCGCCGCCTGTCGAGGCAGCAGGGTCGAGCCTGCTCTACTCGAAAGAGTTTTACTCAATTCTGCGGCAGCGTCTGCGTCGAAACGGCATGTTGCAGCAGTGGCTGCCATCCGCGGATGCAGCGGTAGACTCCTCGGTGGCGAAGGCTCTGAAGGAGTCATTCCAGTACGTGCGTGCTTTCCATTCTATGGGTGGCTGGGGCTATCACTTTCTCGCGAGCAATCAACCCATTCCTACGCGCAGTGCGAACGAATTGGTTCAACGCATGCCTTCGCGCGCGGTTGCGGACCTGATCGAATGGGCGCCCCGCGGGAGTGCCGAGCAGGAATTCTCCAAGATCATGGGCAGCGAATTCCCACTCGACCAAATGATCACCGAAGCTCCAGGAGTTCCCGCGCTGCAAGATGACCGGCCCGTGAATGAGTATTACGCGATCCGCAGGTCGTGGCTTGATCGTAAACGCTGGTACGTTCT
Source organism: Acidobacteriota bacterium (assembly GCA_003225455.1). Classification (GTDB taxonomy): domain Bacteria; phylum Acidobacteriota; class Terriglobia; order Terriglobales; family Acidobacteriaceae; genus QIAB01. The sequence continues at coordinate 20,519 of QIAB01000068.1, forward strand.
CTGGTAAAACTTCCCCTGTACAATAGAACGGCCCGCGCTCAGAATCACGCGGGCCGCCCGGTGGACTGCTTGGGATTGACCAAGAGGTGGTCACTCTAAAGTGGCCTCTTCGGCGAACTCCGGGTCTGACTCACTGAAACCCCGGCGCGACCTGACGCCGGGCGGAATCAATCCTACTCACCGGTCGAGTTGCGAAGTCCTTAGAGCAACCGCCCTAAGTCTCAGCCACCTCACCTGGTCTTTGGATACATCTACTGCCATCAGAACTTGTCATCCGACCACCTCCTTTCCGGTGTATTCGCAGAATAGTACACAATGAACTTGAGATCAAGTGGGGTGGAAGCCAAGTCATTGCCGGGTGGGTTCAGCGGACGCGGAGAAGCTGGCTCGGCTTCGCAATAAGCAGTGATGGCAGCAGCCCGCGCGCTTGAAATTTGTCAGAATCGCTTTCGGAATTGAAGAGAGCATCGCTCCTATTGCACGTTTACCACCTTTCCTCTCACAAACGTGACCTTGAGGTCTTTGTAAACGTAGATTTGCTTGGGACCGAGGTTCACGATCTTTTCAGGCTGTCCAAGCGCGGCGGATACTTCATCGGTGGTTTGTCCCAGCTGAATGGTTTGCGGCTGTTTGGGAGGTTCGTTGGCTGCCTGTGACTGTCCGCCCTGAGGATCGTTGCCTTGGGCACCACCACCGCCACCGCCGCTGCCCTGCTGATTGCCACTGTCATCAATGGTGAAGACCTGGGCGATGACGTCTTCGATTTGCGGTGGACTGGCTTTCGCCAAATAGCCCTTCGCAAATTGGAACACAACCTGCGATTTGTAGTGTGTCGCTGGGTTAACGTTGTTACATGAATCGCAGGCGATGACGCTCAACGCAACTGTATCCTTGTCAGGGTGAACCTCGATTTTTGAGGGATAAACCTTTTCGCCGACCTGAAACAAGCGCGTCGTGGTCTGTTTCCCGATCTGCTCCTTGGCGCCGTTACATCTGCCAAACAGGCCGCAGACTTTCGACCCCATGCCGGTGGCCGTATTGCTCGTGGCTGTGGCCGGAGGATGGAGAGTTCCGTCCTGATATTTCGCCGCCAGCAAATTCATGTTTCCATAGGGGACCCCGAGAATCCCGCCTTTTTGAATTATGAGAACCGTGCCCGGTTCTATAACCGCTGGTCCGTTCGAGTCGCCACCCATTTTCACCAGCGAGTATTGCGCTTGCAGTTGCTCCTCAAGGGAGGCCGTGGCTTGTGCCGCCGCGATGCATGGAGTCATCCCAGCCAGAATCATCCCGGCCACAATCAAGGCGGCGATTTGCGTGTAAATTTTAGTCCTGTACCGCATGACAATTCCTCCTAATACCCAGCAAGAAATTTCAACCGATGTCCTCCCGAGCAGAGCGAGGAATCTGGTTCTGCTGGAGAGGTAAAGCAGATTCCTCGTAGCTGAAGGCGCTCGGAATTACAAGTTTGTCAGTCGTTCTCATAGTTTCTTCAGCCGAATTATTCTCCGCCCGAGTCTTGCTGCGGGACTTCCGCTTCGGTCTGATCGGCGTCTTTCTGTTGTTGTTGCAGTTCATTGTCGACGTTCGTATCCGCCGAGGGAGCCGGAACTTCGCCAGCCTTCGTGCTGGTGTCGGGAGCGGCTGGCAGGCCGTCTTTCCCAGATTTTTCGGCCAGCGACTTCATTCCAGCATCAAGCAATTCCCGGAAATGATTGTGCATTTCCTGCAGGTCGCTGGTCGCCACCTCTACGTGAGTGGCAGCGGAGCAATCGTCTTTCTGGGTAGTGCCTCAGTTTGAATTTTATCTCTGTGGAACCGACACGCGGCCCTGTGGCATACTCGTTTTCGTGGCCAAACGTCCGCGTGATCCCGTCCAGCTTGCCAAGCAGGTATTCGACATTGCCATCGGCGAAGCTGAGGATACAGTCAGCGAATCGAAGCGGCACCCCTCAAAAAGACGCGCTGGTGGTCTAAAGGGCGGGAAAGCCAGAGCCAAGCACCTCACTACTGAACAGCGTCAGCACATAGCAAAGCTAGCAGCACGAGCGCGTTGGAAGAAAGGCCAGGGCTGAATAGCCGTTTTCTCATAGCCCATATCTCCAAAGC
>QIAB01000169.1:0-1594 GCA_003225455.1 Acidobacteriota bacterium
TGCCCGTCACTGCCACCGTGCTTACCTGGCTAAATCGCCGCAGCCCGTGATAATAATGCGATTTCTGCGCCAACAATAACACTTCCAGCGTGCCCCGCAAATTCACATTCAGGCAGCTCTTCTCTGACTTGCGATTCAATGACGCCGCGCAATGCAGCACCGAATCTGTGGTGTGAATCAAGCGATCATAATCGTCCCGCGACAATCCAAACTGCGGCGCGGTCAAATCACCGCGAAACACTCGCACACGCGTCTGCAGATATTCGTAGAAGCGAGGAAAGTCCAGATGGAGCTGCCATGCTTGCCACAAACGCAAAGCCGCATCCTGCGGATCGCGCGCGCGCACCAGAAGATTGAGCGAGGCCCCGTGCTGGTCCAGCAAATTGGCGGCGACATGCGCGCCGATGTATCCGGTCGAGCCGGTCAGGAATATCGCCACGTGGCTCCGTTGGTTCCGGTTTTCACAGCTTCTCCGTTCGCCGCCCCGAGATCGAAACTCCGCGCCGGTCGCGCCTCTAGCGGTCGCCCTTCAATCAAAGGATACGTCCATTTGCGCAGCGCCGGAATGTGGATGTTGATCCAGTAGTCCCACCAGTCAATCGAGCGCGTGTCATATCCAAAATCCTGCTTCTCTTCATCAACCAGCGCCCAGGAAAGCTTCTCTACGTTGTCCGCCACGAAGTCATGCTCATTCTGAAGAATGAACGGCTCGAACAATTCAACCAGCTTCTCCACTCTTTCCAGACTGCGCTCCGCCTTCGCCAGCTTTTTCAACGGCAGTGGCGCCATAATCTTCTGAATCGACTTGATCATCGCTCGCTGTGCCGGAGCCGACATGCGCCGATAGCGTTCTTTAGAAACTGGAATCGCATCCAGTCGCAAGCGCAACCAACATTCCAGGCCTTCCTGCGCGCGGTAATGCTTGCGATGCGCCAGAGAAGTCAACTCAATCGAGCGCCTCATGTCACAAGGATTGGTCACAGAGGTTGCCAGCTGATAAATGGTCTCGTTCCGCCGCTCGATTACGCCAGCAGCGATCAAAGTCATTCCCCGGCAAACTGAATCTACCGGAATAATGTCCAGCCGCTTGCGCTCGTTGGTTGGCAACTGCCGGAACGCTGTGCCCAATAAATATGACAGGGAAGCCGAAGTGTTGATGCCCTCATTCCAACCCAGGAATGGCTTTCCAACCGACGTCTCAACAATTGAGGGCCGAACAATCGCAATCGGCAAGCCCGCCCCGTACTTGTGAATCAGCGACTCTGCCAAGCTCTTCGTCAGAGTGTACGTGTTCGGCCACCCCAATTCCCTAGCGCGCATGGTTCCTGCTTCGCTCAAGTAATCTCGCAGCCAGCGCACGCGATTCTTGCGAATTTGGTTCTCTAGCGCGATGCCGTGCAGATCCTTTGCCGCATGTTCCTTGTCTAGCGCCTGCCGCTTGAGTTCTTCCGTGACCTCAGGACCTTGGGCCAGCTGCTCCGCCGCCTTGACCACTTCATGCAGAGCTCGCCATTCGTTCTCGGCATCAAAACCGGCAATCCCCGCCGGCGTGTAATCCGGACGCACTCCTTCCCCGACTCGCCCATCCCGCGCC
>QIAB01000169.1:1670-8571 GCA_003225455.1 Acidobacteriota bacterium
CCCGCAGATCAGGATTGAAATCCGTAAGCCCTGAGCTGTTGATGATCAAATCAAGATTGTTTCGCAACGATTCACGAATATCAGCATCCAGGCCGAAACCTGGCTGCGTAACATCTCCTTCCACCACTTCCACTCGCTCGCGCAAAAACTGAGGCAAGGCTCCGCGATAACGCGAGTACAGCGGATCGAATACGGGTGAGTCTTCAACCAGCTTCTCAAATCTCTTGCGCGCAGGATTTGATTTTTGACGCCGAATCAGCACATAGATTTTCCCAACCTCGGGCAAATCCATCAGCGTGTTTACCAGCCACACTTTGCCGATAAATCCGGTAACACCGATCAGCATGACTTGCTTTCCTGCTAGCGCCTTTCGCACCGAAAGCCGATCCTTAGGCGGAATTCCATAGAAATGCACAATCGGCTTCTCTAAAACAGGGATCGCGCGGATCGCAGGAAACGCCGCACGAGATAGAACGTCCTCGGATTCACACTGGGCGGGCCCGGCTTCAGCCGTGCTGTCCTGCTGTATTTCGTGTTCCTCCAACGCGCGTTTCAGGGCGCGAGGAATGTTCCTCTCCAATCCCAAATCGTTCATCAACCGCTCTGTTGGGCGTCGTCCATCCGGCCCGCCGCCAGTGATTCGCGCAAATACTCCGCGCGGACGAATCACCGGTTCAAGAAGCCTCCCGGTCGCGATCCCATCGCGAAACTCCAGGCGATTCGCAATCAGCCATCTCACGCCCAGGCTCTGCGCCAGCGGACGCATCACCTGCTCCAGCCCCTGGCTCACCAGCACAACTTCTGCGCCGGAATCGAGTGCAGCACGAAGCTGCTGCACCCCATCACTTTTCAATTCCGGCTGCAACTTGTATTTGAAGTACTCCTCGCCTAGTAAATCGAGCCTGTCACGGCTTACCCCACGCAAAACTGTATGCACAACTCGTGTTGCAAATACTCGATTCGCGGCATAAAGAAAAGGACGCATCACCGCCATCGCAAACACCAGTCCCCGCCGCACCCAGCGCTCGGTAAACGTCTGCGCATTCCACGTGAAGAACGCAATCGGCCTGACCGTGGTCAGCTCAAGCAGACTGCCTTCCACGCGCCAATAAACAGGAGAAGAAGGCCTTAAGTTTTGTTCTGGTTGTTCCAAATTGTTACGCTCGCCAAGCAGAACCGCCCAATGCACCGCAGAAAGGCGAAGTCTTTATTCTAAACAAAACAATCGTCCTACAAACACATCCATGTGACGATAAAAAACTGCGTCGGGACAGCCGAGCGAAGCTCGGCTCTACTGCGTGACTGCTTCTCTTAAACGCTTCCTGGCCGGCTTCACTCCTCCGACTACAATCGCGAGACCCCCACTTAGCGCCATCATCGCTCCCACTGCCAACAAGCCGCCCTTAAACTCTCCTGTCGCATTTCGCAACAGACCAATGATGTAAGGGCCAAGGAATCCGCCAAGGTTCCCAAATGAATTGATCAAGGCAATTCCAGCCGCAGCCGCAGTTCCACCCAGCAGCGCGTTTGCAACGGCCCAAAACGGACCCATCATGGAAAATGCCGATAATAACGCCAAGCTGAGGAAAGCAATCTGCGCTGCCATCGATGTCGCAAATCCCACTCCCCACAGACCAACAGCCCCTCCAACTGCCGGCAACGCCAAATGCCACCGCCGCTCTCCCGTGCGATCCGAATGCATTCCGACAAGAACCATGGCAACCGCAGTGGCCACATACGGAATTGCCGAGAGCAGCCCAATACCAAAGTTATCCGCCTTTGACACATTGCGAATCAAATTCGGCAGCCACAGGCTCAAACCGTAAGAGCAAGTAGTCGCCCCGAAGTAGACAATAATGAGGACCCATATCTTCCAATTGGTAAAAGCGGAAAAAATCTCGCGCTGCCCTGCCTCGGGATGCGAGTCGCGATCTCTTTTTAATGCTGCGATCAGTCGCCCACGTTCTCCCCCATTAAGCCAATTTGCAGATTCCGGATGGTCAGTAAGAAATGCAAATACTACGACTCCAAGCAATACGGCCGGCGTTCCTTCGATCAAAAATAGCCACTGCCATCCGCTCACATGCTGCGAATGCAATCCCAATAGCGCGCCGGAGATGGGGCTGCCGACGACTCCTGCAATCGGCCCCGCCGTCATGAAAAGCGCCACCGCTTCCGCTCGCGCACGCGCAGGAAACCAATTCCTTAGGTACAAAATCATGCCCGGAAAGAATCCTGCTTCGGCCGCCCCTAATAGAAAACGCAAAGCGTAGAAACTTCGGGGACCATTAATAAATACCATCGCCGACGAAACCATTCCCCAGACCACCATGAGCGCTGCAATCCATCGCCGTGGTCCGACCCGTGATAGCGCCAGATTGCTCGGCACCTGGAAGAAAAAGTAACCGGCAAAGAACATGCCAGCGCCAAGCCCGTAAACCGCATCGCTGAAGCCAAACTGCTTCTGCATTTGCAGCGCAGCAAAACCTACATTGATTCGATCCAGATAGGCGACGATATACAGAAGAAATAGAAATGGCAGGAGCCGCCGGGTAAGCTTTCCAATTACGGCGAGCTCAAGATCAGCCTCGTTGGTAGCTTTCATAAAGTAGCGCCGCCGTAGCACCGGCGTCTCGCTGGCTGTCTGGCGGGCGTCCTCGCCCGCCAATTCAACCACGTCACTTCAACTTCGCTCGTATCTCCGCCACAACCTCCTCCGGCGTCCCACTTACATCAACTGAAACCGCATCCTGCGGCTCCTCTAACGTCTCAATCTGGCTCGCCAATAATCTCTCGGTCGCAAAATGTCCATGGCGCGCCCGCAACCGGGAAAGAATCAAGTCACGGCTTCCCTTCAAATAGACGAGCTTCACCGCCGGACCCACCACCAACTCCTCACGATAACTCTTCTTCAACGCCGAGCAAGCCAGCACGACATCCTTGCGTTCCGCAATCCATTTCAAAATCGCATCCCGGATCGCTCGCAACCAGGGAGCCCGATCAGCATCGCTTAGCGCAATTCCCTGCCGAATTTTCTCCACGTTCTCCGCTGAATGAAAACTGTCCGCATCCACAAACTCCCATCCCAACTGCTGCGCCAGCAAGCTCCCTATCGTCGTCTTGCCCGCCCCAACCACTCCCATCACCAGAATGATCATCCCTGCCGTTGAACCTATCGTCCGCCACTCAAGGCTTTGTACTCCTTCTTGAACTTATTTTCCGAATTTTCCACCGTAAACGTTCCATCCGGCTCTGCGACAACTTTAATGTAATTCCCATCTTTATCGCCGGTGTTTGCGATGAACTTCTCGCCGGTATTGTGTTCTTTTCCCGCATCCTCCGCATAGTGCAACTGCCACAAATCTTCCAGTCCCGGAGAATCGTGCACCGTCTGCCACGCCTCCGGGCTGCCTCCCTTATGCGCGCCGTTATTCATGATTGCCACGCGCGGATGCAGCGCCCACACGATCGCCTTCGCGTTCGACTGATCAAAGCCATGGTGCGTGACCAAATACAAATCCACCCTCCCAACCAAATTATCAACGCAGGCTAGTTCCAACTCTTTCCGTTTGGTCAAGTCCCCCAGGTCAATAAAGCGAAATTTCCCATACGTAATCAGTACTCCTAGCGATCGCGCATTCTCGGTCGCATCAACTGGCGGCTCAGGCTCCGAATCACAATAAGGGTTAGCCTCACCTGCCCCAGGCAAAGGATCGCTGATGTGCTCCCCCGCAGCAGTGAGCACGCGCACAGTTAAGCCCTTAATTGGAATTCCGTCTCCCGCCCTGACGCTGATATGCCGCGTCTTGGCGATCACCTTCTCGTAAGCCGCGTAATCTTGCCGCGTCACATCCGAATCCTCCAGATTCGGCCCGTGGTCGACGAATTCACCAATTTTCATTCGTTCCGCAAGCTGCGTTACGCCGCCGACGTGATCGCGGTGATAATGCGTGATCAAGACATAATCAATTTGCCTAATCTTCGCCATCTTCGCAGCGCGGACAATCCGTTCCGCGTCCCGGCCCTTAAATCCCGGCCATCCTGTATCGATCAGGAGAGACTCACGCGATGGCCCGACGACCAGCGTGGCCTGCCCTCCCTCGACGTCGATGAAGTAGATCTGCAGCGGTCTGGGAGCTTTGGCTAACGCGCCGCCTCCGAGCGCAAGCGCCGCGACGGTGGTCGATAAGACGTAATGAATCCAATTCATCCACGTTCCTCTTCCTTTTTCGAAGCCCGCCTTCACTCAAACTGGCAGACCTGCCCGGGGATGCAGCAAAGTGTACACGGTAAAGTTTGTCTCGTGGTTCGCGGTTCCAAAGTGAGCCTAAGAAAGTACCTGAGGCTCAAACAAACTGCCTTATGATGTGTCTCTTGGATTCCTTAAAATTCCGGGGAATCGGAGAGCTTAGTTTCTTATGACCTGGTCCGGGTGTGGCGTCGAACTGGATCAAACCCAGGAACCGGCCAACTCCGTTGCCGACCAATTCCCCGATTCCAGTTTGCATAGCGCACCAGAGATTGGCGCAGTATGTCCCCTCTGCGGCCGTTTGAAAACCTCGACTTATGCGCGGCGAAAAAGAATTTTAATCGGATTTTTAAAGGCCTTGCTGCTGGTCGGCACGGCTGTTGAAATCGCTTTTTACATTTCCCGCTCCACGGAGCGTGCATCCGTAATGCATGCTGCTTTGGAACGCATGAATGCAGACCCTGCAGTTGTTGAGTTACTAGGCAAACCCGTAAAGCTTGAGTCAGGGGTTCAAGGACAAGTTAGGCATGACGAGACCGGCTGGAGAGAAGCACGGCTTATCCTTCCTGTTAAGGGTCCGAAGGGAAGCGCCATTGCGCGTGTTGTTGCGGGCAGGGGCACAGGCCCATGGACGTTTACTACTTTCGAACTTGTAATCGAACAACAGCGTAAGAAGCTGGATCTCGTCTCTGGCAGAGTGGTGGAATACGACCCGTTAGACTACATAGAAATTCACACGCATGCGGTAATTTCACCGGAATACCGTAATTCGCCAATAGCCAAGGCGCGGCTTGACGGACAGCATCCATGCGTATTCGCCAATGTGCAGCAAGGGACTGCTGTCGTTCCGGAATTAGGTAAGTGCAGCACGCCAACAGAGCACAAGGGGCTCGTTGACCGCTTTGAAATTGACCTCCGTTACGGGAGTTTCGTCCTTCGTCAGACTGATTTGTACCTAAACGATGTCTTCGAAGTGCCTCTGACCAGGTCGTACAGCTCAAGCGACTGGGCACACACCAACCCCGTACACGCATTTGGACGGAACAGCAATCATCCGTATGACATCGTGCCGCTTGGCACGCGAAATCCCTACACATACCTAATGATTTTGTTCGAAGATGGTGATTTTCTCTATTTTGACCGCATCTCCAAAGGGACGGGGTACCCAGATGCGGTTTATCAGCACACTGAAACCTCTACTCGATTCTACAAGGCCACGCAAAGTTGGAACGGCGACGGCTGGACGGCCAAGCTCGCGGACGGCTCCGAGATTCGCTTCCCGGAGTCGTACAACGCCAAGAACGCGGCGCAAGGCGCTCCAACTGAGATGCGAAACGCCGCAGGAGACGTTCTCGAGCTGCATCGTGACGGGCGCCGAAACTTACAACAGATTAAAACTCCACACGGCCATTGGATCAGGTTCAAATACGATGACCTCTCTCGGATCATGCGTGCCGAAGACGATGCAGGACACTGGGTTCGCTACTCGTACAATCCTGATGGCATGCTGTCCGATGTGATCTCATTTTCCGGGCGGGAACGCCATTACCAGTACGAGGGGATTCGGATGACTCGCGTCGCCGACGAGAAGGGCCGCATACTGCTCCGGAATTGGTATCTGCCTTGGGGGGCACTAGCAAAACAGCAGTTCAGCGACACGCTAATTGTTTCCTATCAGTACGACTGGCCATTCGGTAGGTATAACTCAGAGAGTGTGACCGTATCACTCCCTAATGGAACTACAAGGAACATTCGAGTTGCTGATTCCGTTCCGGAATTATACGGAACCTTTCATTGAAAAGGAGGTTAACTCACGCCGCGTGTTTCTGCTCCGTTGCCTTGCGCAAAATCTCTAACGCTCCTTCCGGTCCGCGCCTGCCTAGAATCCTCAACTCGACATTTCTCAGTTTTTGGTAATTTACGAAAAACGCCTCAATCTGCTTGAGGACGGTATCGTTCAGATCGCGAACGTGCTTTACGTCTGCGTAGCGCAAGGATTGCGTGGCAACGGCGATCAACCGGTCATTCCGCACCATCTTTCCTTCTTCTTCCTGCTCCGCTTCCATCACGCCAATTAGACCGCAATCAAGCATGCATCCTGGAAATGTCGGTTCGTCCATGAGCACGAGTACGTCCAGCGGATCACCATCGGCGGCCTTGGTCGAAGGAACAAACCCAAAATCGTAGGGAAACATCATGCCTTCCGCCAGCACCTTCGAGAGCTTGAACGCCTTCTTCGTGGGATCGTAGGCGTATTTATTTCTGCTCCCCTTGGGCGTCTCGATTACCACTTCTACGATGGCGGCCGCGGAGGCTTGCTTTTTTCTGTTCATCTCGCGCTCCTTTGCCATCACGCTGCCATCGCCGACGTCGCCGTCAGCACTGGCCGTGCCAACTCCCTCGATTTCTTTCCACGAGGCGCTCGTGATCCCTTGACATATTTGGCCCTAAGCTCATTCGTCAGCTGCAGGGCGCGCTGGTATTTCTGCTCGCTGATGGCTTTCAGCTCGCGCAGCAACCCGCAGCCTGGTCGATGGTCGAGAACGTCTCCCGCAATCGCGATCAGTTCCTCCCAATCGTGCCATTCGCCAATTGCGTCTTTAGCTTCGCCCAGCTGCTCCACAAACTTAGCTTGATCGGCGTCCTGCGCCA
>QIAB01000169.1:8590-29766 GCA_003225455.1 Acidobacteriota bacterium
TACGGATGCAAATTCCGGCGGTCCAGCCGGGGCGGATCTGCTAACTCCGAAGAAAGCCTCAACGCCTCAGCCATGGCAGTTGACGCCGTTCCGTCCCCGTTCCGCTCAGCTCGCTGCAGCAGTTTCTGAATGCGTGTGGAACTTCGCTTTAAACGCTTAAGAAGCGGACTGCCATCTTTTCTAAGGAGGCCACGCATTTTTTTCGCGTGTTTCGAGCGCTGCGTCCCCAGATGCTCCAGCAGTTGGACTTTGCAATCGGCCTCACCGTCCACCTGTAGCTGGGATGTAAATGCCGTCAGCACGTCCATATCGCGCACTTTCCCGGCACGTTTCCGCAACTTACGTAGATCTTGCAGCATGCGACGCTCGTTCGACCGCCGGTCCAGGCCGAGTGCCTCCAGTACCGCCTGCGTGCGCCGTGACCGCGTTCGAAAATCGTGAACCTCTTCGGGAGAGGTCACTTTAGACAGGCTCTTGAGCGACTTCTGCAATTTACGTATAGGCTTGTAAGTTCGTTTCGTATCCAACGCCATAATCGTCCTCTAGATTTCATTTAGATGTATTGGAGACAAATCAGGGACGGGTCCGAAATCAACATTTTCTAAAGAGCTAGGCTTGCGATGTGTCTAAACTCTTAAGCGGATTGATCTGCGGAGCTCAGCCCGAATTCCGCAGCTTCTCGTCTCGTCGCGTCGGAGTCGAAAATGAACACCAGAAAAGGATAAATGCCACGATCAGATAGCTGTAAACGAGAACCCCCTCGGTAGCGGCACGGCAGAATTCCGAGACTCGGCTGGAAACTTGCCGAGGTCGTCCAACCGGACTGTGAGCTTCCGTACCCAAGTTCCCAAACAGCAGGTCGAATATTGGCAAAAATACATTGAAGCGCGCATCAGGCCTATCGTGATGGGCTAAGTGATAGTCGCGCGCCGCTGAGAGCGCCGCGGGCAACCATCCGCCCAGGTGAATGCGCCAGTGCACCTCTTCGGTGATGATGAAGTACACAGCGAACCCAATCAGCATCCCAGCCGCTATGCGCAGGTTAAACGCGCGATCCAGCAAAATCACCGGAATACCGTTAACAACGAAAATCATCGCGACTGCGAATGGGGAAGAACCAAACGTCACGTGTTCCGGCTCGTAAGGAGTGTTTAGGGTCGCGTGATGGAGCAGGTGTCCTTTGCCCAGCGTGCCTTTCGGCCAATGCAAAATCCAGCGATGATATGCGTATTCAAATCCGTTTGACCAGACAAGCCCGATCAGAAAACCAGCGACCAACAATCGCCAGCGCGCGGGATAAGCTCGAATCAGTACTAAACCCGGCAAGACCCCGCAAAAAGCCGCAGTCACCGCATTCCACAATCGCACTCGCTGCGCCCCGTTCAGCGAGATCCCAAACGTTTCTGCTGCAGTCCCCATGTATCCACCTACATACATTTGAGAGCAGAAGCGCCGTTTACGTTGCCCCAAATCCGGTGCAACCCGCGCCATTTGGCCAGCCGCCAAGGCTGGAGCTGCCAGCCAACGTTCGTCTAAGGAATCGATTCAGCGCAAGGTGTAGTATGAGAACACTGCCCGGCAACTTCGGATTACTGTCTGATGCGAATCGGTCATCGGCCGCTTGTTATTTTGCTGATCGCTTGCGCACCCGCGGTTTGGGGGCAAGTACGAGTCTGGCAAGGCACGCTCACGCTGCCCATCTACGAAGAAGGGCTACCTGATCCGAATCCGCCCTTCGATCAGTTCGCCAGCACTCGCTTCAACTATCCTTATACCCTGCGCAACACCTTGACGAATCGCCGGGCAGACCATAACTGGCGCGCCATCTATCTCGAAAATGAATACCTGAAGTGTTCTGTGCTGCCCGATATCGGCGGACATCTTTATACCTGCGTAGACAAAATCTCTGGCAAGCCGATGTTCTACGCCAATCCGTCGATTAAGAAAGCAGATATTGGTTATCGCGGCGCGTGGGCAGCATTCGGGATCGAATTCAATTTTCCGGTCTCTCACAATTGGGTTTCCATGTCGCCAGTGGATTTCGCGTTCGGGAAACACGCCGACGGCAGCGCGTCCGTCACAGTTGGCAACATCGATCGCGTCTACGGAATGCAGTGGTCCGTCGAACTTGTGCTGCGCCCGAATTCCACCGTGCTTGAAGAGCGGGTGGCACTTAGTAATCGCAGCGATGTAAGACACCGCTTCTATTGGTGGAACAATGCTGGCGTTGAAGTGTGGGACGACTCACACATTGAGTATCCAATGCGTTTCGCTGCCAGCCACGGTTTTACGGAGGTTCAGCCCTGGCCTGTGGATCCAGATGGCACGGACCTGAGTGTTATCCACAATCAGACCAAAGGCCCAGTGTCGCTGTTCGTGCACGGAAGCCGGGAACCTTTTATGGGCGTATGGAATCCGAAGACCAATACTGGTACGGTCCACTTCGCCGATTACGCTGAGCTTCCGGCAAAGAAGGTATGGTCGTGGGGCGTCGACGCCGATGGCTTGGATTGGCGTAAGGCACTCTCGGATAACAATAGCGCCTATGTCGAAGTGCAGGCAGGGCTCTTTCGCAACCAGGAGACGTACGCGTTTCTTGAACCGCGCCAGACGATTCGTTTTTCTGAGTACTGGATGCCGGTGCGACAAATCGGTGGAATCTCACGGGCCAACCTTGCAGGCGTACTCAGCCTCACTCGCCGCGCCAACACGTTGGTAATCGGTTTCAACGCAAATCGGCCCATCCCGCGGGCTTCTGTTGCCATCATCGATGGAGACAAGCGTCTGTTAGATGAGAGGACCGATCTTCGACCGGAGCAGACGTGGTCACGCGAATTGCCAATTCCGAACCAGGGACAAAAATATGCCTTCGAACTTCGAGACTCTAAAGGCGCGACCCTGCTGCGGCAGAGCGAAGGCGAATATGATTGGACGCCCAAATCTGAAATTTCCGTCGGGCTGCAGTCCTCGTATCGCATACCACCTGCAGAAAAACGGACTGAAGATGACTGGCTGCAATTGGGCAAGGAGCAAGAACTAAACGGCGAGATTCTCCTGGCCCTTGGAACGTATAAGGAAGCACTTTCAAAGTTTCCCGGCAGCTTTGCTGCGCAGAAATCGGCTGGGCGTCTGGCAGCGAGCCTGCTCCGCTTCGATGAAGCAGAGAGTTTTCTCGAACCAGTCCATCGCAGGGATACATCGGACACCGAGAATTCTTATTATCTCGGCCTTGCGTATGACGGTCTCGGCGACGTCCGCCACGCACAAGCCGCCTACGAAGAGGCGCTGCGATTACCGCAATTTCGTGCTGCCGCAGGACTGCGCCTGGCTGAGTTGCTGGCACGCGAAGGCAACTTAAAGGATGCAGCACGTTATCTTGTGCAGGAGTTAGACACCTCTTCCGACGATGTTCGTGCCGCTGAAGAACTGGTTGCGATCCAAAGTGCACTTGGTAACGTTAAGCAGGCGCGAGCGCTCGCGCAGGAATGGCTGGCGCGTTTTCCGCTAAGTTATTTCCTACGGGAAGAAGTTGGCGATGCGGACTTGCTACATCTCGCCAACGACGCCAACCGGATATTAAACATTGCCGCGCAGTACATGCGCCTGGGTCTCTATCAGCGAGCATTAGGCGTTCTCTCTCGCGAATATTCCGCCCCGATGCCCGACGAAAGTGAGCCGGGCGCCATCGCCCCGCAGAATCACCCCATGGTCGCCTACTTCCGTGGTTATTGCAGAGAGAAACTGGGGCAGTCGGGTTCTGCTGATTACAGCACTGCATCAAGGCTTTTGACAGCCTACGTTTTCCCGAACGGCGCTGAGGAACTGACTGTGCTAAGAGCGGCACTGCGCGCGAATTCCGAAGATGCCACTGCGCACTATCTGTTAGGGACGTTTTATTTTTCTCGCGGATTGACCGACGCTGCGCTCGGCGAATGGGCTGAGGCTCGCAGATTCAATACGCAGATTCCCGTCCTCGATGCTAGTACCGGTTTGGCTCTCCTCCACGTGAAGAACGATCCGGAGCGCGCTCTCGCACCTTTTCGTGACGGGCTTCACAGCGATCCAAACAACGCGGCGGTCTACCTAGGTCTCGACCAGACGCTCAGCTTTTTAGGCCGTCCTCCGCGCGAGCGTGTCGATGCCCTGGAGAAATATCCGGACCTCGCAAACATGCCTTCGGAGCTTATTTTTGAGCTCATTTTGAACCTTGTAGAAGCGGGAAATTACGAGCAGGCTACGGCTCTATTCCACAACCGCTTTTTCCCTCGCGAAGAGGGCGGCACGAACGTCCGTCAGGTTTGGGTTGAGACACAATTGCAGCGCTCGCTCGCGCTGGCGAAGCAGGACCAGTGCGCCGAGGCGCTGGACGTGGCAGAGCACCTAGGCTCGGAAGTCGCAGGACTGGCGTTTACGCGTGATGGCTTGCAGCCGATTCTCAAGTCGGCCAGAACGAACTATCTGCTCGGCTCGGTTTATTTACGTTGCGGCAAATCTGCTGAAGCCCAGGCACGTTTCGCGACTGCTTCGTCCTCGGATTCCGCTCCAGAGCAGCTGCGGTGGGCTTGGCTCGCTGCACAGAAATTGCCCCGCTTCGATCAGGAGCGATGGCAAAAGCGGCTCGATTCCGCTCTCATACAAGCTGAAAATACCAGCGGGACTAGTTCCTTGTCAGCGTGGTGGTTTTATACCGTAGGCTCGCTTCAGCAGGCACTGGACAGGACGACAGACGCCGATGCCAATTTACAGAAGGTTTTCCTGTCGCCCGATCAGATGCTCGTGTACCACTTTACTCGTCTGGCTCGTTCCCAGGCCCTGGAGTAATGGCGGATAGTAGCGAGCAAATATCCCCCCGCTACCGGTATCGACGTATCAAGAGCGTGTGCCGCTCAGAGCGATAAAGGCCGAGCGCATAGATGGCGGGTTTTCCTTCTGTTGAGAAGATGACCTGGCGGATTCGCAGCAACGGTTGTCCGCGTGAAATGCCAAGGAGGCCTGCGGTTCGAGGATCTGCAGCCGTGGCGTCGATTTGTTCATCAGCGTGGGCGAGCGAGAGTCCGTGATCGCGTTCCAGAATCGAGAACAGCGAGCCGCGTTCCAGAGGCGCTTTGGCCAGGTCGCCAAACTCATCAGCGGACAAATAGCAGGTTTCCAATGCAAACGGTTCGTTGGCACCCTGTCGGACTCGCTCTATTTTTACCAAGCGGCTTTCTGATGGGAGTGCCAGCCGTGCGGCTATCTCCTGTTCCCCATCAATGATGCCGCAAGACAACACTTTGGAGCGCGCCGGAAGGCTGCGGCTGGCCATTTGCTCGCTGAAGCTCATCAGCTTGTTGAAGTGAATTTTCGGCGCGGCGACAAAGGTCCCAGCCCCGGGCCTGCGATCAACCAGACCGTCGCGCGTGAGCACGGCAAGCGCATGGCGTGCTGTCATCAAGCTAACCCGGTGAATTTTCGCCAGCTGCCGCTCTGAGTCCACGGCATCGCCCGGTCTGAGTTGCCCCGATTCGATGCGTTTCAGAATTGCGGCCTGAATCCTCTGATATGCTGGCGTCCCGTTTCGACTCTCTGGCATGGCAACCTCGCGCAAGCCGCCCGGCAAGATAGAACGACTCCACGCCGATTTGGTCCGCTATAGCGCTTCAACAGCACCGCCCGCCGACAAGGCACGCCAAAACCATGCCTCGGGGAGGCCCCGATGCGCTATATATCTCTTCCGACTGGATACGGTAATCGCGCTGGGCAGGGTTTGTAAAGCGAAAAGTCTTAGAAATCGCAGGAACGCAATAGCCTCGATGGAGACTGCAACGGAGTTCGGGTTTTCAGTCAGCGGCCATTCGGGCCAAATGAGTCTCAAAAAAGAAGAACTTCAAGCCATCCCGGCCTGCTATATAGTGCGGCTTGGCACGTCTCGAAAGAAATTTTTAGGAAATTACAATTTTTTTCTTGACGGTATTCGGTGCTTTGCTATATAGCATGATCGCACTTGGCTCTGTGACTTCTGTCCTGTCGTTGGGGGAATGGTTCACAAGCGCCTTCCAGGAGGTTCTGAGATGCAACGTTTGATCAGCTTTGCTTTAGTCCTTCTGCTCTTCGTCGGAGTCCTAGGCAGCCTCCCGCTGTCAGCCCAGGAAATTACCGCCGCGATTGTTGGTACTGTCACTGATCCTAGTGGCGCGCCGATCAGCGGTGCCAGCGTAATCGCTACCGATACCGAGCGCGGAACCGTCTGGAGCACTAAAACAAATGACGCTGGCGCGTACAACCTGCCACGTGTGCCAGTTGGCAATTACACGGTGAAAGTTTCGGCGCCAGGGTTCCAGACCGCTGTGCACCCGCCGTTCACGCTTGTGCTGAATCAGACGGCTCCTATTGACGTACAGATGAAGATGGGCAGGGTAACGGAAACGGTCGAAGTTACGGGCACAGCTCCCGTTCTGCAGACCGAAACTACTCAGGTCAGCAACGTTATTGATTCCCAAACCAATGAGCGTTTGCCGCTGGCTACCCGCAACTACGTGCAATTGACTTTGCTCGCGCCCGGTTCGGTCTCGCCTGACCCCAACAACTTCAACAACGGCAATAACACTTCCCTCCAGGGAGCTAGGCCCTATATCAACGGGAACCGTGAACAAGCCAATAACTTTATCCTGGATGGCATGGACAACAATCAGGTGTCGGACAACCTTTTGGGTTTTACGCCAACACCAGACGCCATTCAGGAGTTTAACCTTATCACGCAGAATGCCTCGGCTGAGTTCGGCAACTTCCAGGGTGGCATCATCAGTACCAGCATTAAGTCGGGCACCAACAGTTTCCACGGGGACCTATGGGAGTTTTTCCGCAATGACAAGCTGAACTCCAACTCCTGGGAAAATAGATTTACCGCGCAACCGAGAAACTTGTTGCGCTGGAACATGTTCGGTGGCACCATCGGCGGTCCCATTGTCAAAAAGAAGCTGTTCTTCTTCTTTGACTATCAAGGGCAGCGATTTAACCACCCCTCCTCGTCGAAGTTCCTTAACGTCTTCACCGCGTCGGAACGTCAGGGCAACTTTGGGGATATTTGCGCTACCGGGTTCACTGCTGGCCTCTGCAACGACACGGTTACAGTCAACAATGTGACTTACAAAACCCACCAGCTCTATGATCCGCAGAACAGCAACATGCCGTTTCTCAATAACGTCATTACCCAACCGATCGATGCAGTGGCGCAAAGTTTGTTTAGTTCCCCCTTCTATCCCGCCCCGACCAGTAGTGGCCTCGAGAACAATCTGAGCTACATTCAGACTCAGGCTTTCAATGCCAACCAGTTTGACATAAAAATCGATTTCAACCCCACCGCGCAGGACCATCTCTTCGGCCGTTATTCCCATGCCAAGCAGCGCAATCCCACCACCAATTCATTGGCCGGCTTTGCGGAGGCGCCGATTGACAATGAAGTCATTGACTGGTCCCATAACTTCGGCGCCAGCCTCTTGAACGATGTGCGGTTTGGCATCAACTACGTTAAAACGGACAGCGGCACCCACTTCTCGAGTTCCGTGGGCAATCTGGCTGAACAACTTGGTATCGCAAACGGCAATAAAGGTGGCCCGGGTATGCTCTTGGTGGGATTCAATGGTGGGACTCCCAGCAATCCCGGAAGCGGAGTCCTAAGCGGCATCGGAAACAATTCGCAGACGGCGCGCTTCCATGACGCGGTCATCCAGTTCTCGGATGCGCTTGTGTGGACGCGCAACCGCCACGTCTTCCACACCGGTTTTGAGTACTGGCGATACCGCGTTAATTCCTTCTATAGCGGCAACAGCGGGTCGTTGGGTGCCATTCTCTTTAGTGGCGCTTTTACCTCGGAGGCTCCGATCAGTCCGGGGCCCGGCGCGAACGGCTACGGTGGCGCCGACTTCTACCTGGGACTTCCCTCAGCCTACGGCTCAGGCCTCACGTGCTGCGTTTGGGGACACCGTTCCAATACCATTGCCGGCTATATTCAGGATGACTGGCGGGCCACCAATAGCCTTACACTTAACCTGGGCCTGCGCTACGAAACCTTCACTCCGTTGGTGGAGAAGAACGACCACCAGGTTAACTTCGATCTGATTACCGGGCAGGTACTCGCGCCGAATTGCTCGAAGGTGAACTTGGGAACGGCCCCGACCACCTGCAAGAACAGCAGTCGCGGCCTCTACAATGGAGTGTACGGTGGAAAGGCTTTTCAACCGCGGATCGGTTTTGCGTGGACACCGGCAGCCCTGGGCGGCAAGACTGTGTTGCGCAGCGCGTTCACCATATCGTCTTATTTAGAGGGCACTGGCACCAACCTACGCCTGCCTGTCAATCCTCCTTTCCAGGCAGCTGAGACCCTCGTGCAGTACAAGGGAGTAGCACACCCAACAACCACCACCGACCAGGGCTTGGCTCCCGTGGGTTCGCCTAGCGATCCGTTTTCCGGGTCGCTCGTACGGGTGTGGGACAAGAATGTGCAGCCTGCGCTAACAAACCAGTGGAACTTGACCGTACAGCAACAGCTGGGGGGCGCGGCCACGTTGCAAGTTGGCTACGTTGGCCAGCATGGGACGCACTTGATGGTTCCCATGCCATACTTGCAGCGGCAGTTGCTCCCGAACAGCGCTTGTGCAACGCCGCCGTGTACGGCACCCAGCGTCTTCTTCTCCGGCAATCCCGCTTTCCAGTCCGACATCTCCCAGATCTCGGGCACCGCCTCGGTGGGAAGCATGAACTACAACGCTCTACAGTCCGTCTTCCAGAAGCGCTTCTCGCACGGTCTGGAATACCAGGTCGCCTATACTTTCTCTAAGTGCATGACCGATAACAGCGGGTACTACGGCACTGGTTCATGGCTCTCTGCGCAGGGAACGTCGTCTAGCCCTTACTACCAGAACCTCTACAACCCGCATGGCGACTATGCCCTGTGTTACTTCGACTCAAAGCATATTCTTAGCTCCTACGCGGTTTATGAGATCCCTTTTGGCCGCGGTAAGAGATGGGGTAACAACGCCAACCCTGTGGTCAACCAGGTCGCAGGCGGGTGGTCGATCAACCCGATTGTCTCTGTGCATACTGGCTTCCCATTGGCTCTGTCCGATTCCGGCTCTGCTCCCAATGACGTGAATTCCCGAGGCCAGCGTCCCAATTGTGGACCGGGAGCGGGGCGTACCCTTGGCCGGAAAGCAGCGTTCGACCCCGCCAGCGGTCAGTACATCGGCTACCAATGGTTTGACAATGGGCCGTACACCGCAACTGGCCCCGAGCAGTTCGGAAGCTGTCCCGCCCAAGGACCGGTCCGCGGTCCGGGCTATGCGGATACCGATCTGAGCGTGCAGAAGAACTTCCCCATTTCCGAGAGAATGAGGATTCAGTTCCGCGCTGATTTCCTCAACGCTTTCAACCGGGTGAATCTGAACGTTCCAGCTACGACGTGTTGCGGCGGAACCATGGGGCTAATCAACACCTCACAGGATCCCCGCAACATCCAATTCGCTCTGAAGCTCTACTATTGATGGCGGTATCATGGGGCAGGGGTTCAGACTCTGCCCCATTTTCTATGTCTCGATCTTTTTATCCGGCCGTTCTCTGGGTTCTGCTCTGCTTTGCCCCCGCATTCGGCCAAACTGCAAAGCAAACATCCGTGGGCGACGTGCAATCCAGTGTGCAGGAGGCGGTAAGGCTTGCCCAGACCGGCCATTGCCATCAAGCTCTTCCCGGCCTGAGGAAAGCCTCGCTGCGCCTTTCCGATAAAGAGTTGAAACGAACCGTGGGTTTCGCCGGAGTGCGCTGCGCTACGGTTCTAGATCAATGGGATGTGGCGCTAGACTTTTTACGCATCCTCAATCGCGACTTTCCCCGCGATCCAGAAGTTCTGTATATTTCAGTTCACACGCACTCCGATATTTCGACCCGATTAGCTCAGAAGCTAGCCAGCTTCGCCCCGAATTCCGTGCAGGCTCACGAGCTCAATGCTGAGTCGCTCGAAGTACGGGGCAAGTGGGATCTTGCCCAAAAAGAGTATCAGGCGGTTGTGCAGCAAAATCCGACGCTTCCGGGAATCCACTTCCGGCTCGGGCGGCTGTTGCTTTCGAAACCCGACCCGGGACCCACGGCTCCGGAGGATGCCAAGAAGGAATTCCAGGAAGAGCTGAAGATCGATCCCAACAATGCTGGTGCGGAGTATGTTTTGGGGGAATTGGCCCGCCAGGCGCAGCAATTGGATGAGGCCATCCAGCATTTTTCGCGCGCCGCCAAACTCGACGCCGGCTTCGGAGACGCCTTCCTTGGGCTCGGCTCATCGCTGATGTCTCAGAAGAAGTTTTCGGAAGCCGTGCCGCCGCTCGAAACGGCGGTCAAACTTGAACCGATGAATCCTGGGGCACATTACAATCTGGCAATGGCTTATGCTCGGAGTGGCCGTAAGCAGGATGCCGACAAGGAATTCGCCATTCATCGTGAGATGATGCAGAAGAATGGCGGCGCAGGCGCGGAGCAGGGGCCGCAGCCGCCCGAGACTCCCCAGTAGCCGCGAGCATTCGTCTTCATCGTGAACAATCCCTCCAAATGGTCCTATGGATTTTCCCGGCGCGACTTCGTCAAAGCGCTTGCTGGCGGCGTCGTCTATGGCGGCCTATCGCGTTTTGCCCGTGCTTTGCCTGATCCTGTTTATCCCTTCGAGGAGGTTCCGGCTTCCGTGAGCGGGATTGCCTGGAAGCACACCGCGGGCAAATCCCCTGAGCACTACCTGCCTGAAACTACTGGGGCCGGCTGCGCCTTTTTGGATTATGACAATGATGGCTGGATGGACATTTACCTCGTCAATAGCGGTAAGTGCGATTTCTACAATCCCAATCCGCCGCTGCGCAATGCGCTCTACCGAAACAATCGCGACGGAACTTTCTCGGATGTAACCGATAAAGCTGGAGTGCCAGGGGGAGGATACGGTCAGGGCGTTGCGGTCGGCGATTACGACGGTGACGGCTTCGCCGACATTTACGTTACTCAGTACAGCCGGAGCATTCTCTACCACAATAACGTGGATGGCACGTTCACGGATCTCACCGAGAAGGCTGGTGTTACCGCTCCGGGCTGGTCATCTAGCGCAGTGTGGTTCGATTACGACAATGACGGCAAGCTTGATCTATTCGTCTGCCAGTTTGTCGAGTTCTCGGCCGCTCGGGGGAAGACGCCAGGCGTGGATATTGCATTCCTCGAGCCTATAAACCGACGGCAGGCTGGCTGTTTCACAACAATGGCGATGGGACCTTCACGGATGTGAGCAAGGCCTCCGGCATCGCCAGGTATCTCGGCAAAGCGTGGGGAGCGGTCGCCACCGATTTAAATAACGACGGCCGCATGGATCTGTTTGTCGCCAATGACACCGTGGGCAATTTTCTATTTATGAATCGCGGCAGCGGCCGCTTCGAACAGACCGGTGAACCGGCTGGGGTGGCCTACAGCGCGGAAGGTCGTCCGCGCTCAGGCATGGGAGTCGATTCAGCAGATTTCAATCAGGACGGCTGGATGGATTTGTTTGTCGCGAACATTGATATGGAGCAGTACGCGATCTATCAAAACAATCACGATGGCACCTACGATGACCAGGCCGGCCTGACGGGAATTGGCCAGGCCACTCGCCTGCTGAGTGGTTGGGGGCTGAAATTCTTCGATTACGACAACGATGGCGAACTGGATTTGTTGCTTGCCAACGGAAATCCTGACGACCTGATCGAATCATTCCATCCCCAGGTTACTTACCGCGAACCGCTCATGCTTTTTCACAACACGGGGAAGAGCTTCCAAAATGTCAGCCAGCAGAGTGGACCTGTATTTTCTAAGCCGCTGTCGTCCCGTGGAATGGCGACCGGCGATTTCAATAATGACGGCGCGGTTGACGTTCTGGTTTCCGTAAACGATGACGCGCCGGTGCTTCTCCGCAATAACGTTGGCAGCCAGAATCACTGGCTCGGTTTAACGCTCGTCGGAAAAAAGGCGAATCGTGATGCGGTCGGCGCACGAATTACTTACCAATCGGGGGACCTCAAACGCAGCCGCATGAAGGTGGGCGGGGGAAGCTATCTTTCTTCACATGATCCGCGGATTGTGCTTGGGATTGGGCAGCGGAGGAAGATCGACTGGCTGGAAGTGAAATGGCCGCTTCCTAGTGGCGTAGCGGAACGGTTCACCGATCTGCCGGTCGATCGTTACGTGACCATTGTCGAAGGAGAGGGGAAATGGAAATGAGTAGGTGCGATGTCGGCGAGTCTCTGCACAATAGCCCCCCCGACATCTGCGGCGGTGCCGCTGGCATTTGATCGCAGACTGAACTAAATTGTCGCGACATTGTTTGCGACGTTCGATCTTCTGCGGTGCAGACCCATCGTATGGAGCGGGCATGAAACTGAATGCATCTCTGGTCAAGAGCACGATCGTCGCCGCTCTCGGCGGTCTTCTTTTTGGGTTCGATACCGCCGTTATCTCCGGCACCACGGCTGCTCTCACGCAGAATTACCACCTCTCACCGAAATTATTGGGCATCACCGTCGCCAGCGCTCTTTGGGGAACGGTAATTGGATCATTGCTGGCGGGATTTCCGGGTGAATGGATCGGCCGGCGGGACAGCCTTCGGATCATGGCAATTTTGTATTTGATCTCGGGACTGGGCTGCGCTGCTGCCTGGAGCTGGCCCTCCCTGGTAGCATTTCGTTTTCTCGGTGGACTAGGGATAGGCGGCTCCTCTGTGCTGGGGCCAATGTATATCGCAGAGATCGCGCCCGCAAAACTGCGCGGCCGGTTGGTCGGAGTTTTCCAGTTCAACGTGGTATTCGGAATTCTCCTCGCCTATTTCTCCAATTACCTGATCGGGCTTCGAGGTCTCGGGGCAGCCGAATGGCGGTGGGAGCTGGGCGTCACCGCAATTCCCGCCGCGCTCTTTTTCATCATGTTGTTTGGCATCCCCCGCAGTCCACGCTGGTTGGCAAAAAAAGGCCGGCTCGCCGAAGCGAAAGGCGTTTTGCAGATGATCGGCGAGGAAAACTTCGAACAGGAACTGCAAGACATTGTGGAATCGATTCGGGTCGAGCAGCAGCAAGCCGGCGAAGCGTTATTCACTCGGAATCACCTCTTCCCGATCTTTCTGGCAGTAAGTGTTGCCATGTTCAATCAGCTTGCCGGGATCAACGCTATCCTTTATTACCTGAATGACATTTTTGCGCACGCCGGGTTCAGCAAAGTCTCCGGAAACTTGCAGGCAGTGGCCGTGGGCGGGACCAATCTGCTCTTCACCATTTTCGCCATGTCGGTCATCGACAGGCTGGGACGCAAAACACTGCTTCTGATCGGCTCCGTTGGTACGGCGCTGTGCTTGGCTGGAGTTGCCACCATCTTCTTCACTGAGCGGCACCAGGCATTCCTGCTCTGGCTTCTGATCGGCTACATCGCGTTCTTCGCTTTTTCACAAGGCGCCGTTATATGGGTCTATCTGAGTGAAGTTTTCCCCAACAATGTTCGCGCAAAGGGACAGAGCCTGGGCAGCTTTACTCACTGGATCATGAACGCACTCATTTCCGGCACCTTCCCTCTGATGGCAGCCTCTTCCGGCGGATATCCATTTGTCTTCTTTTCTCTGATGATGATCGTGCAGTTCTTTGTCGTGCTGTCCGTGTATCCGGAAACCAAAGGCATAAGCTTGGAGGAGATGCAAAAAAAGCTGGCGGTCAGCGAGGCTCACTAGAACTGAAAACTGTTATGAGATCACCCCTTGCGTTAATTGCGTTCTTGAGCGCCTGGATTTTGTTCCCTCACCTGACGCTCGCGTCTGATTCGCAATCGCCAGCTTCGGCACGAAAAACCCGCCTGGCCATTGTCGGTCTCGACCACGATCATGTCTGGGAGCTCTTGAAATACATTGCGTCCGAGCCAGAAGCGGAGCTCGTGGCGATTGCCGATCCGCATCCCAACCTGGTAAGCCAAGCCAGGTCTCAAGTTCCGGGCTCCGTGAAGTTCTATTCCGACTACATCAAGATGCTCGACGAAGCCAAGCCCGAAGCAGTATTCGTCACTACGGAACTTGATCGCCATCTCGAGATTCTGCGCCAATGTGCCAAGCGTCACATTCACTATTCCACCGAAAAACCCATGGCGACCAATGCCGCGGATGCTCGCGAAATGGAGCGGCTGGCCAACCAAGCAGGAATCAAGTTGATGGTCAACTACTGGAACGCCTGGACAGCATCGAGCCACGATCTGTTTCATCGCGTGAAATCGGATGAGATCGGGCTGGTACAGAAGATCATCGTGCAGTATGGCCACCAAGGACCTAAAGAGATCGGCGTCTCAAAGGAATTTGCTGATTGGCTGTACGATCCCGTGAAGAACGGCGGCGGTGCCATTGTGGATTTTGGTTGCTATGGCGCAGAATGGGCGCTCTGGCTCAAGGGGCGTCCCACGCGAGTTTATGCTACGACGCGAAAGCTCAAAGCCGAACAGCGCAACAACGTGGATGATGACGCGACGATCATTCTCGATTACCCCGACGCGACAGTGATTATCGAAGCTTCCTGGGATTGGCCCTACAACATGGATCGTGTCTACGTTTTCGGTCCGAAGGGCAGTCTGCTCGCCCGGCGGGGTGACTTATTTCTTCGGCCTGCATCCGATCAGAGGCCTCAGCCTTCGCCCGAAGGCGAACCTGTTACGCTCAATCCTGTGTCTCGGGAGACGAGCAATCCTATCGCGTATCTTCTCGATTGCATACGTAATAACAAGCCGGTGGAGGATCCTCTTTCCAGCAAGCTGAACGTGCAGGTTATGGAAATCCTCGATGCCGCCCGCGAATCCGCCCGCACCGGGCATGCGGTGGAGTTGCATTGAGAGGATATCGGCGCAATTACCATCCAGGGAATGCTTGCAGGATCAACGACGCAGCAGATCAAGAAGTGCGCGGTTCCAGGAATTGACATCCCATCGAGCTATCCGATGATCGAACTGGTAGACAGGCTTGCGAACGTACATTGCACCGAGCCATATCAGAACCGCACAATCGTAGCCAGCATTCGAAATCAGGGAAAGCACGTCGTGGCTGGAGGTCCCCATTTCCGCACGCAACGTAAACGTTGCCAGGCTGACGCTGGTCTGGACGGCAAAACCCAACGCGATGCCCAGTGTTCGTTGTTCCCACTGCAACCCTAGTGATGAGGACAAGATAAACAGAAGAAATAAAAGTCCCCCCTGCACTATCGCCACGCTGCGCTCCATCGCGAAGAAGCCAGCGAGGAACCGATCCGCGTCTGGCCCTGAACTGAAGGCGGCGACTCCAACAGCAATGAGCAGCAGGATCACGCTAGCCCACCGCAAAAGCGTGGATCCCAATTGGCGGATACCGTCGTATGGCCGGAAAATGTGGGAAAACAGCTCGCAGATTACGCCGAATTTGATCACAAGGTCCACGGCCTCTGCAGTGAGGTACGCTTGACGGTACACATCTCGGATGCCTGTGTGATAAGACCAGAAGAGAACGATGAACCTGCCTATTTGGCTAATCGTATAGGCGAAAAACAGTGGGTACTCGCGATAAAGTCGTCGCGCCCACATCCGGTAGCCAATCGCGCTCTGTAGCGGCGGGAGCACGACCCAAAGGGCATACAACAGCGGAGTCAACATGGTGGGCTAATTGCGGAAGGATAACAGGTCGGCAACCAGCCCACAATCGATTCCGAGATGACCGCTAGCAAACGTTCGACAGACAAGTTGAAGATTTTGGCCAAGGACCACCACCATCTGCTCGGGCTTGAACTGGCGCTGACAACGTGTAGGCGAGAATTCCGAGAACGGTGAGAACTTGAAACAGCTTTTTCACGGTGAAACCTCCGAAAGGAGAATTTGGGTACGGATTTCACCGTCAAACTAAATTCGCGAGTCACCGCAAAGCAAACAACTTGAATTGCGTTCGGTGTTCGGAAAATGAAATGGAAATCACCTTTTTCATCCGTTTGCTTTGGTTTGTGGGCGCGGTTTGGGCGAGATTCGGCTAAAAGCCGAGGTCGGGCCCACGACTGAGGCTAAAACTACAATCTCATAAAATGACCTAAAGCAAGAAAATTAATGCAATCCGTTGTGTATTCGGAAAATCGAAAGACAGACGATTTTTGCGATGTTGTTAAACATTCGTCTGGGCGCAATCTACAAAGCCGCTTAGTCAAAGTGAACGCGCAACTGCGAACGCGCGTCGAACTGCACGAGTCCGACTAGCAATTGCACCGCGGTAAAATGACTCACATGATCGGACGTCCACAGCCTGCCGAAGCCGCGCCCTACTATTTCACCTACATCAACCAGGTGACCGGCGACAATCCCGTTACCACAATCGAGAGTCAACTGGAAGAGTCTCCAGCATTTTTCGCAAGCATCTCGGAAGAAAAATCGCTTTATCGCTACGCGCCGGAAAAGTGGAGCATCCGCCAACTGCTGAACCATGTCACCGACACCGAGCGCGCCGTCGCTTTCCGCGCCCTCTGGTTTGCGCACGGCTTTGAGAGTTCCCTGCCCAGCTACCAGAACATCGCGGCAGCCAGCGCGCAAGCGGACACAATCTCCTGGGCCGCCCACATCGAGGAGTTCCGCCGCGTCCGCCTCTCCACCATCTCGCTTTTCAGAAATATGCCAACCGAGGCATGGACGCGCAGCGGCATTGCCAGCGACAATCGCTTCACAGTCCGCGCCCTTGCGTATATCATCGCCGGACACCTGACGCACCACGTGAACGTGCTGCGCGAACGATCTTATAGAATCTCGCTTCATAGAGGAACGCCATGCCGGAAACAGCACCGCAATATACTCAGCGCCTGTTGAGTTACATCGACGGAAAGAAACCTTTACAGTTGCAGCAGGCCGCTCCCCGAAAGCTCGCCGCGTTGCTAAAAGGAAGGAGCAAGAAACAACTCACGCGCCGGCCCGCGCCGGACAAGTGGTCGGCTGCGGAAATCGCCGCTCATCTGGCCGATTCGGAAATCGCAATCTCGTGGCGTTTGCGCCAGATTCTAAGCAAAAACTGCATTCCCATCCAGGCTTACGACCAGGATTCTTGGGCCACAACTTTCGACTACGCGCATCGCGACCCCAAGCAATCGTTGGAAATGTTTCGCGTGCTCCGGGGCAGCAACATCGCTCTGCTGAAGTCTGTCCCCGGCAAGCTGTGGGACAACTACGGCGTGCACGAGGAGAGAGGACACGAGAGCATCGCCCACCTGGTGCGCATGGTCGCCGGACACGATCTGAATCATCTGCAGCAAATCGAAAGAATCCTGAAACAAAGATCCTTGTCATCCTGACGTCCACTGGCAAGAGGTAGGAACGCCGGTCGCAACCCGCACCACTCCGCCGCCGAAGCTGGACGAAGCGGCGCAAGCAGAGGTCATGAAGAAAGCGCGGGCACTGGCGCCGAAATACCGGACCGAGCTGCTCGAATACGCGTGAATGGGCAGTCGGAGTTTCGCTTTCCAAAAAGAAGAACGTGGTGTGTCCCATCTTTCGCGTTTTTTGCGAAAGCTGGGAACACATTTGCTTGCACAACGTGCCGTGACACGTAAAGCCCCACTTCTCGCAAAAGCGGCGAGAAATGGGACACCCAGCATCGAGAGCAGCTCGCGGCTGCCCCTGGCCGGCGCAAGCTAGACCGCAGGTGTTGATTGGGCGCTCTCGCATCCCGTAACGACGGGATGTTCGCATAGAAGAATCATGGTTGATGTTTAGGCCGAATCAAGTGATTCAGTGTGAGATTTCCAGAGTCTTGGTCCTCAACCTCTCTGGCGAACTCACCCGGTGCTCCGCACCGGCAAGGAGAACTATGTCTTGACAACGCCTTCGCTCTTCTCGAGGGGCAGCCTCATTGGGAGAGACTCACAGGATCGGCCAGCCCGCGAGACAATGGTACTGCTTCTCACGATAGGCTACGATTGTCGCGTGATTCCCATCTATCACATCAGCCATCTCAGAAATCTAAACCGAATCCTTCAGGAGGGTGGGCTCCATTGCGATCGGAAAGCACAGGATCTAAAGTCAGTGAATATCGGTCACATGCACATAAAGGAACGAAGGCTCCGAAGAACGGTACCCGTTGGATCAAGGGGCAGTGTTGGCGACTACGTTCCATTCTATTTTGCAACGCGCTCTCCGATGTTGTTCGCAATTAGTCGAGGTGCGGTCGAAGGATATGCTGAGGGCCAGAATCCTGTCATTTACCTGTGCTCGACTGTGGAGACTGTCCAACAGGCGAGACTGCGTTGGGTATTCACCGAGGGCCATGCTGATATGGATTACACTGACTTTTTTGATGATCTTAAGGATTTGGACAAGGTAGACTGGGCCCTAATGAAGCAGAGGTATTGGAACGACACCAACGACGACCCTGATCGTAAACGAAGGCGACAGGCGGAGTTCTTGGTTCACGATTTTTTTCCTTGGGAACTGGTAAATTACGTCGGTGTCTTCGATGACAAAGCTGCGCATGCCGTGGACCTCATTTTGCAGAAAGGTAATCCTCCAGTCGGAGTCGAACGAGGTTGGTACTACTGATGATTTACAGAGCAGAAGGCGATCTACTCGGAACTAATGCTGAGGCACTCGTCAACACCGTGAACACCGTTGGAGTGATGGGCAAGGGGATTGCGTTGCAATTTAAACAAGCTTACCCCGACAACTACTCTGCCTATGAGGCTGCCTGTAGACGAGGGGAAGTTGAGCTCGGGAAAATGTTCGTCTTTCATCGGCATACTTCCAACAACCCTCGCCTTATCATCAATTTCCCGACCAAGAAGCATTGGCGAGGAAAATCGAGGATCAAGGATATAGAATCCGGGCTGCGTTCACTTATTGATGTGGTCAAGAGGGAGGGCATAAAGTCCATAGCGGTGCCGCCGCTCGGTTGCGGGAATGGAGGCCTTGACTGGAGCGACGTTCACCCCCTTATAGAACAGGCGTTCTCACACGTCCCTGACGTTACCGTTCAGCTTTTTGATCCGGACGGTGCTCCCCGATCAGACGAGATGAGGGTCGCCACGAAACGCCCGAGTTGGACCCTTGGTCGTGCGGTCATTCTTGAACTATTGAGTCGATATGCCCTGCCGGGTTACCGGCTGACGCTCCTCGAGATCCAAAAGCTAGCGTACTTCCTTCAAGAAGCAGGAGAGCCGCTGAAGCTGAATTTCCAGAAACAGCGATATGGGCCCTACGCGGAGAACATGCACTTTGTGCTTCAGCGCATGGAGGGGCACTTCGTGCGCGGCTATGGTGACCGCAGTCGCGATGTCTCACTGGAACTCTACTCAGATGCGGTCCGTGAAGCGGGAGAGTTACTCAGGGGCCAGTCTGAAACATTGGAGCGCCTAAATAGGGTTTCGAAGTTGATCGAGGGATACGAAACTCCTTACGGACTTGAGTTGCTTTCCACAGTTCACTGGGTGGCGACGCACGAAGATGCGGACGCGAAGACCGATCCTGAACGTGCTGTCGAAAGAGTGTTGTCGTGGAACGACCATAAGCAGCGGACTTTTACCCCTACTCGTATAAGCAAGGCTTGGTGCCGCCTGCGCGATGAAAAATGGATATAATGGCAATCGCCCTGGCTGCATACGGCACTGCATCCTTAGTCCCGACGCAACTACCTCAAACATCAATTCCGGGCCTACAATAGCCCCGCATCCCACGCCTCCCCTCTCGCATCTAAAACCTTGACAACATCTCACTCAATTCTCATAATATTTCAGAGCGCAAGCGTGAGCACATTGAATTCAAAGCACTTATAAGAAGTGAAAGGAGCCAGCTATGGCCAAGATTATCGGAATCGACCTCGGCACCACCAACTCCTGTGTCGCCGTCATGGAAGGCGGTGAGCCCAAGGTCATACCTAATGAAGAAGGAGGGCGGACCACTCCGTCGGTCGTCGGCTTTACCAAAACCGGCGAGCGGCTGGTCGGACAGGTGGCCAAGCGGCAGGCCATCACCAATCCCGAGAACACGGTTTATTCGATCAAGCGCTTCATGGGACGACGCTTTGACGAAGTCAGCGAAGAAATGAAGATGGTCCCATACAAGGTGGAACGTGAGGGCGACCACGTAGCCATCGTGGCTCAGGGCAAGCGGTATACCCCGCCGCAGATTTCTGCGCTGATCCTGCAAAAATTAAAGAAAGCGGCCGAAGACTATCTCGGAGAAAAAGTGACTGAGGCGGTCATCACCGTGCCCGCTTACTTTAATGATGCACAGCGGCAGGCGACCAAAGACGCCGGGCAGATTGCCGGTCTCGATGTGAAGCGAATCATCAACGAGCCTACGGCGGCGGCACTGGCCTACGGCCTCGACAAAGGTAAGGACGAAACCATCGCCGTATACGACTTCGGCGGTGGAACTTTTGATATCTCGATCCTGGAAGTTGGCGAAGGCGTAATCGAGGTTAAGGCCACCAACGGCGACACCCACCTCGGCGGTGACAACATTGACCAGCGGCTGGTGGACTGGCTGATTGACGAATTCAAGAAAGACGAAGGCCTCGACTTGCGCGGCAAAGGCAACGAAATGGCGTTGCAGCGTCTGCGGGACGCGGCCGAGCGCGCCAAGATCGAGCTTTCCACGACGATGGAGACGGAGATCAACCTGCCCTTCATCACTGCCGATGCCAGCGGCCCGAAGCACCTGGTGAAGAAGCTGACGCGGGCGAAGCTGGAATCGATGGTCGAAGACATCATTCAGAAGTCGGTCGGCCCGTGCCGCCAGTGCATGAAGGATGCAGGGGCGGACGCGAGCAAAATCAATGAGGTTGTGCTGGTCGGCGGACAGACGCGTATGCCTCGCATCCAGCAGCTGGTGAAAGAGCTGTTTGGCAAAGAAGGCCACAAGGGCGTGAACCCGGATGAAGTCGTGGCGGTCGGCGCGGCCATTCAGGGCGGCGTGCTCAAGGGCGAAGTCAAAGACCTGCTGCTGCTTGACGTGACTCCGCTGACGCTGGCGATCGAAACGCTGGGGGGCGTGGCCACGCCTATGATTCCGCGCAACACGACCATTCCGACGCGCAAGACGGAAACGTTCTCGACCGCGGCCGACAATCAGACCTCGGTCGAAATTCACGTGCTGCAGGGCGAGCGTCCGATGGCGGCGCAAAATCGCACATTGGGCAAGTT
>QIAB01000069.1:0-44891 GCA_003225455.1 Acidobacteriota bacterium
GTGGCTCCCCAGCGCGCGCTGCACCGTCACTTTGATCATCGGATGCAGCCGGCGAAATTCCGCGAGAACCGGAAGCAGATAAAGAGCGGTGAACTCGTTCGCCGCGATGGCGAGCTTGCCTTTGTGCAATTCTCGCAACTCGACGAGAGCTGTCTGCGCATCATTGCGCAAATTGAGCAGCCTCTCGGCGTACTCCTGAAGCACGCCTCCGGCATCGGTGAGCAGGCCATCACGCGACGAGCGATCAA
The DNA here is from genome assembly GCA_003225455.1 of Acidobacteriota bacterium. Lineage (GTDB taxonomy): Bacteria > Acidobacteriota > Terriglobia > Terriglobales > Acidobacteriaceae > QIAB01. The sequence goes on from QIAB01000069.1 coordinate 249, forward strand.
ACAACGGCTCGCCGATCTCCTCTTCCAGCTTGCGGATCGATTGGCTTACAGCCGATTGCGTCCGATACAGCTTTTCCGCCGCGCGAGAAAAACGCCCCTCCCGCGCTACCGCCAAAAAGACTTCCAGTTGCGATAGGTCCATATGAGCCCTCAATGCACCATGTCATTCCTCGCGACACACGGAATCGGAAGCCCGCCCGCGCAGGGAACCGAATCAAGAGCATCAGTATTGCTTATATATGTAGTGCATCTAATAGTAACGATAACCATTATAAGCTTTGCTTTAGCCTGCTGCCCTACGTAGCATGGAATTGGGTACGTAGCGCCAGCGTCGCGCGTACGACCAACGAGGAGAACCATGGAGCGCATCACGGTATTCGATACTACCCTTCGAGATGGCGAGCAGTCGCCGGGTTGCAGCATGAATGTGCAGGAAAAACTGCGCCTGGCCCATCAGCTCGACCGCCTCGGCGTAGACGTGATCGAGGCCGGTTTTCCGATCGCTTCGGAAGGCGATTTCGCGGCCGTGCAGGCAATTGCGGCAGTCGTTCGCCGGCCGATTATCGCGGGTCTCGCCCGTGCTTGCACTCAAGACATCGAGCGTGCCTGGCAGGCGCTCAAGAGCGCAGCCCGTCCCCGCATTCACGTGTTCCTGGCGACCTCCGACATTCATTTGCAGTACAAACTGAAGATTACGCGTCAGCAGTGCCTGGAGCGGGCGCGCGATTCGGTACGCCTGGCCAAATCCCTGTGCAACGACGTGGAATTCTCGCCCGAAGATGCCACCCGCACCGATCCAGAATTTTTGTTTCAGATTCTAAGTGCCGTCGTCGAAGCGGGAGCAACCACGCTCAATATTCCTGACACAGTCGGTTACACCATGCCCGCCGAGTTCGCCAGCCTGATTCAGGCGATCCGCCAACGGGTAAGGGGAATCGAGAATGTCACCATCTCGGCCCATTGCCACAACGACCTGGGGTTGGCGGTGGCGAATTCTCTGGCCGCGATCGAAGCCGGCGTGCGCCAGGTGGAGTGCACCATTAATGGGATCGGCGAGCGTGCGGGCAATGCGTCGCTGGAAGAGATTGTTATGGCGATGCGGGTACGTCCGGATCACTACGCCTATGACACCGGTGTTGTGGGCGAACAACTGTACCCCGCCAGCCAGATGCTTAGCGAAATCACCGGTGTACCAGCGCAATGCGTTTGCTCACGAAGCCGGCATTCACCAGGATGGCATGCTGAAGAATCCGCTGACCTACGAGATCATGATGCCGCAGTCAGTTGGGGTCCCCGATTCGAGGCTGGTGCTTGGCAAACACTCCGGACGTCATGCGCTCGGTTTGCGCTGCGAGCAACTCGGATATCAATTCGATCGGCGCGAGCTGGATGAAGTCTATCGCCGGTTCGTGATTTTGGCGGACAAGATCAAGCACGTCGCCGATCATCATCTGCTTGACCTGATACGCGAAGCCCACGGCTCAGCCCGACACATTCCTCCAGCGCATACGGAACCGCGACCGGCGGCCATCGGAGCGGCAGTCGGACAAAACTTTGCTACGCCGTTTCCCGTTCCGTTCGCCACCGACCTCAATGGCGCAAGACTGCCAGTGAACTCCATGGCCGAGCACCACGCTGAGCAGGAAGATTACCTGTGGGGTGTGTAGGCTCTTGTGGGTGTGTAGGCTCTTGTGGGGACGGTCCCGTGAAATAGCCCCCATGCTGCTCAAACTCACCACCCTTCCCGGTGACGGCATCGGTCCTGAGGTCGTCGACCAAGCAGTCCGCGTCGTGGAAGAAGTAGCGCGAGCTTTCGGCCATCAGCTCAGCATCACGCGAAAGCCGATCGGCGGCGCTGCTCTGGTCGCCAGCAAGAATCCGCTTCCCGATGACACCTTGCAGGCCTGTCTCTCGTCATCCGCCGTTCTTCTGGGCGCGGTAGGTGGGCCGTCATTCGACAGCTTCCCGGCTCATCTTCGTCCGGAAAGCGGTCTGCTTCGCCTTCGCCGCGAACTGGGGGTTTTCGCGAACCTCCGTCCTGCAGTCTGCCTCCCGGCTCTGGAAGATTGTTCTCCGCTCCGTCCGGAAGTGGCCCGCGGAACCAACATTCTGATTGTGCGCGAGCTTCTGGGCGGAATTTACTTCGGCCAGCCCCGCCAGACCGAAGGACCGGCCGGCAACCGCTCCGCCGTGGACACCATGCGGTACAGCGAACCGGAAATCGAGCGCATCGCGCATGTGGGGTTTGAACTGGCACGCTCCCGACGCCGCAAGGTGACTTCTGTTGATAAAGCCAACGTCCTGGATTGTTCACGCCTGTGGCGTGATGTTGTGACTCGGGTGGCGCAGCAATATCCGGATATTAAGCTTTCTCACATGTATGTGGATTCCGCAGCGATGGCGCTGGTCGCTCATCCTGCCGAATTCGACGTCCTGCTCACCGAAAATATGTTTGGCGACATTCTCTCCGACCAGGCAGGCGGAATCATGGGTTCGCTAGGAATGCTGGCGTCTGCCAGCATTGGAGGATCCGTTGGCTTATACGAGCCAGTCCACGGTTCCGCCCCAGATATCGCCGGACGGGGCGTCGCCAACCCCTTGGGAGCAATTCTCTCCGTAGCCATGCTGCTGCGTCATTCCTTTAAGTTGGAGCGTGAGGCTGCTTGCATCGAATCGGCTGTGTCCGAAGTGTTGGCCGCAGGGAATCGCACCCGCGATCTGGTCACGCCCGGTCAACCCGCGCTCAGCACGAGCCAGATGGGAGAGAAAGTTGCCGAAGCCGTCGCGCAGCGCGCCCGGGTCGACCGCGGCAAAGTGGCAATCTAGAACGCCGTTCCAAGATATTGAGCCCGAGATTTTCCACAAGAGAAATCCCTTGCTAATTTCCCAACCGGAGTAAACTAACCCCATCCCGCAAAGATCTTCTTCGCGCGATGGGAGGCCATATGGTTTCCAAATGCGCTAACCCGCAGTGCGGCGCAGCATTTCTTTATCTCCATCAGGGCAAGCTTTTTCGCATAGAAACCGACGCTGGCTGGCCTCAAGATCCCCCTGATCCTAGTGCTCGAAAGCCCATCCGTCGCCTCGAGTATTTTTGGCTATGTGATGATTGTGCCGCGCAGATGACGCTGGCCCGCAAAGATGGCGCAGTCGTGACTGCCCCCAATGTGGCGACGCGATCTGCGGCTACAGCCTCGTAGGTTCGTTCGCCTGAGGCAGTGAGTACCGGTCGGTCATCGCATTCCAGCGAATCTTCAACATCTCTGCAAACATGCGAATCCCATCGCGAAGTGGACTAATACGTGTGTCCTCACGATGTGCCCATGCCACCGGTACTTCGGCAATCTTGAAGCCGAACTTTTTCGCCAGGTAAAGCAGTTCGGGATCGAACCCCCAGCGCTCGATTGTCTGCAAGGGAAAAATTGCCTCCGCCGCCCTGCGTGTGAACGCCTTGAAACCGCACTGCGTGTCTTTGAAAGTCAAGCCCAGCGTGATGCGCAGCATCAAATTAAAAGCTCTGCCGAATAATTGCCGGTATAACGGCTGCCGCTGAGTTTGCAGATCACTGCGCAGCCAGCGCGAACCGATCGCGACGTCCGCGCCACCGGCAATTGCGGCAAATAACTTCTCTGCCTCCTCAATTGGGGAAGAAAGATCGGCGTCGGTGAACAGCAATACTTCTCCACGCGCGTGCAGCATTCCATTGCGCACGCTATATCCTTTGCCACGATTGCCTGGGTTCTCCACCAGCCGCAGCGCGGGGTTCACCGCGGCGTATTGCTGAACGATCTCAACCGTGTTATCGCGGGAGCCATCGTTTACGACGATAACTTCAGCATTCCAGCCACGCTCGATGGAGTACTTCAGAACTCTATCCAACGTTGCTCGAATGCGGGCGCTCTCGTTATATGCGGGAATGATGATGCTGAACGGGCAGTTGTTAGTCGCTGGTCGTTGGTAGTTGGCCAAGGTCTGCAAGCCGGCCTTTGTTCTCGGCATCCCCTAGAATAGGGCACTAACGAAAAAAAGCGGAGTGGAAACAAGGGAGGCGTTCACGCCGTCCAAGGATTAACGATGGAAGCAGAAATATCTTGAAAATGGGTCGTATTGCGGGTCGCCAAAGCGGCATGATGAGCGAGCACGATACCAGCGATCATGCTGTCGCGCAGGTCGCCCGTCCGGCCCGTCCTTTGCCGGGACGCCATGAGGTCAGCCGCGTGCTGCGCGGCATCCGCGTCGAACGGGGCGACCCGGCGCCCAATTTTGTCGAGAACAGCCTGGAAGGCTTGAATCAAGGCCGACCTTCGTCTTCCGACGGCCATAATTTCCAACCCGAACCGGATTTCAAGAGTGGTCACCGACGTGGTCCAAACGGAGGTGCGAGGCTGCCTGTCAAGCCAGGAAATGACATGTTTGTCTGGCCCTTGCTGCATGAGAGCGGAGAACACGTTTGTGTCCAGAATAATCACGACTCAAAAGATGGCAGCTTAATTTCATGTCCCCTCAGTTCCGGAATATCCGATTCCAGGCCGACTTTGGTAAATAAGGCAGAGATTTCCGTTCCCAGCCCGCCTGCCGGAATGTCCTCTTCGTTTGTGGCATTCCGGAGGATATCGCGCACTTCCTCCTCCATGCTGCGGCCATGCCGTTTGGCGCGGCGCTGCAGCCGGGCCTTAACTGCATTTTCCAAATTTCGAACGATAAGTTGTGCCATAAGCTAGATTGTCCGTCCCTATTTTGATATCATGATATCAGATTGGGCCCGGCAATTGCAGCTAGAGGGGTGTAAATTCAATCCGGCGAGGCCTGAGAACAGACAATTCGAAAGGCTGAGAACTGAATTAGAACCGAGTGATTCCTCATGGCCGCGAGGAATCCCGACCAGGGAATCATCAAGCCACCTGCCACTGCTTCTCCAGCATGGTGAAGAACGCCGCCACCAGTTGCTCGTCCCAAAGCCCAGAGCGGGCTTCTTCACGCATAGTGACGGTAGCTTGTTCGTGGCTTAAAGCGGGCTTATAAGGACGCGCTGTGCGCAACGCATCATAGACATCGACAACTTGCAGGATTCGCGCCAGCAAAGGTATTTCGCCCTTGCGTAAGCCGTCCGGGTAGCCGCTGCCATCCGAGTGCTCGTGGTGGTTGCGAATAATGGGCAGCACGAGCCGCAGCGACTTCAGCGGCCGGCAGATATTCTCTCCCGTGACCGGATGCTGCTTCATCACCGCCCATTCTTCGGAAGTAAGGTGCGAATCTTTCTTCTTCAGAAGAATCTCATCCGGCACGGCAATTTTGCCGAGATCGTGCAAATAGCCGCCCCGGCGCAGCGCCACGATAGATTCTTCGTCCAGCCCAAGATATCTGCCGAGAGCGCTCGCGTTCTGCGCCAGTCGCTCGCAATGCCCCTCAGTATAAGGATCACGGCTCTCTACGGTTAGCCCCAGCGTGCACAGAACTGATTCCGCCGTCTCCAGCTCGTCCGTGAAGTCTTTCAGTTTCAGCAATGACTTCACGCGCGCAAAAAGCTCCTCGGCATAGATGGGCTTATTGAGAAAATCATCGGCGCCGCATTCAATCCCCTTCAGCCGGTCGTCGCGGTCGGTCAGTCCGGTGATAAGCACGAAAGGAATGAGCCGCGTGACCGGGTCGTCCTTAAATTCCCGGCATAGTTCGTAGCCGGATTTACCCGGCATAATGACATCCGAGAGGATCAGGTCGGGGGCCTGGCGGCGCACTTCGGCTTCCGCCTGCACCGCGTCCGGAGCGGCGACTACCTCGTAGCCGCGCGTTGCCAGCAGCTCCTGCATCAACAGCATGATGTCGGGATTGTCATCGATCACCAGAATGCGGGGGACGCGGCGGCGTCCTCCAACTTCACTTATCTCGCGCAAAGGCTGGGTGCGAGAAAGAACGGTTGTACGGAACCTCTGGGAGGAATCCATGAACTAGTTGTCCGTTCCCTATTGTAACCAACTGTAATTATTCGTAAAGGATACAAAAGTTGCCTTTTCCACAACGCCCCTAGAAAGGATTCGGCTGCGAGAGCTCAAAGCAGATTTGGACCGAGGTTCGACGGGCTGATACCGTACTGGCACTAGCTAAAGGCTGCTTTTGCTAGACTCATCCCATGCTGGCCGGCTACGCGGTGCAGGTGGAGAAATCGCGCGGACGCCGCCATCCCGAGCCTCAGCATCCTTACCGCAACGATTTTCAGCGTGATCGCGACCGCGTCATCCATTCCCGCGCTTTCCGTCGATTGGAAGCGAAAACCCAGGTCTTCACCCGCCGCTATTCTGATCATTTCCGCAATCGCCTGACCCACACCATTGAAGTCGCGCAGATCGCGCGAACCGTTGCCCCCCAGCTCGGGCTCAATGTTGACCTGGTTGAAGCCCTCGCGTTAGTGCACGATGTTGGCCACCCGCCTTTCGGCCATGCGGGAGAGAAAGCTCTCGATGCTGCCATGCGTCGCCACGGCCTCTTCTTCGATCACAATCTCCACGCGCTGCGCATCGTGGAAGATTTCGAGCTGCGCTATGCGGCATTTCGCGGTTTGAATCTGACGTTTGAGAGGGAATTATTAAGCATTCCCGCGATTACTCTGCGGATGAATATCCAGAATTATCCGAGTATCTGCTCGACCAGCGCCCGCCGCTTGAAGCGCAAGTCATCGATCTAGCCGACGAAATTGCCTACAGCACCGCCGATCTCGACGACGGCTACGAAGCCCGCCTGCTGACACTGGAACAGATTCGCGCCGGGGTTCCTGTATTTGAGCGCTTCTATCGCGAAGTGGAGCAGGTTTATCCGGACGCGATCGACAAGCTCAAGTTCAATGAGGCCCTCAAGCGGATGCTCGATCGTTTTGTGGGCGATGTGATAAGCAACACACAAGACCGGATCAGGGCCGCAAGGATGCGTGATCTGGAAGATGTTCGCATCTGCCCGGATAGGCTAGTGAGACTGAGTCCCGAGGTGGAAAACGAAAGGCTCGCGGCGAAGCAGTTCCTCTACTCGAATTTATATTTCAGCGCTACGCTCGATCCGGAAAAGAACGATGCCGAGCGCGTGATCACAGAATTGTTCGACTTCTGGATGAAGAAACCGGATGCCTTACCCTCAAGCTATCGGGAAAAAGCCAAGCAGGAGCCCTTGCCTAGAATCATTTGTGATTACATCGCCGGTATGACGGACAACTATATCTACGAGCAGTATGAGAGGTATTGAGGTTAGTTACTGAGCGCGCCCTGACAAGTAGCGCCGGCCTCTGGCCGGCTGTCCGGCGGGCGTCCCGCCCGCCCATCGAGCCGCCGAGACGGCGGCGCTACGATTACCAGGCATCCTTCTTCAGCTATTGATTTCCAAAAGGGTTTCCCATGGGCACGAATTTCAAATCAGGATCGTGTCAGCAGAGGGAGCAGAGTTCGGATTTATAATCGCGACGTGAGCAGCTCGCCTTCTCATGATTCGTTAGGCCACTCTGCATTTCGGCCGGATCGGCAGGACCCGTACCTTCGCGTTCTCTGTGTCAACATCTTCGTCCGCGATCAGGACCGAAGTTTGCGGTTCTATGTCGACCAGCTTGGATTCGGCCTGGTCATTGATGAGAGCTACGAGTCCGGTGGCCGTTGGGTGGCGGTCGCGCCTCCAGATGGCAACACGGTTCTCGCGCTCATCACTCCCAAGCGCAACTCCGCAGAATCCAAGCTGATTGGCCGCTGCAGACATACTGTGTTGGTTACCGAAGATGTTATGGCCAAGTTCGACGAGTGGCGGAGGCACGGGGTTCGGTTTCATCATCCGCCGCAGACCACGCTCTGGGGCGGAATTTTCACCCGCTTTGACGATTTGGATGGAAACTCCTTTGCACTTGTGGGACGGGATGACTTTGTTCGCGAGATCGAAGCGCAGCGCCGGGCGGCTGCCGAGAAGATGGAGGCCGAACGCCGCATCACCCAGGAGCTGGAAATTGCAAAACAGGTCCAGGCAAGGCTCTTTCCGCAAGCGCTGCCTCAACTCCAAACCCTCGACTACTCGGGTATTTGCGTTCAGGCCCGTGAGGTCGGCGGCGACTATTACGATTTTCTAGACCTGGGCCGAGAGCGGCTTGGAATAATCATCGGGGACACTTCCGGAAAGGGTATCGGGGCCGCCCTCTTGATGGCCAACTTACAAGCGAACCTGCGGAGCCAGAGTGCAATCGCTTTGGATCAGCCGCAGCGCTTCTTGCGATCTGTGAACCAGCTTTTTTACGAGAATACAACCGACAGCGCCTATGCGACGCTCTTCTTCGGCGAATACGATGATACAGCGAGGCGCTTGCGCTACGCGAACTGCGGGCACTACTCCCCTCTTCTCCTCCGCCGCGACGGCACTCTCGAACGGCTCGACTCGACGGGGACAGTGTTGGGGATGTTCCAGGAATGGGATTGCTCCGTCGAGGAACGCGAGCTCTTCCCCGGAGACACTCTGGCACTCTACACTGACGGAATAACCGAATCATTCAACGATGCGAGAGAGGAATTCGGCGAGCAGCGCTTGAGCGAAGCGTTGGGACGAAATCGTGAGCGGTCTGCCCAGGGTTTGATGGCGGCGATCGTTGATGAAGTTCGCCAGTTTAGCCCCCGCGAACAGCACGACGATATAACTCTAATAGTTGCCAAATGCAGGGGAGATAGTGCTCGTGCGAATCGAGTTTAGGGAAGGGCCTGGTCCAGGCTTTCTTATCCTACATCTGCTTTAGAACGCGTGGGTCCCCCGGGGCCTCTCTCCTGCGGTTGGAGAGACGGGCTGCCATTGGATTACCATGCTGGCGACCACAGCAAGGGAGTTGCGTGCACTCCGCATGAAGACCTCCGGCAAACCTCTCGTCCCCGTATTAGCTTTCTTTTTGGCCCTTTCGATGTGGGGGTATTACGCGCATACCCGTCAACTCATAGCACAGCGGCTGGCTGCTAACGGATTTCCAGAACGGAATTTTTCTGATTTATTCCCGCGCTGGCTGGCTACGCGGGAACTGCTGCTCAATGGTTGTGATCCCTACTCCGCAGAGGTCACCAGGGACATTCAGCGAGGGTATTACGGGCGTCCGCTTGACAGGAGCCGAGCCACTGATCCTATCGACGAACAGCGCTTTGCCTACCCACTATTCGTTGTCTTTTTGCTGGCTCCCACCATTGGCCTGCCATTCACTGTGGTCAAATCACTATTCACCCTGCTTCTGTCTGCATGTTTGGACAGTTCTCCTCTGGATTCAGGTCATGGGACTGAAAGCGGGACGAGACAAAATCGTCGCTTGCATTCTCCTCGCCCTCGCCACCATCCCATATGCTCAAGGAATACAACTCCAGCAACTTAGTGTGCTGGTTGCGTTCCTCCTGGCCGCGTCAGTGTACGCATTGGCAAAGGAGAAATTCATCGTCGCAGGATCGTTGCTGGCGCTTGCGCCAACTAAGCCGCAACTCTCCATCTGGTTTATCGGTTTTGTGCTGCTCTGGTCGGTGTCGGGGTGGAGGTCGCGAAAGTGGGTCGCGATCAGCTTCTTCACGGTCCTGATTGTGTTCATGCTAGCTTCAGAAGTCTTGCTGCCCGGATGGTCGTTTCAATTTCTCGCTGGTATCCTGCCATATCTTCGCTATACCCAGGCAACTACAAGCGTCCATCAGCTCTTTGGTCGGATTGGGGAAACAATTGTCCTAGTTCTCCTCGCAGCAATGGTCGCACTCGCAGCCTGGCGTGCCAGATTCGAGGCGGTCGATTCCGGTCGTTTTAGACTAGCCGTCTCACTGGTTCTCGTTTTCACCTGCGTTTTTATTCCAAGCCTAGCACCGCATAACCAGGTCTTGCTGGTGCCAGCCTACCTGCTCCTGGTGAAAGAGCGAAAGTGCATATGGGCAGGCGGACGGATCGCCCGCTCGCTCTGGTCTGCTGCTTGGCTCACCGTCGTCTGGCCCTGGGTGGCCGGGACGTTACTTGCGACAACACTCGTATTTGATCTCGCAAACTCCCGCCTGTGGGACCTGCCTCTTGCCACGAACCCGCTCATCCCGATCGCAGCATTCGCAGCCCTAGTACCGCTGCTCGTCCGACAAGCAGATCGGGCTACGTCGTTCGGTTAGGCAAAGACCGAATCCGACAGGACAATGGATGAAATTCCGACAGCCGGAAACCTGGTGCGCCTCAGTTGATGCAGTCAAGGCGATTACACTCAGAACTCGCTGACTTAGGTGCAAAAATCTTTCGTGCTTGCCTTTTTGCCGCACACCGACGATAAATAGAAGCAAGCTATGATTAGGTGTTGGGGCGCTTTTTCTCTTACTGTCGCGTTGGCGACGTCACTAGCCGGCCGCGCGCAAACTCCACCGCTTCGCCCTCCTGCCAAAGATGACTATTCGCGAGAGCCCGCGATCATTGAACAGATGTCAACCAGGATTGCCTTTGACAACGGTGGAAGTTTTACCCGTGATCAAACCAGCCGCGTACGCGTACAAACCGACGCCGGAATTAAGCAATGGGGCCTGCTGAGCTTTCCGTTTCAATCTGCAACGCAGATTGTGGAGATTGATTACGTGCGGGTCCGCAAGGTTGACGGCAGCACCATCGTTACCCCGGCCGATAACATCCAGGACCTAGATTCGGAGATCACACGCAGTGCTCCCTTCTACAGCGATCTGCGGGAGAAACATGTCGCTGTCAAGGGCTTGGGCAACGGCGACATTCTCGAATACGAGGCGCACTGGCACACTACTAAGCCACTGATTCCGGGGCAATTCTGGTTCCAGTACAATTTTCACCGCGACGGCATCGTGCTCGACGAGCGCCTCGAAATCAAGATGCCCGCCGAACGCGCGGTCAAGGTGAAGGGACCGCAAGCCACCCAGACAATCCGTATGGAGGCGGGTTCCCGCGCCTATACCTGGACGTATTCGAGGCTGCAAAGCGTCAAGGACCCTGAGAGCGACCAGAAAAACGAAATTGATACAGCGCTCGGCCGCCTTCCCTCGGCGGACGTGCAAATCAGCAGTTTCCAAAACTGGGAAGAAGTGGGCCGCTGGTACTGGAATCTCCAAAAAGACCGTATCGAACCCACCCCCGCCATCCGCGCCAAAGCGTCAGAGCTCACTAAGGGCATGACGGACGACGACGCCAAGCTGCGTGCCCTTTACAGCTTCGTGAGCACGCAGTACCGCTACATTGGAATCGCGTTCGGCATCGGACGATATCAGCCGCACGCGGCCGACGACGTCCTCAGCAACAACTACGGCGACTGCAAGGACAAGCACACGCTGTTGGCTTCTTTGCTCCAGGCATCTGGCTTTACGATCTATCCCGCACTCATCAGTTCTAGCTGGAAAATCGATCCTTGGCTATCTGCCGCATGGCAAAGAAAAAGATGTCGTCTGGCTCGACACCACGCCGGAGGTTGCGCCCTTCGGCTATCTAATGACTCCTTTGCGCAACAAGCAGGCATTGGTTATGTCGGGAGAGAAATCGATTCAGCTACTCTCCACGCCCGCCGATCTGCCTTCCCCCAGCACTGAAGCCTTCAAAATCGATGGCAAGCTCAGCGACGACGGCACGTTCCAAGCCAAGGTCGAGGACACAACTCGTGGAGATCCCGAAGTCATTATGCGCGCGGTTTTCCGCCAGGTGCCGCAACCCCAGTGGAAAGATTTGGTGCAGCGGATCTCCTACGCGCTAGGCTATGCCGGCACCGTGAATGATGTCAGCGCGAGCATTCCCGAAGCAATCAGCGAGCCATTTCACTTTTCTTATTCCTACAACCGGAAGGACTATCCCGACTGGAGCAACCGGCAGTTTACTGTTCCTGGGCTGCCGTTCTATACGCCCCCAGTCAAAGACGATGCCAAATATCCGATCTGGCTTGGATCTCTAGCAGAGACAATGTCAGACTCCACGGTAAGGCTCCCGCAGGGCTATAAACCGCAATTGCCATCGAACCTGGACCTGAAGTATGACTTCGCGGAATACCATGCCTCTTATTCGCTGGATCGGGGTGCGCTTGTGGCAAAACGCCGTTTGCTCATCAAACTGCACGAGGTCTCCGTGGCCAAGTTCGAGGACTATCGGGCCTTCGTCAAAAAACTGCAGAACGACGTGAATCAGTACGTGCAGACCTCGTCCTCGTCCTTGGGTGCGCCCGGTATCCAGAATGCTTCGCCATTGCCGAACTCTCCGCTTCCAGGAACAATCCCTTCATTCGTGAGCAGCATTCGGGAGCTGCCGGCGAGCGATTCTTCTGAAGCGAACCGGCTGGAAGCCGATGCGCGGGACAAGATGACGAGCCGTGACCTGCAGGGTGCCACGTCTTCTTCTATATCGTGCAGTGTCAGCCGACCCTAAGTTTACGCGGGCCTGGGTGTTACTGGGAGTGTTGCTGCTCGGGCAGAAACAAGTGGATGCCGGGATGGACGCGTTTCACAAGGCCATGGCCGCCGATCCTGCGCAACCCGCAATTCCCAAAGCTCTGGGTTACAGTCTGATGGCGGATTCAAGGTTCGAAGATGCGGTTCCGGTTTGGCAGGATTATATGAAGGCGCATCCCGACGACGTGGACGGCCCGGCGAATCTGGGTAATTGCCTGCTCAAGTTGAAGCGATATTCGGAAGCGGCGGCGACCTTTGAGGCGGCGGTAAAGATCAGGGGAGATCGGGCCAACCTGCAAGCGAGTTTGGGTTCGGCCTACCTGCTCGCAGGAGAGCGTGAGCAAGCCATAGCCGCGTTCACCAAACTGGCTGACGTGGATGGGGAGGGGATCTATTTCAACGACGTAGCCTACGAGATGGCAAATGACGATTTGCAGCTGCCCCTCGCCTTCGACTATGCAAAGAGAGCGGTGCGAGCGGCGGAAGAGCAGTCACAGAAGATTGCGTTGCCAGATCTGAAGATGGAGGACGTGAGACAGATTTTCAAACTGGCAGCCTACTGGGACACGCTGGGGTGGGTGGATGAACGGATGTCACACTTGGACGAGGCGGAGCGATATTTGCAGGCCTCGTGGAAGCTGACGCAGGATGGAGTGGTGGCGGGTCACCTGTGTCATCTGTACAGACGCGTCCACAAGACGGAGCTCGCTGTCCGGATGTGCCGCATGGGAATATCCCGCATGTCGATGTCACAACAGCTAACGCCGGGCCAGTATCAAACCGAGATAGCTGCGGCGCAGGAGAATCTGAATCACTTGACCGGCCATCCGGCGAAGCCAAAGAGTACAAGCGACGAATCCGGTCTGATCATTCGCGAACGTGAATTCAAGCTGCCACGGTTCTTGCCTGGGACCCAGAGTGCCGAGTTTTTTGTGCTGCTGGTGACGGATGGCAAGACCAAGACATTCGAGGTTGAGGATGTGAAGTTCATCAGTGGATCTGACAAGACGAAACTTCAGGGGAAACAACTCAAGAGCATCAATTTCAATGTACCTTCGCCGAGCGACGTTCCCACGCGCTTCGTATGGCGCGGAATTCTGGGTTGCTACCAATACACTGGCTGTTCTTTCGTCCTGCTCGACCCGGCAACGGTAAACTCGCTGAACTAGCGGCAACCTGCGGAGAAAGTGGCGGACTCCTAACTACTGCGAGGGTGAGGCCCCTTTTAGCCGTGTAGGGAGTGATACAGACCGTTCGTTTGGGGCATAGTCTGAATCGCATGAAAAGACAACCCCCATGAGATGATCGTTGAGCACCGAGGTTGAAGTAATGGGGTTCTGATGCGACGGAAAACCGCGTTCGGGGAGAGAGCGAGTAAGCGCTCTTGGGTACTTTGGTTCCATCCGTCTGCTGGCCAACGGACACCTCGTCGTGAACGTTGGGAATCCCTAAACTGTGAGTCGGAGAAGTTTAGGTGACCATCGACGAAGAACTGAACCTTCTCGACTCGAACCTGCGACGCTTGAAGATCGAGTACGAGATTTACTTTAGCAATCCCAGCAAGAAGCCGCCGTCCGACATCGAGTGGAAAGTTCTCAGCTTGCTTCGGAAATTCAGTGACGGTGGCCGCATGAGCTTCACACAGCGGTTTCGCTACAACGAAATGGCACAGCGTTATGCCATTTACAGCGATCTGTGGCGCAAGAAGAGCCGAATTCGAGAAGAAGGCTACCGCCGTCCGCAAGATGCGCTGCTCTCCATTCAAGGCGTGCGCGAAGAAGAACATGAACCCGAGCACAAGGTTTATGGGGTGGGGCACGCCGGTGGGGCAGCGGCCGCCGCTGCGCCAGCCATTGAAGACAGACCCGTCACGGTGCAGTGCTCCGATGGGGGCGCCGAGCAAGAACAGGTACTCAGGCTGTATCAGGCGCTGACCGAAGCAAAGAAGAAGGCTGGCGAGCCGGTCTCGGGAACCATCGACAGCTTCACTTCATTCGTCCAGAAGAAAACTGCGCAGATTCGCAAACAGTATGGCTGCCAGGCGGTCGAATACAGCGTGGAAATGCAGGGTGGTCATGTGAAGCTGAAGGCGAAGGCAAAGACGTAGGGACAGTTGCCCTCGGCCGTCCGTCCGAGCGAAGTCGACAGTTTCCAATTTCCTGGCATCCACAGTCATCCTCTCTGCTGATAGAATTTTCCGTGACAGAATCTCCCTGACATCCCAGCCTTCGAGGTCATCCATGCCAGAGACCCTATCCCCGATTCGACGCGCCATCCTCAGCGTCACCGACAAGACCGGGATCGTCGAGTTCGCCCGCGAGCTTGCAGCCATGGGCGTGGAACTGATTTCGACCGGCGGCACGGCCAAGTTGCTGCGGGATTCAGGAATCAGGGTGAAAGATGTTTCTGAGCTAACTGGATTTCCAGAGATGCTGGATGGCCGCGTGAAGACGCTCCACCCCAAGGTTCACGGAGGCATTCTGCATCGGCGTGAGAATGCCTCGCATCGCAGCGCGGTTGCGGAACATGGTATTGAGCCGATCGACATGGTGGTTGTAAATCTTTATGCCTTTGAGAAAACTGCAGCCAAGCCGGGCGTGCACTTTGAAGAGCTGATTGAAAATATCGATATTGGCGGGCCGTCCATGATCCGTTCCGCGGCGAAGAATTTTCAGGATGTCGCTGTGGTTACTTCGCCGGCTGATTATCGGCTGATTGCCGATGAGATGGCGAAATCTGGTGGCGTGCTTTCCTCGACTACAAAATGGCGGCTCGCGCAAAAGGCTTTCGCCACCACGGCGGCATACGATTCCGCGATCGCTTCTACTTTGGAGCGAGTGAGCGCGAATGGCCGGTTCGAGTTGCACGCCCTCGAAGAAGGATTCCCGCAAACTCTGCGGCTTTCGTTCAACAAGGTCATGGATCTCCGTTACGGCGAAAACCCCCATCAGAAAGCCGCGATGTATTCGGATGGATCGGGCACAGGCGTAGCCAACGCGCGCCAATTGCAGGGCAAGGAGCTTTCCTATAACAATATTGCCGACCTGCAGGCGGCGTGGGATTTAGCTCAGGAATTCGACGAGCCAGTATGCGCGATTATTAAGCACACGAACCCTTGCGGCACGGCGACCGGCAAGACTCTGGCGGAAGCCTATAAGAAAGCTCTTGAATGCGATCCCGTGTCGGCGTTTGGTGGTGTGATCGGCGTGAATCGCCCAATTGATGGCGATGCCGCTGAAGAAATGGCCAAGCTTTTTCTGGAAGTGATCGCCGCGCCGGCATTCGATGAAGCTGGTACAGCTAGATTTGCGGCCAAGAAAAATCTCCGCCTGGTTGAAATATCGAACGCGTCGCAGAAGTGGATTTTGAAAAATGTCTCAGGCGGAATTCTGGTGCAGGATGCGGACGTGCGCCCGCTTTCTGAAACTGACCTGAAGGTCGTGACCAAACGCCAGCCCACAACGGAAGAAAAGCGCGCACTGCTCTTTGCCTGGAAGGTCTGCAAGCACGTCAAATCGAACGCGATACTCTACGCGCGTGACGGCCAAACCGTTGGCGTAGGCGCAGGCCAGATGAGCCGTGTGGATTCCTGCAAAATCGGCGCGCAGAAAGCCGTGCTGCCGCTGAAGGGTACCGTCGCGGCTTCCGATGCGTTTTTTCCGTTTCCCGATGGAGTCGAAGAGATCGCCAGAGCCGGCGCGACTGCAATCATTCAGCCAGGAGGATCAGTACGCGACCAAGAGGTGATCGAGGCCGCGGACCGGTTTGGATTGGCGATGATTCTTACGGGAGTGAGGCACTTCCGACACTGAAACCCCGACGATTTCGATTTTCAATCCGCGATTACGAGAGGCGCAGTTCTTATCGCGAGGCTCAAATCCACTTTTTCTTGCCAACGGCAAAATTCCGTCAATGCCAACTCACATTGCCTGCGATGGCGCTCTTGCCTATTGCGAATTTTCTCGGAAGGTGGCGGCAGCAGGTCGAACGTGATATTCGCTGGCTGAAAATTCTTTGCATCAGCGTGTGTCACGTAGTGGACCAGTGATCCGAATGCGGTCTCTCGCGGCGGTGGTATGGGTTCTGCGCCAGACGCAAGCACTGCGCCATGAATTCCCGCCATCAGCCCCGTGGCAATTGATTCGACATAACCTTCTACTCCGCAGATTTGGCCGGCGAACAGCACGCGCGGGTGTGCCTGCATCCGCAGCGTTTCACGCAACAGCGTGGGAGCATTGATATATGTGTTGCGATGAATCTGGCCGTAGCGGATAAACCGGGCGTTTTCGAGGCCAGGAATCAGCCGCAGAATCCGAGCCTGTTCGCCAAACTTCAAGTGATTCTGAAATCCGACCAGATTGTACGAATCTGCGCGCAGGTTTTCCTGGCGTAACTGAACGACCGCATACGGCATCAGTCCAGTTCGTGGATCTTTTAATCCAACCGGCTTCATTGGACCGAAGCGCAGCGTATCACGTCCACGACGGGCGATCTCTTCGATCGGTAAGCAACTCTCGAAATAGTTCAACTTCTCCCAATCGCGATCTTCGACCGATTGCGCTGAGACCAGTGCTTCGTAGAAGCGATCATACTCATCTTCCGACATTGGGCAGTTGATGTAATCGGCAGAACCTTTGTCGTAGCGGGCGGCCAGGTACACCTTTGACATGTCAATCGAGTCGGCTTCGACAATTGGACTGATTGAGTCATAGAAGTACAGATGTGACGACCCGCTCAGGCGGGCGATCTCTTGCGAAAGAATGTCGGATGTCAACGGCCCAGTGGCGATGATTGTGATCAGATCTTCATCGATGCTCGTGACCTCTTCTCGCCGAATCGTGATCAGCGGCTCACGCGAGAGGGCTTCCGTGACTTGCGCGGCAAACTTCGCACGATCGACAGCCAGCGCATGTCCAGCCGGAACTGAGCACTCACGAGCAATCTCCATCAGCAACGATCCTGCCCGCCGCATTTCCTCCTTCAGCAGCCAGGGAGCAGTGTTCTCCGTGTCGGATTTCAATGAGTTTGAGCAGACCAACTCGGCGAAGTGGTCGGTCTGGTGCGCTGGAGTCGAGCGCACCGGCCGCATTTCAAATAGTTCGACAGCAATGTCGCGCTGCGCAATTTGCCACGCGGCCTCCGATCCAGCCAGGCCCGCGCCGATAACTCTAATTTTTGCGTTCACGCCGCTTTCTCCGCCAGCCGCCGCACTTCCTCGCTTGGCAACAAAACCAACCGCCAGTCATCGAGAAACGTTGCCCCGAGTGATTGGTAAAGCTCGATGGCTGGCTTGTTCCAGTCCAATACTTCCCAACGCATGGCGCGGCAGTTCTCGTTTCTGGCAATGTTTGCGACGTAACTCAGTAGGGCTCTTCCAATCCCTCTACCACGAAATTGAGGACGCACGAAGAGATCCTCGAGAAACAACTGCCGTCCTTGCCAGGTGCTGTAGAAGTGAAAGAAGAAGGCGTACCCGGCGGCTTGTTTATCCCATTCCGCTATCAGCGCACGAAATTTTGGATCGGCGCCAAATCCGTCCCGAACCAAATCCGTCTCGGTGATCGAAACGGAATCCAGTTCACGCTCGAAATCAGCCAATTCGCGGATCAAGGTTCTAAGTAGGCCCGCATCTTCGGCGCTTGCGGGGCGGATTGAGAGCACACTGACCTCCTGTGGGGAACATCGAAAAGTGGCGGCGATTAGCAAGTATTATACGGTCATCCATCTCAACGAGGGCACATGGCGCGCATCTCTTTAATCGAACCTCAACTAGCTTCTCCCGAAGTCAAAGAGATTTACGATGGCACGCTCCGCGGCAAACCCGGCAATGCGCAAAAAGCGCTGGCGCACCGTCCGGAGATGCTCAAAAATTTTCTCAGCTTCTACGCCAGCGTGGGCCGCTCGCTTGATCGCAAGCTGTATGAACTTATTTATCTTCGCGTCTCGCTGATCAATGGCTGCCATTATTGCACTCAGCACCATGTAGCCTCATCGAAGCGTGCTGGCTTAACCTCGGATGATTGGAGCGACCTGAAGCACGGCAACTATGCGCGATTCAGCGAAAAAGAACGGGCTGCCCTGATCTATGCGGAGAAATTGACGCGCAGCCCGCACAATGTGACAGATCAAGATTTCTTAGACTTGAAAAAGCATTTTCCTGACGAGCAAATCGTTGATTTGCACCTTTTGACCGGACTTGCTAATTTGACGAACCGCTTTACCGATCCGCTTGGCCTGGAATTGGAATTCCCCGAGCAAGAAATTTAGCGCCTCAAGGAGACTAAAGCACTTCAGATGCAGACGCCTCCTCGCTGTTATTTGAGACCACTTAACTTTGCAGTGTCGCAGCCGCTTATTTCATCCAGTTTTCCTTGCCTTTCCACAAGGAATTTCTGTCCTCCACAGTTTCTGCACAAGGCAACCCCAATTTTCCATTGCGCGAAGAAAAAGACTGCCGCACATTGTCAACAGTGCATGCGTGAGATGTTCCGAAGCACTGCCGGGATTGCGACAGAGCTGGCGGTACCTGACGGTTCTCGAGGGTGAACCGGCAGGAGGGTTTCCAAAAACGCGCTTCGCGCGTTCCGGTACCCGGGCGTTGCGGCCTCCTCAGATGGTCTGCCTGAAATGGCGGGACCGAGCCGCTGGCTCGAATCAATCACTGCGGGTCGCGAGTTGCAAGCCGCCATCTCAGGATGAATGATTGCAATCAGCGATGTGCAGGAGTGCGCTAAGAAACGGCATTCCCCAGAGTGCTGGTTTCAAGAGCGCACATCTCATCGCCGCGAGCGATGAACGTGCGCAGAACATCACACGAGCAATGCGGCCCGGGTGGCTGGCCCGGGCCGCATGTATTTTGCAGCGTCACTTGGCATGCAGAGCAGCCTCTCGCATATAGCGTCGGCGTCTTGAGTGTTAAGAGCCCGCCGGAAGGGACGTCCACTCGACAGCCGGCGAGGACGCCTGCGCTACTCATCTTTCGGTTCCGGCGGCTGCGGCAGATCAGGAACTGCCGCGATCAGTTTGGGATCCAGCGACTTCAGATTCAATTGCTCTGTTAGAAACGCTATGCGATCACGACGCGCTTCTGCATTCAGCGCGTGCGGTGCATCATATTCTTTGAAGCGCTTGGGCTCGCTCGCCAGAGCCGCGTATCGCTGAGCGCGCTCAGGTGTAAGAAACCTTTCCTGACTAGCGTATTGTAAAAAGACCATGGCGGGCGCCGCATGCGAAACAAACTTACCTGGATCGAGCCACGCATTTTTCGCTGTAAACGCGTCGAACTTCTCAGGGCCAATTTTCTGCCGGTAATCTTGAACTTCCTTGGTTTTCAAGTCCAGCTCATCTGACAGACCGCCCGCCATGAGCACGAATGCTTTGAAGCGTTTGTCAATTCCGCTGAGAAAACCACCGACGCTGGCGTTGTAGCTGTGACCGACATAAGCGAGCCGCTTGGGATCGACGTCCTTGCGGGCGAGTAACAAGTCGGCTCCTCGCCGCATGTCCACAATCTGCTGAATCAAATCCGTCACCTGCTGCTGGTTGAGCGGCGTCTTGTCTTCCACGTGTCCGGGCCGAGCGATCGGGCCATCGGTGAGCAGAGAAACGACGCCAGCGTGCGCCAATGCGATCGCTTCCTCCAAAAATTCTTTGCGATTCCGGAATTCCGAGTTCTCCCAGTACCAGTGCCCCCAGATCACCGCTGCGAATGGCCCTTTGCCAGTCGGAACAACAAGATATGCCGGGACGCGCCCGCCTTTGGGACTGGCATAAGAGATGTCATGAACGGCAACGCCGCCACGTTGTTCAACGCCAGCTTCTCTGATGTCGAGCGGCGCGTTCCGGTCGTAGTCGAAGTTGTGAGCGGGGCCAGCATCCTGGGCCGCTGTTATCGAGCTGATCGCGAAGCTCATGACAAGAAGCCGGATGATCATGAATGCCTCTCCGGTAGCACAACAAAGTCTGCGCTTGGAAATTAGGTATTCGTATTTTATTCGCTTTATGCCATACTCGCAAAGCAACTTGGCGAAGCACAAATTTTTCTAAGCGTTCTTTCGCTGCAAACATGCAACCAGAAAAAATAAATTTCTCACCGCGTTTTCCTATGACGTACTTCGCATCCACAAGCGATCCGACGCTAGTATGCAACTTACCTTCGCAACTTATCCCAGCAAATAAAAACTTTGGCGATCGCTGACTACAGTCTCGCGCACACCCTTCCGGCGAACGTCGAAGCCGAACGCTCCATTCTGGGCGCGATTCTTCTGGACAATTTCGCATATAACCAGGCCGCCGAACATCTCAAGCCGGAAGACTTCTCTCTCGACTCACATCGCCGGATTTTCTCGCGCATGGTCGATCTGTCGGAATCTTCGCGCGCAATCGACATTATCACGTTGCCCGAGGAACTCGATCGCCGCAATGAACTGGAGACCATCGGCGGCGTTTCCTACATTTCCAGCCTCTTGGATGGCGTTCCCGACCGGCCAAGTATCGAGCATTACATCAAGATTGTCCGTGACAAGGCGCTGTTGCGGGGACTGATCCATGCCGCTAATGCTGCGATCGGGCGCGCCAGCGAGCAAAGTGATCCTGCGGAAGAGATCCTCAACGACGCTGAAGCCTCGATTCTCCAGCTTTCCGAGAAACGAATCGGCCGCGGCTTCCTGGGCGTGCAGGACATCGTAAAAGAATCGTTCGGCTCGGTAGACGCATTGCTGCAGCGCGGTCAACGGATCACAGGTCTCGCCACCCACTATACCGATCTTGACGAGATCACCAGCGGACTGCAGCGTTCCGATCTGATCATCATCGCCGCCCGACCATCGATGGGCAAAACTGCTTTCGCCATGAACATCGCGGAGAATGCCGCCATTCTCGATCAAAAGACGGTCGGAATCTTCTCGCTGGAAATGTCGCGCGAGGCGCTGCTGCTTCGCCTCCTCTGCTCCCGCGCCCGCGTGGACTCGCATAAAATGCGCACCGGTTCGCTTTGGCGTGATGACATGAACAAGGTGGTTCGCGCCATGGAGGAGCTCGCTCACGCTCCGATCTTTATCGACGACACCCCCGGCCTGGCGCTCAGCGAAATGCGCGCCAAGGCGCGACGATTGAAGCAATCTCAAGGCACGCTCGATCTGATTATCGTGGACTACCTGCAGCTCATGTCCGGCAGTAGCCGGCGTTATGAGAATCGAACCCAGGAAGTCTCAGCAATTTCGCGGGGCTTGAAAGCTCTGGCAAAAGAATTGAGCGTGCCAGTGGTCGCGCTTTCGCAATTGAGCCGCGCCCCAGAAAGTAGAGGCAGTGGAGATCATCGCCCGCAGCTTGCCGATCTTCGCGAGTCCGGCTCAATTGAGCAGGATGCCGATGTGGTCGCTTTTATTTTCCGCGAAGAAGTGTACAAGCCAGACCAGCCGGAGTTGGAGGGCGTAGCCGAGATTCTCATCCGCAAGCAGCGCAACGGCCCTACCGGAACCATCCGCATGGCTTTCCTGAAGAGCTCCACGCGTTTCGAGTCTATGGCTGACGGAGCAATGCCGCCACCGGAATGATTCGGCTGACGATCCCCTCAGCCGGTAAGGCTCTCCATTTGTTTCTCGTCAATCACTTTCACTCCCAACTCCCTCGCCTTGTCGAGCTTGGAACCCGCATCGGCTCCCGCGACAACATAATCTGTTTTCTTGCTCACCGAACCGGTGACTTTTCCGCCGGCATCTTCGATCATCTTCTTGGCTTCATCGCGGGTGTAGTGAGCCAGGGTTCCCGTGAGGACGAAGCTCTTGCCGGACAACTTCGTGCCACGCTGTCTCTTCTTGCCGGTGAAGGTCAGACCGCCTTCGCGCAGTTGCTTAATGAGCTCCCGATTTTTCGGTTCGCGGAAAAATTCGGCAATGCTCTCAGCTATGCGCGGACCGACCTCGTTTACGTCGAGCAGTTCTTGTTCGCTCGCATTCATGAGGGCGTCCATAGATCCAAAATGCTCTGCTAAAAATTGCGCTGTGCGCTCGCCAACAAAGCGGATTCCTAAGCCGTAGATCACCCGCTCCAGTGGCAACTGCTTAGAATTCTCGATTTCGTTGAGAACGTTTTGCGCAGACTTATCGCCCATGCGCTCAAGTTTCAGCAGGTCGGATTTCGTAATCTTGTAGATATCGCCGACGTTTTTGACCAGGCCACGCTCGGTAAGCTGATTCACCAGCGCGCCGCCTAATCCATCGATGTTCATCACGCCGCGTGACGCAAAGTGAAGGATGGTCTCGCGCAGTTTCGCCGGGCAGTTGGCGTTGATGCAGCGATGGTCGGCTTCGCCTTCGGTGCGGATGACATGGCCTCCGCAAACCGGACACTTCTCCGGCATGTGAAACGATTTGTGGCCTCGAGGATGATCTTTGTCCTCAACAACGCGCGTAACTTTTGGAATGACATCGCCGCCGCGCTCAACCTCGACCCAATCCCCGATCTTCACGCCAAGGCGCTCGATTTCATCCATATTGTGGAGCGTGGCGCGGCTGACTGTGGTGCCGCCGATAGGGACGGGCTTCAAGGCAGCGACCGGAGTTAGTTTTCCAGTGCGCCCGACCTGGACCAGAATGTCTTCAATTTTCGTAACCCCGGATCGCGCTGCGTATTTGTATGCGATCGCCCAACGCGGAGCTTTGCCGGTATAGCCCAGCTCGCCCCACAGCGAAGTCTGATCGACTTTGACGACGATTCCGTCAATTTCATACGGCAGGCCCTCGCGCTTCTCTTCCCATTGCTGAATAAACGACCAAACTTCGTCAAAATTCTTTGCCAGGACGCGGCGGATATTGACTTTGAATCCGGCCGATTCGAGGGCATTGAGGGTATCCCAGTGCCGCTTGAAAAAAGTTCGGCCATCTCGCAGAAGCGAATAACAAAAATAATCCAGCCGCCTCTGCGCAGTGATACTCGGCTCGAGCTGGCGAACTGTGCCGGCTGTGGCGTTGCGCGGATTGGCGAAGAGCGAAAGGCCTTTCTGCGCTCGTTCGTCATTCATCTTTTTGAAGGCAGCGATCGGCATCAGCATTTCGCCCCGCACCTCGAAATCTGCCGGAATCCCAATTTTCTTCAGCTTCTCCTTTCCAATCGACAACGGGATCGAGCGAACAGTGCGAACGTTGGCTGTAACGTCTTCTCCGGTCGTGCCATCGCCGCGGGTGATGCCGCGCACCAGTTGCCCATCTTCGTAGCGCACAGCGAGGGACATGCCGTCCAGCTTGAGCTCGCAGACGTACTCAATATCTTTGCGGCCGCTGAGTTCGTGCACTCGCCGCTCCCAGCTTCGCAACTCTTCTTCGGTGTAAGCGTTGTCGAGTGAAAGCATGGGCGAGGAGTGATGAACTTTGACGAATCCCTCGCGCGGCTTGCCCCCGACGCGTTGGGTAGGAGAATCCGGAGTGATCAGATCCGGGTGTTCGGCTTCCAGTTCCTTCAGCTCATTCATGAGGCGATCAAATTCGGCGTCGCTGATTTCCGGATCGTCGAGAACGTAATAGCGGTATTCGTGATGGCGGATCTTGTCGCGAAACGATTCGATCTGCTTCTCAATATCTTTGGCGGTGGTAGCGGACACTGTGAAAGATTATATTCTCGGGCATGCAGGCTCATCGCATGGCGCCGGTGATTGAGACCGACCGTCTTCTCTTGCGTCAGTTCGTCGTAGAAGACTCACTACCTCTGGCCCGTATTCTGTCTGATCCGGAGACGATGCGCTTTTATCCCGCACCGCTGGACGATTCGGGTGTTTTGGATTGGATCACGCGCAATCAGACTCGCTACCAGAAAGATGGCCACGGCCTGTGGGCCATGGTTTCGAAAACTACTGGGGAGTTAGTGGGTGACAGCGGTTTGATCCGGCAAGAGGTTGACGGTAATGTCGAAATCGAAATCGGATATCACCTGCGCCGCGATTTGTGGGCAAAAGGTCTGGCTTCGGAAGCCGCACGGGCCTGTCGAGACTACGGATTTGCGCAGTTGAAAGCCAATCGTCTCATCTCCCTGATTCGCCCTGAAAACCTGCCTTCCCGCCGGGTCGCGGAAAGGATTGGCATGGTGCTTTGGAAGCAGGTGATGTGGCGAGGCCTGCCGCACGACGTCTTCGACGTAGTTCGGTCAGCTGCGTAAAGAACTCGAAAGCCAAAGCGAAGGCGCGATCGCGCGGGACGCCGAGCTCGGCTATCCCACGCGAGTACGCTTACACTAAATCCTCCACTCTCAGCTTCTCGCCCGCACCCTTCCACGATCCCGCGAACTGCTTCTGTACGAAGCCGGCATCGTAATCGCGTTTCTGTGCTTTCAGTGCCTGCTGCAAACCAAAAAGCGAACGCGGATTGCGCGGATGGGTTTCGATATCTTCGCGGAAGATTTTCTCCGCCCCAGACGCATCCCCATTCATTAGAAGGGCTGCACCCAATGACTCGCGAACGGGGAAGAACCAATCTTCAGGCTCGCTGTACTTGAGCGTGTCCTGAGTGGCTACAGCGCTTTGCAATTTTGCGATTGCAGTTGCATTGTCTTTTTTCGCCAGAGCGATCTTCGCTCCCAGTACATCTCTAGCGATTTTCAGCACGTCTTTTGCTTTGTTATACACGGGCATGGCGAAGACCACGTCAGGTGATGTAGCCTCCTCAGCGTCAGAGACGATTTTGTATTCGGCATCAGCCTCGGCTGCTTTGCCTGTGCCGGCCAAAGCCATGCCACGGGCGAAATGCCAGAAAACGGTCGTCGTCTTCATCGCCGGATCAGGCTGGGGCATTTTCAGAATGTCGTCCCAACGGTGAAACCGCACATTCACCGCGATTGGGATAGTCATGAATCCCTCGAGCGGCGGCATTTCTTTTACATGTGGACCGACGTGAGCAGCAAGAACGGCTGCGGTCTTGCTGGCCTCATCGTAATTTCCATTCATCGCGGAGCACATCGCGATGAAGTGCAGATTGTGGCTGTAATACATCATCGGGTAAATGCCCTGTGCGCCACTTGCCTTGATGTATGCCTCGTCGACCGACGCAGCCTTCTCGTTTGTCTTTACTGCGGCGTCGTAGTCGCCGGTGCGGATATAAATATGCGCAGGCATGTGCACGATGTGACCTGCGCCTGGAGCTAGAGCCGCCAAACGGTTCGCGCCCGCCAAAGCTCGCTCGGGGGAGCGTGAGGCTTCAACGGTGTGTATGTAATAGTGAACGGCGCCCAGATGATTGGGATCGCGCTTGATCACAGATTCGAGCGTGGCAACGATCTCCTCTGTGCCCGCCTCAGGCGAGCCATCCGGATGCCACAAGCCCCAGGGGTGAAGATCCATTCCCGACTCGGCGAAGAAAGTTGCGGCGTCGAGGTCATCAGGGAAGTGCTTTGACACTTCCCGCATGGCATCGTGATAAGCCTCTGCGGCCTGCCTGCGGTCGGCGCTACCGCCAGGAAAGCGCAGCGCCATGGCTTGGATAGATGCCTTTTCGACGGGTGAAGCGGTCGCTGAGAGAGCAACGGCCTTCTGAATGGCTTCATGCGCTTCATTGAATCGGTCGTCGCTGGCGGGATCGTTGTAGTTCGGGCCGACCCGACTGCTTCGGCGACGCCCCAATATGCCATCCCCAGCTTGGGATCAAGTTCCGCAGCATGAGTAAACGAACGAGCGGCTTCATCGTGATTGAAGGCGTAAATGAATCGCAATCCCTGATCGAAGAATTGTTGCGCCTCGGCATTGCTGGCGGAGACAGGATGATGTAAGTCACCCAGCCCGGAAACGAGTGTTACCGGCCCGGATTGAGCATGATTCGAAGGATTTTGAGCATACAGCGCGCTGCAGAGCAGCAAAGCGAGCAAAAACGTGACCCGATACCTCATGTAATAACCCTCCTCGAAAATCGAAACACAAGAACCGCAATTGAAGGAAGCCCCTAGGCAGTCACCTAGCTTAGTTAAAAGCTGAGTAACGTGCAATTGAGATTCGGTACAATCGCGATGCGTGCGGAAAGCTGCGCTGTTTTTCAACCCACTCTCAGGACGACGCCGGCAGAAGCGAGTCGCGGATATAGAAGCTGCGCTGGCCATCCTCCGAGAGGGCGGTCTTGAAGTGTACGGAAAGCCAACGCTGGGACCGGCGGCTGCCGGAGAGCAGGCTCGCGAGGCAATCGCGAGGGGATGCGACGCCATATTTGCCTGCGGTGGAGATGGCACCGTCAATGACGTGCTGCAAGGCCTGGTTGGGACCGATGCCGTTCTCGGTGTGATTCCTCTAGGCACAGCCAATGCGTTGGCGCATGATCTCCGGCTGCCATTTTCAACCGCGGCAGCGGCACGTGCCGCCCTGACCGGCCAACCGCGGCGCATAGCCGTAGGACGAGTGGATTACCGAAATTTTGACGGTGGGTCTGGCTCTCGTTACTTTACGGTTGCTGCCGGCGTTGGCGTGGATGCGCATCTCTTCTACAAACTCAACATGCTGATCAAAGGCCGGCTTGGCATGGCGGCTTATTATTTCCAGGCAATGCGGCTGTGGCTCACGCATCGCATGCAAAATTTTGCTGTTGAAATTGGCGAAAATCGTTATGACGATGTTTCACAGCTTCTCGCGGTTCGCATTCGGAACTTCGGAGGCATCTTGCGCGAACTGGCTCCCGGAGCCGACCTAGCGCGCAATGACCTTCGCCTGGTATTTTGTCGCACTACGAGCCGCGTGGCATATCTCAGATACGTGTTCCGCGGTTGGGTGGGCAGCCAGAAACAGGTCAAGGGGATCGAATTGTGTGACGCCAAGGCGGTTCTCTGCAAGCCGATTTCTGCCGTGGTTCAGCCAAGAATTTACGTTGAAGCAGACGGCGAACTGCTGGGGACATTACCCGCTGATGTATCGGTTGTAGCGGATGCCCTCACGCTCCTAGTTCCGAAACAGGTCCCGGCAAACGTTCCGGCAAAGACAAGTTGAACCTGCTATGTTTCCGAAAGCATCCAACAAGTCTTCGCGTATTCTGCCCTGCTGTCGTAAAACACACCTTTGGAACCCGTTACTCACCTTCTGACCGGCGGATGTCTCGCCCGCGCTGGATTTAATCGGAAAACGGCCCTTGCGACCGCCACCATGACTCTGGCGGCGGAAGCGCCTGATCTGGATGTGCTCAGCAATTTCAAAGGGCCAGTCTTCGGATTCGCCCATCACCGCGGATTCACGCATTCCTTGCTCGGGCTTTTTCTTGTGTCTGCCTTTGTGGTCGGATTCATGTATCTGGTTTGGCGGATGCGCGGGAAACAAATCAAAAATCCCAATCTGCCTCCACGCTGGGGACTGCTGTACCTGTTCTCTTTGATTGCCGGCCTAACGCACATCCTGCTGGATTTTACGAACGGATATGGCGTGCGCCCGTTTTGGCCGTTTTCTGAGAAATGGTATTCGTGGGACATCGTTTTTATTATCGACCCGATTATTTTTCTCTTGTTGATCGCGGGCTTAGTTGTGCCTGCGCTGTTCTCACTGATTGACAGGGAAATCGGTGTTCGCAGCAAGGGGCCTAGCGGCCGAGTTGGCGCGACTCTCGCGCTGATCGGAGTCATTGCGTTCTGGGGGCTGCGCGATTACGAGCACCGGCGCGCAGTCAACGCGCTTGAAGCCCGCGTATATGAAGGCGCTGATCCCGTCCGCGGTTCGGCGTATCCGTACTGGTGGAATCCATTTCGCTGGTTCGGAGTTGTGGAAACGCAGAATTTTTACGCCTTGACGGTCGTCGATGCGCTTGGCCCCCAGGTCGATCCCGCCGGCGAGATGCAAACCCGCTATAAACCGGAAGAGACTCCGGTGACGCTGGCTGCAAAACGAACTTATCTGGGCCGCGTTTATCTGGATTGGGCGCAATATCCGATCACCGAAACTGAAGCGATTGAGAATCCCGAGCCGGGCTACATAGTGCAGTTCGAGGACCTTCGCTTTGCATATCCAGAGCGGAGGGGAAGCAACCTCTTGCGAGGCCGAGTACGGTTAGATCGTAATCTGAACGTGGTGGCAGAGACTTTCGGTTCGCGGGGAAAACCTCCCGACTAGGGGCGTTGGGTAGTAGGGGTTACTTTGCCCCTTTGGCGTATGCTCCGCGGCCTTTGCGGTTAAGAGCTTTGACCGCAAAGCTCACAAAGGACTCGCAAAGTACGCAAAGATGTCTTTCGTGTGCCGCGGCTTTTCATCATCACCCTCAAACTGACCCACTTCCCGTCGGGCGCGACTTGACCTTCGGCCCAGCCGAGCGCCACAATCTTCATGCGTAGCGAGGTGAATCCATGCTGGCTTACATTTTTGTAGTGGTTGCGCTGGCGGTACGCTTCATGCCTCACCCTTGGACGTTCACGCCAGTTGTGGCGTCTCTGCTCTTCTTTGGCGCGCGTGGACGGCGTCGCCGCATTTGGATTCCCTGGGTTTTGCTGGCCGCATCGGATGTGGTCCTGACTAAGCTGGTCTACCACTATCCTTTCTTCACCTGGGATCACTACGTAACCTGGGCCTGGTACGCGGCAATTTTGTGGTTGGGAACGAAGCTGCGCGAGAGCACCAAGCCGCTGCATGTGATCGGGGCGGCTCTGGCCAGTTCGGTTTCTTTTTACCTGATCAGCAACTTCGACGTGTGGGCCGCGACGAATTTATATCCCAAGACCTTTGCGGGCCTGATGACGTCCTATACGTTGGCTTTGCCGTTCTTCCGGAATGCAGTTGAGGGAGATTTACTGTTCACCGCAGTGATGTTCGCGACTCCAATAGTGCTGCACAAATTCGCGGAGACCGTTGGACAGGGCGATCACACGGCAGCGGCTTGAGAACTTAATTAAGCTGCTACCATCATGCCGTTCGCTGCGACCCTAGCGAATCCTTCGGGCGCTTTGCGGTTGAATTCTTTCTTGCCAATTTCGCTCTTCTGATCAGCAACCAGATTCCAAGTCCCACAGCCGCAGCCGCCAGCACCCAATGAAAGTGCCGCCGAAACACTGCGCCGGAGAATTGCACAAATCCGGGGCCAAATTTCAGGGTCAGGAACGAAAGTACTAGAAATCGCACGCAGCGCCCGGAAAATATGGCTAGTAGGAAGTGTCCGAACTGCATCTCCGAAACCGCTGCTGCCAGCACGAACAGTTTGAAGGGCGTCGGCGGCGGCAGCATGGCAGGGAACATCAGGCTCCAGAACGGATGCTCATCAAATGCTCTGTGGAATTTCTCGAAGCGTTCGGGAGAAATGCGCTTCCGCAGCAATTCCTCGCCGCCCTTGTAGCCGATCAGGTAAATAACAATGCTGCCTAATGCTGAGCCTGCTGAAGCCAGAAAGACGTATAGCAAGAAACGCCCACGGTTCTGGTAGACATAGGTGGCGACGACGGGGTCCATCGGCAAGCCGAGGAAAGCGGCGTCTACCGCGGAGATCAGGAACACGCCCCACGCACCGAGAGGCTTCAGCAGCGCCCACAGAAAGGCGCTATAGCGGAAAAGGATGTGTTTGATGGTCTTCAATGCGTAAGAATTCAAGTGTACGCGAAAGCTGGGTAGCCGGTCTTGCGCGGCATACTTTCGTGTATGTAGTATCCGGCTCGCTATGCGAACGCTTGCTTTTGTTCTCTCCCTATTTTTGTTCCCGCCGCTCCTCTGCGCTCAACAATATGATCTCGTGCTTGCCGGCGGCCGGGTCATCGACCCTGAAACTGCTTTGGATGCGATACGCAACGTGGGCGTGACTGGCGGCAAAATCGCGCGAATATCGGCTGAGCCTCTTTCCGGCAAGCGAGAGCTGAATGCGCGCGGGTTAGTGGTCGCCCCAGGTTTCATTGATCTTCATCAACACGGACAAGAAGGAGTGATTCTTTACCAAGTGTAGTGCGCCGTATAGGTAATCGTCTTCTCTCCATCGGGCGCAATTGTTACCGGGAATTCGATGCTCTGGCTATCGAGCTTCCTGTAGGAATCTGATTTCGCAGTTACGCTCCAGGTCAGCCAGCGATAAAGATGTTCTACCACTCGCACGTCCGCCAGCTCCTTCTTGTGGTTGCGCACCTTGATTTCAAACGACTCGTCCAGATAATGCTGGTTAAGTTCCAGCCTGTAGTCGGTGCGGCGGCGTTCGCCAATCATGTCAAACGCGTTACCGGTATACACACGGACATTTTCGTCACGTGGGGTGTGGTCGATTACGTTCTCGCCGGTGAACTCGATCTGCCCATCGTCATTGCGCCGATAGAAGCGGACGCGCCCCTTGGGAAGCGGCATCCCAAGATGGTTCGCTTCGGAGTTGGCAAATTCGCGCATCACCCAAATTTTGGGATTCGATTCAGTGCCATAGGAATAATCGTTGCGAATATTTTCCCAATTCCACCCGTTGTAGCGGTTGGAATCGATTTTGACGCCGTCGTAAACATAAATGCGTTTGCTGGAAACCCCCGCCGCATGGATGAATTCCACCTGCTTAGTTTCTCGATCGTGCAAGGTGGTGGGCCGAGCCAGGGTGTAGAGGTGATATTCGTCGAAGGTTCTCTCGGTCACCGCCGGAGCTGGAGCTTCCATGGAAATTGCGCCCGCCATACCTCTAAACCTCAAATCGTTCATCTGGTTGGGTTGAATCTTGCTCACATCACCGGCCATCAACTTGATGCGCGCATTTTCAAATGCCTTGCCGCTCTGGTTGTCCATGGTGACCCAGCCAACCAGATCGACAGCATCGCCTTTATCGGGCGCGACGATGTTGTAGTCGGCTTCCCAGGTCAGCCCTCCGGTAACGTAGGAGAACTCCGTGCGTATCGGTCCCGCCTGATCGGACGACAGCAGCCATTGCAGCGTGGGTTTGAGAATCGTCTCATCGCCAAGCGACGGAAATAGCGGCACACCAGGAAGGCCAAAGCGCAACTTGCCATCGACTTCAATGATCGGCTGCTCGTTGCCACCCTGCGCGTAGGCCATCTGCGCCTGGTAATACTGCTGGCCGTAGCGGTTCATAGCCATGTAGTTGTGAGGCGTGTATCCGCTGCGAATGATCTTGCCCGTGACGACTTCCTGTTTATTCTCGCGCTGCACCAGGAAGTCGATGGTCTTGCCCTCGTTGAGGGAAAGCAGCAAGGACTCGGAAATCGGGTCGGCACGATAATTCTGCTCCAGCACTTGAATGGGGTGCTTGCCGCTGGGATCGCGCAGGATGACCGAGTCCGGCTCCAGGTGCATGGTGATGTCAGTCACCTGGAGTTTGTTGACTCCTCCCTTCAGATTCAACGGGAGTTCCTGCCGCACGACAGCAAAATTCTGGTTGTAGATGGTGAGCGACGGTGCCTGCGGCTCATCAGAAGGCAGACCTACGACGCAAAGGACAAGCACACACGCGATGTGACGGAACACGAATCCTCCTGTTTGGTTGGGGAATTCGTACCTAGCGTACTTTCCTGAGAACGCGGCAGGAAGTGCTACTTGCAATACTTCTTCGATGGAGAGATGGCTAGGCGTGGTCAGTCTTCCCGCTCTGGTTGTCCATGGTGACCCAGCCGCTCCAATCGCACGGGCGAGGCGCCCGCGCCACATCGATTTGCCACTCCACCCTTGTAAAATCGCAAATAAAGGCGCAACTAAGTCGCCTGCACGATGTTCTAATTAAAGAGGTGGTCTACCCAGGGAGGGTGGCGCCATGACGACAGAGGTTTTTGAGCATCGTTCTTTTGTGAAGCGTCTGATTCCAATAATTGTAGTCATTCTTGTTTCCTCCGCAGCACTCATCTTTTCGCCTCCAGCTTCAGCACAGTTCAACGGAGTTCCGGCCTCGGTGACGTCAATCGGTTTTGGAGGCCACTTCGATCGCGCGCCGGGTGTGCCGTCGTCGGTTACATCGTTCGGATTCGGTCAAAACGCTGGACGGACCGGGTCGATTGTTTTTCCGGCGTCGAATGGACAATTTTTCAATGAGCCTGACTGTTGCATTAATCCGTTGTTTCCGCGCAATTCGAATTCGCCGAGACTCTTCCGGCACCGTCGCCACGACAGCTCGTTCTTTCCAGTAGGCGGAGCGGTTTATGCGGTCCCCTATCCGGTCGTAGTCGAGCCGGCGGCGGACGATTCCATGGAGGAAGAAGATTACCGCGGTGGCCCGACGATTTTCGATCGTCGCGGCTCTGGGCAATTGGCGCGGCGTCCGCGGCAGGATTATGGCGAATCGGCGCGGCCGAGCGAGCCACCCGAGGAATCCCACGAAGCAAAGGATCTAGCTGAGAGTCCGTCCGACCAGCCGCAGACTGTGCTGGTCTTCAAGGATGGTCATCAGGACGAGATTCAGAATTATGCGGTGGTAGGACAAACGCTGTATGACCTCTCGCCCGGCCACCGTCGCAAGATTGCTCTCGCAGATCTTGACCTGGCGGCCACGGCGAAGGAGAATGATAACCGAGGCATCAGTTTCCAGCTGCCTCCGGACGCACTGGGTAACTAGCTATGAATAGCCGATTCGTGACAGCGATGCTTGCAGCGGCGGTTTTGGTTTCGCCGTCGCTTGCGCAAATGCGCGGCGCCGGGGTCTCGCGTGGCATTGTCGGTGGAGCTCCCGGGCGCGGTTTCCGGGTGGACTTCGGCCACGGCAGAGTGGAACACCGATTCCCACGGCAGCCCATTTTTATCGGGGATCCTTTCTGGTATTCGGGTTACGACTCGCAGCCAGTCTATGAGGCCGCAGCCCCAGAGGTCATCGTTGTGCAGCCGCCGGCAGCACCGGCTCAGACTACGCCAACCGTTCCGCCAGAACCGGTCGTGATCGAATGGCAGGGAGATCATTTCGTCAGGATGACGCTGGCCGAAGCTTCATCTCGACAACGCGGACCGGCAGATTACTCTGAGAGATCTGCAGCGCGGTTTCTGTCTGGCAAATCGGCGCCGCGCAAACCAGAAGCCCAGTCCCCGGAAGAGCTTCCTCCCGCCGTCCTGATCTTCCGCGATGGGCACAAAGAGGAAGTAAGTAAGTACACAATTATTGGTCCGAACATGTACGCGACTTCGGACTACTGGAGCAGCGGCACCTGGAGCAAGAAGATTCAACTCGCCGACCTTGACGTTCCCTCGACGGTGAAGTTGAATCAGGAGCGCGGTGTGAAGTTCAAGCTGCCAACTTCTCCCAATGAAGTCATTATTCGTCCCTAGAATAATTAACCACAAAGGGCACGAAGGAACACGAAGGGTGACCTTGGGACTTGCCCTTCGTGTACCTTCGTGCCCTTCGTGCCCTTCGTGCCCTTCGTGGTAGAAAGTCGCCCTGACCGTACATCTCCGGATCAAACCAGCAACTAAACACATCCAATCTTGAGGGAGTGTTTTCTTGAGACTTATGTTTCTCCTTCGCCTGGGTATCTTTCTTGCATTTCTGGCTCTGATCTACCTCAGCCAGCGTTTCTGGTTTGTAGGCTCCTGGCAGTGGATCGGAGCCATTCAGCGCAGCAATTTAAAAAACGGTTTTCAGATTTTGTGGTATGTGGCGCTGCTGACAGTGCTTGCCGGATTTCTTGATCCCATGCTCGGCCACGCGCTTTCAAAGATTGCGGGCGGAAAATGGATCACAGCCGTGACGCGGATCTGGCTGGTAGCTTCGTTCTTCGGATTCTTCGCCGTGAAGCTGGTGGGAATCATAGGCTGGATTTCTGGCGCGGGCGCGACCTTGATCTCTTCGAAGCATGCGGCGTTTGATCCGGCACGCCGCACTTTCTTTCGCTATGCGGCATATCTCGCGGGCAGTGTGCCATTCGTTGCCGCGACTTACGGATTTGCAACCGGACGTTTGAAGTACCGGGTAGAGCGTGTGGATGTTCCGATTGAGGGTCTGCCCAAAGAGCTGGATGGAATGAAAATCGTGCAGCTCAGCGACATTCACATCGGCGACTTCATGCCGCGCGAAGAGGTGCGCCGGGCGGTGCAGATGGCGAACGGTCTTAACGCCGATCTGGCGGTAGTGACCGGGGACTTCGTCAGCAGTGAGTACGATCCTTTAGAAGATTGCATCACGGAACTGAGCCGGCTCCGCGCACCGCTGGGCACATGGGGATGCAATGGCAATCACGAAATTTACGCCGATGCAGAGGATTCTGCGCAGCAATTATTCGAGCAGCATGGCATGAAACTGCTGCGGCAGGAGAACATTGCACTAGAACATCAGGGTGGCGAGTTCAATCTGATTGGCGTGGACTATCAGCGCGACCACATGACGCGCGGCCCACGTGGGCCGATGTTGCAAAATATCGAGCATTTGGTCAGCCGCGAGATGCCAAACATACTGCTTTCACACAATCCCAATTCATTTCATCGTGCTGCCGAACTCGGAATTGAGCTTAGCCTGGCAGGACACACTCATGGCGGACAGGTAAAAGTCGAAATTGTGGAGCACTCCATCACTCCGGCACGGCTGATCACGGATTTTGTCGCGGGACTTTATCACCTGCCGATGGGGAATCACAATTCATCCAATGGGAACGGCAGAAAGGCGTTCCTCTACGTCAACCGCGGCCTGGGGACTTTTGGCATGCCGGTTCGGATTGGCGTTCCGCCTGAGATCACATTGCTCACGCTGCGAGCGGCCTGAGCGATACCTTCAAAGTTTCCTGTATTGGAATTGCCTTGAGCGGCACTCTGCTGCTGAAATAACGGGCTTTTCTGCCTCCCTGAGCGCATAATGTCGGCTCGGGGAGGGTGTATGCAAAGCAAAAGAGGGCTCTCGGCTTTGCTTGCGATCGCGCTAACCGTATCCTTCGCAAACTATTCGACGCATGCGTGGTCACAAGCGGAAGACAAGTCTGCCCAGGACGAGGGCAAGGCTGATGCCAAGGCGACTTCAAACATAAAGTCTGCTCCTTCGGATGAAGGTCAGCTGGCTACTGTAAACAACGCCAAAATACCTGCCTACGCGAAAATCTATATTGCTCCGATGCTTGGCGGGTTCGAGAACTACATCATTGCCGGACTGCGGAGCAAGAAGGTACCGCTGACCGTGGTAGTGGACCGAAGCAAGGCTGAGTACGAAATCAGCGGCGTTTCGGAAAGCGAAAAGGCGGGATGGGCGAAGATGCTCTTTCTGGGCTCGCAGCAATCGAATGAGCAGGCCAGCATCAAGGTCTCCGATCTGAAGTCGGGAGCGATCATATTTGGCTACTCCGTCCATAAGGGGAACTCGGCACGCGGCCGGCAAAGCGCAGGGGAAGCCTGCGCTAAACATCTCAAACAAGTAGTGATCGATTGATGAGTGGTCCTGGTTGCCAGGACATCGAAGGGGGGACGTATGTCTCATAGAAAGAGTGCGGTATGCATTCTGCTCGCTTGCATTCTCATCGCTATTTTCGGAGCACAAGCCAAGGACGCGAAGAATAACGCGCCATCCGAGAAGATTCCGAGCGGGGCGAAGATGTTCATTGGTCCCATCAAGGATGGCTTTGACACATTTCTAAAGGATGCGATCGGAAAGAAAAAAGTTCCGGTGGAACTCGTGGCCAGTCGTGATCAGGCGGATTACGAAATAACCGGTACTGCTGAAACCCAGAAGGCGGGCGCAGCGAAAAAAATTATCTTAGGCAACTGGCATTCGCGGGAAGAAGCCAGTATCACCGTCAGTAATATCAAGAGCGGGGAGGTGGTCTGGGCGTATTCCGTCCACGAAGAGGCCTCGACTCACGGCAAGCGGAGTTCTGCGGAGGCCTGCGCCAAGCACCTGAAGGAAGCGATGGAGAGCAAATAGGACTGCGCTCACGGCTTTCAAGCGGACGCGCAATTACCCGATTTTCACGAGCCGGCTCACTTCGCCTCGGCCTCCAATTGCGCGTCGATTCTTACATGGCCGCTCGAGACCGCAACCTTCTTTTCCCACAGCTTAAAGCCGCTCTTCTTCACCACCAGATCGTGCTCTCCGGAGGCGACTCCCACCGAGGAGGGCGTGCTCCCAACGAACTTTCCATCGACTTCAATGTCAGCGCCATCGGGAGTTGATGAAACCTCCAACTGCGCTGCTGTGCTTTGCTCTGGCGACGCAGCGGGTGATGCATTTGAGTTTGGTGCTGCCGCAGCGGCAGGTGGCTGGGCGGCTTCAAATTTGACGCGGTCGAGTTGCGTGTCCCCGTTCACATAGGCGGTAATTTCGGTGCCCTTAGGAATGGTGATGTCTTTGCCGTGCATGAACAAGAAAATCGGAGCAGCAGGGAAAAAAACGATCGAGGTCGCGACGATCCCGCCAGTCATAACTCCGGTATGTCCACCTCCTTTGACTTCTTTGATGGCACGCAGAGGTGCCTTTTCGTGAGTGACAAGCCGTACGGAGTCGATATTGACGTTAAGCTTGCCGCCGCGCGCCATCCTGCGCTTGGATTGCGCCTCGGTTACGGTCGCGAAGGCGATCTCACCCTTCGGAATGACGAGGAGGCCACCAACTCGCACGTCGTCCATAACCTCAAAATCCAAAGTATCTCCCACGCGCGCGTCTGCAGACGATATGTTCCGGCCGGTCCTAAGCCGCACTGGGGTCCCATCCTCCAGCACGAAGCCCTTGGGATTTTTCGCCGCTGTCTGTGTTTGAGCTGGCGCAGCAGGTTGCGTGGGCGGCTCTTGCGCCGGTTTAGGAGGAGAATTCTGTTCAGCGCCGTTTTGTGAAGGAGGCTGTGCCGTGTCTGTCTGCGCCAAGAGAACCGAATGCGCAACCCATAACAAAAGCGCGAAGACGATGAGGGTTCTGATCATGACTACTCTCCTTGCGATCTTTCGGATCAGATAACTGGGCTGCCGGGAAGGGGGTAAGTATTGCGGAAATTCGTGACAGAAGCAAGCGTAAAGAGTGCCGGGTCGCCGAGGGCATTCGCCTAAACGCCTGGGACTCCACATAGAACCGCAGCTCTTTGGCCACTTTCTTTCGGGTCCGAATGTCGCGCTTCTAGCCTATTGTTGGCTCTTGGCCACGGCTGGAGCGGATGCATCGGTTTTTGGGGGCCCATTGGCCGCTTTAATCAACTGCCTTGGCCAGTCTTCGGCGATGGCGGCGCAGGCGTCTTTGACTGCATTGCCCAGGATGCGCGTCGAGTGGCTCATGATCGAATCCCCTTCTTTGTTAAAGACGACGACTTTGTTGTCGCGTGAAATCAATTCTTTGCCGCCCTCATGGTCGAACAAAACAACATAGTCAGCCTTTTCCTGTTTGTTGTTGACGATCACCGCCGGACAACGTTCGCCAAAGGTCTTGATGATTTCTGCAGTTTGTGGCCGCGCGCCACCCTTGTCGGCGCCTCCGAAACCACCCGAACTCCCGCCCACGCCGCCGGAAATCTCCCAGGATTTGCTGTCCGTAACGTAAACGCGAGGCTTCTCCGCGGCCGCAACGAAAATAGCCCAAACCAGAACGAGGCAGACTGCCAATATTGATTTCATTCTGCACTCCTGTTCCTTGCAGAAGATAGGAGGAAAGCTATTCCTGAAAAGATTTGAACCCATGTCGAAGCGGAAAGTTGCTCGTAAGCGACGCGATCGCAGAGGGACTGGCAGTGATCCCAAGGAACTGACGACTGACAACTAACAACTAGCCACTGAACTCAGTACTTGGGCATCTTGGGATCCACGCGGTCGGCCCAGGCCAGTATTCCGCCGGCAAGATTGTGAACTTTCTTAAAGCCGGCTTGCCGCAGGAAGTCCACAGCCTTGGCACTGCGCGCGCCAGAGCGGCAGTGAGCCACGATCTCGCGGCTGGAATCGAGCTCATGCACACGCTTGGGCAGATCGCCGAGCGGGATGAGATGGCCATTGATATTGCAGATCTGGTATTCGTGGGGCTCGCGGACGTCGAGGACAAAGATATCCTCGCCTGCATCCAATCGCCGCTTCAGTTCTTCCACTTGAATTTCCGGAACTCCTGCTTCCACGGTCTTCTCCTCGCCGCGAATTCCGCAAAACTCATTGTAGTCGATGAGCTTTGTAATGCTCGGATGCTTGCCGCACGCCGGGCAGTCAGGATTCTTGCGCAGCTTGAGTTCGCGGAACTTCATGCCCAGCGCGTCAACCAAAAGCAGACGGCCGATCAGCGGGTCGCCTTGGCCGAGGATGAGCTTGATGGCTTCGGTTGCCTGAATCACGCCGACAAGCCCCGGCAAAATGCCCAGCACTCCACCTTCAGCGCAGGAAGGGACCAGCCCCGGCGGTGGCGGCTCAGGATACAGGCAGCGGTAGCACGGGCCTTCTTCGGTGGCAAACACGCTGGCTTGCCCTTCGAAGCGGAAGATCGAACCGTAGACGTTCGGCTTGCCCGTGAGTACGCAGGCGTCGTTCACCAGGTAGCGGGTGGGGAAATTGTCGGTGCCATCGGCGATGATGTCGAAATCACGGAAAAGCTCGAGCGCGTTGTCGCTGGAAAGCCGCGTTTCGAACTTTCGGATATTCAAAAATGGGTTAATCGCTTTGAGCTTCTCTGCCGCGGAATCCAGTTTCTTGCGGCCTACATCAGCAGTTGAGTGAATAATCTGGCGCTGGAGATTGGTGTAGTCCACCACGTCGAAGTCGACAATTCCGAGCGTACCGACGCCCGCCGCCGCCAGGTACAAAGCCAGCGGCGATCCCAGTCCGCCCGCCCCGATGCACAGCACCCGCGCCGCTTTCAGCTTCTGCTGCCCTTCCATGCCCACCTCCGGCATGATCAAGTGGCGCGAATAGCGCAGGATTTCGTCGTTAGTAAGCGTTGTGGTCGCGGGCTGGACTTCGGTTAAGGTTGCCATATTTAGTAATTGTGCGATTTGGTAATTGAGTAATTTGCTTCTTTGCGAACTTCGCGTATCTTTGCGTCCTCTGCGGTCACAAGCTTTTGACTTTGGGCGAGGAAAAGATTTTAAGCGCAAAGTTCGCTAAGCTGGCGGAAACGTCGCAAAGAAAAGCCAGCCTAAATTACCCAATTACCAAATTTCACAATTGCTCAATCCCTCTCCCTCCAGCGATCGAGGGCACTATGGAAATGTTATCAGCTTCCCTAACGGCAGTGGCTTCCTTCTGGAGATAGCGAACATCTTCGTCGTTCAGGTAAACGTTGACGAAGGCGCGCAGCTTCCCATCTTCGGTATAAAGATGCCGTCGCAGGTCAGGATGCTGTGAGACCAGCCCGCTCAATGCCTCTCCGACCGTGGAACCTTTTACTTCAACCGCAGGTTGCTTGCCGGCATACTGCCGCAACGGCGTGGGAATGTGGATCTTCGGCACAGATAGATGATGCCATAAGCACGCCGCAGGATTCACCTGAGCCCTTTGGTCGGATCTGTCGTCTGAGAAAGAGCCAAGGGCACAGCCTTTTGCAGCAGCATTAGACCTGTGGATTCCCATAATGGTGCTCCACTCGGTTACAATATAGATTCAAATAGTCTCGTCTTTCTGTGGCGAGTATCCCTGGCAAGCATTCCCTGCTTCAAAAATGGTCCAAACCCTTTCAATGCTTGCGATGTTTCTCGCCGGGCGGGGGATCTCGAAGTACTTCCAACAGCATTTTCTCGACAAAACTTTCCAAAACCTTTATCACGCCAACGCGTTCGATCTGGCGTTGCTGATACCTTATTTTGTGGTTCTCATCCTGCTCGCGTCCTATGGCATCCATCGCTATATCCTGGTTTATCTCTATTACAGAAATAAAGAGAAACACACGGTCGAGCCGCCGGGCTATTTTTCCGAACTGCCGCGAGTTACAGTTCAGCTCCCGATCTTCAACGAGCAGTTTGTGGTTGAGCGGCTTCTCGACGCGATCTGTCGGGTGAATTACCCCCTCGAGAAACTCGACATTCAGCTTCTCGATGACTCGACTGACGAAACGAAGGCTGTTGCCCGCGGTCTGGTCGAATACTATGCTGACCGCGGGTTCCCCATCACGTATCACCACCGCACCAATCGCGAGGGCTTCAAAGCGGGCGCCTTGGCGGCGGGAATGAAAAGCGCAAAGGGCGAGTTCATCGCCATCTTTGACGCAGACTTCGTGCCGCCTGAAGACTTTCTGCTGCGCACCATCCACCATTTCACTGATCCCAAAATTGGCATGGTGCAAACGCGCTGGACTCACATAAACCGCAACTATTCATTTCTCACCGAGGTGGAAGCGATTCTGCTCGACGGCCACTTTGTTTTGGAGCACTCCGGCCGTGCGCGCAGCAACGTGTTTTTCAATTTCAACGGAACCGCCGGAATATGGCGGCGTAGCGCGATTGAAGAAGCCGGTGGCTGGCAACACGACACGCTTACTGAAGATACGGACCTTTCATACCGCGCCCAACTCAAAGGATGGAAGTTCGTCTATTTGCAGGATGTCGAGTGCCCCGCCGAATTGCCGGTCGAAATGACGGCGTTTAAAACCCAACAGGCCCGCTGGGCCAAAGGCTTGATTCAAACCGGCAGGAAGATTCTGCCGCGGGTCCTCAAGAGCAATCAGCCCTTCCACGTAAAGCTTGAAGCCTGGTATCACCTGACCGCGAATCTGAGCTATCCGCTTATGGTTGTGCTTTCGGTGCTGCTGCTCCCCGCTATGGTGATTCGCTTCTACCAGGGCTGGTTTCAGATGCTCTACATCGATCTGCCCCTTTTTCTGGCTTCGACGTTTTCTATTTCCAGTTTTTATCTGGTCTCGCAGCGTGAACTTTTTCCGAAGACCTGGCCGCGCGCCTTCCTTTATCTACCGTTTCTCATGGCACTCGGCATCGGCCTGACCGTCACCAATACCCGCGCAGTTCTCGAAGCGCTTCTGGGCAAACAGACAGCATTTGCCCGGACTCCGAAATACCGGGTCGAGTCAAAAAAAGACAAGATCAAGTCCAGCAACTACCGCCACCGCCTGGGATGGGTGCCGTGGATCGAGCTGCTGATCGGCAGTTACTTCGCGCTGACCGTCTACTACGCGCTGGTCAACGAAAATTACATCACAGTTCCCTTCCTGGTTCTGTTTGTGATCGGGTATTGGTACACAGGTCTGATGTCGCTATTGCAGGGCCGCCTCGCTGGTCTGTCGCTCAGTACGGAAGCGCATACCAAACCGTTTCCGGTCGGCGTCTAGCGCGAGTTGCGTCACGATTTCTTCCTTTTGCTTGACCTCTCGTTTAGAATCCTACCGCCTCTACATCCAGCCCTGACGTCGGCTGCTCCCAAGGAGGATCCGATGAACCACCGTAAGTTTTTCGCCTTCATTTTCGCCAGCATTGTGCTCCTGCCTCTGCTTAGCTGTGGCGGGCATGATTCTGATGAAAAGTACTTTCTGATTTCTGCCAATATCAAGATACGGTACTGGGAAATGGCGGGCGCGGGCTTCTCCCAAGCCGCTTCCGATATAAAGGTGCGGTCCAAATTCGATGGGCCGGACGACTACAATCCGAAGGCCGAGCAAGAGGCTCTGCAGAAAGCAATTCAGCAAAAAGCCACAGGAATTTTGATCTCCGTAGTCGATCCGGCCTTAATGAAAGATGACATCGATCGCGCCATCGCCTCCGGTATTCCAGTAATCACAGTCGACTCCGACGCGCCATCCAGCAAACGCCTGTTCTTCATTGGCACCAACAATTACCAGGCTGGGGTGATCGGTGGCCAACGTCTGGCCAAAGAACTCAATGGAAAGGGCAACGTTGCGGTTTTCACGGTCCCGAGCTACGGCAATATGAGTGAGCGATTGCGCGGCTATCGCGAAGCGCTGCAAGCAAGTCCCGGAATCAAGATCACTCGCGTCGTTGATATCCAAGGCGATCCCCGCGTCGCCTTCGACACCGCAACTCAAATTATTGGGAATGAAAAGAAGGAAAAAATTGACGCCTTCGTGTGTGTGGAAGCACTCTCAGGCAAAGAAATCGCAAGCGTATTAAATAATAACGGTGTCAAAGGCAAGGTCGTCATGGCCATGGATACAGATCAGGACACGCTGGAGTGGATTCAAAAGGGCGTGATCACCGCCGCCATTTCACAAAAGCCGTACACCATGAGCTATGTGGGACTCAAAATGCTGGACGACTTGTACCACCACAAGCTAAACAACTTGAGCGCGGACTGGTCAAAAGATGTGTTTGCCCCGATCCCCGCATTTGTGGATACCGGATCCTCGCTCGTCGATAAGAGCAACGTTGATGCTTTCATACAAGCTCAGAAATCGATGACCGGAAACCGGAAATAATAGAAACAATTTGTGCCTGAGGTCTTCATGCGCAAGCTGC
This sequence comes from Acidobacteriota bacterium, assembly GCA_003225455.1. Lineage (GTDB taxonomy): Bacteria > Acidobacteriota > Terriglobia > Terriglobales > Acidobacteriaceae > QIAB01. The sequence goes on from QIAB01000069.1 coordinate 42,806, forward strand.
TGCTCATTTTTTGTCTATTCGTTCAGCTATCGTGGGCCTTAGACCGCCAACCGAATGCTGATTACCACGCTCGCCGCCAGGCCCTGGCCAGCAAAATAAAAAACGGGGTGGTGCTGCTGTTTGCGCCCAACGAGGCGGAGGGGCCCAATGATCTATTTGGATATCGTCCTGACGACAATTTCTTTTACCTTTCCGGGTGGCCAGAGCCGGGCGCGGCGCTGCTGATTGCCGCTTCGCCGGAACATCCTTATACCGAGATTCTGTTTCTTCCTGATCACAATCCATCTCAGGAAAAGTGGACCGGACCAAAACTTGGTCCCGAGAATCCCGATGCGGCCAAAATTACCGGCTTTGATCGGGTGGTGGCGATGGACAACCTGCGATCTGAACTCATTCGCCTGCTGCCCGGGCCCAAGGCGAGCGTCTATACCGATATCCCCGAGGGGCAACAGGTTTCGAATTCCACCGCGGCTTTGGACTGGCTCAAACGCGCCAACAGCTTTCCGGTTTACGTTTCTTTTCAGGATGTGAGGCCGCCGCTCGCTTCACTTCGCACGGTCAAAGACGCCGGCGAAATCGAGCGTATTCGCAAGGCGACCGATGCTTCCATTGCTGCGCACCTGGCAGCAATGCGTGCCATTAAGCCCGGAATCACCGAACGCGAAATTTCCGCACTCATGCAGTACGAATGGGGCAAACGCGGCTGTGAGCGCTCCGCCTACGCCCCTATCGTGGGATCGGGCTTTAATTCCACCGTGCTGCACTATTCGCGGGATTCGGAAACTGTCAGAGACGGCGACGTTGTCTTGATCGATGCGGCCGGCGAATACTCCATGTACGCCTCTGACATCACTCGTACGCTGCCGGCGTCAGGAAAATTCACGGCGCGACAGCGTAAGATTTATGACATCGTGCTCGGAGCGCAACGTGCGGCCATTGCCGCGTTCCAGCCGGGAGAATCCACGCTCAAGAAGGACCACCTAAACTCGCTGCACGATGTTGCATACAATTACATCAATACGCATGGCAAAGACTCGCATGGCGAGCCGCTGGGGAAATATTTTATTCATGGGCTGAGTCACTACGTAGGACTAAATGTGCATGATGAAGGCGACTATGAGGTCGCTGTCGGCCCGGGAATGGTATTCACGATCGAGCCGGGGATCTACATCCCAGAAGAAAAGTTGGGTGTGCGCATTGAAGACGTCTTTTATGTGGATATCACGGGTAAGCTGATTAACCTTGCCGGCACACTGCCCCACACCGCGGATGAAGTCGAGCACGCCATGGCTGGGCAGTGAGCCAGAAACTCGCATCAGCGCCTCATTTTGATATCCTAAGTCATCGTGCGGATGATGTGGTGGTTCGTGATTTTGGCCTCGGGCGGAGGGGCGGTGCTGTGGGCTGGCTTATCGCTTTACATTCGTGTGCGCCGCCATATAAAGCAAGCCGCCGAAAAGGACACTTTGCAGGGCGGAAGCGAGCCACTCTGACCCAAAACTTCTAGCTAAGGACTGAACATGCCCAAATCGATCACTATGGCCGTACCTCCTGCTGATGAGGCTCTTTATTGGGCACAACAAGCAGCGCTCGTGGTGGGCGCGAGCCTATTCGTGGCTTTGTGTGCGCGCCTTACAGTGCCTCTTCCTTTCACCCCGATACCGTTGACGCTGCAAAATTTTGGCGTCCTGTTAGTCGGCTTTATGCTGGGAAGCCGGCGCGGTTTCGCGGCGCTGGCAGTGTATCTCGCGGAGGGTCTCGCCGGTATGCCGGTCTTTAATCCCACCGGACCTGGAGGGCTGGCGCAACTACTCGGCCCGACCGGGGGCTATCTGTTGGCTTATCCCTTTGTTGCTGCCTTGGCGGGCTGGATCCTCGAGAGCGGCGCCAGGACATTCCTTCGTGCAGCTACCGCCGGTCTACTCGCGGAAATTCTATTATTCGCCAGCGGCATCTCCTGGCTGGTAGTTTTCACGCACTCTTTCGCACAGGCTCTCCGCTTCGGGTTTTACTGGTTCGTCTTCGCCGAAATTATCAAAGTGACACTGGCAGCGGGCATCACATCCGGCTGGCGTCGCCTGCGCAA
>QIAB01000069.1:44911-52428 GCA_003225455.1 Acidobacteriota bacterium
GAGCAATACAGCCACGCCGATTCCGGAGCTCGCAAACATCGCGCGCGGTGTCCGGAAAATCACGATTGCCCACAGTCCTGATTCCGACGATGCTTTCATGTTCTATGCCCTGGCCACGAACAAAGTCCGAGTGCCGGGACTGCGTTTCACGCATACCCTGTGCGACATCGAAACCTTGAACCGCAAGGCGGGCGAGGGCGAAGGACTTTATGACGTGACCGCGATTTCCTTTCACGCCTATCCCTACATCCAGGAAAACTACGCCTTACTTCGGAGCGGGGGCAGCGTTGGCGACGGCTATGGACCGATGATTGTCTCCACTCGCGCCTATTCGCTAGACGAGATCAAGAGCAAGCGGATCGCGGTTCCGGGAAAGCTGACTACGGCGTACCTGGTTCTGAATTTATTTGCGCCAGGGGTTGAGACTGAAGTTGTGGCTTTCGACCAAATCATTCCGCAAGTCAAGTTGGGGAATTTTGAAGCCGGTCTGATCATCCACGAAGGCCAGTTGACCTACGACAGATATGGTCTGTATCGCGTTATTGATCTTGGGAAGTGGTGGCACAAGGTCACGGGCTTGCCGCTGCCGCTCGGAGGAAATGCCGTCCGGCGAAGCCTCGGCCCTGAACTGATATCCAGCGTCTCAAACGCGCTCCGCGAAAGTATTCAATACGCGCTCGACCATCGCAGCGAAGCCTTGGCCTATGCGCTGCAGTTTGCCCGCGACCTCGATCCGCAACTCGCAGATAAATTCGTCGCAATGTACGTGAACGAGCGCACCCTGGATTACGGGTCAGACGGACGGGAAGCAGTGCAGCGCTTGCTGGATATGGGATATCAAGCGGGAATTATTCCGCATCCAGCCCGGGTCGATTTCGTCTGATTCAAGGCGCGCCTGGCTACAGCTACCCCGGCTGTCCTGCTCGGCAGAGTTCGCGAATGCTTCTCGATCCAAACGTTAACGGCGCGCAAACCCTGCTCATCGACGCCGACGACACGCTCTGGGAAAACAACATCTACTTCGAGCGCGCCATCGCCGGTTTCATCTCTTTCCTGAATCATCACGAATATTCCCCTGAGCAGGTTCGCGAGGTGCTGAACGAAGTCGAACGCGAATGCATCATCACTCATGGATACGGCCTGCACAGCTTCGCCCACGCTTTGGTAGGAACATTCGAGAAACTGGCGGTCGAGCCGCTCACACCCGCGCTGCACGAAACGATAAGCGGATTCGCTCACGCCATTGCCGAGCATCCTGTCGAAATCATTGCCGGGGTGCGAGATACTTTGGATTACTTGGCAGAACGGCATCACCTGATACTGATGACGAAAGGTGCGATGGCAGAGCAGTCTGGCAAAGTTGAGCGTTCGGGGCTGAAAGATTATTTTGCAGCAATCGAGATCGTGGGGGAGAAAGACTTAGCGACCTATCGATCTATCACTTCGAAATACGCGATGGCGAGCGATTCCACGTGGATGGTGGGAAACAGCCCGAAATCAGACATCAATCCTGCGCTTGCAGCAGGTCTCAATGCTGTCTTTGTGCCGCACGGCAATACCTGGATTTTGGAACATGAAGAAATTGCACTTGCTACTCCACCGAGCCGTTTGCTCATCGTAGAAAGCTTCGCGGTTCTGAGACAACACTTTTAGCGGACAGTTGGCGCATCGCAGACAGCCAGAGCTTAACCACGACCCATAACGTCGCTCAAGTATAGAATGGCAGCGCTAAATTCAGACAAGCCCTGATCCTCCAATGGCAACCGCCGCTCGTTCTCTTGCCGTCCCCGCTCGCGAGAATGAATCCTTGTTCACGACCAGCATGGCTGTCATTTGGGCCATCACGCTCGCCAAACTGCTTTTCCACGTTTACTTCAACAATCGATACGGCTATTTCCGCGATGAATTCAACTACATGTCCTGCGGCGACCATCCTGCCTGGGGATATGTCGATCAGCCCCCGCTGATTCCGCTTCTGATTCACTTCTGCCGCGCAGTGCTCGGTGATTCGCTTCGCAGCATTCGATTTATTCCGGCGCTGGCGTCTTCTCTGTTGGTGGTGCAGACCGCTGTCATTACCCGTGAACTCGGCGGTAAAGCTTTCGCCCTGCTCCTGAGCGCTGTCACCGTCGTGATCGCGCCCCAGTATCTCTCAAACGGCAGCTTGCTGGGCACGAACTGCCTCGAGCCAAATTTGTGGATGGGCTGTGCCTATTTTGTGATACTCGCTATCAAGCGCAACGATCCGCGCTACTGGGTATGGTTCGGCGTGGTTGCGGGATTGGGCATGGAGGAAAAGTATTCGATGGCGCTGTTCGGGTTCGGCATCGTCGTTGGCCTGCTCTTGACCGAGCAGCGCCGGGTATTCCTGAGTAAATGGATCTGGCTCGGTGGCCTGGCGGCACTCCTGGTGTTCTTGCCGAATCTTCTTTGGAACATGCACTACCACTGGCCATTCTTTGAATTGATGCGCAACATTCGAGGCGAAGGCCGGGACGTCGTGCTTCCCGCCGGACAGTATTTCTTCCAGCAGACCTTACTGGTGCACCCGCTTACCGCACCGATTTGGATCACAGGACTGATTGCATTCTTCTTTTCTTCGCGCTTGAAGCAATACCGAGTACTGGGCTGGAGCTACCTCACTTGCCACATGGTCTTGTTCGTTCTGCACGGGAAGAATTACTATCTCGCGCCAAGTTACCCCATGCTGCTGGCCGCCGGTTCAGTGATAATTGAGTCCGCGCTGGACCATCCTCGCCGTGCATGGCTGAAACCTGCAATTGTGCTGCTATTGCTGGCCAGCGGTGCGTATCTTGCTCCGGTTGTGATACCGGTCTTCTCTCCGGATAAATTCATCGCCTACACGCATTACCTGCCATTCAAGCTTCCGCACATGGAACATTCACACGAACGGGCAGTTCTGCCGCAATGGTACGCTGATCAATTCGGCTGGGAAGAGATCGTCGCCGAGACTGCACAAGCCTGGAACCGCCTCAGCCCTGAGGAGCGCCGCGACTGCGGCATATTCGCCCAGGATTACGGGCAAGCAGGCGCTATCGATTTCTTAGGCAGACGATACGGCCTTCCGCCTGCGCTCAGCGGACATCAAAGCTGGTTCCTATGGGGTCCTCGCGGTTATTCCGGCAACTGCATGATCGTGCTCGATGATAAAAGAGAAGCGCTCGAGCGCCTCTGGACACATGTGGAGTACGTAGGAACCTCCGCCGATAATTCCTACGCACTAGAGAAGCAGATTCCCGTCTTTTTGTGCAAAGGCTCCAAATTCGGCCTGCTCGCCGAACTGTGGCCGAAGGTGAAGCGCTGGCGCTAGGGCCTACAAAGCTCGGGACTTCTGCCGATCGCGAGCTTAGGCGAACAAATCTAAGCTAGAGTGCGGATTTTCCGGGCTTCCCTTCGCAGCCTTTGCCAAAATCCATTCCGCAAAACTCCAAATTCCCGCGCGAAGCGGCTGCTGTCGATGGCCCTCGCCCCCGTCACAGCCGCAGTCCCCAACGTAACCCGTACATTCGGATTCAACGACTCAATCTCTTTTTTCAGTTCGCTCGGGTGGACACAATCGCCGAAGGAATTGTAGATATGATGCGAGCAGCGTTCGGCTGCGGTGAGTGTCGCCAGCATACTGGCAATCTCCTCAACGTGAACCAGGGGGAGGGTTTCATCCGGGCTGTACGGTACGAGCACTTCTTTTGATTCCGGCGAACCGAGATATTCGAAAATCTGATTTCGCCAGGGAGATGTGACCGAAGTTCCGCCTGGTCCAACCACCATAACGATTCTCAGCGCGACAAATTCAACTCCGAATTTTCGTTCATAAGCCTCGCCCAAAATCTCGACATAACGTTTGGCAGCTCCGTAAATGTCCTCTGGTGCTGCGGGTTGTTCCTCCGAAACGAAATTCGAGGCAGGCTGCGTACCGTAAACGCTGCCCGAACTGGCGTAGATGACCCTATTCACCTTGAACCGTGCGGCCATTTCCAAAATATTCAGACTGCCGCCAATATTCACCTCAGTCGCCTTGCACGGATCTAGTTTCGCGGCGGTTGGCAAGATCGAAGCCGCGTGAATGACTCGCTCAAAGTGATGGGCGCGAAAAACTCCTTCAAGCTGGCCAACATCCGTGATGTCGCAGCGTAAACAACCGCTGTCGAGAAGGGCATCCGCAGAATCCAGAGAAACAACATTCCATCCCTGCCGCTCAAGCACCGCATGAATGTGCTTGCCAATAAAGCCGGCTCCCCCGGTAATCAATACGGAACGTGGCACCGTAGCCGTCCTTTCTCAGCCCTTCCAATCGTACTCGCGCTGTAATTGCCGCACCAAACTAACCAACAAAGCTCTGCCTTCGCCCGTTTGGCTGCGTGTTACTCTTTTTGTGCTCTGGAATTTTCTGCTGCCAGCCGGCTTGGCGGTGCAGAAGAACAACTTTCGACGGCTGCTGCGGACGGTCGAGGCGCTTTCCGACCTTGGTCCTTCGCTGACCGCGGAGCGCGACTTTCCGCAAACAGCGCGCGCCATGATCTCTGCCATGCTACAGGCAGGTGGGGCCCGCGAGGCCGTGCTCTTCGGATTTAGCGACAAGCCCTCGCTGCTCACATCCATTGCGGCTGAGGGCTTCGCCCTGATGCCAGAGCCTGCCGTTATTCCTCTTCTTCCAAAGCACGTTCATGCCCTAGTCTCCGCCCGTGGACCCATCATCTTGAACTCCAGTTCATCGGAGAATTTTCTGAGTTCGAACGGCAACGTGGCGCCCGAACTTTTCAAATGCATCGCACCGTTGAGAGTCGGCAATAAACTGGTTGGCCTTGTGGCTCTGGGCCGACGTGAGGGCGACGCGCTCTACGATTCCGAAGAACTGGATGCGCTCGATCTGCTCTGCAACTACGTTGCTGTTGCCATGCAGAACCACGTTCTGGCACAAACTTTGGCTCAGCGTGTTTCTGAGAACCTTCGCCTGCTCGCCTCGCTACACGGTTTCTACGACACAGCTCTCGAGGCCTTCGCCGCCGCCATTGACATTAAGCATGTAGACATTCATGGCCATTCGCTGCGGGTTGGCCGCTACGCTGCCGCCATCGGCGAAGCCATGGGTATGGAGCCTGGCGACGTAGCCGCGCTTCGCTCTGCTGGATACCTGCACGACATCGGCAAGGTCGCGGTCGACAAGCGGCTATTCGGCAAACCGGGTTCGCTTGACCCCGAGGAATTCCGTGAAATGGCCGATCACACCGTGGTTGGTCACCAGATCGTCAGCGGAGTTCAGTTTCCTTGGCCGCGAATTCCGGAAATTGTCCGCTCGCATCATGAGCGGGGCGACGGATCAGGCTATCCCGATGGGCTGCTGATGAATGATGTTCCTATACCAGTCCGAATCGTTGCTCTTGCCGACACGTTCGATGCCATGACCAGCCCCCGTCCCTACCGTGAACCGCTTTCGGTTGGCAGCACATTGAGTGAAATTGTGCGGCTCTCTCCACAGAAGTTCGATCCCAATGCTGTCCAGGGATTGCTGCTGCAGGTTCGCCGCGATGCGGTCGGCAGCAACCGCACACCGTTCGTCGAAGACCGCATATCGTTAAATATCGCTCCGGCCGATGTCGACCACCTCGCGGCTACGCTGCAACACAAAATCACGCATGGGCGACTTTATCTAGCCTAGCGTCGTACCCCTGAAATACGCGAAACGAAATGCGGCTATAAAGCCACCAACGGCATCCTCCATGTTGCAAGCCAATCACCCCTGGCGTACCATTGCGGCCCAGAGCAAGATTCGAAGCTGATTGCAGTTGAGTACCTGATTCGCCAATCACTTCGCGCCACTGGGATGGACACACGGAGTAACGGTGCCTGACGCAATCTCCACGCTTTCCGCAGGCGACCGCGTAGGCAATTACCGAATTCTGGGCCTTGCCGGCGTGGGCGGCATGGGCATGGTCTACCGCGCGCTCGATGTGAAGCTCGAGCGCCTGGTCGCCCTCAAATTCCTGCCCGACGAACTCGTCGCCACAAACGCGGATAAAGAGCGCTTCCTGCGCGAAGCCCGAACCGCTTCGTCACTCGATCATCCCAACATCGGAGTGATCCACGGAATTGAGGAGACCACAGACGGCCGCACCTATATCGTGATGGCCTTTTATGAGGGCGAAACGCTGGCGCGCAAAATTTCCCGCGGACCTGTTTCCGTTGGTGAAGCGGCTGATATTGCAATTCAAACTGCGCGTGGCCTGGCGGCCGCTCATTCCCGGGCTGTGGTTCATCGCGATATCAAGCCTGGAAACATCATTCTTACTCAACAAAACGTTCTCAAAATCGTTGATTTCGGCTTGGCGCGGGTCAATACCTCAGCTGGCACCACGCAAACGCTGGGTACAGCCGGCACCATCGGCTATATGTCTCCCGAGCAAACGCTGAATAAGTTCGTGGATCAACGAACCGATATCTGGGCGTTGGGAATTGTGATCGCGGAGATGACCAGCGGCAGAAATCCCTTTCGTCGCGAATCTCCGCCAGCGACTATTTTTGCCATTCTGAATGAAGCCCCCAAGCTTCCGGACGAAATTCCGCTGGAGCTCCAGCGCATCATTTATCGTGCGCTCTCCAAAGATGTTGCCACTCGTTACCGCGGCGCCGGCGAAATGCTCGCCGACCTGGAAGCCTTTCGCAGCACCTTAGAGCCAGGTTCCGCGCAATCGCGCGTCACGCAGACTGCTCCCGGCGACGCCACCTTTCGTGAAACTGTGTCGCACGCCTCACGGCAAATGTGGCTTCCCCCCACATCGCGCGCGAAAAATTCTTTCTTCTGGCTGGGCAGTTTTGCCGCGCTTGCGATTCTCTTGGCGCTGCTCTTTTTGATTCCCGCCGTTCGAGACGGCGTCGCCAGCCTCTTTGGCCGCCATGAAGAGCACATCGCTGTCCTTCCCTTCGAGAACGTCGGCAATAATCCCGCAAATGAGGCTGTCTCTGAAGGACTCATGGATAGCCTCAGTAGCAGGCTGACCAACCTCGATGTGGGCCAGCAGTCTTTGTGGGTAGTGCCTACCGGCGAAGTCCGCCGGCATAAAATCATCGACCCGAGCGCCGCACAGCGCGAACTGGGTGCCACGATCGTTGTGCAGGGAAGCCTTCGACGAGATGGCCAGCTTATTCATCTGACAGTGAATCTGATTAACACGAAGACACTGCGCCAGATCGGTTCGGTTGCTCTCGAAGACCGCGCTGGAGACTTTTCCGCCGTTGAAGATGAAGCAGTCTCTCGCCTGGCGAAACTGATGGGTATCCAGATCACGCCAGAAATGCTTCGCACCACCGGGGGAGCCGTCAGCCCCGTCGCTTACGAGTCCTACCTCAAAGCACTGGGCTACATGCAGCGCCATGACAAGCCGGAAAACCTCGACTTGGCTGTCGACGCTCTCCAAAGTGCGGTGAAAACCGATTCTCGCTTTGCCCTGGGATATGCCCAACTGGGCGAGGCATATCGTTTGAAACACACCCTAGATCGG
>QIAB01000069.1:52494-79529 GCA_003225455.1 Acidobacteriota bacterium
TTCCGATGGAAAGTTCGATTTGGCCCTCCAGGAGTTTCAGCGCGCATTACAACTCGACCCCCGTAATGCGGATGCGCTCATTGGCATCGCCCATGCGTATGAAAGTGCCGGTCGCCCAGCCGACGCCGAGGCGGCTTACAAGAAGGCCATCGCGCTTCGTCCTGACTACTGGGACGGGTACAACAATCTTGGCGTATTCTACGACGGCCAGAACCGCTACCAAGAGGCCATCGCCCAGCTCCGGCACGCCGTCGATCTTACACCGGATAACGCTCGGGTTTATTTGAATCTCGCCGCCGTTTACATTGACTCCGGAGACCCGAAGCGATTTCCCGAAGCCGAGCAGGCTCTGAAAAAATCCATCGAGCTCGGCCCCACCTATCCCGCTTACGCAAACCTCGGTTATCTCTACATTCAGGAACGGAAGTATGCTGAAGCCACCGCGACCGTCGAGAACGCCCTGAAATTAAATGACAAGGATTTTTTGGTTTGGGGAAACCTGGCACTTGCTTACCAAGGGCTTAATCAGAAAGAAAAAGTCAGCGCAGCGCGTGACCAGGAACTTGCCTTGCTCGAAAAGGCGGTCGCATCCAATCCCCGGGACGGCCAGATGCAGTCGTACTTAGGCTTGGTCTATGCGCAAAAAAAGTTGCGTGACAAGGCGCTGCTGCGACTACAATCCGCTCTCGTACTATCGCCGGACGACAATGTAGTTCTCGAAAACGTCGGCGAGGCCTACGAGAATCTTGGTGATCGTGTTCACGCCTTGAAATACATCGAAGAGAGTTTGCAGAAAGGCTATGGCCTCGCCGCTCTCAAGAGCAATCCTGATCTGCAGAGCTTGTTGTCCGACCCGAATTTTCGGCCCAAGGGAAAATAGCTACTTCACAACCAAAAGGAGAAATCTATGGCTACAGCGCGCGTATTCAACGCGGCAGACCAACCAGTCAACGTCAACCCTCAAGGAGAAGCAAATCCAGCCGGGTGCCAGATCCAAGATGGACAAAACGTCACATTCACCAATAGCTCAAACTCACCCATTTCTATCCTGTTCGCTCAGACAGCCATCAGCAAACAGACGGTCTTCGATGACATCAACAACCTTGCCCCCGGCGCGAACTACACCGAGGCCCCCCGGGCAAGCGACATCACTGTCAATTACAAGGTCAGCATGGGGGCGCAGATAAAAGGACCGTTTGCCATCGAGGTTGGAGCCGGCCCGCTTGAAATCAGTGTGACTGGCACAAATCCGACGCCAGGTGATGGCGTTATCCCGCCCAATGGCGAGATTCAGTTCACTGCGACCGACTACAAATGCAATGTCTCTTGGCCGGACGGAGATCCGTTCCGCCCACCTCTGGACTATGCGTTTGTGGGGCAACCCAGTAATCCGGTCGGACAGGAGCATGGCAGCTCAGGAAAGACCCTTCATTACGAGGTCACAAGGTCTACTGATCTAAACCCTGTCGATGGCGGCGGCACAATCAAGGTAACTTAGAGGATGCGTTCGGAGTGGCCTTAGGCCCCTCGGAATTTCGAGGATGGAAGAGATGAGCGGCGGACACCCGCCGCTCACCCCTTCACCTCCCACCTCCTCAGTCAAGGCTGGGCTTTCCTGCCGGGCAACTTATCAGTTCACCCACTGCTCTCGGCCTGCTCCAGCGCGCGGATGTATTCGATGACCGACTCGCTCCAGCCATCGATGTGCGTCCACTTGCCGTAGCCGACCCCGTTCTTGTAGCTGGCTACGTTGATCATGTAGCCCGACGGGCGGGGACGCCCGTCGTTCCACTTACTCGCGACTGGCCCAGGCACGCTGTCGTGCTCCTGCTCGTCGCTGATCACGATCAGGCGGTCGTACTTCTCCGTGCGGTTTAGTATCTCGACTGCCTTGGCGAGCTGCGTGCTGTTGTGGCGCTGGGACGCGTCGGAAAGTAGAAAAAAATTAGAAGAGTTCGCCGTGGCCTCGCCCACCAAGCCCAGTCACCTGTTCACAACCCCCTCCATCTGCTACCTTAATCTGCTTGAGTGCGTTCAAGAATGCCGGCGAGATGTCGGCGCTACCCAGGAGATCCGGTTGAAAAATTGCGTGTGGTGGTTGTCCGCCGCAGTCCTGTTTGTGGCAGCAGTCGCGCAGGCCCAGATTGCCGATGAAAGCAAGCAACTCGCCCATGACATTTTCAAACAACTAATCGAGATCAACACTACTGATTCTGTCGGCAGCGTGACCGCCGCCTCCGAAGCTATGGCGCAACGCTTCCGCGACACCGGATTTCCCGACAGCGATCTACACATCCTCGGCCCCAATGACCGCAAGAAGAATCTTGTTGTGCGGCTGCACGGCAGCGGCAAGCACAAGCCGATTCTTCTGATCGGCCATCTGGACGTCGTCGAAGCCCGCCGCGAAGACTGGACCACCGACCCATTTCAATTCGTTGAGAAAGACGGCTACTTCTACGGACGCGGCACGCAAGACATGAAAGACGGCGACGCCATCATGTCAACCACGCTGATCCGTATGAAAAAAGAAGGATACGTCCCCGGCCGCGACATCATCCTCGCCCTCACTGCAGATGAAGAGGGCGGAACCTCGAACGGCGTAGATTGGCTTTTAAAAAATCACCGTGATCTGATCGATGCCGAATTCGTTCTCAACCACGACGGCGGAGGCGTGAGCACCAATCATGGCAAGCCGGAATTTGTGGCCGTTGACGCCACCGAAAAGCTGTATGCGGACTATAAGCTCACCGTCACCAATCCGGGCGGGCACAGTTCTCTGCCGGTTCCCGACAACGCCATCTATCACCTCGCCGCCGGACTCGGCCGCCTTGAGCACTTTCAATTTCCCTTTGAGCTGAACAATGTCACTCGCGCGTATTACGAAAAATTGTCCACGGTGACGAGCGGCCAAAGAGGCGAGGACTTGAAGGGGATTCTGAAGAATCCCCCGGATATGGCCGCTGTCGCGCGCCTGTCGCACGATCCTATCGACAACTCGACCACCCATACTACCTGCGTCGCCACCCGACTAAACGCGGGCCACGCCAACAATGCTCTTCCCCAAAATGCCCAAGCCAATGTGAACTGCCGTATTTTGCCCGGCCATTCGCCGGAGGAAGTGCGGCAGACTCTAATAAAAGTTCTCAACGATCCCAAGATCACTGTGGAGTACGTAGGCGCAATCGGCGGAGCCACCGGCGCAGCTCCCGTACCTGCGCCACCTCCGCTTCGCCCAGACGTGTTCCGTCCTCTCGAACAGATTGCGCAAAGCATGTGGCCGGGCACTCCGGTCATTCCCGAGATGGCCACCGGCGCCTCGGATGGCAAATACACCAACGCCGCAGGAATGCCGACCTACGGCATCTCCGGTGAAGCCATCGACCGCGATGACATCCGCGCCCACGGCAAAGACGAGCGTATCCGCATAAAGTCGTTTTATGACGCGGTGGATTTTTATTATCCCTTTTTGAAGGCGGTCACGGCGGAGTAACAGGTTTTGCGAGGCACAGCGCCCCCCTTCCGCACGCGAAACGGTTATGTCTCGACAGGGTGCACACACCTGTACCCCTGAGCCGAAGGTGCCTGTTGACTTCGCCTAATATTCGCCTACAATTCTCCTATGGCAATCACCAGACGGCAACGGCAGATCTACGACTTTATCTCGGAGTTTGTGCAGACTCATCAGTACTCGCCCTCCTATGAAGAAATCAAGCAAGGCATGGGGCTGAGCTCGCTGGCCACGGTACACAAGCACATCACGAATCTTGAGAAAAAAGGATTGCTCACGCGCGACTACAATCGCAGCCGCTCGATTGATTTGCTTCCGCCCAAAGGCCGGCTCAAACAAGCCATGTCAGTGAACACTGCGATGGTATTACCGCTCGTAGGACGCATCGCCGCCGGCCAGCCCATCGAAGCCGTACAGAATCCCGAGACTATTTCACTCGCCGACTTTGTCCGTTCCAAAGAAGTTTTTGTGCTCGAAGTGCGCGGCGAGTCTATGCAGGACGAAGCCATTCTTGACGGCGATTACGTGCTCGTAGAAAAAACCAAAACCGCCCATAACGGGGACATTATCGTCGCGCTGGTCGAAACAACCGACGCCACGCTCAAGCGCTTCTATCGCGAAGGCGACAAGATTCGCCTGCAGCCGTCGAACGCCGCAATGCAGCCGATCATCGTACCTGCAGCTTCCGTGGAGATTCAGGGGAGGGTGATTGGAGTTTTGAGGAAATACTAATGATTCGATGTAGGCCCGGGCCCCGCCCGTGCCGCGGCCGAGTAGGATCAGAACCTCAGCTCCCACGTTTCTGCCACTAAATCGTCCCGGCTCCAGCTACTATGGGGTTCTTCCCGAACTAGACGAAACCCGGCTTTTTCGTAAATGCTGCGCGCCGCCGTCAGCTCACTCTGAGTCCAGAGGACTATTTTTTTGTAGCGAGCTTGCCGCGCGAAGCGAATGCATTCATCCACGAGACGTTTGCCGATGCCAAGCCCGCGTGCCGAAGGCTCTACCAGGAGAAGCCTCAGTTTGGCGGTTTGCTTCGACTTGCTGACCAGAAAGACCGACCCAACGCGCTCGCCGTCTTTTTCGGCGATCCAGCAGCGCTCACGCTGCGGATTGTAGCGTTCCACAAACTGTGCCACGATTCGTGCCACCAGAGCTTCGAAGCGCTCGTCGTAACCCCACTCCTGCGAATAGAGCACGCCATGGCGGTAAACCACCCAACCGATATCGCCGGGCTGGTGCGTGCGCAAGAGATAAGGAGCTTTGCCAGGAGTTTCCGAAGACAGCGCAGATTCGATGGCCTGCATGGCCTCAAGCAGGCGGGACTGGCCGCTCGGCGCGAGCACGCTCAACATTCCCGCTACTTCCTGGTTCGACCGCGCGTCCAGCGGGTCGAACACTGACCGGCCTTGTTTGGTTAGCGACAGAAAGCTGCGACGGGCATCATCTTGCGACGATTCGCGGCGAATCCAGCCGCGCTTTTGAAATGCATGCAGAATCCGGCTCAGGTAGCCAGGATCCAGCCCCAATTCTTTGAACAACTCGGTAGCCGTGGGCTTCTCGCGGTGGGCAAGTTCATAGAGCACGCGGATTTCTGTCAAAGACAACGAACTGTTGAGGAGTCCCTGTTGCAAGACGCCGATTTGGCGAGTGTAGAAGCGATTGAAGCGCCGGACGGCCTGAATCCGCTGACCCAATTCATTCCCCGGCCGATGAGCCGCTGCCATGAAGGCAGGGTCTACAGAATCATTGACTTTGTCAAGTTATTTAATCGACAGAATGCCGTTGCATCCACAATAAGAAACGCCCAGGCGGCTGAGCCCGGGCGTTTGCAGACTGAAATCCTGACTGCTTATCCGATGTGCTTATCCAATGCTTTCTGGATGGTCTCTTTCGGTACATACCCGACGATCTGTTCTTTCACCTGCCCGCCCTTGAACACCAACAGCGTGGGGATGCCGCGCACTCCATAGCGCATCGGCGTGGCATTATTGCGGTCGACGTCCATCTTGCCGACCTTTATCTTGCCTTGATATTCCTTCGCCAACTCATCCACGATGGGCGCGATCGCGCGGCATGGTCCGCACCAGGTCGCCCAGAAGTCCACCAGCACCGGCTGGTCGGCCTTCAGCACGTCCTGATCAAAATTCGCGTCCGTCACTTCCACAATTCCGTTACCTGCCATTTTCCCCTCCAATTGCGCCGATCGCCGTAAGCGACACAGATCGGCGAATCAGTCGGTTAAACAACTCTGATTATCGTAGCACTTGTATTGGATGCGTGTCAGCGCCGGAAGTCGCAGGCCAGCTATCGGCTTCTGGTCTCAGGAGTGATAGCTGAAAGCTGACGGTTGACGTGCCGGCAGCCTGAAAACAAAAAAGCGTCCAGAACTTTTCAGTTCAGGACGCCCGGCAGCCCTCCCCCAGAACTGCCAAACCACGATTGGATAGTAGGCCTACCCTGCTCCGGTGTAAACGTAACCTCCGTAACCTGCGGCTCGGTTTGAGGTACCCAAAAAAGGAAAACGAAGGTCACGCGTGTCACGATTCGCTTTAAGGCCAAGAATGCCTTTAAACCATTGATAGGAGGAGGAAGAGAGAGCTCCAGGCTCTCCTGTTACCGGCTGCCCGTACGGGATTTTTGCACAGGCTTCTCTGATCTTTACTTGTTGCGAGTCCAGGTCTCGCCACCATCAGTGGTTGTCCATGTCTCGTGACCGCTAGTGGTCAGCTTGCCTTGGCGTGAATCAGTGAATTCGATTCCGATGATATCTGCGGTGAGGGATTCGCCGTTTACCGTGGGCCTCACCTGCGTCCAATGCTGACCGCTGTCAATAGAGTGGTAAAGGGCGCCAGCGTCACCTCCAACCCAGATCTCCTGATCCATAGCAGACACGGCGCGAAGTACTGTCTCGCTGGAGAGCGGGATTGTCTTCCAGGTTTTGCCTCCATCTAATGAGCGTTGCAGTCTGCCCTCAGGGGAAAGAGTCCAACGAGAGATAGGAACAAGACCGGCTCGGAGGTCAGTGGCGTACTCCGATTCGACGGCTTTGTTGGCAGTGACACTTTCCACGGGACCCCCGACCGCGGACGCTGCCGCAGGAGCCTTCATGCGAGAGGCTTTTTCTTCTTTAGCTTTTCCTGGTGTGGCCTGGGCGACCTCGACCGAAGCAGTGCGACTCTCAACCATTACTGTTTCATTCATGGCAGTTACTGCTTCATTGGTCGCAGGCCCGTTGACGGACTTTCCCACCGAGCCGTGCAAAGCATCCCGGGCATCCTGGTCACGCCGCTCGCGATCACTCAGTTTCGAAAGCAGGGTCGGACTTGGAGCGGCGGGTACAGCGCGGGGTAAAGAGTCCTTCTTGCTTTTCTCGTCGGCAACCGCGAGCGCTGTCGAATGTGTCACGGTCCGCCCTGAGCTCTGCTTCGCGGTGCGGTGCGACAAAGCTGACTCCGTTTTTGGGCGCGGCGATTCAAGTTTGGCTACAAACCCATCATAAGTCTCTTGCTGACTGGTTTGCGGAGCCGTTGAGACCCGCGCTTCCGGCGTGAAAAATGTTGCGGACTTTTGCTGGGAGAAATGACGTGTCGTGACTGTAGCCAGGACCACAGCACAAACTGCCAACATACTCCAACGCAATATCGGCGAGCGCAGAAGGGAGAATTTCATTAACCGAAACGAGCCCGGTTTTTCAGTCATCTCAGGCTGAGCCACCGACACAATCTCCCGGCATTCGGAGCATTGCGATAGGTGTTCAATTACCTGCAGCCGTTCCCGCTTCGCGAGCGCCTGCTCAGCGAACGCGGTTAACAGGTCGGCATCGGGGTGATCTCCAGGATTGGCAGCCTTCCGCAAGCGCCCAAGCACGATTTTAGGAACATCGATCATTGACTGTTAACTCGGGGTTATCCCTCTCCCGCCTGTGCCTCCGCCTTCTTATCTGGGAACGGTTTCGCGTTGGCTTCTTGCGCCAGGCTGGCACGAATATTCAGACGCAGATCTCGTACATCTACTTGCAGAGCTTCTTCCGCCTGGCGGCGGCTCATGCCTTGCCGCCGGAGCGTGGAAAGTATCTGCTTTCGTAGCGTTTTGGCCAGCTTATTCAGCCTGCGGCTGATCGTCGATTCGTGCACTCGCAATGTACGGGCAATTTCCGCCAGTGTTCGCCGATCAAGATGATACGACGCCAGCACAAATCGGTCTTCGGCAGGCAAAAGGGCCAAAGCCTGATCCGTGGCGGCTTCTAGTCTGGTATCGCGCGGGATCGCGGGCTCTTCGTCGGCGGCCGCGAACTGCACTCCAGCCTCGCTCTCCTCGTCCAGACTCACCAGCCGGCGCTGCTTGCGGTAGCGGTTGACGTATTCTTGCGCGAGCACCGTCCGCAACCATCCTTCGAGCGACCCACGGCCCATATATGAGGTCAGCTTCGAAATCCGCTTTCCCTCTCGTGTGCTCGTGCCGAAGAGATCGGCATAGAGAGAGTCTGCCAACTCTCGTGCCGCCGAGCTTTCTTTAGCAATGTACGCAGCAATGTCATAGAGCTTTTCGCGATACCGAAGCATGAAAATTTCCCACGCGCGCTCATGACCGGCGGCGCAAGCGCGCGCCAACGCAAGTTCTTCGAGTCGCAGATTCGCGAAAAACTCGTCACGCTCCCGCTCAGAAGTTTCGGGCGGCAAATACTTAGCTCCAACCTCATTCAAGATTGTGACCAATTCTTCGCGCGCAAGCCCGTATTCCTGCGTTTTTAGTTGTAGCTCCGCCATACGCGACTCCAACTCCGGCGAGATCACACCTACGGATTGGACACCGTTCTGAGCCGTGGCGGGCACGCCGTTGATCCTATCAACATTTTTAGACGCAAGAAGCTGAATTTTTGCCGTTCGGAGATTATCAGGGTGGGAAAGAAAGACGCCCCGGACGGGTCGCTCCCCTGCGCGCCCGGGGTGTCTTCAAACCCCTGCGGAGAAACACCCATGAAACTCAAGCTCGTGCTCTTTGCTCTTGCCTTGGCATTGATCGTTGGAGTTGCATTGCTTGGTCCTTGCCTGGCACCCGCCGGCGAAATCGTCTCCGGATACAAAGTTCTGGAGCCAATCCGCCATGGCAATTTAACTGTCTTTCCGGTTATCGCGGCCAGGTCGCATGACACGGCAGAGTTCATCACTCTGGATGAAGGCCTGCGGTCGGGCGAAGTAGTTGTCACCGAGTCCGGCAACATTTCCCCGCTGATGCGCCCGCGGCATCGCCATGGGCAAATCATTCCGCAGCAATATGGCGGAGGGGCGCAGGTCAACCAACTGGTTCTGGTAAACAACTCGAAGCGGCCGCTGATTTTGCTTGCCGGCGAAATCGTCACCGGCGGCAAACAGGACCGCGTGATCGGCAAAGATCGCCTCGTTCCCGCGGAAAGCGATCCCGTTGATCTGAGCGTCTTCTGTGTCGAGCCGGGAAGATGGACCGGCGCGTCAGCAAAGTTTGATTCCTACCACGGCGCGATGGCGCAACCCTCCGTTCGGGAGAAGGCCATGGCGGAGAAAGACCAAGCGCAGGTCTGGGCAGAGGTAGGGAAATCCAAAGAATCTCTCGCACGCAATGCGCCTCCCGCTGTGGCAGGGCCAATTGGTGGCCTTTCGTCTTATGCGCGGGTGATGGACAACAAAGAAGTCAAAGAGCAGGTCGATTCCGTCGCCGAGCCGATCCGGCACAATTACCAAAGCCTGATTAAACAGCTTCGCGATCAGAACGCGGTTGGAGTTGTGGTTGCGGTTAGCGGACAAATCGTGTGGGCCGACATTTTCGCCAGCACGAATTTACTGGAGAAATATTGGCCGAAGCTGGTTCGCTCCTATGCAGCCGAGGCCATTGTGACCAAGGCCAAGGGCTACGAAGCCGACACGAGAAAGGCTCAGGAATTTCTAAATCAGTTACAAGGACGCCACGAGACCGTCGACAGCGAGCCCGGTCTTTACCGGCACACAGAAATCGCGGGAGACGGATTCCGAGCCTTTGAGCTGACGTCGCTGTTGCCGAAAACCGGCTTTGATGTTCACATTGCGAAGATGGCAGAATAAGCTCCCATACCCACGCAGGGAGAGCCGCCTTCGGCTCTCCTCTCGCACGAAGTGAAATCGCCTTCCCCCAGCTTCCGTACGCTGATAATCTTCGTTCGTCTAATGAATTTCCGCAAATCAGTGGAGCGCCTCAGCCGTGGACTTGTTTTCAAACGGCGATTGCCGCCTGAGTTTCACCGCTTCCCGATCTATGTCTCTCCCGAGGCTGGCCTGCGTTACTGGTTGCGGATGTCTAAGGTAGATCCTCTGCTCCATCGCATGGCGCTTGAACTGGTGAAGCCCGGGGCCTGCGTGTGGGATGTGGGAGCGAACGTAGGACTTTTCAGTGTTTGTGCTTCGTCCCTTGCGAAACAATCCGGTTACGTGGTTGCGATTGAGCCGGATGTTTGGCTGGCGCACCTGCTTACCAGATCAGCATGTGAATTGAAACTACGTGGTTTGAATGCCGCCCCTATTACTGTTCTTTGCTCCGCTGTTTCGGACGCCAATCGCATCAGTCATCTTCAAATTTCAGAGCGCTCAAGGGCGGCGAATCATCTCGCAGATTCGACCGGATCGAGCCAGGCACAAGGGAACCGGTTTTCGCAGGCAGCAGTTTCAACATCTCTCGATTTTCTCCTGGACTATTTTCCTGCGCCAAGCGTTCTGAAGATCGATGTCGAGACACACGAAGCGCGTGTTCTGCGCGGATCCAGAAAGCTGTTAGAAACCATTCGGCCGACGATTTGGTGCGAGGTGTCACCGGAGAATGCCGCAACAGTGTTCGACCTGTTGCATCCGTTAGATTACGCACTGTATGCAGCTGCGGCGAAGGTGCGTGTACCGTTGAAACGTGCGTCTTGGGACACTCTCGCTGTCCCCGGAGCAAGGGCCGGAGAACTACGCTAAGGTGGCGTAGTGTTCTACGCCCCGCCCGAGCTGCTGAACCACGCTCTCCAGGCGGAAATTTCGTTCGGCAATTTTTGGCCGGTAATATCACGGAGCGCCTGGAAGATCCAGGTGTGGGTCTGTGCGTCCAGGGAGGAATCATCAGCAAACGCGAGCAGCGCGGGAATTGCGTTGCGCCGCTGCGCCTGGGTGAGCATTCCAGATTGCGCCAAGCTGCATGCGGCGCGCTCCCGCACCGTGGGAGCAGCATCGTCATGGAGAGTTTGCAGGAGCGGCGCAATCGTATCGTCGGTTCCCAGATACGCCAGCCCCTCGACTGCCCAGTGGCGCACGTCCGCATCTGAATCCTGCAAGTGCTCGGTTAGCACCTGTGTCACCTTTTCCGGTTCGACGCCGCGATTTCCCAGCAACCCCAAGCCCCACAGTGCCCAGATGCGCTCAGGCGGCTCTCCATTCTCCACTTGCGTGAATAGCAGTGCGGCGTATTTAGGAGTTTTGGCCATGTTCATCGCTGCCAGGTCAACTTCAATGCCAGCGGCGCGCACGCGAAGGTCATTTGAGTTGAGCGCAGTCGTAATCAGAGAATTCAGCTGCGGCCGCAGCCGAATTTTCCCATGCCAACCGTCCACGCGAGCGGCAATCTCATCGTTTGCGCCAGCATTATGATTGATGTCGCGCTCCAGTAGAAGCTCGGCCTGCTGCTGCGCAGTCTGGCGATCCAGACTCTCAATCTCGTGCTGTGAGAGTTGAGCGGGAGACGCTGGTTGAGGCTTCCCGTGCAGCGTGAGAAATTGTGTAATGTCAGCGAATGCTCCGCGCGCCAAGCCCGAAGAGAAAACCAACGCCAATAAGATACCCGCGCAAACGGCAAACAGAATCCGCCAACTCCCGGCGCGCGGATCGAGCGAGCGGTCCGGAGGCAAATCCGGAGTGGGACCAGCCGAACCATAGTCCGGCGCCGGCTGCTGATGCGGGTCTCCCTCCCATGAGTGCATGCCTCAGTGTAAGCAGCGGCATGAATGCGGTAAAGTTACGTGTGGGTACTTTGGTTATTACTTTCGAAAGCGAGCTGATGAAAATGAAGCACTTTGCTCTCATGGCATCGTTTGTGACATTGGTTATCTGCCTACTGGTTACCGCATGTTTTGGCGCGGGCTCCGGTTATCACGTAGTGAAAACTTACAAACTCGGCGGCGAAGGCGGCTGGGACTATCTCACAATCGATCCCACTTCACGCCATCTCTTTATCTCCCGTGCAACCCACGTGATTGTGATCGACGCTGATTCTGGCAAGCTGGTTGGAAACATTCCAGATACACCCAGCGTACACGGTATTGCTCTGGCCCCCGAGTTTGGCCGAGGCTTCATCAGCAATGGACGCGAAGGCACGGTAAGCATCTTCGATTTGAAAACGCTAAAGACGTTGAACAAAGTGAAGGCGGGGGACAATCCAGACGCGATTCTTTACGATCCCTCAAGTAAGCGCGTGTTCGCGTTCAATGGCCACAGCCATGATGCCACGGCGATTGACGCGGAGAAGGGCACTGTCGCTGGCACGGTTAAACTCGATGGCAAGCCCGAATTCGCGGTCAGCGATGAGAAAGGCGAAGTATTCGTCAATATCGAAGACAAGAGCGAACTGACGGTGATCGATCCAAAGAAGCTGGAAGCGAAGTCGACCTGGCCGCTCAAGCCGTGTGAAGAGCCAAGCGGATTAGCGATTGATCGCAAGAACCGGCGGCTCTTCGCCGGTTGCGACAATAAATTGATGGCCGTGGTAGATGCTGACAACGGCAAAGTGATTACAACGTTGCCGATTGGAGAAGGCGTCGATGCCAACGGGTTCGATCCGGATACCGGATACGCTTTCGCGTCCTGCGGTGAAGGCGTGCTTACGGTCGCGCACGAAGATTCTCCGGACAAGTTCAGCGTCGTGGAAAATGTTCCGACTGAGCGCGGCGCCCGCACCATGGCGCTCGATCCAAAGACGCAGGAGATTTTTCTCGTGACTGCGAAATTCGGCCCGCGTCCGCAACCAAGCGCGGAGAATCCGCGCGCCCGGCCTCCGATTCTTCCGGATAGCTTCGTGGTGTTGGTGGTGGGCAAATGAGTCGGCACGGCGTGCCCGAAATTACTGGTGAAATCGCCTTACAACGTT
Source organism: Acidobacteriota bacterium (assembly GCA_003225455.1). Lineage (GTDB taxonomy): Bacteria > Acidobacteriota > Terriglobia > Terriglobales > Acidobacteriaceae > QIAB01. The sequence goes on from QIAB01000069.1 coordinate 65,126, forward strand.
CTCAATCACCGATGTTGCATCGGTCTTCTGTGTTAGTATGCGCTGGCTTTTGAAAGGAGCCTCCATGAAGCGCATCAACTTTTTGGTTGGGGTCACAGTGGTGTTAGGCGTGGTGCTCTGGTTGCTGGCTAGCCGGACGTTGAGCGCCCAAGACAATTTGAAGGGTGGCACGGTTCTACAACGAACGGAGTTGAAGGCCGCGCCGGGGTGGGAGGCTATCCTGGTGATGCGCCCGCTGGCGCCCGGCGCAGAGAGCGGCAAGCACACGCAGTCGGGCAACGAGATCGTGTATATCCAGGAGGGCTCGGTGACCCTGGAGGTGCAGGGCAACCCCCCTGCGACTCTGAAGGCAGGCGAGGCGTTCACGACCGTAGCCGGCGAAGTGCACAACGTGAAGAATGCCAGCACGAGCGAGCCCGCCAAGGCTCTGGCCTTCTACGTCGCCAAGAAGGGCGCGCGTCTCGAGGACCTCGCGGTTCCGGCAAAATAACAAACGCAAGCGTGCTGGTCAGGATAATGTTCGCTTCTCTTTGTCCTTGCCCGAACCTGCGATCTGGATTAATTCGTTGGACTTGCTTGTCCAGCGGGGATGAGCACGGTAATTACGGCGCAGCTTTCCCATAGTTGATCCGATTGCCGCCGCACTCAGCGCAACATGCTTCACCTTGAGCGGCCCGGCAAGACGAATCTCCTTGAGCCAGTGCAGGCCACTGCTGATGGCGCATCCGCATTGCGAGCAGTCCGGGTCGCCGCCGAAGATGCACGGCTCGACGCGAGTGCTCAAATCAGCCGAATAGTTGGTTGACATCTTCGAAAACATGCAAGCCGCCGGAGATACCGGAGGCACTCGGATAGCATCGGCGATTCCAGCATTCATTAGCAATTTTGGATATCGCTGGCGGGCTCGCAGCAAATCGCTGGCTGCCGTATCACGTTGCGCTGGAGTCAACATCTCTGGGCTCTGTTCGCCTCGCTGAGGTGTGTAGAGGCTCATCCAAATGCGGACGACTTCAGGCCGCTCGTTCCAGAACGCAATATATTCCTCGAGGTAGCCCGGACGCTCGAGCATAGGACGAGTGACTGTGCCATGAATATTCACGCGGCATCCCTCGATATTTTTCAGGATGCGTTCGTAGGTGGCGGGCTTGCGCCGGACGTCATGATGCTCAGGCAGGCCGTCAACCGAAACTGCAACTCGCACTCGCGGGATGTCCATCCAATCGCGCGGAATGGGAATCACCGCACTGGTAACGACCATGCTATGAACGCGCATCTCGCTTAGGATGGGAAGAATACGGCTGAGTTCACGATGACGGACCAGCGGCTCGCCGCCGACCAGCGAGACATGCAGCGGCCGATGCCGCCGGACGACTTGCACTACGCCATCTACCAGCGCGTCCCCATGGTAATCGCTCAGGCCGCGAAGCGTTACCTGTCCGCCGAGATGGTTATCTCCATATGCATAACAACCCGGACAACTCAGGGGACACTCACGCGTAATCTCAATCGACAGCATCGGCGTGTTTCCGAGAAGAATTGATTTCCACGCCGCCAGCAGCTCTGAGACGCGTAATCCTGGCCTGCCATTAGTCTTATTCACAGAACACCTCTCACTCGCATCTTCACGAAGGTCGAGAACGCCATGCGCTCGCAGGTTCAGGCGGCAATATTCCCCCGTGTTGTTTCAATACCTCGAGCGCAATCTTTCGTTTCTTGGACGTGCGGGACGGCGGTGTCTGCACCATCACCAAGACGGCGCCCTCCGAGAGGCAAGCATTGAAGTATTCCGCATGCTCATCTGGGAGCCCCAGGTCCAGAAGGAACCAAATCAGATTCGGCGGCCGCCCGCTCAGCACCCCAAGCAAATCTATTTCGTGATCGGCAAATCCGCTCTCGGTCAATCTGCGGATGGCGTCAGCCGCGCTAAAAGGTTCGCAAAAGACCCCGGTTACGAGAGAAATAATTGAGTTGGACATCGCCTTTCCTCGATTTGCGGCAAGAGAAAGAATGTCGGGCGGGCATTTCGCATCCCGCCGGCGAGGGGTTGATTGAACAGAACAGGCTAACAAAGTCGGCTACAAGTGAGCAGGAGCAGGTCCGTGCCAGCCACAACGCGGCCGATCTGCACCGAAAGTTTATCCACCACAGTGAGCACAATTGAGGTAAAGACCACAGCGACAGGTGCCGCGACAGAGTGGGCGGGATGAGGCGCCGTGCTCGGCAGCTCGTCAAATGCGGGAGTTACCAGAACAGTCAAAACCGCAAGCGCGGCCAGACAAGCCAACAGGCACGTCCCGAACCTACGCACTGAACTCATTAATTAAATAGATGCGGTTTCGGGATGGCAGTTGCTTAAGAAATGAGTTCTTCAATGCATGTGGTATGAGCTAAGCCAAGGACTAGTAGCGATAGCTGACAAGTGCTCTTGATGCAGCGCCGGATCTGCTGGCACCATGTCCGGTTGCTCTCGGATAAACCCTCAACGGAGCTTCCTCCGCACACCGAACCACCCGTACCGACCGGCAAGCCGCGCGCGCAAGGCGGTCAACGTCTCCGGCCTTAGCCCGCGATTTACGGTTGTTCGGTTCTGAACTACTAGCGACGAATTGCTTTGAGCTGCATCCTTTATGCTCTCGGAGGCGCCCCGGCATCCGTCAGTATCTTCCCCGCAGGGAATCAGCACAATCGCGTGGTGGTCGCCATTAGGGAGCGTTCCTGTACCAGCGATCTCTCCGCGATCATTAATAGTTTCGCCATCGGTGATTCTTAGGTTGGAACTCGGAGGAACAAAGTCGTTCAAGTCAATCATGGAACCGCCAGGTTCCCACACAAACCCGTGCACCTCGAACCCTTCCTCGGTGCATCCCGATGTACCCACGACCTGCCCCCGTGAATTGACGAAGTGCGCGATGCCACAAAGGTCTCCAGCGATGGTCCCAATGTCGGTCATCACTCCGTTTTTCCAGAAGTAAGCATGGACTTCCTGATCTCCCACCGTTGAGGCCACGCCTACAACTTCGCCGGCATCGTTCATCCAGTTCGCGACGCCGAACGTTCCACCGAATGTACCCAGGTCTTTAATCTTTCCCCGCTCCCACAAGTAAGGGTGCACAATCTCGTCTCCGGGCAGGTTGGAGGTTCCAACCACCTGACCGCGATTGTTGATGGTGGCAGTACTGGCGCAGGTGCCGCCGAGAGTCCCAATGTCAATCATCTTGCCCTGCTGCCAGAAGAAAGGGTGCGTTGTTACCGGGAAACCGCATAGGTCGGGGTTGGCAGGAGGATTGAACTCGACATAGGAAACTCCCGCGATCTGCCCTCGTTCATTGATGAACGACGGCGATGCGTCTGCGCCACCCAATGTACCCAAATCCTGCATCGTTCCTCTTTCCCATATGAACCCGCGAGTTTCTGTAGCCCAACCAAACAGAGAGTAGGGATCTAGTGTTGTATCGGCCGCGACCCCAATTACTTGCCCAACCTCGTTGAGCGCTCCCGCGAGGCTTTGATTGCCCCCTAGCGTTCCCAAGTCCCTGATCGTTCCCTCCTTTTCCCAGAGGACAGCGCGTCCTTCTGGCGCTCCAAGCAGGGGATCAATGAGGCCGTTGCCTGACAGCCCCGCTACCTGCCCTTTGTTGTTGCTCCAGACCGCAAAGCTGCCAAGGCCATCGGGAAGGGTTCCGAGGTCAGTGAGAACACCATGTCGCCATTTAAATGCGTGAGAGGCGAACATCGCGGTGTCTGCGAACCCGACCACTGTTCCCGTGTTATTGATGAAAGGGAACACCGGGTCTTCAGCACTGTTGGGGCCTCCCAGGGTGCCTAGGTCGATGAGCCTATAACGAGGGCTCCCTCCCTGCTGCTGTGCTGGCATCGGAATTGAAGCGGTTAGCGCAACCAAGAATGTCATCGGGGCGATCAATTTCAGTGTTCCGGATTTCATGCGCACTTCTCCTTCTGATCTTTCGGGCTTTGTAGCAGCGTCGACTTCAGCGGGATAGCTGGGAGGAAGGTGCCGACGACAGATTTCGCGGGGTAAATCTCGAGCAAGCCACTGCAAAGCGCAATGGCGAGGAGGTGACGAATTGATGACATTTCTATTCCCAGCGTACACGCATTCGTTTCAATTACTTGCGCGGGTGCTTTACATCGCTGCGGAGGAATGCTGCGAGTAGTGATAGACTCTACGGCCAGCTTGGGGTGCAGTCAGCAATGCCCGTTCCAGCGCAAACGCCGAGGCAGCTATGCTTCGGGGAATTCAAGCTTGACCTCCACACTGGCGAACTCTCGACCAACGGGCGTAAGTCCACACTTTCGGATAAACCCTTTCAGCTTCTAATCGCGCTTTTGGAGCGACCCGGCGAACTGGTTACGCGCGAGGAGTTGAAGCAGAGGCTCTGGAGTTCCGATACCTTTGTGGACTTCGATCTGAGTCTGAACAAAGCAGTGAACCGGTTGCGCGAGGCGCTGGGGGACTCCGCAGAGCAACCGCGATTTATCGAGACTCTTCCCCGACGGGGATACCGTTTTATTGCTGAATCCGCTTCGGTGGAAGCAACGCTTCCCGAAACACCGCCAGTATTGCAGGATTCGTCCCCCGCAACGAGAGCGCCCGAGGAGTTCGCGCGTCGCAGGATTCGTCCCCGCCATTTGATGATCGTGGCCGCGTTGCTGGCCGGGATTCTAGCCGGAGCGTTTGCCACTCGAAAATTCTGGACGTCCCGTGAATCGCACTTCCACCAGCTTACGTTTCGCCGCGGTACTGTGTTCTCAGCAAGACTTTCCCCGGATGGACGAACGGTGTTGTATACAGCGGCCTGGGACGGCAACGCCAGCAGAATGTTCTCCAACCGTCCGGAGTCCCCTGAATCTAGTCCGCTCGGGAGTGGGAAAGTTCACATATTGGCAATCTCGCGATTGGGCGAAATGGCTGTATTGCTGGAACGGAACTTCGTCGCCCATCGCCAGTTTGTCGGAACCCTGGCTCGGGCGCCGCTTTCCGGCGGCGCGCCTCGCGAGATCGCGGAAGACGTTACAGATGCCGATTGGACGCCGGACGGAGACGGGCTCGCCATCGTGCGAACTTCCGGAGGGCGTTACCGTATCGAATTCCCTATCGGCAAGGTGTTGTACGAAACTAATGGATGGATCAGCGACATTCGATTCTCGAAGAGCGGGGATCTGATCGCCTTTGTTGACCACCATGTCTTTCCGGACGATGACGGAGCAGTCGCAGTGGTGGACTTGAGGGGCAACAAAAGAGTTCTCTCGGGTGGGTGGAATTCTGTCGAGGGGCTGGCGTGGTCGGCTGACGGAGATCAAGTGTGGTTTGCTGCCGGCGCACTTTATGCCGTCACACTGTCAGGAAAAACCCGCACTGTCTTACGCACCGGGACGGATATCACGTTGCACGACATCTCCGCTGCGGGCGCGGTTCTGTTATCGGAGGATAACAAGGGCATCAGCATGATGCTGTCCACACCGGACAGCAAAGCTGAGCGCGATTTCTCCTGGCTGAAATCCTCAGTCGTGACCGGAATGTCGCAGGATGGCAAGCTGCTTCTCTTTTCTGAGGAATACGGAGGTGGTGGACCGGCGTATTCGGTTTATCTGCGCAATGCGGATGGCTCCGATGCAATCCGGCTAGGTAAGGGAGCTTCCCTTGGCTTATCCGCAGATGGGAAGTGGGCCGCTGTTTCAGTCCCCGGCTCCTCGGGTCACGAGCTATGGATCCTACCCACCGGAGCAGGAACTCCGAAACGATTGCCAAACTTCGGAATTCAGCATTATTACGCCGCCGATTTTCTGCCACATAGCAAACGCATTTTGCTCTCAGGAGAAATGCCGCGCCACAAACCGTGTTTTTACCTGCTTGATACTGAGGGCGGTTTTCGCCGCATGACACCCGAGGGAACTTACGGTGCAGCCTCTTGGTCGGGAAACATTGTCTCGCCCAATGGAAAAAGCTTCTTTGCCAAAGACGCCAATCAGAATCTTTGGGTATATCCCATTGACGAAGGGAATCCCGCCTTATCGGCCGAATTGGCGCTGCTGACATTCCATTCCAGTGGAGTTCGGATGGAAACGCAGTTTTCCTGTACCGTCAAGGGGTAGTGCCATCAGAGATTTATCGGATATCGATTCGCAGTGGACGAATGCAGCCCTGGAAGGAGTTGCGTCCGGCCGACTCTACTGGCGTGTTGGCCATCATCGCCGCCGTTAGCACGACCGATGGACGCTCCTACGCGTATAGTTTTGATCGCTGGTTATCGGATCTTTACGTGGTTGACGGCTTGAAGTGAATATCAACTGCGATGCTCACCTCGACTTCGCCAGCCGGAAGCTAATTAATATCAAACTGCTCCTGATGCAGCGCGGGGTCGCTTTTCACGATAATCGTCCTCTTAGTGAGTTCTTCGATATCGTTCAGAGCACGACCATTATTTGCCTTGAGCGCCTTGGCGACCTCAGGATTCACGCGTAACATCACATCCGGATGCTCGAGGTGCTTGGCGATTTTGCGCATCTCAAGGTAAATCTCATTGCAAACGGTTGTCACGGATTTCACGAATCCGGTCGATTGGCAATACGGGCAGGGCGTTCCGATGGTCCGCTCCAGTGACTGCTTCACTCGCTTACGGGTGATGGCCACTAGTCCAAAATCATTAAATTGCAAACTGCAGGGTCTTCGAAGGCGCACGGTCGTGCCGCAATTCCTCTTCGAGCGCCTGCATCACGCGCTGGCGGTTGCGGCGCTCATCCATATCGATGAAGTCGATCACAATGATGCCGCCGAGGTCGCGCAGTCTTATTTGCCGGACAATCTCTTTGATTGCGTCGACATTGGTTTTGACGATGGTGTCTTCCAGACGCGCAGTTTTGCCGACGTATTTGCCGGTGTTTACGTCGATGGCGACTAGGGCCTCGGTCTGATTGATGACGATGTAGCCGCCGCTCTTGAGCCAGACTTTCGACTTCAGCGCCTTGTTGATTTCTTCGTTTAGACCGAACTGCTCGAATAATGGAGTTTCTTTCGTGTACAACTTCACTCGCTTTACCAGCGCGGGCTGGAAGCGGTTGGCGAAGCGCAGAATGCGCTCATACTCCTGCTCGGTATCTACCCAGATTGCAGAGAAATCCGCAGTTACTTGGTCCCGCAGCACTCGTTCCACAACGTTCAGATCGTGATAAATCAATGCTGGCGGCTTCGAATTCTCCGCGCGGGTACGAATCTCAAACCACAGGCCTTTTAAAAAGCGGATATCTGCGCGCAAATCTTCTTCTGCAGCGCCTTGAGCTGCGGTGCGAACAATGAATCCGCCGTGCCCATTTTCACGCTCGCTGTTGATGATCCGTTTCAGGCGGAGCCGTTCATCTTCAGAGGAAATCTTGCGCGACACGCCGGTGTGGTTGACGGTCGGCATATAGACCAGAAAGCGCCCCGGCAACGCGATATGGCTGGTGATGCGCGCGCCTTTCTTCCCGATAGGCTCTTTCGCAATCTGTACGAGAATTTCCTGGCCCTCTTTCAGCAGATCGGTGATTAGCGGAACATTTTGCGGTTCGCGACGCCGGAATCGGCGTCCACCGCGGCGCCCGCGCGGACCATGCCGATCATAGGCGGGACGTGGCGCACGCTGGGTGTAAGGCGCGATTGCAGCAGGCGCGCGAACTTCAATTCGGGCATCCGCAGTACCGTTGGCGCGAGCCTCGGCTTCCACCACGGCTTCGGCCTCGGCTTGGGCTTCCTCGAGCGCAGCTTCTTCTTCCGCTTCCTCGTCCACGCCTTCCACGTCGGCCACCTCTGCGGTTTCGGAAGACACTGGTTCAGGCGAGAAAGGAATCTCGCGTGTTACCGGATCGCTCGATGCTGCAATCTCTCGGGCTTGCTCGTGATACTCGTCGGCGGCGTGCGTTTCCTCTTCCATCTCTTCAAACGCCGCGTCTTCTTCAAGCTCTTCCACGTAATGAGCAAGATCTGCCTCTTCTTCTTCGATCTCTTCTTCTTCGAGAGTTCCAGCAGAAAGGGCGCTCTCGTTTTCTTGTGGATTGTCGTGCTCTTCTCCGCCGAACACTTCCGCTACATTCATTTCGTGCAGGCGCTTTGGTTCACGATCCCACTCAGGCGAGTCGACGTCGCTTTCGTGAGCCTCGTTCGGCGGATGCTGTTCGCTGCGACTCGAGTTTTCGCTCGTTTCTGACTTGGCAAACAGCGGCTCGTCCTCGGGAAACACTTGCGCCAGCGGGGTATCCTGAGACTCGAGTGCCCGCTCTTCGACTTGAGCATTCTGAGCCAAGCGCTGGTATTTCGAAATTGACTCACCGGGCAGGATGATCGGCTGGTATCCCGCCGGCGGCCCATATTCGGCACGCTGTGGCTCTCGTGACGTATCGGAAGCCGGGCGCGCGTATTTCGAATCCGGGAAACGATCCCGTCCCCGCCCGCGGCGCCGGCGGCGTCCCCGCCAGCTTCCACGATCTTCTGATGGGCGGTTCTCCTGCTGCTGCGACGGCGTGGAGCTCCCGTTTTCTCTGGACGCGTGGGTTTCGCTCGCATTGACTTGCGGGGGCTGTTCCAAACCACCATTCCCAACTGGCACTTCACGTTCAGCTTCCGTGCGCGGCGCCTGATACGCCTGTGCCGGACGATTCGTAGGCACCTCTTCCACATCGTCCTGATCTTCGCCTAATTCCATAAAATCGGAGACGTACAGAAAGGCGTCGCGCTCAAGCCCGATATCAACGAATGCCGACTGCATTCCGGGCAGAACGCGAGTTACGCGTCCTTTGTAGATGGATCCTGCGAGGGTGTATTCGTTTTCGCGTTCAAGGTAAATTTCTGCAAGCTGGTCATCTTCAACCATCCCGACTCTGGTTTCATGCGGGGTCGAAGAAACAAACAATTCTTTTGTCATGCAAACTCCGGTTGCGGACCGCTACGCGGCCGCTGAACTCACCGGACGGAAGACAGGAAAGGGCGGGAAGGATTGAGCGTTGCGATAGCCGTCCCAAAAAGAGAGCGGCCAGGGTCCCGAGAAGTTCTCAAGGACCGAATCGGTTGCACAAGCTTGAAAGTCTTTTGCACTGATCGCACGTTGCGCTTCGCCGGGTTTGTGACCGCTCTCTCGCTGATCTTCCGATCTGAGGGGGCCGTTACCCGCCCGGCTGCGACTTTAGCTTCAATCCTGCCCGGCCTCGCACTGCCCAGCGGCCGGCGCCTGCCCTCTTCACGCGAGGGCGATCGTAATCTTGTGTTCGGCCGCGCTTAAAGCGCGGTAAATCTTTTACTTCCTTCCACTTCAGTTTACGAAACGGCGCATGCGCACGTTCATCACGATACCCAGCGCCAAAAACATGAAGAGGACGGAAGACCCACCATAACTCATAAGCGGCAGTGGTATGCCGGTGACCGGCATGAAACCGACCACCATGCCGATGTTGACCAGAATGTGGAAGCTAAGCACTGCCACCACACCCATTACCACGAACGTGCCAGCGCGGTCGGGCGCTGTTTGCGCGTTCTGGGTCAAACGCATCAGCACTACGAAGTATAACAGCATGACCCCCAACGCGCCTACAAATCCGTGTTCTTCTGCAAATGCGGCAAAAATAAAGTCCGTTTGTGGGACCGGCAGGAACGCCAAATGCGTTTGCGATCCCTGCGAACTCCCCCAAATTCCTCCTGAACCTACCGCAATAAGGGATTGATTAACCTGGTAGCCGGAACCTTGGCTGTCCGCCTCCGGATTCATGAAGCTGGTAAGCCGGCTGCGCTGGTAGGGCTTCAACCCATGCCAGGCTAACGGCATCAGCAAAGCCCCTGCAAGCACGACAATGAACGCCTGCTTGAAGCGAACTCCACCCAAGAAAATCCCCATAATCGCAATCGGAAGATATGTAAGCGCGGTCCCCAGATCCGGTTGCGCCAAAACCATCAGCATGGGAAAACCCACCATCACTCCGGCTTTAAAGAAGTCCGGCCAGGAGAGCTCTCTCTGGTGCAGATCGGCAAAATACTTCGCCACGGCAAGAATGAGGATCAGCTTGACCCACTCCGAAGGCTGAAAGTGACCGCCACCCGGCATCTTTACCCATCGCCGCGCGCCGAGATACTTCTGCCCAAAAATTAAAACCATGATCAGTGAAGCAAGCGCGGCAAGGTAAATCCAATGCACCCGATCCAGAAGCATCTGATAATTGATCAGGCTCATCGCAAACATGCCGAAAAGGCCGCCGATAATCCAGTACAGCTGTTTGACATGGGCACCGGCAAACTTCGTGTGCTCAGTCGCGCTGTGGATCTCCATCACGCCCAACCCGCAGATGAGCAGGACAAAGATCAGCAGCACCCAATCAAAGTCGTGAAATGAAATGTAACGAGACATCAGTTGTTAGTCGTTGGTCCCTAGTCGTTGGCCGATCCCCGGTGCCGCCACCGCCAGCGGCGCATGCTTCTCCGGAATATCCATCACGAAACGCCCACCGTGGAGCGCCTCGTCGGCCTCAGTATCGGCGTTCCACACCGCCCCGATTTCCACCTTGCTATCACTCTTCGCCATCTTGCTCGGCGTCCGCCGCTGCTTCTCTACATAGGCCTTAATCACCTGCGCCGCCGTGCGCGCCGCCAAATATCCGTGTTCGCCTTCCTCCAGCAAAGTGCAAACCACAATCTCTGGATTCCGGCGTGGCTCAACCCCGGCAAACCAGCCGTTATCCTTAAACTTGCCCTTGCCCATAGCCCCCAGCTTAGCTTTGAGCGCATTGCTGATAGTCTGTGCGCTGCCCGTTTTGCCGGCGAAGTCAATCCCCTGCAGATGTGACAGCGCTGCCGTGCCCCCGGGGTTCACCACGTTCGCCATCGCGTCGGTGATGATCTCCCAGTTTTTCGGATCGATTGGAATCTTTACCTCGTCAGAAGCGGCGGCGGGAACAACATTTGGTGGAAAATCAGTTGGATTGGTGATGTGTGGCCGCCGCACCACACCCCCGCTTGCGATCGCTCCGATAGCACGCGCAAGCTGGATGGGCGTCACTGCCACGGCGCCTTGCCCGATACCCACGGAGATGGTTTCACCGGCATACCACTTTTGCTTGAAGTTGCGAATTTTCCACTGTTCCGAAGGCATGACGCCGCTGACTTCCTGCGGCAGGTCCACTCCGGTTTTTTGGCCAAGGCCAAACATGGTCGCGTACTTGGCAATGCGTTCAATTCCTAATCTTTCCGCCAGGGTGTAGAAAAATACGTCACAAGATTGGTAAATCGCTTTTGAAATATCCACCACACCGTGGACACGGTGCTCGGCAACTACCCAGCATTTAAAGTACCGTCCGTAGAACGACGCGCCGCCGTTGCAGGTTACCTTCATATCCTGCGCGATGCCTTCCTGCAATCCGGCCGTCGCCATGATGATTTTGAACACCGATCCAGGCGCCAGCTGCGCCTGAATGGCCTTGTTCAACAGCGGATGATCATCGTCGTTGACCAGTTTCGACCATTCACCTTTCTTGATGCGCACGGCAAAATCGTTGGGATCGTAGGTCGGTCGGCTGACCATCGCGAGAATCTCGCCCGTGCGCGGATCGAGGGCTACGATCGCGCCGTTCCTGCCTTCCAGCGCCTGCTCAGCGGCGATTTGCAGATCAACATCAATCGTCAGCTTTAGTTGCTTTCCGGGTTCGGCGGGCTTCTCTTCTTTTTGTCGCCCCATTTCCTTGCCATGGCTGTTTACTACCACCTGCCGCGAACCATTCTTGCCCATCAAAAGATTGTTGTACTGCAGCTCCACTCCGGACTTTCCCACCACGTCGCCAGGGTTATAGAGCTCCCATTGCGGCTGGTTGAGCATGTCTTCGCTCACTTCGCCGACATAACCGATGACATGCGCCATGAATCCATTGCGCGGATAAAGCCGCCGATGAGCCATGATAGTGTCCAGTTCCGGTAGTTCGTTGCGGTGCGACTCCACAAATGCCAGCTCATCCGGCGTAATGTCCTCTTTTAAGTAAATCGGCCGGAACTGCGGAGTGGAAGCAAATCTGCGGACGCGATCGCGCACTTCCTTGGCATCCATGTGCAAGCCCTGAGCGATGAGATCAGCATCAGCAGAAATATTGCGCGAGGAGTCGCGCAACAGCAACGCAGTAAATGAAGGATAGTTGTCGACAATGACGCGCCCCTCACGGTCCAGAATTTTCCCGCGGGGCGCCAGGATAGGAACTTCGCGGATCATGTTCTTTTCCGCGGCCGCGGAATAGAACTCGCTCTGCACCACCTGCAACCGCCAAAGCCCGTATGCCAGAAACAAAAAAACGACGAGGATGATGTACTGCACCGCCGTCAGGCGAACCGAAGACACTTTTTCGTCGCGGCCAAACATGAATGGTCGTCAGTCGTTGGTCTTTGGTGATTGGCCAACGCGGGTTGACTTCATTGTAACGCCGTGAGTAGCTCGAAGGGGTTTACGGTTTGAGTGACGGAAGACCATACACGGTGGGAGCACAGTTCTCCTACCTCTTGGCCCGTATCCTGGCAAACGATCAACCAGGAACAACGACCGCGCATCTATGCTCTTAACTTGAACCGATCCAATAAAGTGAAGACAATGGCAGCCAGAATTGCATTCGCAAAGGCCGACCCAAGCTCGTGACTCCAACTCCACTCGAGCGTAAGCCCTACGAGTCCGCGTGCTACGAGAAAGTACACGAACTCGTGTACCACATAAAAAAAGAGTGTGACCAGCACGCGCGCGCCTAAATTCTCCACATCCAGCTTTACCCCGAGAGAGGAGGCGCCGAAGCCGACGACAGTCTTTGCGATCCCATAAACCCCAATCGGATGGTGCGTCAAAGAATCCTGCAAAAGCCCAATCGCCGCCCCGGTTAGCAGTCCCGAAACCTGGCTCCGCCGCGCCACGGCAAAGAAAATCACCACCAGCAGCGGCAAATCAAAAATAGAAAAGAAGTGCAGCCGCAGCGGCAAAAATGCCTGCAAAAAGAGCGCAGTCAGCGGCATTAGAACCGCCGCGGGCGCGCTAACGCGGTAAACCTCAACCTGCTCCTGCGATGTGTAAGTAATGGGCACGCTATTGAGGTTTGTCCCCCGGCGGAACTGGCGCGACCACGGGCTGCTGCTCCGGCTTCGGCTTGGGGGGAGCACTCGCGGGGTTCGGAACCTGTTGTGAAACCTTGACCGCGGGCGGCGCGGGCTTCTGCGCAATGGCTGGTTTCACTGAACCCGGCGTGGGCGTGCTCGCAGAATCAGTTCCAGCTGTTCCACCCTTTGCGCTCTTTGCAACCGGTGGGACCTTTGGGCCCGGCATAGCATCGCCCGTGCTTGGAGCTTCATTGGATTTGGGTGCCCCATCCTTTATTCCTTTTGCAACGGCTGGGGCCTGCGGAGCCGGCACCGATCCCGCAGTCCGATTCGGAGCGCCTGCCGTCTTGGCACTTCCCACAGCGGCGCTCTCCCGTGGTTTATCCGGAACAGAGGGCAGCCTTTGCGACAATATATCCACAGCTCGTGCAGGAGCGGTTTCAGCTACCGTGGCACTCCGCTCTTCTTTCCTCGTAATCACCAGCACTTCTTCCAACTTGTTCAGATTGGTAGCTGGCCGCACGCGAACGTTGAGAAAAACCTCCGGTCCTGCTGTGACCTTGCTCACAGTTCCGATCGGCAGACCTTTGGGGAATATCTGATCTCCGCCACTGGTCAGCACTTTTTCCCCAGGTTGCACTGTCTCATCAGACATTACTTTTTCCAAAATCACTTCTCCCGCCGGCGTACCCCGCAAAATTCCCTGCAAACGCGACTGTTCCAGAATCGCTCCCACTCCGCTGGTCTGATCATTAATAAGCAGCACCTGAGAAGTGGACGGATATACTTTCAGCACTCTGCCGATCACCCCGTCCGCGGTGATGACTGGCATGTCTTTCTCCAGACCCTGGCTCGACCCTTTATCTATGTAGACGGAACGCGACTGCTCGCTACCGCTGGATCCGATCACCTGCGCTGCAATGGTTTTTGAGATGTACTGCTCTTTGAAACCCAGCAGCGCCTGCAGCCGACGCGCCTGCTCCGCGTCGTCGACCAGCCGTACTCGCTCCAGCCGCAGCTTCTCGATCTCATCTTTGAGTTCCCGATTTTCCTGCCGCACCCCGCGCAGATAAACGTAGCTATGCCAGAGATTGCTGGTGCCACTCTGAAACCAAACAATAGCCTTTTCCAGCGGAGACACGGCGCTGACCGTCCAAACCCGGATCAGCCGCGTAGATTCGTTTTCGGTAGAACGCTTGACCTGGACTGCGAGCCCGAGCACCTGGGCAAACAAGACCGCGACCAGGATGCTGACATTGCGGTAGCGGCTGAGAAAGTTTTCCATGGCGCCAGTTTCTAGGTTTCAGCTTC
>QIAB01000170.1 GCA_003225455.1 Acidobacteriota bacterium
CGAGTATGCCAACCCCGAAGTGATGGGCAAATACCTGACAAGAGGAATGCATGTAACGCTGCAAGCTGCGGAGACACGCACTATCGCGTTGGATCTGGTGAGAGTGGAAAAATGAGCACGTATAGAGCAGCTTTCCGATTGACGATTTTGCTCGCCGCCGTGGCAGGGCTGGGACAGCCGCCTGCAGGACCGAATTTCCGGATCAGTGGAACCGTCGTCAATGCATTAAGTGGGCAACCGTTGTCGCACACCCAAGTTGCCATTGGGCCTCCGCAAAATGGCGCCGCACAAGCCATGACAACGGCGGAAGACGGCCACTTCGCGTTCCAAAATCTTCGAGCAGGAAAATACTGGCTGGCGGGAGAGCACAAGGGATTCGTGCGACAGGCTTTTGATGAACACGAAGGTTTTTCAACCGCCATTGCTGTTGGGCCGAATCTGATCTCCGAAAACCTGATTTTCCGCTTGCGCCCGGATGCCGTGATTTCAGGCACGATTTTCGACGAGCAGAATGAGCCGGTTCGTGGCGCCCAAGTCATGCTTTTTCAAAGATCAATACAGAATGGGCTTCGGTCGACCTACTCACGCGGTCAGGAAATGACCGATGATTTGGGCCGTTACCGATTCAGCCAATTGCATGCGGGAACTTATTTTGTAGTCGTGTCTGCACAGCCCTGGTACGCGCAGCATGGACGTACAGTAAAGAATGTTATGTGCGAAGGCTGTGAGCCGTCGACTGCTTTCGCGCCAGACGAGGCTCGTTCTGCATTGGATGTGGTTTACGCCATCACGTACTATCCCGGCGCAACTGACGCAAATGATGCCAGGCCGATCATGGTCAAGCCGGGTGAGCGAGTGACGGCGGATATTACTTTAACGCCGGTGCCTGCCCTCAACGTTCGGATCAAGCTGGCGCGTACGCTATCACCAGAGTCACAGGGCGTAACCGTATCGCAGCGCGTCTTCGATGCAGACTCGATCAATGTGCAAGCCGAAAGTCTCGTAACCGCCAAAGGTGAAATGACAATTGCTGGATTGCCTCCCGGCCATTTCGTTTTGACTTTTATCTCGGTCGGTAAGGAACACAGTGGCCGAGAAGTGGAAGTCGATGTCACTGGCGATACGGAGATTAGTCAATCAGAAGGCACTCCGGCGAGCGCTGTGACCGGAGTCGTCAAACTTGATGGAAGCCTGGCGTTGCCGCAACGGGCGTATGTCCTGCTGCGAAGCCGCGCCTCTGGCGCAGCGTTCGAATCACGGATCTCGGCAAAAGGCGAATTTGACTTTCAGAACCGGCCGTTGCCACCGGGAACCTACGAAGTTTCTGTGTTTACCAACCAACGCGCAGCCGTGAAGACCATCGAGGCCACAGGTGCGAAGGTGACAGGCCACAGTATTGAAATTGCGAATGCAACGCCTGTCCGGCTGATAGTGACATTGTCGCAAGGCTTAGGGCAGGTCGCGGGCATCGCGCTGCGCGAAGCCCGGCCCCTGGCGGGAGCACTGATTGTTCTGGTCCCGGAGCACCCGGAGAATAATGCTCCTCTATTCCGCAGAGACCAAAGCGATAGTGACGGAACCTTTAGTCTGCCGAACGTGCTGCCGGGAAAATACACGGTAGTCGCGATTGAGGACGGATAGGATTTGGAGTGGTCGAGCGCGGATACTCTCGATCGCTACATTAAGCAGGGAACGGTGGTGAATGTTATCGCCAATGGCAGATATAACGTAGCGACTGTGGCGCAGTAATGAATGCCGCGCGTCAGGGAATGGGCCTCTCGCCCTGCATAGTGTCGCAAGTCCGAGCGTCCTAACCTCAGGAAAGCATTCGGCCCGTCAACCCGAGCCACACATAATTCGGCCTCGGGCAGGAATTTCGCGCCTGCCTCTGACTGTGTTTCGATACCCAAGGTGGACTTAGTCACGCGAAGCAGGTTCATGGACGGTCACAGGCGGCTCTCTGATTCCGCGAACATTTGAAGGTTGTAAAGACATGCATACTTCCCGTCTCGTGACAAGAGTTCGTTGTGAGTACCTTGCTCAACAACCTGCCCCTGGTCCAAAACGATAATGCGGTCCGCCAGCCGCACGGGTCGAAAAGCGATGAGCAATGATGAAGGTTGTCCGCCCAGCGGCGGCCCGACGAAGCGCTTCCATGACTGCCTCTTCGGCTACGGCGTCCAGGCTGCTGGTTGGCTCCTCCAGGATAAGGAGAGGCGCATCGCTCAAAATGGCCCGCGCAATCGCGATCCCCTGTTTCTCTCCTTCGCCATCCGGATCGTGCAGGGTCTTGCGCAGGAAGACCAGATCGAAGAGGGCTTCCGGGCCAGGAGCAAAGACAACTTGGAAGCCTTGCTCTGCTCATCAATGGTGAAGATCGCGACGGAGGCGGCTTGGGCGACCAGACGGAATTGCGCATCGGCAGAATCTAGCGCACGATCAGCTGCCAGTCTTTCGAGAAAGACTCCCATCTGTCCACCCAGGGCAAACAGAAACTCTTTCATCTGCCGCGAGACTGCTGGCGATTGCTGGCTAAACAGTTCGATTACTCCGAGCACAGTCTTGCCATAGAAGAGCGGGAAACCAATCCCGGTTTGCAGGCCTTCCTGCTTGGCGATTGAAGAGCGAGGAAAATTTTCCGCGCTAGTGACATCCGGGATGTGGAGCACCCCCCGCGTGCTCCACACTGTTCCCGGAAGGCCTTCACCGATTGAAAAATGCCTGGATCGTGTGACCGTCTCGAATTGGGGAAATTCCTGGGGAATCCGACTGAAGTACTCAGCGCAATCCAACACCATGCGCATATCATTGACGACCCAAAAGGCTCCAAGGTCGTACTCCAAGCTATTCGTGATTAGCTGAAGAGCACCAGCAAAAGGTGCTTTGCCTTCCGCACCGCCAAACATCCGAGTGATGCCATAGCTAACCTGCCAATGTTCCGCATTTACAGGATTTCGGGGCACGTCGGATGCGGCAATTCAGCAAGAATTTACTGCCTGCTTCGAAAACGAAGACATTGTACACGGATCGCAATCAAGTGAGCGGGGCCCGCCGCTTCTCGCTACCCAGTTTCCGCTGCGGATGCAAAAGCCTGTGTTGTTGCCGCAACTATCTGCAGGTCGCTGCGCTAGATTAAAAGAACTCGCTCACGTCCTTTGTGCTGCTGGCAGCCCCAGGATAGTTTGTAAGTAAGACCGCTTCCATCTGGGAGACCGAAATTGCCGGACTCGACGAGGGAAACTTGTAAACAACGTTGCCACCGACCATAGTCAGCAAGACTTCGGTCTAGCCAATTTGTGGCGCCGGAGTGTGGAACGGATCTTGGGAAACGATCACCAAGTCGGCGAGTACCTTCTTTCATTTCCCGCCGGCCGGCATAGGGCTACACGCTCGATGGAGCCTGAGTGTTTGAGACCCGCAATGGCACGCCACTTTGCAAAAGCAACGTGCGACGCAAGCTGAACCAGCTTCTCAGAAAACTAGAGCTGCCGCCAGCAGGGTTACACATGCCTTCCGGCATGGTCGCGTTAGCATTCTGCAGGCAAATGAGGTGCCCGGTGATCTGGTGAAAGAGTGGGTTGGACATTCCAACATGCAAACTACGTCGCTGTACACCCGCTTCCAAGATGACTTTAGCAAGCAAGCGGCAAACGAGGTAGCGCTCTTTCCACAGGAAAATTTGGCACATCGGTTGCAGTTTAGTCCCAGTAGTCCCAAATCCGCGCAAGTTGCAGCCGAAGTAAGTGCGGCGTAAACTGTTAACAATTCGGGACTGATCAGAAGTCGGGGAGTGGCTCAGCCTGGTAGAGCACCTGGTTCGGGACCAGGGGGTCGGAGGTTCAAATCCTCTCTCCCCGACCAACTATTCCCAAGCAGCTCATTGAATTAGCGACGATCCCAAATTAGCAAAGCTTCGACCTTCTCGACGGCTTCTCGGGCACCTGCCGGAAGCGAATGCACGTAGACCTCGCGGGTGATCTCCGGAGAAGAATGCCCAAGAAGCGCCTGCAATGTTCCAAGCGGTGTATTCACCGAATCGAGAAGAGTTGCGTTGGCGTGGCGCAGCGAATGCCAACTGATTCTCTCAAGTCGGAGTGCCTTGCATGTCGGCGCAAGCTGACGATTCGCCAGATTGCGACGGCACAGAGGCGTGGCCCGTTCTGTCCTGAATACAAGGGCTTCGGAATCCAGAGCGTCGACTTTGAGCTTAGCCAGGATTTCGATAGCCTTTGGACTGAGCGGCACTGTGCGACGGCTTGTACGCGTCTTCGGATCGTCGAAATGACCCTCGTAAAGCGTCTGCCGAACGCGAAGCACGTCGCTTTTGAGATCGATGTCCCGCCAACGCAAAGCCAGCAGTTCGCCGATCCGTAAGCCGGTTAAAACCAGGAGCCAAACGAGCGAGCAGGAAGGCTCCGGCAAAGCTCCGAGCAGTGCGCGAAGTTGTTCCGGAGTGAAAACCTTCTTTTCCGTCCTTGGTCCTCGCCTCGGGAGTTTGGTTTTGCGGACGGGATTGTCCTCGACGTACCCCCAAATTTCTGCTGTTCCAAGGATTGTCCCGAGCACCGTGCGAATGTGTTTGACGGTTTTCCAGGAAAGACCCTGCTTCAGCTTGAGCAGCAGAAAATTCTGCACAGCTTCTCGCGAGATCAATCGCAGCTGCAGATTTCCAAAAGCAGGGACCAGATGGGTTTCAATTACGTACTCGTAATGCTTCTGAGTTGAATATTTCAGAGTGGGGAGAATTTGCGGTTTCCATTCCTCGATGAATTCGCGCAGAGCGCAGCAAGATCGCGGATGGTAATTGGCACTGTTCAGATGCCGCAATCGCGCAGAAAGAATCAATTCGGCATCTCTTCGGGTAGGGAGTTCAGCAACCGAGCCAATGATTTCAGAGCGGCGCACGAATTGCGTTTCACCATTTGTTCCAATTACCGGTTCCCGAAATCGTGCGACCCACACTTTATTTTTCTTCCCTCTTTTAAATAGTGAACCGTGCTGAAAATGCTTTTTGCGAGCCAATTTGCCTCCTTTCAAGGCTCGCTCAGCCGGTTCTGCGTCGGCGGGAAGTTTATTGATTGGATTAAGAAATTGCAATTAAAACTCCCGCTGCTTCGCCAACCACGCTCTTACTTCAGAAGCGGAAAAACGCAAATATTTGCCCAATTTCACATGCGGGATTTGTTCCATTCCAGAACGCCGCGACCGCTCGTAGACCCAGGAAACAGGTACTTTTAAAAACTTGGCAATTTCAGAAACGGTCATCAATTCATCAAATTGGATTTCCATCTCAACCCCCCCATGGTTTTTGTTTCAAGTTGTTCGACAACTGGTTAAAAACTTTCCATTAAGAAGTTTTCTTTATGTTTTCTTTGGCTATTTGATCTAATTGACTTAACAAGTTATTAAGCTTTGTTTTCAATGCCTTGCGAATTCGCGATTCTTCATCACTCAGGAAGAAGGAACCAATCTTGTCGATTTCCGCTTTGACCCCATCAATTTCTTTTATTAAGGCTCGGATTTCATGCAAGTTTCGCGCATGAACAGTAAAAGGAAGTTGAGCCTTGTCCAAATTGCGAAAAGCCTCGTTTAAAAGCTCGATCCCGCGTTTTCTCCGAACGAAAAGCTGTATTCCGCATGGATCGCAGATGAAATAAGGCTTGCTGTTCTTATCAACCCGCTTTTCCAACTTAGAGCCACATAAAATACATGGTATGAATGGCATTTTTGGTCCCCTCTAACGTTAACGTTCCGCAAGCGAGCAAAACGGCCAGAACAAACCTTGAGCTGAGCCTTTTCAAAAGCCCAGCTCAGGTTTTCCGTTCATTTGTCTTTTTGCGCGAAAACTTTGAACCTCTTTATTGCATTCTTTCCGGGTTCTGGATTTGGGTCCTTTCCTCCATAGCGAATTTCAAGGATTTTCCCGACATCCGAAGAACGGATTTTTGTATTCAGGTCAACCGTGCCGAGGAAGCTGTAAGTGCGGTCCTCTTCTTCATCGTGCATGATGTACCTGAGCGTCGGCTTTCCTCCGAGGTCCACCGTTTCAATGTTTATGAATCGTCCCCGCAAATAATCGCCGGGGCTCTCGAACCGGAATATTTCAGGTCCAGTTCCTGCACTTGGTTCTGTTTTGCGAACGATGTTAGTGTTCATGTTTTTTTCTCCTTGGTTAGTTTGGTTACAACAAAACTTGCGAGAGTGCCTTCTTCGTCGTAGCCAAGTTGTACGGCTAGGCGGAACAAGGACGAGTACAAGTACAAGATGTTTGCTTTCAGGAGGGTCCACATGTGGCCTTGAGCAGATTTCTCCAAAAGCACAATTCCTCTGGAGCACGTGACCCGTCGGACGCCTTTCGGAGCTGACAGAAGAAGATCAACGGTCAGATATTTGGCAAGGTAGTGAGAAACTCGGTTCAGGTCGACGAACCGGATATCTACGATCCGACCTCCGCCGATTGCTTCCCAAGCTGCGGAAAGCCAAGCCTGCTCAATGAAGCGATCGATGAGGACGTGCAGATGCGGCTTTCCATTGTCATGAAATTCCAGAACTGCGATGTATTTTGGCGCCGAGCCGAATTTTCTGCGTAAGTACGTCCGCAGCTTGTTGAAGGTGTGGCGGAGGTGGGCAACGGGGTCACCTTCGATTTTGTCTGGGTCGAGTGTCAGCGTGAGAAATCTCTGCAGCTTGAGCTGTTCGGCCACAGCACGAATCCCATGCCGGTACCGTCTGGCTCTCCTGGGGCCACAGAGTGAGCAACCCCAGCATTTGCACCTCAGCCTCTGAAATTGAGTCTTGCTGTCTGTGAGGGATTTCCCAACGAGGGTATAAAGCCCACAATAAGGCTTTTTCTGCTTAGGTCTGTTTCGATTAGTCTTATTAAGGTCAAGTGAAGAAACCACAGCGGCTTCGCCGCCGCCGGGGACTCCGTCCCCGGACCCCTGCCCACTTTTATGCTGGGAGGTAGAGTTGGGAGGGCAAGCCTCTGGTTTTCGACCAGCCGTCGCCGGAGTTGTTGGCCCTACTCCCAGCCCCGGACCGGAGTGGTCAACCGGCTGCCCGGAATTGTTTCGAACCTCACCCCGCTTGCCCATGTGTCTGTTCTCTTCCATGAACACAACACTAGCGTCGGTCACCGCTGCGGGGTAATTTAGTTCGGATTATGAGCCGCGAATTCGTACTACCCAGGGAGGAAATTCGATTAGATTAGAAAGACATTCACCTGAAGTTTTGAGGACAAAATTGTTTTCATTTTTGTCCCTTTGTTATCGCTTCGACCTTCCGTTTGCGTCTGGCTTCTTTGGCTCTGCGAGCTGCGTAGCTCGGTTTCAGCCGGTACA
>QIAB01000187.1:0-963 GCA_003225455.1 Acidobacteriota bacterium
GCTTCCGTTTGACCAGCACGCCGGATTCGTTTAATCCTTATTTCGGCAACGGCAGCCCCCGCAGCTGGTCGTCGAGCTGGAGTTCTGAGCCTGTAAGAAGCAGTTCCGAGAAGATCCCCGAGAAGGGGCCCCACCGTGAGTACAGTCGCTTCGCCTCAGAAGAATCGGCCGCCAACTTCCACCCCATGCCCGATCACTCTGCACTTGCAGTGCTCGCAAACCGGTGCCGTCCCTGCGTAAGTGACATGTGCTCGTTATGGCAGATTCCCCAAGAGTGACATCTCTTTGACTCCTATTGGCATCCTTAATGCATCCCGCGAAGAATCGCGCGAAGAGACAAATGATCGCTGACATTGATCGCGATGAGCTCGAGCAAAAGCTCGATCATCCAAAGAACGGGGCGAGAACGATTCGGAGGTCTTACCGATGTTAGCAGTCAGACCCGAAACCAAGATCCTCGTGGACGGCGGAGATCCCGAAGAGACTCTGCGCGTTCGAAATCTCCTGGGGTTTGTTGACGGGCAGACCACCAACCCAACTTTCGTGGCCAAGAACCCCGAGGTACAGAAGTTGATCGCGTCTGGCCGGAAGCTTACCTGGGAAGAACAGCAAGAAAAGTACAAAACCATTGTCCGAAAGATCTCCCCCTTGGTCGGCACTGCAGGCGTGTCGATTGAAGTGTTCGCCGACTTCGACACCAGTGCCGAACAGATGCTGGCCCAGGGAGAGGAAATGTTCACCTGGATCCCGAATGCCTATATCAAGTATCCCTGCATCCGCGAGGGTCTCCGGGCAGCGAAGATGTCGGTAGAGCGGGGCATGCGCGTGAATATGACCCTTTGCTTCTCGCAGGAACAGGCCGCCGCCGTCTACGCCGCCACGATCGGCGCGAAGGAACCGGTTTACGTTTCACCGTTCGTGGGCAGGATGGATGACCGTGGCGATGATGTAATGGGTCTCGTG
>QIAB01000187.1:980-2690 GCA_003225455.1 Acidobacteriota bacterium
GGTGACGGTCACATTCACGTTCTGGCCGCGAGCTTTCGCAAACTGGAGCACTTGCTTTACACCTTGGCCTTGCGCGCCGAGCTTGCCACTTCTCCCGCCAAAATTCTGGAGCAGTGGGCGGCCACGGGTTTTCCTCTGCCCGAACCGACCTTCCGTTATGAGGCTCTGGATAGCAAAGGCAAAGCCCTCCGGCCAATTCCGTACAAAGAACTAGATCTGAATGCTCCATGGGAAACATTTGACCTGAAGCATGAACTCACAGATAAGGGCATCAAGAGATTTGTGGATGACTACAAGAGTACGCTGAGATCGGCCGCATGAACCATGCAGTACTTCAAGCGTCACGGATCACACGATAAGAATATTCGGCTCGATCATTCCGATATTTGATCGGGATTATGCCACCCACCCAGCTGACGGCCCCCACGATCCTGGTGCATAGGGATGCACGGCACTGATGCTCCCTAGGATAGGCTCCACGATAGCCCACGCCGCTTCAACAGCGTCCTCGCGCACGAACAACATAGCGTCTCCATGCATGGCTAAGCATCGACTTCTCCCTCCGTATTCTCGACGGCGGTGAGGGTGGCGGGCACGGAAACCAGTTTTTCTCCAGGACGTTTCACCTGGGCATTGAGCTTCAGGAAAATGTTTCCTGGACCCAGGCCGAAACGGAAATAGTTGCAGCTGTTTCCCGCCAGCCCGTCCAGTGGAGGTTTGCGGAGTCTAACGACGACCTCGGTCGATGTGAGCGGGAGCCGCTTCCCGGCGCGAATCAGAAAGGGCACGCCTGACCACCGCCATGACCGGATCTCAAGCCGGACCGCTGCAAAGGTTTCCGTCTCAGAATTCGCAGCGACTCCTTCTTCCTGCTTGTACCCGTGAAATTGCCCGCGAACCAGGTGCTTCGGATCAAGCGCGGGAATGGTGCGAAACACTTTGACCTGCTCATCACGGATGGACTCGCAATGGAGCCCGCTCGGAGCCTCCATGGCCAAGAAGGCCACCACTTGCAGCATGTGGTTTTGAATGACGTCGCGGATTGCGCCGGTATCGTCATAAAACTTGCCTCGGCCTTCCATGCCGAGTTCCTCCGCCATCGTGACCTGCACGCTCTCAATGAAGTTCCGGTTCCAGATGGGTTCCAGGAAGCTATTGGCGAAACGAAAGAAAAGCAGATTGAGAACCGCTTCTTTTCCGAGATAGTGGTCAATACGAAAGATACGCGACTCGGGCAGCGCGGCGCGCAAGGCCGCGTTGAGCCGCTGTGCCGAACCGAGGTCCCGGCCGAACGGCTTCTCGACAATGACTCGCGCATTGTTCAAGCAATTCGAATGCGCGAGGGACTCAACCACACTCGTAAATAGATTGGGAGGAATGGCCAAGTAGTGAGCGGGCTTCGATGCCGTGCCAAGCCCCTCTTTCAGGCCATCGAAAGTGCCGGGTTCCTGATAGTCGCCGCCAACGTAACGGAGCAACTCCAGCAGTTTGGACAATACTGCCCGGTCAATGTTTTTCACGTGCCGCTGCACGCTGTCGCGGGCGCGCTCTTTGAGATGCTCATCGGTCCTGCCGGCCTTTGCGACGCCAATCACGGGGTTATTCAGGCGGTCGCGCTCGACCATGTGATAGAGGGCAGGGAAGATCTTTCGATGGGCCAGGTCGCCCATGGCTCCGAACAGAACCAGCGCGTCGGCCGATTGCGCGCTC
>QIAB01000187.1:2761-4805 GCA_003225455.1 Acidobacteriota bacterium
CGCAGCGGCACGGCAGCCAAGCCGCACTTCTCCTGTAAAATCGAGACAACCTCCAGCTTTGGATGATGTTTTAAGCCGGGCAGATGTGGCCTGGAACTATGGATTTAACCTACATGCGCGAATTTCGAGCGGACCGTGTGAGGGATTGCCTGCAATCTGAAGGGCGGAGGGTTTTTCTCCTGTCGCCTGCCAATATTGCTGGAATTCGCGGCAGGTTTGTCACCCGCGAGGGCTCCGATTCAGCAATGGCCGGACGTTTGCGCCAGGAGGGCGTGCCGCTTGGCGAGTTGTTCAGTTTCATGAGTGGCCTCTATTTTCGCGGCAAGTTGGCCTATGCCCGAGCATTTGCCGAGGTCCCGCCCTATTTGGACGGAGCATTCATCGTCACCGCGAGTGGGGGTCTGATGCCGCCAGACACCTTGATTACCCTCGAGCGATTGCGGCAAATTTCTTCAGGCGAGGTCGATCCCTGATGGTAGGTATGTGATGCGCCTTCGTCGTCGAAGAGTCCCGCACGCACCGCCGGTTCCAGGCACCGAGCCGACACCCAAGCCTGATCCAGAGCCACAGCCGGGTTCTGAACCAGATGTGGTTCCTCCCGTGAAACCGGAACCTGAGCCAGGTACTACCCCGGACGTGGCTCCGCCCGCACCTGAACCGGAGAAATATCCAGAGCTGGTCAAAGCATTTCAGGCTCAAGCATTGAACTCATTCGCGGTAGATGGAGAAATCGCTTCACATTTCGCGAGACCAGTTGGATAGCGCGCCAGTCCGCAATGCCAAGCAGCGCACGCCATCCAGCTTGGGCTCAAACAGCCAGCTTGCCGCGCGAACGAGATGTCTTTGCAGTCTCCTAATTGTTCCCCGCCGATCCCCGTGTTTCAGGGGATTTGCTTTCCCTCGCGATCCTTGGAGATGGGCGAGCCACCGCTTCTTGGAGGACGGATCCTACGTCTTCCTGGACGCAAAAATCTAAATTGGAGCGTCCGTTCGCGACGGCGCTCTTCCTCCAAGTGTCGCGTGCGCGCCTTCAGCAAATCATTAAGGGACACCAAGCCCAGAAATTTTCTCGTGCTACGCTCCACGACTGGCATTCGTGTGAAACCCTTTTCCGCCATGCGATATACCACCACCCGCAGGGGCTCGTCTGGATAGGCTTCAACTGCGTCGGTTCGCGCCAGACCACCGATCGGGCATCCTGATGCCTCATCCCCATTTAGCTCCATCCG
Source organism: Acidobacteriota bacterium (assembly GCA_003225455.1). Taxonomy (GTDB): domain Bacteria; phylum Acidobacteriota; class Terriglobia; order Terriglobales; family Acidobacteriaceae; genus QIAB01. The sequence goes on from QIAB01000187.1 coordinate 3,991, forward strand.
CTGGCTTATATCCCCGCGCGTCAGCACCCCGACAAGCTGTCCTTCCGCGTTCACCACAGGCAACAACCGCTGCTCCTGGCGGTGATCCGTCCGCAACGACTGCCACATTTCGCCTAGCGTACTTGCTGCTGGCAGAACCATGATCTTTGTTCGCATGACCTCGCGCACAAAAAGAATTTCCAGCGGATCCACGGCATACTCACGGCTCAGGTGATAGCCGCGTCGGGCGACTTTCTCGGTCAAGATGGACCGCCGCAGGGTCAACACCGTGAAAGCGTGAGCGATTACGCTAGCAACCAGCAACGGCAAAAACACATTTGCGTCGTGTGTTAGCTCAAAGGCAAAAACAATACTTGTGAACGGAGAACGCATAGTGCCACCAAGAATGGCGCCCATGCTGATCAGGGGCCAGAAACCGATGCCTTCGTTGGGAAGAAACATCGCTTCGAGGCCGCCAAGCGCGCCACCCATCATTAGCAGCGGCGCCAGAACGCCACCCGATGTGCCCGAACCGAGCGACACCGCCCAGATGAACCATTTGACGAGCAGAACTCCCAGAATTACCCGTGTGGTGCCGCTTTCCTGAAGCAACGCCGCGATAGTGTCATAACCAACACCCAGTGCTTGCGGAAAGGCCAGACCGCCCAAGCCGATGGCCAGGCCACCTATCGCCGGCCACCACATCCAGTGGATTTTCAGCCGCTGGAAAGCATCCTCGGCTGCATACACGGATATTGTGAGCAGTGCCGATAGCACTCCAGCGAGAAGACCAACGAGGGCGCACCCTAGCAGCCCCTTGGATCCAATGAACAACG
>QIAB01000070.1:0-18629 GCA_003225455.1 Acidobacteriota bacterium
CGGCCAAAGGATGAAATCCCGATTCCGCCTGAGCCAGATAAATCAGTTCCGGGGGAACTCCTTCCTGTCTCAGGATCTTTTGGATCATCTCCTGATAGCGCCCGCCACGTATCAAGGCATGCTCCAGCGTGGAGCGTCCGCGAGTTGAGAAGTAATTGATATAGCCGGCCACCGGGTCGGTCAACATAAGCGGCAAGTCAGAGCGCGTGGCCTGCACCTCCACCTCAGCCTGGGCCTTTATCTTGGGGTCGACCGGGTATGTGACGCCATTGGCTTCGTCGATGGGCGCCGGCTCGGCCTTTTGCTCGGTGAATCCCTCCCCTTCCTGCAGAGCCTGCATATCTTCGCTGTTTACGCCTTCGAGAACGCGGTCCAACTCCCGTTGCAGGCGTTCGTCGGAATAGATGTCGAGCGTGCTTCCGAGCAGTAGGTTGAAAGCCCGATCAAAATTCTGCTTGGCCGCGTCCAGATGCCCGGCCTTGTAGTTATCACGCCCTGCCTGGTATTCCTTCTCAACTTCAACGATTACTTCGGCGACGGGATCTGGTTTCTGTTTTGGCTTTGGTGCAGGTGCAGTGATCGTGGCTACCGGTCGGACGGGCTGCTGCTGATTCGCCGGATTAGTAGGTTTCGCGACTGGCGCAGCCGCCTTCAGGGCAGGCGCCTGGGTTTGGGCGGGAGGCAAAAACGTTGCGGGCCGCTTCGCCGACTGGCAAGCCGTGCTCGCCAAAAGCCCGGCGGTGAGCGGTGCAATCAGTAATGAGAGCTTTGTAATCCTCATTGTCTCTATCACTTACGCAACCAGCTCCTCCCGTAAGAAAATTCGGACGAGCTACAAAATCGTACTCTGCCCAGATTCGATGGGTCAATCCAGAATCGGGATGGCCAGAGTTACTTTAGGAACAGGCGCGGCATATTACTCCGGACATCCAATCCACCGCAACTGCTTTCTTTACAACCTGTCGATTCAAACTGAGAACTGACTGCTGAGAACTGCGAACCAAATATTGGCGAAAAACACAATTTGACTAGGGCGCATCGAAGTAAGTCGTGATCCATCGGCAATGGAGAGAGATATGACCCCAACTATGCAGCAGAACAAATGCGCCCACCCGGCATGCGACTGCCCGGCGCCTGCAGGCCAGCAGTATTGTAGCCAGGCTTGTTCAGATTATGCCCAGAAGGCACAGTCCGCGAGTGAATCGGAAGCAAGTTGCGGCTGCGATCACCCAGAATGCTCCGCGGCTAACGCGGCGTAAGCGACTCTTAACGGAACGAAAGCTCCTTCCAAAAGCGGCGCTCCGCCACAACGCGTGCTAGTGGCTCTGAGAAAAGCACATCTCAGCTGCGGGTATAATTACGTCCGCGGATGTCCTTATCTCCCGGAACCAAACTTGGACCATACGAGATTCTCGCACCGCTCGGGGCGGGCGGAATGGGCGAAGTGTATCGCGCCCGTGACACGCGTCTGGGACGAGACGTCGCTATAAAAATCCTTCCTGAATCTTTCTCCGATGGAGGGGATCGCCTGCGTCGCTTCGAGCAGGAGGCGCAGGCCGTAGCAGCGCTGAATCATCCCAACATTCTGGCTGTTTTTGACGTAGGCCAGGACCGCGAGTCCCCTTTTCTGGTTTCGGAGCTTCTCGAAGGCGATAGCCTACGTGCGACGATTGATCGAGGAGCTTTACCCCAGCGCAAAACAATCGAGTATGGAGTGCAGATCGCGCAAGGTCTTGCTGCCGCGCACGGAAAAGGCATCGTACATCGTGATTTGAAACCTGAGAACGTTTTTGTCACCAAAGACGGACGGGTCAAGGTTCTGGATTTCGGACTGGCGAAGGTCGCGCAAAAGGTGAGCGCCGCTCCCGGCGGGTCAGACGGAATCACACTGACAAGCTCGCACACTGCTGCGGGTGTAGTGATGGGCACGGCGAGCTACATGGCTCCTGAGCAGGTGCGAGGCGAGCCCGCGGACGCGCGTTCAGATATTTTTGCGTTCGGGGCGGTGCTCTACGAAATGTTATCTGGCAAGCGGGCATTCCGCCGCGATACCTCCGCCGAGACGATGACCGCGATTTTGAAGGAGGATCCACCAGAGATATCCGATCCTGGTCACTCCGTTTCTCCCGCACTGGACCGTATTGTGCGGCGCTGTCTCGAGAAAAATCCGGAGCAGCGCTTCCAGTCAGCAATGGACCTTTCGTTTGCGCTGAGCGCTCTCTCGGGAACAGATGCGAGCGGTGCGGTGCGGATCGGTGAAGCGCGTCGCATGCCTTCATTTCTACTTTGGGCGGCCGTCGCCTTGGCGTTAGCAATTATTGGAGGAAGTGTCATTTGGCTAGCGACGAGGCATGCCCCGGTAAGCGAGCGCATGCAGTTCGCCATTCCAGTTACGGGTGAGGTGAGCCACATGGCATTGTCCGCCGATGGATCAACGCTGGCTTTCGTCTCCCCGGATGAGAAATCAGGGATACCCATGCTCTACCTGCAACGCGTGGGATCTCCCGACGTGAGGGTCTTGCCAGGCACGGAGGGCGCAAACTATCCATTCTGGTCACCGGACGGCGCCTACCTTGCATTCTTCGCCAACGGCAAACTGCAAAAAGTGACGGTTGCGGGCGGCGCGCCGCAAGCCCTTGCCAACGTTTGGGCGGCGCGCGGCGGGAGCTGGGGACGTCGAGATGTCATCATCTACGAGCCAGATGCCGGAAGCCCACTTTGGCGCATCAACTCCGATGGCTCGGGCGCGGCGCCTGTCACCGACCACATTTTTTCTGGTCAGGACCAGTCGCACCGATGGCCAGTCTTTCTGCCGGACGGCAATCACTTTCTGTTCTGGGCAGGTAACTTTGCCGGAGCCAAAGATGACAGGGCGAGCGGCATTTATGCGAGTTCACTTGATGGAAAAGAGAGGAAGCTCGTGACGCTTGCGCATTCGAGCTTCGCACTCGACTCCAGTCATCTGTTTTACGCCGACGATGAGAGGCACCTTATCAGCGTCGCCTTCAACGCCAATGATGCGACACTCTCGGGCGACGCAACCGTAATCGCGAACGCAGTGGCGGCTCAGCCTGCCACCTATTGGGCGGCCTTGACCGCGGGCGGGAGTGGCACATTGATTTACAACACCAGCACTGAAGCAGCGTTGTCAGTGCTCACCTGGATGGATCGCAGCGGCAAACAGCTGGCGCAAGTCGGCGAGCCGGCGGTTCAATGCAACCCGACGTTATCACCGGACGGCACTCGCGTGGCTGTGGACATCAGCGATCAGAAGGCCAACAACGTTGATATTTGGCTTGAGAGCACCAGCGCGGCCGGCAACTCGCGGTTTACTTTTGACCCCGCAGAGGAAGTAGTGGGTGTGTGGGCGCGCGACGGCAAAACTCTGGCATTCCGGTCCGCAGGAGGCAACGTTGGATACGCAGGACTCATGCTGAAACCGGCCAACGGCCTGGAGCGCGAGCATACGCTGTTCAAAGGCAGGGCATCGGATGATGTTATCCCGAATTCTTGGTCCCTAGCAGATGAGCAGATTCTATTTACCCACCAGAGTGCCTCTGGGTATCACCTGGAATTGCTCCCCGCCGCCGGCGGAAGCCCCGTCCTATTTCAGACAAGTTCGGGTAACCAGGCTAACGGCATGATTTCCCCTGACGGAAAATGGGTCGCGTACGCCTCCGATGAGTCCGGAACCTGGGAGATTTACGTCACGACATTTCCCGGAGCGGCAGGCAAGTGGCAGGCATCTCGCGGGGGCGGCAGGGAGCCCCGTTGGCGAGGGGATGGCAAAGAGATTTTTTATCTCGGGCCAGTCGGGATGTTGACAGCAGTGCCGGTAAGTACCGAAGGGAGTTTCTCCACCGGGACTCCTACACCTCTTTTTCAGTTTCACGGCCGCGCGGCGATCTCTTCAACAGATGTTTTCAGCTACGACGTGGCCAAAGATGGCAAACGCTTCCTGGTGAACCGGTATGTGAAGCCGGAACACATCTCGCCGCTCACTGTCGTGCTCAACGCTTCGGCAAAAACAGCAAACTAGAAAGCAATTTCCGAATCTCCGCGCGCAAATTAGAATCAACAACCACAATGAAGGCCATTCAAGTAAGGCAGCCCGGCGGGCCGGATGTGCTCGAGCTCGTTGACCTCCCGACTCCCCAGCCGAAATCCCATGAAGCCGTGGTGAAAACTGCCGCCTCCGGCGTGAATTTTATCGACGTCTATCTTCGCGAGGGCCGCTATAAAGGCCCTTTTCCCTTTGTAGCAGGGCAGGAAGGCGCAGGCACAATCACGGCCATCGGTTCAGATGTGAAGCTGGTGAAGCCCGGAGATCGCGTAGCCTGGAGCGGGATTCTGGGTTCATATGCAGAATACCTTGCAGCGCCGGTTGAGGGCCTGGTGCCAGTCCCGCAAAATGTTGCCGATCAAAGCGCAGCGGCGGCGATGTTGCAAGGCATGACTGCGCATTATCTTTGCCACGACACTTATCCTTTGAAGCCAGGCGAGACCGCGCTGATTCACGCAGCCGCTGGCGGCGTAGGGCTCCTCCTCGTACAGATGGCGCACAATCTCGGATCGCGGGTGATCGGTACGGTTTCTACGGAAGAAAAAGCCAAGTTGGCGCGGCAGGCGGGTGCCGACGAAGTGATTCTCTATACGCAAACCGATTTCGAAGATGAAACCAAACGCTTGACCGGCGGCAAAGGGGTGGATGTGGCTTACGACGGCGTGGGCAAGGCAACTTTCGAGAAGAGCCTCAACGTGCTTCGTCCGCGCGGCATGTTGGTGCTCTACGGTGCGTCAAGCGGGCCGGTTCCTCCGGTCGATCCGATGACCCTTTCGCAAAAAGGCTCGCTGTACATGGCGCGTACCATGCTGGCTCACTTCACCGCCACACGCGACGAATTGCTGGCGCGCTCGGGTGCCGTATTCGAGATGATCGCTTCGGGAAAGCTCAAACTGCGCATCGCGCACGTGTACAAGTTGGAGGAAGCTCAGCAGGCGCATCGGGATTTAGAAGGACGGAAGACGACGGGGAAGCTGCTGCTGATACCGTGATTCTGTACTACCGAATCGATAACTCTGGAAAGTCCCGCTGATAACGACTGGGATCAAGAGTCATCAACCGGTCGGCCCGGACTAGAGCGTGAGCCGCAACAATGAAATCTGCAAGAAGGCGTTTCGGCGAGCCGCCGCCAGAATGTCGACGGCGCTTCGCATAATCCGCAAAGCCTTTAGCTGAGTGTCTCCACACGGATTCATCCAGGTCAAAGTCCACCGCGATCCCTGTATCCTGCAGAAAATCATCAACGAAGCTCTGCGTGGCTGAGGGATGAGCCAGCAACTCCGCATATACCGGCGCGCAGATCACCAGACCTCCACGAGCATGCGCCTCGGACAAATCTGCCGCTATACGCGATGCCAGGGGCTCGCTCGACCACAGAGCGGAAACAATATTGGTGTCAAGCGCGGTCCTCACTTCCTTCGGCGCTCCTCGGCACGCAGGTTCCGCAACCAGGAGTTGATTTGCTTTTCTCCGCCCCGGAAGGTGCCAAGAGCGCCCTTGTACTTGTCAAATTTGCTGGAAGTGAAACGAGACGGACGCATGATGGTCTGTTCGCCTTCAACCACAAACTCAACCCGGTCGCCGGTGTTAAGTCCGAGACGGATGCGTATTTCCTGGGGGACTGTTACCTGACCTTTGCTGCTGATTGTGCTGGAGTATCGCATCTTTACTTTTCACTCCTACAGTAAAGATATATCTCTTTACCTAGCTCGTCAATCGCTGTTTTTGAGATGGACGCCTTATCTCAGCGTGGCTTGTAATCGAAATCGACCAGCCCGTCACGGTAATCAATTTTCAAATCAAGCAAGTGCAGCATCACGAACCCGAGTGTCCCGAAACTTCTGTGCCCTCATTGTCGCTGACGCTGGTAAGGTCGAATGACAGCAAATCCTGATTCTCCTGCCGAAGATGACCGAACTGCAAAATGGCTTTATCAGCCGAGTAAACCTTCTTAACCGATCCACTCAACCCTTTTACAATCGTGTCATCCCCGTGCACCTTCGTGATCTCGCGGGCCGCAGCGGGTGTTATCTGGTTGGTAAAAGCACCAGTGTCAAGCAAGAATAACTTGTTCGGAACGTCGCCGATCTTGGTGGGTACAAGAAGGTCGTGCCCAAAGCGGTAGACAGGCGTATAGCTCTTCATCTCCGGAGCAATATAACGATCAAATGGACCGGAACGTGGAGGAGCCTTAGCTGCGTCCGTTGGCTGATGTTCGCTGTCGGACGGATCTTCGGGAGAATCGGCATCTGCGGTCTCGGTTTTCAGTTCCGGCACTCGAGGAGCCTCGTCAGGACGCTTCGGCAATTCCTTTAGGCGGAGCTTCTCGTTAGGGAAATCAATATCCACCATGAAGTCTGAGAAAACGTCAGCGCCGATCAGTCCGTCCTCACCCATTACGGAGCGTTTTTCCAGAACATATACCGGGCAATCCTTGAATTCCAGATTGCCAACTTTGATCGAACTGGCGAGGCCAATCCAGCCAGGGTTAGTGCCTTTGTCTCCAATACCGCCGACTCGGGTTTCCGACAACTTAGTGATGCCGGCCTTCTCGGCGATTCCCCGATCAACCAGAATGCCGCCAGCTCCGGTATCAAGCATCAGATTCGCCTTCTTACCGTTGAGCTGAACTGCCAAGCCATAGCCTCGCAAATGCTTCGGATCAAGAAGCAGACGCACCAATTGAGTTTCAGTTGAGGCGACATTGCTTACCAGCCGGCAGACGCGTTTCGGCTCTTTCTGGCGTGCTTTTAGGTATTCGAAATAGAACTTCGCATTGCTGCGGCTCTCGGCATCATCGTTGTTCTCAGATGCTAAATAGTCCTCTAAATAATTGATGCGTTCCTTCTTCCCCAAGGTATTAATCCACGCTTTTGAATGTCCGGATCGTTAGGATCGAGCTCGTGGGCTTTATCGATCATGCGCTTGGCGCTGGCATACATAGAAATCGCCTTGCGAACCCGGGCCAGGCCCAAGTAGGCACGGGCACTCGGGTATCCCGACTTGATGACCTTGACCCATTGTTCTTCTGCTTCAGGAATTTTGCCTTCGCGAAACAGCACTTCACCCAAAGCAACTCTCATAGTAGGTGAATCGATTTTTTCCATTCCTTTGGAAATGGTCTCGTCCGCATGCTGCACGTCTTTGCGCTTCAGATAAACGCGAGCTAAGCCAGTGTAACCGTCGGGTGAACTCGGTCGTTCCTGGAGAAGCTGCTGATACTTTTCAATCGCGGCGTCAAAATCTCCCTTCCGATAGAGACGAACCGCCTCGCTAAGCGGGCTGGGAGCTGATATTCGTGCAGGCGATGTGGTGCCAGATGGAGTTGAGGAAATGCCGGAAGCCGCCAGCGATGAGGCAGCCGCGCTTGAAGGCACCACCTTCTCGTCATGCGCAGATTGCGCTGCAACTATGTGGCAGGGTAAGCGAGAACAAAGCAGACAAAAATAACTTGCCGCATACCATTCATCCTCGCAAGGCCAATCGAGCGTCGGGGTTTTGCGGCCTAAGGCCCTGAAGTGTGCCACGAAAAGTGTGCACCTACAATCAAAAAATTGCACATCGACCATTCTGGCGCCGACTGGGATTACTCGTGCGCTCCTCGCGTATAGCTTTGCGCGTACCCAGGAACCGCATGGGAGCTGTTGAGACGCGGGTCATTGATCGGCTCGCCGGCAACCATTTTCAGCGGAACCACTCCCGCCCACGTCGGGAAGGCGTAATCTTCTTCGTCGTCAAGGGGAGGTCCCTGCCGCACTTTCGCGGAAAATTCCGTGATCGGTAGCCGCAGCACTAACGTAGCCTTCAGCTCTTGCTCGTTCGGCTGGCGCGATTCCGCCCAGCGCCCCGGCAGAATGTGTTCAGACAGCGCATGCAACGCCTTCAACTTCTCTGCAAGGTCTTTCACCGCAGTCGCTGTTCCCAGCACGACAACGGAGCGGTAATTCATCGAGTGATTAAAGATCGACCGCGCCAGCACCAGTCCATCGAGGAGTGTGACAGTCACGCAGACTGGCACGCCTTCATCCATGTTTCGCAGCATTCGGCTCGCGGCTGAGCCGTGAATGTAGAGATGGTCGCCGTCACGTCCGTATCCGGTTGGAATCACGAACGGCTGGCCGTTGATCGCAAATCCAACCTGGCAAATGAAGCCCTCGTCAAGAATTTTGTAGGCCTCGGTGCGATCATAAACCCCACGATGAGGCTCGCGGACCACACGTGTCCGCGCGGTTGGCTGATAGTTTTCGGACATTTCGGTGAAGTCTCCCGTTCTCCCGGCAATCGCAAAGGATAGTGAAAAGTGTAGCAGGACAACAAGCAGTTGTAATGAATCAGTCGATCGCGAACCGCGTGAACTCTGTTTTTCTTCGCGCCCAGGCGTTATCGCTCGTAGCGCCGCACTACCATGTGAACTTCATGGCAAACTGAAACTGCCGCGGATCGTAAGCTGCCGTCGGCTGTCCCGCCGCAGTGAACAACGGGTTCACATCGGCAACGTTGAAACGGTTGGCTAGATTAAACATGTCGACGATCAAATCCATCCCCATGCGTTCGCCAAAATTGATCCGGCGTGCGACACGCAGATCATTGAAAACAGTCCAGGGCTTCAGTCCTCCATTGCGAGCGAAATTGCCATCCAGAGCCAGCAGGGTCGGTGTTCCCCCTGCAGCGAAGACTGCAAAGCAAGGCTCCTGAAACGATCCGGTTGGCGAAAATTTGGAAGCGATGGTTGGGCCGCACGGCGTGGCAGGAGTCTCTGCGGGTACAACGTTCGGCCGGCCGGTGCTCGGAGAAAACTGAAAGTTATCCGGATTTCCTGTAATGATGTTAAACGGACGGCCGGAGCCGAATTCAATAAGCGGAGCAACTGTCCAGTTGCTTAACAGGCGACGCGCAAAGCCTTCGCCCGAGACCTTCCCTGTCTGATAAACGCCGCTGAATACGAAGCGGTGACGCTGGTCAAAAAGGGAGTTAGAGCGTTCAAGGCTGGGAAAGTAACTGTCCTGAGGTGCAAGTGGGGATTGCAAGTCTGTCGAGTCATCGATGGCGTGCGAATATGTGTACGACGCCAGAAATTCATAGTGCTCGCTGAATCGCTTCTTCAGATTCGCGGTGAAGCCGTGATAGATCGAGCTGCCGTTGGAGAAGTTGGCATCCATGTCGCTGAAGGGGATGCAGCTCACGAGCGTGACCGGATCACAAGCGGCGTTAAGGCCGTTGGCCTGCAACAACGGTTGTGCAAAGAGGGTCACGCAGCTGCCCGCACCTGCGGCGATGAGCGCGTTGGCGATTGCCGGATTCAAGCCCGAAGGTCGGAAGAAATTCATGAGGGCGGCAGAAACCCACGGCTGTCCATTGTTTGGATTAACATTGCAAGGCAGAAATCCTTGCGAAGCCGCGCCACTTCCCACAAAGAGAGGCCCCGCCGAAGCATTTGATTTGGGATCGGTGAGTGCCGCTTGCCAGTTCTTGAGAAGCAAGTCGCCACGCGTTGTGTTGGCGTTGATCGGCCGGTTCAAGTGGCGTCCACCATTAAAGTTGTAGGCCAGGCTGAGGGACGTGTTGTGGCCCAAATCGTGCTCGAATGTGAGGTTCGCCTGCTGCGAATACGCATACACAAAATTCTTTGCCTGCGGGTAACCAAAGGGCTGGAACGCCAACGGAAAGAACGTTGCCGGCTTCAGGTAGTTCTGATTGACGAACAGGAACGGATTGGAGGGAGAATTTCCGGTGAATGGGTTGGGATTAAACCGTTGCCCACTGGACTGGTAACCTGGGATGGTGGGCAGGCAGCTCGGGGTAGTCAAAATACCCTGGAATATGTTGGTCGCGTTCAAACTGCTCGCATCCGGTGTCACATTAGGATTGCAAGGCGCACCGCCGGCAAAAAGCAACTGGCCGCTCTTCGATCCATCCGACGCGTCGCCTAAAAAGTACAGCCCGAGCAGCGGGTGATCGTAGAACATGCCATAAGAGGCGCGCACCACGCTCTTACCGTTGCGCCCTGGATCCCACGCGACCCCTATCCGCGGCTGAATATTGTTGGTATCGGTCTGAATTCCCTTTTGCAAACCCAATTGGTTATAGGCCGAGAGCGCTAGTCCAGAAGGTGGCGTGAACTTCGGCGGGAACTCCACGTCGTAACGCACTCCGATGTTAAGCGTCAGATTCGGCCGCACCCGCATGGAATCCTGCCAAAATGCGCCCAATGGCTTGTTGCTAAAACTGTCGCGCGGATTACCAATGCCCTGCACCAGCGTGCTGGGGATGCCGAGGCCAAAAGCTTGCACAGGGGAGAATCCAGGGACGTCGATGCCTGGTATCACGAATGAACTGCTAATCTGACCTGCAGTGAGGGCGCTGAAGTTGTAAACGCCGCCATAGTTCACGGGGAAAACCGCGTTTAGTGGCAGATAGTTGAAATCCACGCCGAACTTCGTATCGTGTCGCCCAATTGTCCAAGAGAAATTGTCGGTAAATTGGTAACGCTGTTCGGTTCGCTGAATGTAGGAATACGGCTCGCGCCCTACGAATGCAAAACCCGCAATGTTAGAGGCGACATTGGAACCTCCCGGCGCGCTCGAATAGAAATACTGTAGTCCCCGCCGCGCATACTGAAAGCGGAATTCATTCACTTTGGTGTTGCCGAAAGTCCAAGTATCTTGGACTAGCCCGGCAGCGTCGCGATAAGTCTGGGACGATGTGCGTGAAAATGCGTTCTGCCCGAATGTCTGGTTCTCTCCGTTTACCTGAATCCCGTTGACCGTGCTGGGGCTGACGTTGGCGCGCAGCATAACGCGATTGCTGTTGTTGAGATTATGGTCAAGCCGCAATGAGTAGAGACTTGTTCCTTCGAACACCGGATAATTGCCCGCTTGCGGTACGAGGCCCAGAAAACTTGCAGGCAGCCCGTTGCATAGCTGATTCGAGCTGTTGCAGGAAGTCGGAAACTGAGTCAGAGGGCTTCCATTAGCGGGAGTAGGTATCGCACCCAGACTGCGAGAATTCCGAATGATGCAGGATAACTTGCGTTAAGCGCGATTCCGGATGAGCCTCCGGCTAAAAACGCGTACTGCTGCAGCAGGGCCTGCGGAAGCCCTGGAGTGCTGAGGAACGCCGCTTGCGCTGGCGTTACTTGTATCGTGAATGTTCCAGGAGGTGCCGCGCCTGAAGCAAAGATGTTAGTGGCATCGAAGGGCTGCAGTCCAAAGCTGCCATTCGGCGCACCTATACTGGAAAACCCCGTCTCGTGCCGCCGCGTGACCTCATAGGAGAAGTAGTAATAAGTCTTGTCTTTCTTAATCGGCCCGCCAAATGCCGCTCCCGCCTGCACCCGCGTGTATGCCGGGTTAGGCACCGTGCTGAAAGGGTTCACCGCCTGAAAATTGCGGTTGCGCAAATAGCCAAATACTGTGCCGTGCATCTGGTTCGATCCGGAACGCGTGATGATGTTCACTACGCCACCCGCAGCCCGTCCATATTCCGCCCCATAGCCGTTGGTAATGATCTGAAACTCTTGCACGGCTTCCTGAGAAACGGTGGATCGCACGCCATTCACGGAATTGTCTATTGCGTCGGCTCCATCCACATTCACCAGGTTGGAGCGTCCTCGCTGACCGCTGATGTTGAGCCCCGACGTGGGCGCTGCGCCAATCGACGGCGCATTGTCGCGCAGCACTTGCGAATCGGTCAGCGCAAAATTGATGTAGTTACGGCCATTGATTGGAAGATTGTCGATACGGCGTTGGCCAATCGTATCTGTTGTGGAGGTGCGGGTAGTTTCGACCAATTCCGCTTCCGAATTGACGTTGACTACTTCCTGCGACCCCGCGATTGCAAGCGCGACCGGCAGTTCCGCCATCTGCCCCACTGTGATCGTGACATTGTTGGCCGTGACTTTACCAAAGCCGGGCGCCTCCACGATGACCGTATATTCTCCCGGCGGAAGGGCTAGAATCCGATACTCGCCTTCGTTGTTAGCCGTGGTCGAGCGCTCGTAGGCCTTGGCTTGCTCGTGCGCACTAACGGTTGCATTGGTCACCAGGCTTCCTTTTGGATCTCTAACGATGACGTGCAAATCGCCGGTGGCGACGCCCTGAGCAAATCCCAATGTGCTCAGCCCGAGCAACCACAATACGAGCGAGACGGTCTTTCGCAGATTCATAAATTTCTCCCTGGATTTAACCCGATCACAAAAAGAAGCAAAATCAGCCCTCCCCTGGCGGGCTGTGAACTGGCGCGCACGATGATGGGTGAATCCCGCAGGTTTTTACATCAGATTGTCATGAGAAATCAAGCCAAATCACTGAGGGGAATTGCGTTTGGCATGACCCTCAAGCTTGCTGCAAAGGCGACTCATCCGCCCTGAGGCCTACCTCGCAGGTCTCTGGTGCGACAGCTCAAAACTGGCCGCAGAGCAGATGACAGAGAAACTCAAGGTTTGCGTTCAATCCCGATTTCTTCCTGCGCGACCGTCTTCAATCCCCAAGCCATGCGCGGGGTATTGTGCGCGATGCCAAAACGACCGCGCGCATCGAGCAAGATAATGCCCCCGTGGCCGTTTACGCGAGACTCGAGGTAGTTGATTGCCTCCGCTGCGATCCACTCCGGCAGGCTGCCGGAAGCGACGCGATCCGCGGCCCACTTTCCCAGCACTAATTTCATGATAGGCTCGCCCCAGCCCGTCGTCGAAGCCGCCGCAGTTCGGTTATCCGCGTAGCAGCCACAGCCAATCAACGACGAATCACCAAGCCGCCCCGGGGCCTTGTTGAGTGTGCCGCCCGTAGAAGTGGCGGCAGCTATGTTGCCATCGCGATCTAGCGCAACCGCGCCGACTGTATCGTGTGAGATTGCGGGCGCAAACAAATCCTGGTTTTGCTCGGCTGCTCGCGCCTGGAATTCCCGCAGGCGTTCCACTTCTCGCGGGATGATCAAATCTTCGTTCTTGCAGAGTGGGATTCCATGCTCGGCGGCAAATTGCTCGGCGCCCTGGGCTACGAAATACACATGCGGGCTGTCGCTAAGGATTTTGCAGGCGGCGCGAACCGGATTCGCAATCCGTTCCACGCAGCCGACGCCGCCGGCGCGTAGGGTCGCACCGTCCATGATCAGCGCGTCAAGCTGAACCTTGCCATCGCGATTAAGAAAACTTCCGCGACCAGCATCAAACGTTTCGTCGTCTTCCATGACGACAACGGCTTCCTCAACCGCATCCAACGCGGCGCCACCCTGCTGCAGCACTTGCCACCCGGCGGCAATTGCGCCGCGCACGCCATTTAAGTGCGCTTCCACCATGTCGTCAGGAATAGCCCACGCGCCGCCATGGACCAGCAGAACGGGATCAGAAGGCAAAGAATTCCCCGAAGTGACAGACGTTGAGAGTAACGGGACAGTCTAGCACTCACGCAAGGTTGTCTCTCGGGGGCTGGAGGAGTTCCGCAATTATTCGGAAATGTCTAAGCCGCGTGGGTCGCTGTCTCTGCAGCGTGGCCATCCATCAACTGCGTCTGCCGCCAGGTGTGGACGGTGCGGTGGATCACGGTAATGGTTGACAGCACGGCAATGACCCAAAGCACCGGCGCCATGCGGTTGAAGAGAGCTCCGATGATCACCAGGACCAGGCGCTCGGGACGCTCCATGAATCCGACGCGGCAGGAGCCAATCAGCGACTCCGCGCGGGCGCGGGTGTAGCTCACCATGATGGCGCTGATCATCACGAACGCAGTTAGCAGTACGTAAGAGAAACGCTCTCCGCGAGCGTAAAAGACAAGCAGGCCCAGGAACTGCGACGCGTCGCTATAGCGGTCTACGACCGAATCGAAGAAGCCACCGAAGCGGGTGACTTTGTTACGCGCGCGCGCCACACGGCCGTCTACCAGATCAAAAAATCCCGAGCCGATGATTACCAAGCCGGCGTAAAAGAACATTCGCCGCTGGGTTTCAGCGGTCGCGTAACCGAAAAGAAATGCGGCGATGACGTTGATCACCAGTCCCAGGGCCGTCAGCACATTGGGATTGATTCGCGTCAGGGCGAGCCAGCGGACGATAGCATCCAGCAGAACCCCGCAACCTCGTCCGAAGGCGCTGGTCCAAGTCATGATTCCGCTGCCTCGTCGTGGATGGTCGTGAGGCTGAGCACTTCCATCTCGCGTTTTCCATTCGGGGTTACAAATACGGCAGAGTCACCGACTTTCTTGTTAAGCAGCGCGCGGCCAATCGGCGACGTAGTTGAAATTTTACCTGCGTTTACATCAGACTCTTCGCTGGTCACCAGCTTGTATTCCACTTCTTCGTTCTTTGTGTTGTCATAAACACGCACCGTCGATCCCAATCCCACCTTATCTTTTGGAATGTTGTTCATGTTGATAAGAGAAAGATCGGCCAGCCGCCGGCCTAGTTGCCTGAGCCGCGCTTTGACAAACTCCTGCCGCTGTTTGGCCATGTGATACTCAGCGTTTTCGCTGAGATCTCCCAAGGCGACGGCCTTCTTGAGTTCTTTGGGAAGCTCGTGGCTGAGCTCGTGTTCGAGGGCGTTAATCTCTTCTTGCAGCTTTTTCTTGATGTGCTCAGTCATTTGAGAAAATTATAAACCCTGAGTTTGGGCTCAAGTCAGGCTTCGGACCTGAGTGGGAAGACTGCGGAGATAGCATAATGGGGCAAGAGTGACTTCAATGCCACCGCGTTGATAGCAAAACGGCTAGACGCGTCTAAGCCTGGGATGATGTCTTCTTCACCGTTGCGGTCACGACTCCCTTCGCGAGACGCGCCGAAATCTCATCCCCAGTCTTAACCTGCGCCGCATTCTTAAGAAGTTTGCCACCGGAATCAAAAACCAGGGCATACCCACGATCGAGAATCGCAATCGGTGACAGCGCTTGCGCAGCGCCCGCCAGCTGATCGAGCCGCGACTGCTTGCGAAGCAAAATTGTTCTGATCGCCGCTACCATCGCTCCGGCCTGTCCCTCAAGCTCTTTTCTCATTCCCGAAAGAATGCGCCGCACATCGTAATGCCGAATCGCCGCCGAGGCTGATTCCAACCTGCGCCGCTGCCGTTCCAGAATCTGCCGCTCAGCCCGATCCAAGCGGTACCGCAGGTCATCTAACTTTTGCTGGCGCTGGTTAATCGCATCCATCATGCGCGCAAACGCGCCGTGCTGAGCTAATTCCGTCAGCGTCTGCCGTCCCATCAATAATCGGTAATGGATGGCACGAACCAATCGCTGTCGCAGGCCTTCCGCTTGTTCCTCCACTTCCTGACGAGAACGAATCACCAACTCTGCCGCCGCCGAAGGTGTAGGCGCCCGCAGGTCCGCAACGAAATCGATGATGGTGAAATCAGTCTCGTGCCCGACGGCCGAAATGATCGGAATCTGCGATGACGCTACCGTGCGCGCCAAGCCCTCGTGATTGAATGCTGCCAGGTCTTCAGCGCTGCCGCCCCCGCGCGCCACGATGATGACATCAACGTTGCGAGCTTTATTGAAGTAACGAATGCCAGCACTAACCTCAAGCGCGGAAGCCTCTCCCTGAACCTGCGCAGGAAAAATCAGAACGTTTGCCGAGTGATGTCGGCGCCGCAAAATATTCAAAATATCCCGCAGGGCCGCCGCTTGCGGCGAGGTCACTACTCCGATTCGCTGGGGCAATGCCGGAACCGGCTTCTTGCGTGATGAATCGAACAATCCTTCCGCTTCCAGTTTGGCCTTGAGTTGCTCGAAAGCAATCTGCAACGCGCCTGCGCCTTTGGGCTCAAGGTATTCAGCTGAAATCTGCAACTCACCGCGGTCTTCATAGATGGTCACGCGCCCGCGCAGGACAATCTGCATGCCGTTTTCCGGACGAAAGCGCAGCAGCCGCGCCGAAGACCGGAACATCACCGTCCGAATCTGAGCATTCTGATCTTTCAGCGTGAAATACAGATGACCCGAGTCGTGGGCGCGAAAATTTGAAATCTCTCCCTCCACCCAGATGTCGCCATACTCACGCTCGATGTGCGTGCGCACGGTCGAAACCAAGTCCCGCACCGTCCAAATGCGGCGCTCAAAGGGCCTGAAGCTGAACCCAAGCTGGTCAGAAGAGACCATGGTGTGGAGTTTAACTGAGAACCGGAAACTGGGAACGGAGAACTGGTTTTCTATCGTTTCAATCGTCCTACTAAATACAGAATCACCGAAAGCACCACGCTCAGAAGACTCGACGTTGCCAGAGGAAAATAGAACGTTGTGTTCTTTCCGCGATAAATAATGTCCCCTGGCAGACGCCCAAGCGGAAGGTTGGTCCGGCCTAACACCATCAAGACCAAGCCACCAACCACAAGGACCAACCCAACAACCAGCAGGAGTTTTCCTAACTCATTCATCAATTCATTCTGATGCCGCACGCCTTTGCCGCAGCCATTGCGCCAGCACCGTCCCCAGCACCAGCAGCGTCAGCAGCGAAATTGTTCCCAATGAGATCACGCAATAGACGCACCACACTCCCAGAATGTCTTTTTCTATATGCGCCAGGTAAAGCGAAAATCCCAATCCAAAAATCATCGGCGCTAACAATAGTCGATACGCTCGCCGGAAGGCCAGCGCTCCCATCAGCAAATATCCTCCAATCCCAATCACTGCCACCGGAATTTTCCCGATCATCGCATAGGGACTCTGATTTACGATCCCGCAGTCCCACTTATCATTAATATCGCACGGCGCGAATCCTTCAGTGCGGTAATGCTCCCGCAGCGCCAGCGAGGATGCCACAACTCCCAGCACACACAAAAGAACAAGTACGTATTTCATTCCTGCCTCTTCACCTAGACTATACCGCCCTACAGACCTCAACAGCTTTGCAGGATGCTAGAATCTCGCTCCATGATTCGCGCACGCCATCTTCCCATTCTGCTTCTCGCTTTTAATCTGCTTGGCCAATCCGTTTCGGAGGTCGAAATCACCGTCGAGCCGCATCATCGTCTGGCGCTCGAAAACCAATACGTCCGCGTCTTCAAAGTAGATGTCCCGCCACACGAATCCACCCTGATGCATCGCCACCGCCATGACTATGTATTTGTAACTTTGGGAGCTTCAGAGGTCGAGAACGATGTTGAAGGCAAGCCTCCGGCCACACTCAAATTGCAGGACGGCGAAACCCGCTTCACTCCCGGCAACTTCGCCCACATCGCTCGCAATCTCGCCTCAACCCCCTTCCGCAATGTGACAATCGAATTCATGCAGGATGAAAGAGCCCGCTCCTCCACTTCGCCTAAATGGGATGAAGAACGTGGCTTGAACGTGCTGACCGGTGGCACGCAGGAAATCTTGTTCGTAAAAGATGGCGCGCGCGTCTCCGAAATCGAACTCCGGCCCGGCGGCGTCGTTCCCAAACATCACCATGCCGGCCCCCACCTAGTGGTCGCCATCAGCGATCTCGATCTGCGCAGCGACGTTGAAGGCAAGCCCGCGTTAAGCGCTCAACTCAAATCCGGCGATATTAAGTGGATAGCCGGCGGCTACACCCACACGCTCATCAACATAGGAAAGGGACAGGCAAAATTCGTGACTTTGGAGTTTCACTGAGCTGAGCCCGGCACGAACTTTGTGGCGCGGGCGCCTTCGCCCGCGTTCAAACCTAATGCGCCATAGAGACGGCATACTATCGACAAGTCCATGACTCACAAGAATGAAACCCGCATCCGCTGCGAATGGGCCCGCAACGAGCTCTCGATCCGCTACCACGATGAAGAATGGGGCGTGCCGCAGCACGATGACAGAAAGCTATTCGAATTCCTAATTCTCGAAGGCGCGCAGGCCGGCCTGAGTTGGGACACAATCCTCCGCAAGCGGGAAAATTACCGCGCTGCCTTCGATGCTTTCGATCCCCAACGCGTGGCGATCTATGATCGCCGGAAGATTGCCGGCCTGCTGAAGAACGACGGCATTGTACGCAACCGGCTGAAGATCGCTTCCGCAGTCGCTAGCGCCAAAGCATTTCTGAAGGTTCAACAGGAATATGGCTCATTCGACCGCTACGCCTGGCAATTCGTCGGTGGAAAGCCACGGGTGAATTCCTGGAGATCACTGAAGCTTCTCCCGGCGCGCACGCGTGAATCCGACGCCATGAGCAAAGACCTGCAAAAACGCGGATTCACTTTCGTAGGATCGACCATCTGCTACGCCTTCATGCAGGCCGTCGGCATGGTGAATGACCATGTCGTGGACTGCTTCCGGTATTCGCAGCTCGACCGCCATCGCGTGGAGACTTGAAGTTCAGCAAGACGCGCATCGCTCTCCAGAGCACGCCAGGTTCGTGTCAGAGATGGCATCACAGGCTGCGGAAGCTGCTCCCTTTCAAAGCCTTTTTCCGTGCCGCCCCTTGTTGCCGTTGCGCTGATAAGTGTCTTATGCTCTGGCCGGACTCTCGCCACCTTTGGCGATGCCGGGACGTCCCGGCTCTGGCTTGAGCACCTGCTGTACGCCGTCATCGGGCCTGGGCGGCGGCGTCAGCTTGGGCAGTTCTTTGCCTTCGATAATCAATTTGATCTCGTTGGCATCGAGCACTTCGCGCTCGAGCAGCGCAGCCGCGATCC